>NC_017249.1:600000-1200000 GCF_000284375.1 Bradyrhizobium japonicum USDA 6
CGCGCCGCGCTGCCCAATGCGAGCCTTCACGTGCATCAGCCGCTCGGCGGCTTCCAGGGCCAGGCGTCCGACATCCTGATCCATGCCAACGAAATGCAGGAGACCAAGCGGCGCATCACCCGGCTCTACGCCCAGCATTGCGGGCGCACCGAGCCGGAGGTGGAACGGACCCTGGACCGCGACCACTTCATGACCGCGCAGCAGGGGGTCGAATGGGGATTGATCGACCGGGTCTTTGCGGAGCGCGAGGCCGCCTGAGGGTCCGACGCGGCCGTCAGCCGGATGGGTATCCGGCTGACTTCGCCTGTTCATCCTGCTCAGGCCGTTCCGCGTATCCCGTGAGCACGAACTCGAAGAGCTTGGTATTTCGCGGCACGGCGAAACCTTTCGGTGAGCGTTTCCTGTACCAAAATACCTTTTAGCTGCCCGACACATGAGCAACATTGTGTCGGCGGCTTGTCGTGCATTCTTTTTGAGCAGGCGTGACCACGTTTTGAGCGCGACGTAATAGCGCACTGCACCGCGATACGCGTCAAACGCGAAAACACCCGTTTTCATAATCCGTTAGGCAACGCGCCCGATCTGGCACGGCATTTGATTCTAGGGGTGCTGGCTGTGCCCGCGTAGTGAATTTCTCCCTCGTGGCGAACCAGTCGAGAAACGCCCGGCCATGTCCGGACCGGGCCCAAGCGGGGATAGGACCCATGAAAATTGTTATGGCGATTATCAAGCCATTCAAGCTGGAAGAAGTCCGTGACGCCCTGACCGCCATCGGCGTTCACGGTCTCACGGTGACGGAAGTCAAGGGATATGGCCGCCAGAAAGGCCATACGGAAATCTACCGCGGCGCTGAATATGCCGTGAGCTTCCTGCCCAAGATCAAGATCGAGGTCGCTGTCGCCTCCGACCAGGTCGACAAGACCATCGACGCCATCACGTCCGCCGCGAAAACCGGGCAGATCGGCGACGGCAAGATCTTCGTCATCAACCTCGACCATGCGGTTCGCATCCGCACCGGCGAGGCCGATGCCGCGGCCCTTTGATTTCGCGCACAACCTTTACCAATCAGGAGTGAATAAAATGACGTTTAAGCGTCCCTATGGCGCGGGATTAGCGGCTCTCGCAGTCGGCATGTTCGCTGCGACCGCAGCCTACGCCGAGCCAACGGTCAACAAGGGAGACAACGCCTGGATGCTGACATCGACAGTGCTCGTGCTGTTGATGACCATCCCCGGCCTCGCGCTGTTCTACGGCGGCCTCGTCCGTTCCAAGAACATGCTCTCGGTGCTGATGCAGGTGTTCTACACCGTCTGCGTCGTCACCGTGATCTGGGCCGTGTACGGCTACAGCCTCGCCTTCACTGGCGGCTCCGACTTCATCGGCGGCTTCTCCAAGGCCTTCATGATGGGCGTCACCACCGACTCGAAGGCCGCGACCTTCTCGGTCGACGCCAACATCTCGGAGCTCATCTATATGTGCTTCCAGATGACCTTCGCGGCGATCACGCCCGCCCTCATCGTCGGCGCCTTCGCCGAGCGCATGAAGTTCGCGGCCATCGCTCTCTTCATCCCGCTCTGGGTCACGCTGATCTACTTCCCGATCGCGCACATGGTCTGGTACTGGCCCGGCCCGGACGCGATCCAGGACGCTGCCAAGGCTCTGGCTGCTGCGGGTGACGCAGCTGCGAAGACCGCGGCGCAGGCCAAGCTCGACGAGATCAACGCCGACGCCGGCTGGATCTTCAAGAAGGGCGCGATCGACTTCGCTGGCGGCACCGTGGTGCACATCAACGCCGGCATCGCAGGTCTCGTCGGCGCTCTGCTGATCGGCAAGCGCGTCGGCTACGGCAAGGAGCTGATGGCTCCGCACTCGCTGACCATGTCGATGATCGGCGCCTCGCTGCTCTGGGTCGGCTGGTTCGGCTTCAACGCCGGCTCCAACCTCGAAGCCAACGGCGGCGCAGCCCTCGCCATGACCAACTCCTTCGTCGCCACCGCAGCCGCCGCGCTGTCGTGGATGTTCGCGGAGTGGATCGTGAAGGGTCACCCGTCGGTGCTCGGCGTCATCTCCGGCGCTGTCGCGGGCCTCGTGGCCGTCACGCCTGCCGCCGGCTTCGCCGGCGTGATGGGTGCGATCGTCCTCGGTCTCGTGGTCGGCGTGGTCTGCCTGTTCTTCTGCACCGTGGTGAAGAATGCGCTCGGCTACGATGACAGCCTCGATGTGTTCGGCGTGCACTGCATCGGCGGCATCGTCGGCGCCCTCGGCACCGGCATCCTCGTCAATCCGGCGCTGGGTGGTGCGGGCATCATCGACTACACCGCGATCCCGCCGAAGGTTGCCGATTACGACTTCGCGGCGCAGATGACCTCCCAGCTCTGGGGCGTCTGCACCACGCTGGTGTGGTCGGGCATCGGTTCGGCGATCCTCTACAAGGTCGTCGATGTGATCGTTGGCCTCCGCGCCAATGTCGAGACCGAGCGTGAAGGCCTCGACATCACCGAGCACACCGAGCGCGCCTACAACATGTAACTCTCCTCCCGGGCGCGGCCTCCTCGGGGGCCGTGTCCACGACTACGGTTTGGGGCACATACCCGGCAATGTCCCGACCGTTGAGGGGCTTCAGCGCAAGCTGAAGCCCCTTTCTTTTGGCCTTCTTTGCCCTGCGCGACAAAGAAAGGGATTGCCATTTCAGATTGCCGGCGCAGAAATATCGACCACAACGAAAAACAAACCGGGAGGTCGTCATGCGTTTGGAAGGCGGATGTTATTGCGGCGAAGTGCGCTACGTGGCCGAAGGCGATCCGATGATGCAGGCCCAGTGTCATTGCCGCGAGTGCCAGTACATCTCGGGCGGCGCGCCCAACACCTTCATCGCGATGCCGGTGGCCGGCTTCAGCTACATCACCGGGCAGCCCAAGCAGTTCACGCGCAAGGACCTCGAACGCGCGGTCACGCGCGAATTCTGCGCCGAATGCGGCACCCATCTGGTGACCAAGGTTCCGGGCCTGCCCGCGGCGATCCTGAAGGTCGGCACGCTGGACGAGCCAAAGCAGTTCCATCCGCAGATGGCGATCTACACCTGCGACAAGCAGGAGTTCCACGCGATCCCCGCAGGGCTGGCGACGTTCGAGAAGCTGCCGGGGCACTGAGCGCGCCCATCCCGAGAGACTCCTCATGCCCGGGCTCGTCCCGGGCATCCACGTTCTTGGGCGTGCCAGGAAGGCCGTCATGGCCGGGACCAGGGCCCACCCCGTATCCGTTGGATCCGACCTCATTATTCCCCCTCTGGACGGGCCAAACCTCGAATCCGGGTCACGGAAATGACTCTTGATGGCGCGGAAAGCCGATGGTTAATCGCGTCTTAACCTCGCCCTATCTATGGTGAAGTGAACCGCTTCCCGCCGGCGCCTTGGTGCGACCGGCTGTTCCAAGAGTGCTGGCGTCCAGAATGGCTATAACCGCTTCATCCCGTGCGCCGCAGGACAGTGGAAGCTCCGATAGCGAACGCTCGCCCTTCGTCCGGCTGAACGAGCTGCTGGCCCCCCATCAGCCGGGTAAGCCCTTGATTACGCTTGCAGTCGGCGAACCCCAGCATCCCGTGCCTGACTTCGTCGGCCCGGTGCTGGCCAAGCACATCGCCGATTTCGGCCGTTACCCCGCGAACAAGGGCACCGACCCGTTCCGCACGGCAGCGGGCGCCTGGCTGTCGTCGCGCTTCAAGCTGCCGCGGCCGCTCGATCCCGAAAGCGAGATTCTCGTCCTCAATGGCAGCCGCGAGGGGCTGTTCCTCGCCGCGATCGCGGCCGCGCGCTATGTCGGCCCGCGCCCCGGCAAGCCCGCAATCCTGATGCCGAACCCGTTCTATCCGGTCTATGGCGCCGGCGCCCGCGCCGCGGCCTGCGAGCCGGTCTACCTGCCGACCACCGTCGAAAACGGCTTTCTGCCCGATCTCGATGCCATCGACGAAGCGACGCTGGCGCGCACGGTGGCGTTCTATCTGGCCTCGCCCGCCAATCCGCAGGGCTCGGTCGCCAAGCCTGACTATTTCAGGCGGTTGAAGCAGCTCGCCGACCGCTACGGCTTCGTGATCCTCAGCGACGAGTGCTATTCCGAGATCTACACCCGCGAGGCCCCGGGCAGCGCGCTCGAATGCGCCGGCCCTGATTTCACCCGCGTGGTTGCGTTCCAGTCGCTGTCGAAGCGCTCCAACCTGCCGGGTTTGCGCGTCGGTTTCGCCGCCGGCGACAAGCGATTCATCGGCATGTTCCTCGAGCTGCGCAACATCGCGGCGCCGCAGGTGCCGGTGCCGCTCCAGCATGTCGCGACCGTTGCTTACGGCGACGAGGCGCATGTCGAGGAGAACCGCAGGCTCTACCGGATCAAGTTCGATCTCGCCGACCAGATCATCGGCGATCGTTACGGCTATCGCCGGCCTGACGCCGGCTTCTGCGTCTGGCTCAACACGTCCGCGCTCGGCGACGACGTGTCGATCACGCTCAAGCTCTTCAAGGAAGCAGGCGTACGCGTGGTGCCCGGCAGCTATCTGGCGCGGCTCCAGCCCGACGGCTTCAATCCGGGCGCAGGTTTCATTCGCCTTGCGCTGGTGCAGGATGGCGAGACCACGGCGCAGGCGCTGCACCGCCTGGTCGAGACTCTGGGTTAGGCGGGGCCCATGAGCATGTCGGCAATCGAACGTGTCATTCCACTGGTCGGCCATCTGCCGCCGTCGATCCGCGAGGGGCTGGCGCGGCGTATGCGCGAGCTCACCGGTCTCGGCCTGATTGCATTGTCAGGCGTCGCCTCGGCCGCGCTGATGACCTGGTCGGTGCAGGATCCAAGCCTCAGCCACGCGACCTCGCGGCCGATCCGCAACATTCTCGGCTATGCCGGCGCGATCGGCGCCGACCTTGCGATGCAGATCCTCGGGCTCGGCGCGATCATGCTGATCCTGACGGTCGCGGTCTGGGGCTGGCGCATGATGACCCATCGCCCGTTCGACCGCGAGGCGCTGCGGCTCGGTTCCTGGATTCTCTGCACCGTGATCGCGGCCGGCTTCGTCAGCTGCTGGCCGCATGGCGGCGCCTGGCCGCTGCCGACCGGCCTCGGCGGCGTGGTCGGCGATGCCTTGGTGCGCGCGCCCGCGGTGATTTTCGGACCGGCGGGCACGATCTATCGCATGGTGCTGGGCACGATCCTGTTCGCCGCGATGGGCGCGACCTTCCTGATCGCCTGCGGCCTCGGCGCGCGCGAGCATGACGACGAGCTCGCGGAGATCGAGGACGACGACAAGCCGCTGGACGAGGACGAGGAGAGCGATCGCGGCTCGGTGTCGTTGGGCTGGCTGTTCCACGCATTGATGAGCACGAAGGCGCGGCTGATCTGGCTGCTCGGCACCGCTTACCGCTCGCTGGTCTCGAGCGGACCGAAGACCAAAGCCGTTGCGTTCAGTCGCCAGGAGCCGAATCTCGGCGGCGGCCGCGCCGCGCCGTCGATCTCGCCGCAGTCCGAAGACGAGATTGACGAGGACGAGCACGAAGAAGAGGAAGACGAGGAGGAGGAGGAAGAGGAGGAGCCGGCCGCGCGCGCCCCGCGCAAGAAGGCTGCACCGAAGGGCGCTTCCAAGAAATCCTCCGACAAGTTCGAGCTTCCGTCCGTGTCCGTTCTGGCCGCGCCCAAGGCGGGCGATCGCCAGCCGCTCAGCAAGGCCGAGCTGGAAGCCAATTCGCGCTCGCTCGAAGGCGTGCTGCAGGATTTCGGCGTGCGCGGCGAGATCGTGAAGGCCAATCCGGGTCCCGTGGTCACGCTGTACGAGCTGGAGCCGGCGCCCGGCATCAAATCGTCGCGCGTGATCGGGCTCGCCGACGATATCGCCCGCTCGATGAGCGCGCTGTCGGCGCGCGTGGCGGTCGTGCCGGGCCGCAACGCCATCGGTATCGAACTGCCGAACGCGCATCGCGAAAAGGTCTATCTGCGCGAACTGCTGATCGCAAAGGAAGCGACCGACACGGTTGCGAAGCTGCCGCTCTGCCTCGGCAAGACCATCGGCGGCGACCCCGTCATCATCGACCTCGCGCGCACGCCGCACATGCTGATCGCCGGCACCACCGGCTCCGGCAAGTCGGTCGCCATCAACACCATGATCCTCAGCCTGGTCTACCGGCTGCGCCCGGACCAGTGCCGCCTGATCATGGTCGATCCGAAGATGCTCGAACTCTCCGTCTATGACGGCATTCCCCATCTGCTCACCCCCGTCGTGACCGACCCGAAGAAGGCGGTGGTCGCGCTGAAATGGGCCGTGCGCGAGATGGAAGAGCGCTACAAGAACATGGCCAAGCTCGGTGTGCGCAACATCGACGGCTACAATACGCGCCTGCTCGAATTGAAAGCCAAGGGCGAGGAACCGACGCGCACGGTGCATACCGGCTTCGACAAGGAAACCGGCAAGGCGATCTACGAGGAAGAGAAGCTCTCGCTCGACCCGCTGCCCTACATCGTCATCATCGTCGACGAAATGGCCGACCTGATGATGGTTGCCGGCAAGGACATCGAAGGCGCGGTGCAGCGCCTCGCGCAGATGGCGCGCGCCGCCGGCCTGCATGTGATCCTCGCGACACAACGCCCGTCGGTCGACGTCATCACCGGCACCATCAAGGCGAACTTCCCGACCCGCATCGCCTTCCAGGTGACGTCCAAGATCGACAGCCGCACCATTTTGGGCGAGATGGGCGCCGAGCAGCTGCTCGGGCAGGGCGACATGCTCTACATGGCGGGCGGCGGCCGCATCAGCCGCGTGCACGGACCTTTCGCGTCGGACGAAGAAGTCGAGAAGGTGGTGCGTCACCTCAAGACGCAGGGCCAGCCCGAATACCTCGAGGCCGTCACGGCCGAAGAGCCGACCGAGGACGAGGACGGTGGCGCCGTGTTCGACGCCAGCGGCATGGGCGCGGATGGCGGCGGCGATCTCTTCCAACAGGCCGTGGCCATCGTCAAACGCGACCGCAAGGCCTCGACCAGCTACATCCAGCGCCGGCTCCAGATCGGCTATAACCGCGCCGCTTCGCTGATGGAGCGCATGGAACTGGAAGGCATCGTCGGACCCGCCAACCACGCCGGAAAGCGCGAGATTCTGGTCGAGGAAGAAGACAGCCATATGTGAGGCAGAGCCGCCTCTGAACATAATTTCACGCAAAATCGATATCTGCATTTGCGAAATCACGCTAAAAAGGCGCCCAGCCACACAGGACGACGCGTTGATCAGACATCCGGACATTCGATTCGCTGCCACCATCGCTGCGCGAAGCGCGCGTATGACCGGCGTGCTTCTCGTCACCGCCGCGATGGTGACTGCGGCGTCGTTCGCGCAGACCGTGCCCGTGCCGAAGCCAGCGCCGAAGGGCCGCGATGGCGGTTCAGCCGGCGGGCCCGCCGTCACTGGCGCAACGCAGACGCCGCCGAACCCGGTCATTCCGGATCCGCGCCGCAACGTGCCGAGCAGCATCTTCCAGACCTTCGATGCCAACCAGAAGGCGCAGGCGGCCAAGGTCAGCGCCTATCTGTCCTCGCTGTCGACGCTGGTTGGAAATTTCGTCCAGGTCGGTCCCGACGGCAGCAAGACGCAGGGCGACTTCTACATCCAGAAGCCCGGCAAGGTGCGCTTCGAATATGACGCGCCGAGCCCGATCGACATCGTCGCCGACGGATCGTCGCTGGTGGTGCGCGACCGCAAGCTCGCGACCCAGGACGTCTATCCGCTGTCGCAGACGCCGCTGCGCTTCCTGCTGTCCGATCGCATCGACCTGATGAGGGACACCAACGTCGTCAACGTCTCCGCTGACGACGTGTTCGTCAGCGTCACCATCGAGGAGAAGCAGGCGCTGGTCGGCACCAGCCGCTTGCTGCTGATGTTCGGCGCCAAGGACGGCCAGTTGAAGCAGTGGACCGTCACCGACCCGCAGGGCTACGACACCACGATCGCGGTCTACAATCTCGACGCGACCAAGAAGCTCGATCCCGGCATGTTCAAGATCGATTTCACCAATTACGGCCCATCGCCGGGATAGGCGCCGTGCTATCGTGGGGTGCAAAGGCGCACTTGCGCCGTGCCCACCATCTTTCCTCCTTACAGCAGGCATGGTGGGCACGCTTCCGCCTTCGCTCTTCGAGCTACGGCGGACAAGTCGCTTTGCCCACCCTACGAGAGCTCGCTGTGGACAAGCATTTTCCCCGCGCCAATCCATGCTAAGACGCATCCCTCATGCGTCTTTCCCTGACAACCTGGAACATCAATTCGGTGCGGCTGCGCATCGACCTGGTCGCGAAGTTTCTCAAGAGCGCGCGGCCGGACGTGCTGTGTCTCCAGGAGACCAAGTGCATCGACGATGCCTTTCCGCTGAAGCGTTTCAAGCGGCTCGGCTACGAGCATGTCGCGCTGAACGGGCAGAAGGGCTATCACGGCGTCGCCATCGTCTCGAAGATTCCGTTCGAATCGAAAGACATCCGCACCTTCTGCGACAAGGTGGATTCGCGCCACATCTCGGTCTCGTTCGGCGAGAAGGCCAGCATCGCAAAGCCGCTGGTGCTGCATAATTTCTACGTCCCCGCCGGCGGCGACATTCCCGATCCCGCGCTGAACGAGAAATTCGACCACAAGCTTCGCTTCCTCGACGAGATGAAGGCCTGCGAGCCGCTGCATCCGCGCGGGGAGGATCGCCACATCCTGGTCGGCGATCTCAACGTCGCGCCGCACGAGAACGACGTGTGGTCGCACAAGCAGCTTCTGAAAGTGGTTTCGCATACGCCTGTGGAGACCGAGAAGCTGCAAGCCGCGCTGGCAGCCGGTGAGTGGGTCGACGTCGCGCGCGAGCGTTTTCCGATGTCGGAGAAGGTCTACACGTGGTGGAGCTATCGCTCCGCCGACTGGACCGTCGGTGATCGCGGCCGCAGGCTCGACCACATCTGGGTCTCGCGCGCATTGAAGGACGCGGTCAGTGATTTCAAGATCCTGCGCGACGCGCGGAGCTGGGAGCGCCCGTCGGACCACGTGCCGGTGACGGTGACGCTGGAGGTGTGACGGCGCCGTCCTGGCTACGACGACGTCTCACGACGTCAGCTTCGCGCCCGCCATCAGGATATCGCTCGCGATCTGGCTGGAGCGCACCGCGAATTCGTCGCGGAGGCGAACGGCCGCGGCCGGGTCGCTCTCGAGCACGCGTTGAAACAGGCTGCGCGCGACGCGGATGACGGAGGCGTGCTCAAGCGCGACCGCGCTCGACGGCCGCTTCATCGGCACCACCAGCGCGAGCTCGCCGATCAGCGCGCCGGGACCTGCGATCATCTCCGCGCCGGCGCCGTCGTCGACCCGAAAGGCGCCGCGTTGAACCACGTATCCGGCATCGGCTTCGTCGCCGAGATTGAACAGGACGTCGCCGCGGACGAAATTACGCTGCTCGGAGCCGATCGCCAGCATGCGCAACGACGCATCTCCCAACAAGCGCAGTGTCGGGACACGCTCGAGAAGCGCTACGTCGTCGTCGATTGACATTCAGGTCCGGGGCTCAAAGGGCATGCGATCTAAAACGATTCGCACGCCCCCAAAGCGTATCACGGCACCAGCTTGTAGCCACCGGCTTCCGTGACCAGGATCTCCGGATTGGCGGCGTCCTTCTCGATCTTCTGGCGGAGGCGGTAGATGTGGGTTTCCAGCGTGTGGGTGGTGACGCCGGAATTATAGCCCCAGACCTCCTGGAGCAGGGTCTCGCGCGAGACCGGCATCTGGCCGGCCCGGTAAAGGAAGCGGAGGATGGCGGTTTCCTTCTCGGTGAGCCGGACCTTGCGGGCATTGGCCGCGGTCAGCATCTTCGAGCCGGGGCGGAAGGAGTAGGGGCCGACCGAGAACACCGCGTCCTCGCTCGCCTCGTGCTGGCGGAGCTGGGCGCGGATGCGGGCCAGCAGCACGGCGAAACGGAAGGGTTTTGCAACGTAGTCGTTGGCGCCGGATTCCAGCCCCAAAATCGTGTCGGAATCGGTGTCATGCCCGGTGAGCATGATGATCGGAGCCTTGAAGCCGCCCTTGCGCAAGGAACGAACCACCTCGCGGCCATCGGTGTCGGGCAGGCCGACATCCATCAGGACCAGATCGGGGGCATTGGCCTTCGCGGCGCTCGCGCCCTTGGCGCCGGTATCGACGGCGGAGGCCTCAAATTCTTCGTGCAGCGATAATTGCTCCACCAACGTATCGCGCAGATCGGTATCGTCATCCACGATGAGGATCTTGCGGGCATTGGCCATAGGGGGTCATCCTTTTGGAGTCCGGCTCGGCGCGCATGCATGCTGCACCCAACCGCGAGGGAAAGTTAGGGGGGTCGCCGTTATTATTGTTGTTCGTGTTGAAGTAGTGGGCTGTTACCGATTCACAAGCCAGAACCACTCTAACTCAAAATCTCAGGCCGTTTTGATGAATGTCCTGTAATGAATTCGACATCGCACGTTCCCATGAAAAACAAAGCGGATTCAGCTAGTTATCCAAGGAATCGAAGCTCCGGACCGCTCCAAGCGATCCGCGTTAAACCTGCTGCCGGGAATCCGCGCCGGGGGTGGCTGACGGCCGGCGCGCTGACGATCCCGGTGGCGCTGGGGCGGGGCGGAATCCTGGCAAACAAGCGGGAGGGCGATGGCGGCACCCCGCGGGGCAGCTTCCGTCCCAGGCAATTATGGTGGCGGGGCGATCGCCACAGCCGTCCGCGGACCTTTCTTCCGGCCCGGACCATCGGCGACACGGACGCCTGGTGCGAGGACGCCGGGGACCGCCACTACAATCAGGCGATCCGGCTCGGGCCGGAGCAGGGCGGTGACCGTCTCAAGCGGACCGACCATCTCTATGACTTCATCATCGAAATCGACCACAACACCAGACCGCGCATCGCCGGCCGCGGTAGCGCGGTGTTCTTGCATCTGGCGCGCGACAATTTCGGACCGACCGCGGGCTGCGTCTCGATGACCAAAGCGGCGATGCTGCAATTGCTGCGGCGACTGGGACCAAGAACAAGAATCATCATCGGGTGAGGGCACATGCTCGACAAGGATCAGATCGCCGCCGCATCGCAGGTCCTGGTCAGACATTGGCGCGACGGCACCAAGTTTGACGCGCTGGAGCCGCGGTTGCGGCCGCAGAGCCGCGCCGATGGCTATGCCATCCAGGCCGTCCTCGAAAACCAATCGCTTGGAAACCTGTTCGGTTGGAAGATCGCGGCGACAAGCGAGGCCGGACAGAAGCACATCAACGTCGCGGGACCGCTGGCCGGCCGCATCATGAGCGACACCGTGATCGCCGACGGTGGCACGGCGTGGATGAAAGGCAACGAGATGCGCGTCGGCGAGCCCGAGTTCGCCTTCGTCATGGGCCGCGATCTGCCGCCGCGCGCGACGCCGTACAGTGTCGACGACGTGCTCGCCGCCGTCGACACCCTGCATCCCGCGATCGAGATTCCCGACTCGCGCTTTGGCGATTTCGCCAGCGCCGGCGAGGCGCAGCTGATCGCCGACAATGCCTGCGCGCATCTGTTCGTGCTGGGCGCAGCGACGAGTGCAAACTGGCGCGCCATGAATCTCGTCGAGGAGCGGCCGCAGATCACGCTGCGCGGCCGGCGCTATCTCGGCCACGGCAAGAACGTGCTCGGCGATCCCCGTGTTGCCCTGGCCTGGCTTGCCAACGAGCTGCGCGGGCTCGGCATCACCTTGCGGGCAGGGGAGGTGGTGACGACAGGCACATGCCATCCGCCGCTGCCGATCCAGGCCGGCGATCATTTCGCGGTGGATTTCGGTGTGCTGGGGCAGGTGTCGGTGGGGTTTGCGTAGAGGCGGCCTCACACACCGCCGTCATTGCGAGCGCAGCGAAGCAATGACGAATTCGAAAGCCGTTGCTGGGCGCGGCCGCCGATGACGACCCTTACCGATGTCCGAAGATCGCACTCCCGACGCGCACATGGGTGGCGCCGAGCATGATCGCGGTGGCGAAGTCCGCGCTCATGCCCATCGAGAGATTCTTCAATCCATTGCGCTCCGCGATCTTGGCGGTCAGCGCGAAATGCGCCGCCGGCGGCTCGTCGACCGGCGGGATGCACATCAGGCCGGAGATCGTCAGCCCATAGCTGTCGCGACAGCTCGCGATGAAGGCGTCGGCCTCGCCGGGAGCGATGCCGGCCTTCTGCGGCTCCTCGCCGATGTTGATCTGGACGAACAGTTCCGGGTGCCTGTTCTGGGATTCGATTTCCTTGGCTAACGCCTGGCAAATGCTCGGGCGGTCGACCGAATGGATGGCATCAAACAGTGCCACCGCCTCCTTCGCCTTGTTGGATTGCAGCGGCCCGATCAGATGCAGCGCGATGCCGGAATAAGCGGACGTTAACGCCGGCCACTTGCCTTTGGCCTCCTGCACGCGATTTTCGCCGAATACGCGCTGTCCGGCGTCGATGACCGGGATAATTGCATCCGCGGCGAACGTCTTGGACACCGCGATCAGCGTCACGGAGGCGCGATCGCGCCGCGCTTCCTTGCAGGCGCGGACAATTTCGGCTTCGACCGCGGCGAGCGCGTTTGGTGAATGGCCGGTTACCGGCGCGGCGTTGGTTTCGGTCATGACGTCGGTTCGGACTGGATTGTTGCGGAGCTAGTTCTAATTTTACCGAGTTCAAGAAAGAGTTTTTGAACCCTTCGCTTTACCTTGGCCGATGGGGTGGGCAGCGAAGATGGCAAACGTCAGTTTCAACCGCAAACGAGTGAAACTCAAGCAGGTTCTCGGAATCCGGGCACGGCTTGCGTTGCTCGCGGTGATTCTGGTGACGCCCTTGATGTTCGAGCGCATCCGTTCGCTCGAGGACACGCGCGCGCGGCAGATCGCGCAGGCCGCGACCGAATTCACCACCATTGCAAGACACAGCGCGGATGCGCAGCGCGAAGTGATCTCGTCGGTCGAAACCATCCTGAAATCGGAGGCCTTCATCCGCGCCTCCGCCGGCGGCATCAGCAAGAGCTGCGACGTGTTGCGCGCGAGCCTGCCGTCGAACCTTCCCTGGATCCGCACGCTGTTGATCGCCGGCCAGGACGGACGCATCCAGTGCGCCACCAACAACATGTATGTCGGCCTCGACCTCAGCGACCGGCCCTACTTCCAGCAGGCGCAGGAAACCGGCCGCTTCGTGCTGAGCGACTTCATCCTGTCGCGGCCCGTGCCGTCGCCGACTGTGATGGCGGTTTATCCGGTGTCGGCCTTCAGCGGCGTGGCGGATGCCGTCGTGCTCGCCACCGTGAACCTCGACTGGATGTCGAAGGTCATGAGCAATCTCGGCGGCCGTGCCGGCATCACCGCGGTGCTGGTAGACAGCGCCGGTACCGTGCTCGCCGCGCCGGCTGACCAGCACAGCGCGATCGGCCGTCCGCTCGACAACATGCCGCTGATGTCGGCGATCGCCGACAGGGCGCTGCGTTCGGACCAGGACGAGGGCTCACTCTCTTTCCTCGCCGCCGACGGCTCCCGCCGCGCGGTGAGCTATATCCGCATCGCCGGCACCAATGCCCGCCTGATTGCGAGCATCGACGAGGACAAGGTGTCCGCGGCGGTCAGCCGCGACATCCGCACCGCCTATCTCCAGCTCGCATTCGTCGTGCTGTTCGTCCTGCTCGGCGCGCTGATCGCCGCCGAGAAGCTCGTGATCAAGCCGATCGAGATGCTGGCCGACATGGCCAAGCGCCTCGGCGAAGGCGATCTCTCGGCCCGCGCCGCGCGGAACCGGCTGCCGGCCGAGTTCGTGCCGCTGGCCCGCGCCTTCAACGCGATGGCCGCGCAGCTCAGCCAGCGCGAGCGCGAGCTGATCGCGAGCAACGACCGCCTGACCGTAATGGCCTCGATCGACATGCTGTCGGGGCTGGCCAATCGCCGCGGCTTCCAGAGCCGGCTCGACTTCGAATGGATGCGCGCGCAGCAATATGGCAGCGAGCTCGCGCTGCTGATGATCGACGTCGATCACTTCAAGCTGTTCAACGACACCTATGGCCATCTCGAAGGCGATTCCTGCCTGACCCGGCTCGGCGAATCCTTGTCCGGCATCGCCGCCGACACGATGGGCTTTGCGGCCCGCTATGGCGGCGAGGAATTCTGCCTGCTGCTGCCGAACACCGACGTGAACCGCGCCGTCGAGATCGGCGAGCAGGTGCGCGCGGCCGTTCTGAAGCTGTGCCTGCCGCACATCACCTCCGCCCACATGATCGTCACCGTCTCGATCGGCGTTGCCGCAACGAAGCCGAACGAGACGCTGCGCCCCGGCGATCTCATCGAAGCCGCCGACGCCGCGCTCTACGCCGCAAAACACCGCGGCCGCAACAATGTTATGGAGCACGGCATCCAGGTGATCGAGAACGGCGCGGCCGACATGATGCTGGCGGCGAGCGCCTAGCGGGCAGCCGTAGCGCGATCGAGCTCGACCTCCGTCACCATGCGATTACGACCGCCGCCCTTGGCGAGATAGAGCGCGCGGTCGCAGCGCTCGATGAGATCGGTGATCGCCTCGCCGGTCCGGTACTGCGCTACGCCGATCGACACGCTGATGTTGGGCAGGGTCTCCCCGGTCGAGCGGCGCGTGATCGTGCATTCGACGATGGCGCGCCTGATGCGCTCGGCGATCTCGGCGCAAGTGGCGAGATCGGCATCCGGCAGCACCGCGATCAGCTCCTCGCCGCCATAGCGGGCCGGCAAATCCTGCTCGCGAACTTTTTCGCGCAGCACTTTCGCAATCAGGCGCAGCATCTGGTCGCCGACACCATGGCCGAAATTGTCGTTGAAGGTCTTGAAGTGGTCGATGTCGAGCATCAGCACGCCGAGCGGCTCGCCCCAATCCGCGGTCGTCTGTGCCTTGCGCAGGAATTCATCGAGCGCCCGCCGGTTTGCCAGCCCCGTCAGCGTATCGGTCCGGGCGCGCTCCTCGGACTTGGAGAGCGAGTCGCGGATCACGTCGAGCTCGCGGGTCTTTTCGGCAAAGCCAGCCTCGAGCCTGGTCGCCCTGGTGGCCGCCCGCGCCAGCTCGTTCATGAGCTGGGCGACCAGCGCCTTCGGATCGACGCCGGCCCTGCCCCGATCGGCGACCTCGCTGATCGCCCGCATCTGGGAATGATTGTCGGCCATGGCCGTCGCCAGAAACTCCTTCGCTGCCCCCATGAGGGCATGCAGCCGATCGGACGTCTCGGAGGCGACGGTGCCCGCCCGGGGCGCGACATAGGTCTCGAACAGATCCTGGTTGGTCCTGGCGTCGAAGGGGCGATTGTGGTCGATCAGGAGTTCGATGGCATTGCGCAAATCGTCATGGCTGCCTGCGAAATAGTGGAACCAGACGGCAAAATTGGTCGGCGTCGGCGGAATCCGCTGCTCGGCCATGCTCCGCACCGCCCGTCCGGCGATGGACGCGGCATAGTCGTAATCGAGATCGTCGAAGCCTGATTCCATCGCCTGGCGGGGTGCTGTTGGCGGCCAACCTCGCACCGACCCCTTAATCCGATCTCAATGGGCTGGTCCGTACTTTAGCGGAGCAGCCTTGCGGGGGGCCGCCGCCAGCGGCAACCCATTGACCCCCTAAGGACTTCTATGGCCTAGTCCGCCGTCTTTAGACGGCCGAATCCACGAAAACCCAACGATTCCATGACCTCCGAACGCTACAACGCCCGCGACGCCGAACCGCGCTGGCAAGCCGCCTGGGACCAGCAGGCGATCTTCGTCTCCAAGAACGACGACTCGCGGCCGAAATACTACGTGCTGGAGATGTTCCCCTACCCTTCCGGGCGCATCCATATCGGCCATGTCCGCAACTACACGCTCGGCGACGTGCTGGCCCGCTTCATGCGCGCCAAGGGGTTCAACGTGCTGCACCCGATGGGCTGGGACGCCTTCGGCCTGCCGGCCGAGAACGCCGCCATCGAGCGCAAGGTCGCGCCGAAGGCCTGGACCTACGACAACATCGCCGCGATGAAGAAACAGCTCCGCTCGATCGGGCTGTCGCTGGACTGGTCGCGCGAATTCGCGACCTGCGACCCCAGCTACTACAAGCATCAGCAGAAGATGTTTCTGGACATGCTCGCCGCCGGCCTCGCCGAGCGTGAGAAGCGCAAGCTCAACTGGGACCCGGTCGACATGACCGTGCTCGCCAACGAGCAGGTGATCGACGGCCGCGGCTGGCGCTCGGGTGCCGTTGTCGAACAACGGGAAATGAGCCAGTGGGTCTTCAAGATCACGAAGTACTCGCAGGAGCTGCTGTCGGCGCTGGATGGGCTGGACCGCTGGCCCGACAAGGTGCGGCTGATGCAGCGCAACTGGATCGGGCGCTCCGAGGGCCTGCTGGTCCGCTTCGCGCTGGATCAGGCGACGACGCCCGCCGGCGAGAGCGAGTTGAAGATCTTTACGACGCGCCCGGACACGCTGTTCGGCGCCAAATTCATGGCGATCTCGTCGGATCATCCGCTGGCTCAAGCAGCCGCCGCGAAGAACCCGAAGCTTGCCCAGTTCATCGCCGACATCAAGAAGATCGGCACCGCGCAAGAGATCATCGACACCGCGGAAAAGCAGGGTTTTGACACCGGCATCCGCGCGGTGCACCCGTTCGATCCGAGCTGGAAGCTGCCGGTCTATGTCGCGAACTTCGTGCTGATGGAATACGGCACCGGCGCGATCTTCGGCTGCCCCGCGCACGACCAGCGCGACCTCGACTTCGTCAACAAGTACAATCTCGGCAACACGCCGGTGGTGTGTCCCGAGGGCCAGGACCCGAAGACATTCGTCATCACCGACACCGCCTATGACGGTGACGGCCGCATGATCAATTCGCGCTTCCTCGACGGCATGACCATCGAGCAGGCCAAGGACGAGGTCGCACAGCGGCTGGAAGGCGAGTTGCGCGGCAACGCGCCGGTTGGCGAGCGTCAGGTCAATTTCCGCCTACGCGACTGGGGTATTTCGCGGCAGCGCTATTGGGGCTGCCCGATTCCCGTCATCCATTGCCCCAGATGCGATGTGGTGCCGGTGCCAGACGCCGATCTGCCGGTGACGCTGCCGGATGACGCGACCTTCGACAGGCCGGGCAACGCGCTCGATCATCACCCGACCTGGAAGCACGTCACCTGCCCGAAATGCGGGGCTAAGGCCCAGCGCGAAACCGACACCATGGACACCTTCGTGGATTCGTCCTGGTATTTTGCGCGCTTCACCGATCCCTGGAACCAGAACGCACCGACGACGCCAGCTGTCGCCAACCGGATGCTGCCGGTCGACCAGTATATCGGCGGCGTCGAGCACGCGATCCTGCATCTGCTCTACAGCCGCTTCTTCACCCGCGCGATGAAGGCGACCGGTCACATTGCGCTGGACGAGCCGTTCGCCGGCATGTTCACCCAGGGCATGGTGGTGCACGAGACCTACCAGAAGGCCGACGGCACCTATGTGCAGCCGGCCGAGGTGAAGATCGAGGTCGGCGGCAACGGCCGGCGCGCGACGCTGTTGACGTCAGGCGAAGACATCCAGATCGGTCCGATCGAGAAGATGTCGAAGTCGAAGAAGAACACCGTCGACCCCGACGATATCATCGAGACCTACGGCGCCGACGTCGCCCGCTGGTTCATGCTGTCGGACTCCCCGCCCGACCGCGACGTGATCTGGAGCGACGAGCGCGTCCAGGGTGCCTCGCGCTTCGTGCAGCGGCTGTGGCGGCTGGTGAACGATGCAGTGGAACTCGGCCAGGCCGCGCCGGCAGATCGTCCGGGCTCGTTCGGCCCGGATGCAACCGCCTTGCGCAAGGCTGCCCATGGCGCGCTGGACAAGGTCACCACCGGCATCGAGCGGCTGCACTTCAATGTCTGCCTTGCCCATATCCGCGAATTCGCCAATGCGTTTTCGGAGGTGCTCCAGCGCCCCGGCCAGCCCACGGCTGACCTCGCCTGGGCGGTCCGGGAGGCCAGCCAGATCCTGGTCCAGCTGTTCTCCCCGATGATGCCGCATCTGGCCGAGGAGTGCTGGCAGGTTCTGGGCCATAGCGGGCTGGTTTCCGAGGCCGATTGGCCCCAAATCGAACGCGATTTGCTGGTTGAAGACAGCGTGACCCTGGTGGTCCAGGTCAATGGCAAGAAGCGGGGTGAGGTCACAGTTGCAACAGCGGCCCAGAATCCGGAAATCGAGGCTGCCGTTTTGGCCCTCGATGCGGTAAAGCTGGCCCTGGACGGCAAGCCCGTCCGCAAGGTGATCATCGTCCCCAAGAGGATCGTGAATGTTGTCGGCTAGGATCCGCATCGCAGCCCGTTTGCTGGCGGTCGCCGCATTGGCGGCGCTGACGGCTGGCTGCTTCCAGCCGATGTATGCCGAGCGTACCGATGGCACCCCCGGCCTGCGCGAGAAGCTGATGGGGGTCGACCTTCCGCCGATCAACAAGGCCAATGCCTCCCGCGAGGCTCGCGTCGGCGTCGAGGTCCGCAACGCCCTGGCCTTCAAGCTCTACGGCAGCGCCACGGGCATGCCGCCGACCCATCGCCTGGAGATTCGCTTCGCGACCAGCAAAACGTCGCTGATCGTCGATCCCAATACTGGCCTGCCGAACAGTGAAAACTACGGCATCGACGCCCAGTACAATCTGATCGAGGTCGTCAGCGGCAAGTCGGTCATGACCGGCACGACGTTCGCGCGCGTGTCCTATGACATGCCCGGCTCCTACCAGCGCTTTGCTCGCAACCGGGCCCTTCGCGATGCCGAGGATCGTGCCGCCAACGAGATCGCCGAGAACATCAACACTCGCCTCGCCTCGTTCTTCACCGCCGGCACTTAAGTCATCCCCGTCATTCCGGAGCGCCCGCACGGCGGATCCGGAATCCAGAGATTATTGATCGAGATTTCCGGGTTCGCGCTTTGCGGGCCCCGAAATGACAGTTGGCCCGATGGTCGCGCTGCGCGGAAAAGAGATCGACGCCTTCCTCGCCCGTCCCGACGGGGGCCGACCGATCATCCTGCTCTACGGTCCCGATGCCGGCCTCGTGCGCGAGCGCGCCGATGCACTGATTGCCTCGGCCGTCGACGACCCCAACGATCCCTTCTCACTCGTCAAGCTCGACGGCGACGAACTCTCCGCCGAGCCGTCGCGGCTCGTCGATGAAGCCATGACGGTGCCGTTGTTCGGCGGTCGCCGCGCCATCCGCGTCCGCGCCGGCTCGCGCAGCTTTGCCAGCGGTATCGATACGCTGGCGGAGATGAGCGTGAAGGATTGCCGCATCGTGATCGAAGCCGGCGAGTTGCGCCCGGAATCGCCACTGCGCAAGGCCTGCGAGAAGGCCAAGACGGCCGTGGCGATCGGCTGCTATCCCGACACCGAGCGCGACCTTGCCAAGCTGATGGACGACGAGCTCCGCATCGCCAATCTGCGCATCGCGCAGGATGCCCGCGCGGCGCTGATGTCATTCCTCGGCGGCGACCGCCAGGCCTCGCGCAATGAGCTGCGCAAGTTGACGCTCTATGCGCATGGCAAAGGCGAGATCACGCTGGATGACGTGATGTCCGTCGTTGCCGATGCGTCCGAGCTGAAACTCGACCCCATCGTCGACGGCGCCTTCGCCGGCCGGCCCGACATCGTCGAGACCGAATTTGCAAAGGCCATGATCGCCGGCACCTATCCCGGCGTGATCATCTCCGCTGCGCAGCGCCAGGCTGCGTGGCTGCACAAATCTGCGCTCGCGATCGCCGACGGCCAGCCTGCCTCCGCCGTGCTCGAGGGCGGCTATCCGCGCCTGCATTTTTCGCGAAAGCCCGCGGTGGAAACGGCGCTGCGCAATTTCAGCGTAGCGCGGCTCGCCGCAATCATCGAGCAGCTCGCGACCGCTGCGCTCGACACCCGCAAGCAATCCACCCTCGCCGCCGCCATCGCCCAGCGCACGCTGATGGCCATCGCCGCGAATGCGAAGCGGCGCGGCTGAGGCACCGCTCTCTCCACGTCATTGCGAGGAGCTCGTGACAAAATTGCGAAGCAATTTTGCACTGAAGCGACGAAGCAATCCAGAGTCCCTCCGTGGGGACACTCTGGATTGCTTCGCTTCGCTCGCAATGGCGTGTGGAGAGAGTTGCGCGTCGCAATGACGGTGCGAAGCGCCAAATCCGTCATCCTGAGGTGCGAGCCGCGCGGCGCAACGCGGCGCGTGGGGAGCCTCGAAGGATGAACGGCCCCGATGCAGCGAAGCCGTCGCCCTTCGAGGGCCGGTGAAGAAGCGGCCACCTCAGGGTGACGGTGATAGAGTCGGTGCGTCTACAGCGCGCCCTTCGCCAGCCGCTTCATCACCTCGTCGAGCTGATCGAGGTTGCGGTAGTTGATCTGGACGGAGCCGCCGGGGTCGCGGTGATTGACCGTGACCTTGAGGCCGAGCGCATCGCTGACGCGCTTTTCGAGATCGATCGTGTCGGGGTCCTTTTCCTTCCCCCCGGTGCTGCGCGCCTTCTGCGGCTTGCGCTCCGGCACACCCTCTTCATGCGCGAGCGCCTCGGCCTGGCGCACGTTGAGGCCTTCCGCGACGATACGCCTGGCTGACGCGACCGGATCGGGCACGCCGATCAGCGCGCGGGCGTGGCCGGCGGTCAGCTCGCCGCTCGTGATCAAGGCCTGCACTTCGGCCGGCAGCTTCGTCAGCCGCATCATGTTGGCGATGTGGCTGCGGCTCTTGCCGACGACCTTTGCGATGTCGTCCTGGCTGCGTTTGAACTCGTTGGCGAGCGCGTGATAGCCGAGCGCCTCTTCCATCGGGTTGAGGTCTTCGCGCTGCACGTTCTCGACGATCGCGAACTCCAGCGCATCGCTGTCGCTGATGTCGACCGGCACGATCGGCACTTCGTGCAGGCCGGCCATCTGCGATGCGCGCCAGCGCCGTTCGCCGGCGATGATCTCGAAGCGATCCTGCGCGCCCTTCACCGGACGCACGACGATCGGCTGGATCACGCCGTGCTGCCTGATCGAATCAGAGAGCTCCTTGAGCTCCGTTTCCGAAAAGGCGCGGCGCGGGTTGCGCGGATTGGGCTTGATGAATTCGATCGGCACCTTGCGCTGCGCGCGCGGACGATCGACATGCTGAGCCTCGCCGCCGACATCACCGATCAGACTCGCAAGACCCCGACCCAGTCGCGAACGCGCTTCGTCGGCCATCGCCAGCTCCCTTGGATTCACTGTGCAACACTCCAGAACTGAATTATCGTAGGGTCGGCAAGCGAAGCGTGCCCACCAGTTGTGTGCAGAAGATGGTGGGCACGGCGAAGACGCCTTTGCCCACCCTACGGCAGCTTCAATGCGTGGTGCGCAGCTCGCGCTCGCGCTGAATTACTTCGGTGGCGAGCCGCAGATACGCTTCGCTGCCGACGCATTTGAGATCGTAGACCAGGACCGGCTTGCCGTAGGACGGCGCTTCCGAGATGCGCACGTTGCGCGGGATCATGGTCTTGTAGACCTTCTCGCCCATGAACTGACGGACGTCGGCGACGACCTGGTTCGAGAGGTTGTTGCGCGAGTCGAACATGGTCAGCACGATGCCGTGGATCGACAGGTTCGGATTGAGCGTCGAGCGCACCTGCTCCACCGTCTGGAGCAATTGCGACAGACCTTCGAGCGCGAAGAACTCGCACTGGAGCGGCACCAGGATCGCATCGGAGGCCGCCATCGCGTTCACCGTGAGCAGGTTGAGCGAGGGCGGGCAGTCGATCAGCACATAGGTGTAATCGGCGTCCGGCGAAACGTTGTTGTTGAGCGCGCCGATGGCGTCGCGCAGCTTGAAGGCGCGGCCGGGCGTGGTGCCGAGCTCGAGCTCGAGGCCGGAGAGGTCCATGGTCGAGGGTGCGATGTGCAGCCGCGGCACCGCGGTCGAGACCACCGCTTCGCGCAGAGGGGCTTCGCCGATCAGCACGTCATAGGTCGAGCAGGAGCGGTTGCGGCGATCGATGCCGAGGCCGGTCGAGGCGTTGCCCTGCGGATCGAGGTCGACGATCAGGACGCGCTCGCCGATCGCAGCGAGTGCCGTGCCGAGATTGATCGCCGTGGTTGTTTTTCCCACGCCGCCCTTCTGATTCGCCAGCGCCAGGATGCGCGGGTGGCCCTGCGGGACCTCAGCGGCCTGTTCTTCGGTGGCCTGTTCTTCGGCGGTCTGTTCTTGCTGCGGTTCGTCAATCACGCTCATCGCAAATTCCCCACTCGACCCCTGAACCCCTTAGCGCCGCTCGACTGACGTCAGCTCGACGATCCAACCGTCGCCGGTCCGGCTTTGGTGAAGCTGCGGCTGGATATTCCAATATTTAGCGGCTTCGGTCAATTCAGCCTCTACATCTTGACCCTTCGGAAACAGCACTTTTGCACCTTGGCGCA
Organism: Bradyrhizobium japonicum USDA 6; assembly: GCF_000284375.1. Classification (NCBI taxonomy): domain Bacteria; kingdom Pseudomonadati; phylum Pseudomonadota; class Alphaproteobacteria; order Hyphomicrobiales; family Nitrobacteraceae; genus Bradyrhizobium; species Bradyrhizobium japonicum. The sequence goes on from NC_017249.1 coordinate 622,404, forward strand.
TCAGCGGCTCCGCAAAGCCGATGAGTTGATGTAGCGGAGCCAACGCACGCGCGGTGACGCAATCGACGGGGCCGGTGATTCTATCCACATTATCCCCGATCTCAGCGAGATGTACGACCCCCGGAGATGTGGTGACGCGAACTGCTTCGCGCAGAAAGGCGGCCTTCTTGGCGATTCGCTCGACGAGGTGGACGCTGGCGCCCGGCGTCCCGGCCATGGCACAGGCGAGAACGATTCCGGGAAAGCCGCCGCCGCTGCCGAGGTCGGCCCAGCGTTTGGCCGAAGGGGCGAGATCGACGAGCTGGAGCGAGTCGGCGATGTGCCGGGTCCAGAGCTGCGGCAAGGTCGAGGGCGCGACTAGATTGGTCTTGGCCTGCCACTCCCGGAGCAGCGCGATGTAGCGGTCGAGCCGGTCTTCGGTTTCACGTGAAACGGGGGCGAGCCTGAGCGCCGCGAGCTTGTCCGCTGCGATGATGGAATCCAGCGACCGATCGTTGGCGCTGGCCTTGTCGATCTTCGGTTTGATCGGCGTCGGCTCGGATCGACGGCTCGCGCCCTCACCTGCCGCTGGCTTCCCTGATGACGATCTGCCGCCCGGCCCGCGCTGTTTCACGTGAAACGCCTATGCGATCGCCTTTGAGGTCTTCCGTGCCTCGCGCCGGAGATAGGCTGCGAGGATGCCGAGTGCCGCCGGCGTCATGCCGTCGATCCGGCCAGCCTGGCCGACGGTGAACGGCCGCGCCTTCTCCAGCTTGGCCCGCACCTCATTGGAAAGACCGGGGACCTGCTGGTAATCGACGTCCGACAGCACCATCCCCTCGTCTCGCCTGAAAGCTTCGACGTCGGCGCTCTGGCGCTCGAGATAGACGTCGTACTTCGCGTCGATCTCCAGATGGGTGGCAATGACCGGGTCGATCGCCGACAGCTCGGGCCAGATGGTCCGCACCTGGCTCCAGCCGATGTCCGGATAGGCCATCAACTCGAACGCCGAGCGGCGCTGGCCGTCCCGGTTCAGGGACAGACCGTGCTTGATCGCCTCGTTCGGGGTGATCGTCAGGGACTTCGACAGCGCCCTGGCCGCATTCAGGGCGTCCATCTTGGCGCGGTGATGCTGCGTCCGCGCGCTCCCGACGCATCCGAGCGCAATCCCCTTCTCGGTGAGGCGCTGATCGGCGTTGTCGGCGCGCAGGGTCAGCCGGTACTCGGCGCGAGAGGTGAACATCCGATAGGGTTCGCTGATCCCGCGGGTGACGAGGTCGTCGATCATCACGCCGAGATAGCCATCGGCACGGTCGAACACGGTCAGGGCGGCGCCGCTCGCGGCCAAAGCCGCGTTCAGGCCGGCCACGATGCCCTGCCCGGCGGCTTCCTCGTATCCGGTGGTGCCGTTGATCTGACCAGCCAGGAAGAGACCACGCAGACGCTTGGTCTGGAGGGTCGGATCGAGCTCGCGGGGATCGATGTGGTCGTACTCGATGGCGTAACCCGGGCGGACCATCTTCACCTGCTCTAGGCCAGGAATGCTGGCGAGGATCGCGAGCTGGACCTCCTCCGGCAGCGAGGTCGAGATGCCGTTGGGATAGACGGTGCTATCCTCGAGCCCCTCGGGCTCCAGGAAGATCTGATGGCCGTCGCGGTCGCCAAAGCGGACGATCTTGTCCTCTATCGAGGGACAGTAGCGCGGTCCGGAGCTCTTGATCTGGCCGGAGTACATCGGCGAGCGATGGACATTCGCGCGGATGACTTCATGGGTCGCGGAGGTCGTCCGGGTGATCCCGCACTGGATCTGCGGGGTCGTGATCCGCTCGGTCATCACGGAGAACGGCTCCGGAGGTTCGTCGCCGGGCTGCATCTCGACCGCGGACCAGTCGATCGTGGTGCCGTCCAGACGGGGCGGAGTCCCGGTCTTGAGCCGTCCGAGGGTGAAACCGGCGCGCTCGAAGGAGGCTGAAAGACCCATTGCCGGCGCTTCACCGACCCGGCCGGCAGGCCAGTTCTTCTCGCCAAGATGAATCAGACCACGGAGGAACGTGCCGGTGGTGACGACAACCGCCCCTGCCCGAAGCTCGCGGCCGTCCGCCAGGCGTAGTCCGATGACCCGGCCCTCGACCACGATCAGCTCGTCTGCCTCTCCCTCGATGACGGAAAGACCTTCGGTGTCCCGGATCGCGGCCTGCATGGCTGCGGCATAGAGCTTCCGGTCGGCCTGAGCTCGGGGACCGCGGACCGCTGGGCCCTTGCGACGATTGAGGACGCGGAACTGGATGCCACCGGCATCGCCGACCCGGCCCATCAAACCGTCCAGAGCGTCGACCTCGCGGACCAGATGGCCCTTGCCCAGACCACCGATGGCGGGATTGCAGGACATCGCGCCGACGGTGGAGAAACGGTGCGTCACCAGAGCGGTCGTCGCACCCATCCGCGCGGAAGCAGCCGCGGCTTCACAGCCGGCGTGGCCGCCGCCAATGACGATGACGTCGAAACTCTCTCGCTCTGTTCGCATGGGCGGACTTCTATCGCAGAGGCGGAGAAGCCGGAAGTAGAAACTGGGTGAGGCCGTTGTTTCACGTGAAACAGTGCGGCCAGGGAGGCGATGCGCATTTTCGCGAAAACAACCCCATGCACAGTAGAACCGGCATTGGGCCCGCTGCTGTTTCACGTGAAACAAGATGCGTCTAACCGGGAGAGAGAACTTCTGGCGAGATCTCGCACGGCCCTGGGCACAAGCGATCGGGCTACGCCGTGATTGCGAGCGGAGCGACTTGTCCGCCGAAGCTTCAGCAAAGGCGGAAACAATCCGGAATCCCTCCGTGGACGCGGTCTGGATTGCTTCGTCGCAAGGGCTCCTCGTAATGACGAGCTTGGGGGACGGCCGCCGGCCACGAGCCTTCCTGCCCTGTCAGGCGATCAGACCCTGCGTACGAACCGCTCAGACCGGGGCTGACCAATCGTTCCGCGGTTTCACGTGAAACAGGCCGGAGGTCGGAAGCACATGTTCCATGTGCAACAGACCGGAACTCATTCCGTTGCTGTTTCACGTGAAACGCAAGGATCGGAACAAGCGCTAGTTCTACAATGAAGAACTAGTCCTACTTTCCGATGCAGAATTTCTGGAAGATGGCCCCGAGAACGTCCTCGACGTCGACCCGGCCCAGCAGCCGGCCCAAGGCATAGGCCGCGGCACGCAACTCTTCGGCGGCAAGCTCTTCGCCGTCTTCTACAAGCTCCAAGCTCCGGCGCAAGCTGTCCGAGGCCCGGCGCAACAGATCTCGCTGGCGGGCCCGGGTCACCAAAGCGCCCTCGGTCGTCCCGAAAAACTCGGCGGCGAATTTCACGAGAGCGTCAATCAGATTGGGAACGCCGTCCCCCCGCCTTGCCGAGATCCCGAACTCGACGCCCGACCCGACGTCCTCCGCCTCGCCCAGATCGATCTTGTTGCGGACGATCCAGATCGAGCCGCCCGATTGTTCACGCCCGGGGCGGGACTTCACCAGCGATTGCATCGCGCCCGGATCGACAGCGCGCCCACCCTCGACCAGCCACAGCACGAGGTCGGCATCTTCGGCACGCGCTCGCGCCCGGCGCACGCCTTCCTGCTCCACGGGATCGTCGGTCTCCCGGATACCCGCCGTGTCGATCACCGTGACCGGATAGCCATCGAGATCGAGCTGCACCTCGATCACGTCACGCGTGGTGCCGGCGTAGGGCGAGACGATCGCGACCTCGCGGCGCGACAGCTGATTGATCAGCGTCGACTTGCCGACATTCGGCTCGCCCGCGATCGCAACCACCAGGCCATCGCGCAGGCGTTCAGAATGTCCCTGTGCCGCAAGGACTTCTGTGATTTCGTCATGCAGCGCTTTGATCGCTTTCACCGCCGGCGCCCTCAGCTCGGCCGGCACATCGCCCTCGTCGGAAAAATCGATGCCGGCTTCGATCAGCGCCGACGCCTCGATGATGCGCTCGCGCCAGTCGCGCGCGCGATCGCCGAGCAGGCCCTGCAACTGGCGCAGCGCCTGGCGGCGCTGGCGATCGGTATCGGCATGGATGAGATCGTCGAGGCCTTCGGCTTCGGTGAGATCGAGCTTGCCGTTCTCGAACGCGCGCCGCGTGAACTCGCCGGGCTCGGCCGCACGCGTATTCGGAATAAGAGAAATCGCGGCGAGGAGTGCCGCCAGCACCGCGCGGCCGCCATGGACGTGAAATTCGGCGACGTCCTCGCCGGTCGCGCTGGCCGGCCCCGGAAACCAGAGCACGACCGCGTCGTCGATCGGCTGGCCCGCGCCATCGCGCAGCAGCCGGCGGCTGGCCTGTCTCGGCGCCGGCTGGCTCCCCGCCAGCGTCGTCAGCACGAGGCCGGCTTGCGATCCGGAGACGCGCACCACAGCGATCGCGCTCGGCGCACGGCCGGACGACAGCGCAAAAATGGTCTGGTCTCGCGGATGCATCGCCTATTTGTCCGGCTGGCGGGGAAAAGGCAAACGGCCCGTTCGCGCGATGCCGCCACCCCTTTTGCTGCGCTCCGGTCCGCAGCAACGGCTATATTGCGATGCAATATATGGCGCAGCATTTTGCTGCAGAAGCAGCCGCGCTCAGAACATCAACCAATAGCTAAAGTCAATCATTACGTAAATATATCAACAGCTTCCGGAAAACCCGGATTTCCCTTCGTCCCATGACCATGCTGCACTTCTTCCGCAGCAAAGCCGCACAAAAGAAAAAGGGCGCCCGAAGGCGCCCTCTGACCTTATGCTGCATCGCACTCAGGTGTTCATCGAGTCGAAGAACTCCGAATTGCTCTTGGTCGAGCGCAGCTTGTCGAGCAGGAAGTCGATCGCGTCCATCGTGCCCATCGGATTGAGGATCCGGCGGAGCACGTACATCTTCTTGAGCACCTGCGTATCGGTGATGAGTTCCTCCTTGCGGGTGCCGGAGCGCGAGATGTCGATCGCCGGGAAGGTGCGCTTGTCCGAGACCTTGCGGTCCAGGATCAGTTCGGAGTTACCGGTGCCCTTGAACTCTTCGAAAATGACTTCATCCATGCGGCTACCGGTATCGACCAGCGCGGTCGCAATGATGGTCAGCGAGCCGCCCTCCTCGATGTTGCGGGCAGCACCGAAGAAGCGCTTCGGGCGCTGGAGCGCGTTGGCGTCGACACCGCCGGTCAACACCTTGCCGGATGACGGCACCACGGTGTTGTAGGCGCGGCCGAGGCGGGTGATCGAATCGAGCAGGATCACGACGTCGCGGCCGTGCTCGACCAGGCGCTTTGCCTTCTCGATCACCATCTCGGCGACCTGGACGTGACGCACCGCCGGCTCGTCGAAGGTCGACGACACGACCTCGCCCTTCACCGAGCGCTGCATGTCCGTGACTTCTTCCGGACGCTCGTCGATCAGAAGCACGATCAGATAGCATTCCGGATGATTGTGCGTGATCGAGTGCGCGATGTTCTGCATCAGCACGGTTTTACCCGTGCGCGGCGGCGCGACGATCAGCGCGCGCTGGCCCTTGCCGATCGGCGCGACGATGTCGATCACCCTTGCAGAAAGGTCTTTCCGGGTCGGATCGTCGATTTCCATGCGGAAACGCTGATTCGGAAACAGCGGCGTGAGGTTGTCGAAATTGACCTTGTGCTTGGCCTTTTCGGGGTCCTCGAAATTGAGCGTGTTGACCTTCAGCAGCGCGAAATAGCGCTCGCCCTCTTTCGGGCTGCGAATGTGGCCTTCGATGGTGTCGCCGGTGCGCAGGCCGAAACGGCGGATCTGCGAGGGCGAAACGTAGATGTCGTCCGGGCCGGGCAGATAATTCGCATCGGGCGAGCGGAGGAAGCCGAAGCCGTCGGAGAGCACCTCGACGACGCCCTCGCCGACGATGTCGGTTTCCGCGAGCGCAAGCTGCTTGAGGATGGCAAACAACAGCTCCTGCTTGCGCATGGTGCTGGCATTCTCGACCCCGTTCTCTTCCGCGAACGAGACGAGCTCGGCCGGCGTCTTCGACTTGAGGTCCTGGAGTTTAATTTCCCGCATTGGGGTGGTCCTGTGGGGTAACCTTGGGAGGGGGTGCGAGGAGGCTCGGAAATGCGGACGTGAGAAGGTAAGGTCCGCAGGTCTGGCAAGGAGAGTGCCGATGAGGCTTCAAACCTGATGCGGTGTCCGGCCTCTGGAAAGCTCAGACAAAACCACATCCGCCTGCGTTGGGTGGGATATCGCTAATATAGAAAATCGCTCCCCACTCCGCAAGCCGAAGCGCTGAGCGATTCATCGCAAGCCTTGCCTAGAACGGCTTCACGATCACCATGATGACGATCAAGATCATCAGGACAGTCGGCACCTCGTTGATAATTCGATAGAATTTCTGGCTGCGCGGACGCCGGTCGGCGGCGAAATCCTTGCACCAGCGTGAAAAAAAGCCGTGGACCCCGGACATCGCCAGAACCAGTGCCAGTTTTACGTGCAGCCAGCCGAAAGAGAACCAGTGGCCGGACCAGGCGAGATAGAGCCCGGCAAGCCATGTGACGATCATGGCGGGGTTGATGATCGCCTTGAGCAGCCGGCGTTCCATCACCTTGAACGTTTCCGACTGCTTCGAGCCGATCTCGGCCTCGGAGTGATAAACGAACAGCCGCGGCAAATAGAGCATGCCCGCCATCCAGGAGATGACGGCGATCACATGCAGCGCCTTGATCCAGAGATAGACGTCTTCGAACATTTTCCGCGCCCGGCTTTCTGTCCAGCGCAGGGAACGCTGGGGATAGTAAGAACTCGTTAAGGTCTCACCCTGCACACTTATCCGTCCATAGAGCCTTCCTCAAATCTAGAATCTTAGATTCTTAAGGTTTGAGTCTATGTGACCGTGAATTGGACTCACACAATTCCGTCCGCACGTTCACGCGCGCTTGTTCACATCCATCAACATATCCCTGACGCTTCCGGCGGCTTCCGATAAGTCGGCCAGCTTCAAAGGCTTGCGCGTTTCTGTCGGCATCTTATCAAAGGGGTTGTCCGCGCAATCCCGTTCCCCTCTCGGCAGGGCGCCGAACTTGTTCCGATGGGCAGTGGTGTGAAGAAAATTGGCACTTGTCCCGCCCCCGGTGTCGCGCAAGCCTTGCCGAGGGGTTAAGGTCCACAGAAATCCACAAACCACACCGCCTCCATACAAAGGGCTTTTGTGCCGACCTCGAACAATTATTTCCATCTCCACCTGGTCTCCGACTCCACCGGAGAGACGCTGATCACCGTCGCGCGCGCCGTCGCGGCGCAGTACGCCAACGTCACCCCGGTCGAGCATGTCTATCCCCTGGTGCGCAGCCAGAAGCAGCTCGACCGCGTGCTAGACGAGATCGAGGAGGCGCCGGGGATCGTGCTGTTCACGCTGCTGGAGAAGGATCTGGTCTCGAGGCTCGAGGACAAGTGCAAGCAGATCAACGTTCCGAGCCTGTCGATCATCGGGCCGGTGATGCAGTTGTTCGAAGCCTATCTCGGTGCCGCGACCACGGGCCGCGTCGGCGCCCAGCACGTCCTCAACGCGGAATATTTCAAGCGCATTGACGCGCTGAACTACACGATGATCCACGACGACGGCCAGCATGTCGAAGGCCTCGACGATGCCGACGTGGTGCTGGTTGGTGTCTCGCGCACCTCCAAGACACCGACGTCGATCTACCTGGCCAATCGCGGCATCCGCACCGCCAACGTGCCATTGGTTCCGGGCATTCCGGTGCCGTCACAATTGGAGACCTTGACGCGGCCGCTGGTGGTGAGCCTGCATGCGACGCCGGAACGCCTGATCCAGATCCGCCAGAACCGCCTGCTTTCCATGGGCGCGGAGTCCGGCAGCGAGACCTATACAGACAGGCAGTCGGTTACCGAGGAGGTCGCGTTCGCGCGCAAGCTGAGCGCCAAGCACGATTGGCCGCTGCTCGACGTCACGCGGCGATCGATCGAGGAAACCGCCGCGGCGATCATGAAGCTCTACAGCGACCGCCAGCGCAATCGGCCCACGGGATAGTTTCGGCGATGTCTCTCTGGCGCGGCGAAACTCCGTTGATACTGGCCTCGCAGAGCAGCGCGCGAAAGATGCTGCTGGCCAGTGCCGGACTGGAGTTCAAGGCGATTACGGCCGATCTCGACGAGCGCGGCATTCAGGCCGCCTCGAAGCTTTCAGACCCGCATGACATCGCCTTGCTGCTGGCGCGTGAGAAGGCCAAGGCGGTCTCGGCCAGTCATCCGGGGAGCTACGTGATCGGTGCCGACCAGACCCTGGCTCTCGGCGAGCGCCTCTTCAACAAGCCCGCAGGCCGCACACAGGCGATGGCGCAACTGCTCGATCTCGCCGGCAAAAGCCACGCGCTGAATTCCGCGGTGGCCGTGGCGCGAGATGCCAAGATCGTTTTCGAGGATGTTTCGGTGGCCCGCATGACCATGCGGCCGATGACCGAGACGGAGCTTTCAGCCTATCTCGACGCTGCCGGCGATGCGGTGACGACCAGCGTCGGCGCCTATCAGCTCGAAGGCCTCGGCAGCCATCTGTTCGAGCGCATCGAGGGTGACCATTTCACCATTCTCGGCCTGCCGCTGCTGCCGTTGCTTGCGTTCCTGCGGCGCGAACGGCTAGTTGCGGTGTGAATGACAGAGATGGCTGCGTGCTGATGCGGATCCTTGGACTGACCGGCTCGATCGGGATGGGAAAATCCACCACCGCGAAATTGTTCGCGGAGGCCGGCGTTCCCGTCTACGACGCCGATGCTGCCGTCCATCAACTCTACGAGGGTGAGGCCGCGCCCGCGATCGAGGCCGCCTTTCCCGGGACTACCGCGAACGGCAAGGTCGATCGCCCGAAACTGTCCGCGCGCGTCGTGCATGATCCGGCCGCGATCAAGCAGCTCGAGCAGATCGTTCATCCGATGCTGGGCGCCTCCCGGCAAAAATTCTTCGCCGATGCGGAAGCAGCCAAGGCGCCCGTCGTGGTCCTGGATATCCCGCTGCTGTTCGAAACCGGCGGCGAGAAACGCGTCGATGCCGTCGTCGTGGTGTCGACCTCGCCGGAACTCCAGCGCAAGCGTGTGCTGGAGCGCGGCACGATGGATGAGGCCAAGCTCGACGCGATCATTGCCAAGCAGACGCCGGATGCCGAGAAGCGCAGGCGGGCCGATTTCGTAGTGGATACGTCACACGGACTTGAACCCGTGCGCGCCCAAATCACGCACATTCTGGCCGAGGTCGTTAAGATGCCGCAGCGGCGAGCCTGATTCGCCGGTTCACACGGCCTCTTGATCATGCGTGAAATCGTTCTCGACACCGAAACCACCGGCCTCGATCCGCTCCGCGGCGATCGCCTGGTCGAAATCGGCTGCGTCGAGATTTTCAACCGCATGCCGACGGGCCAGACATATCACGTCTATATCAATCCCGAACGGGACATGCCGGCGGAAGCCTTTGCGGTGCACGGGCTGTCGGCTGAGTTCCTGTCGACCAAGCCGCTGTTCCACGAGGTCGTCGATGCGTTTCTGGAGTTCATCGGCGACGCGCCGCTGGTGATCCACAACGCTTCGTTCGACATCGGCTTCATCAACGCCGAGCTCGACAAGGTCAAACGCGTCGCGATCCCGCGCGAGCGGCTGGTCGATACGCTGCTGTTGGCGCGGCGTAAGCATCCGGGCGTGTCGAACCGGCTCGACGATCTCTGCTCGCGCTATTCGATCGACAATTCACACCGTACCAAGCACGGCGCGCTGCTCGACGCCGAACTCCTGGCCGAAGTTTATGTCGATCTGGTCGGGGCGCGGCAGTCGCAGTTGCTTCTCGCTTCGGAAGGCGAGGACATTCGCGTCAATGCGGCTGGCGATGCGCCGCGGCGGCAGCGGACCGTGCCGCTCGCGCCGCGGATTTCCGATGCCGAGCGCGAGGCCCATCGGGCCTTCATCGCAACGCTCGGCGACAAGGCGATCTGGAACGAGTTCCTGCCCGCTCCAGCCGCCTCTCCGCCTGGTCAGGCCTGACCGCTTGTCTGCTGAGCGGCCATTTGCCGCTCCATGTTTTGACGATAGAGACCGACGAAGTCGACCGGATCCAGCATCAGGGGCGGGAACCCGCCGTCGCGCACGGCGGTCGCGATGATCTCGCGGGCGAACGGGAACAGCAGACGCGGGCATTCGATCATGACCAGCGGATGCAGGTTCTCCTTCGGCACGTTGGTGATGCGGAACACGCCGGCATAGGCGAGTTCGAACGAGAACATGATCTTACCGGCGGTCTCGGCCTTGCCCTCGACCGACAGCGTCACCTCGAACTCGGTTTCGCTGAGATTGCTGGCGTTGACATTGATCTGGATGTTGATCTGGGGCGGCTGGCCCTGCTGTTGGAGCGAGGTCGGCGCGTTCGGATTCTCGAACGAAAGGTCCTTGATATATTGCGCCAGAACGTTGAGCTGGGGAGCCTGGGCCGCCTCGGGAGGGGTGCCGTTGCCGTTGGTCATGAGAGTCTCTCCTTACCCGATTGGGGCTGAATTTCGCGGCGGTTGGCTAACATAGGGCCGCCTCACTCCACAAGGACGAACGGTCCCGGATCGGGTATCCGGGCCGCGCCCGCAATTGTGACGTTCACCCGGCCCTCCTGACGAAATCGCGCGTTAAACGATTGAAGATGCGCGATTTCCGGGCAGGATCGGGTTTCCCCTTAAGCATAAAACGCGCTACACTCTGTGCTGTGCCAAAAGGCGCCATTGGCCGGGCAAGATTTCGTGCCTACATCCCGAGGACCAGACGCGCGGACCTAAATGGTGATGTAGACTTGCCGTTCCCGTATGGAACGGTCTACTGGCCGGATTGATTTTCCCGGCGACGACCCCGAGACGGCCCCTCTTAGCAAAGACCAGAAAGCGGATACCACGTGGACATCTACACCATCATCTTCCTGGCGCTGGCGGTCTTCATCTTTCTGAGACTGCGCAGCGTGCTGGGACAGCGGACGGGTAACGAGCGGCCGCCGTTCGACCGCACCGCCGCCCGCAATGCGCTGGGGGGTGCCCAGGACAAGAACGTCGTGACCATGCCGGGCAAGGTGATCGATCAGGCCCCGCTGGCGCCGACCGCCGAGCCGGCCCCGCCCTCCGACCGCTGGAAGGGCCTGACCGAGCCGGGCACCGCGCTCGCCCAGGGTCTCGACGCCATCGTCGACAAGGACTCCACCTTCGACCCACGCCATTTCATCTCGGGCGCCCGCGGCGCCTACGAGATGATCGTGCTGGCCTTTGCCAATGGCGACCGCCGCGCATTGCGCGACCTGCTGTCGTCGGAGGTCTATGACAGCTTCGACGCCGCCATCAAGGAACGCGAGAAGAACGAGCAGAAGACCGAGACGCGTTTCGTCTCGATCGACAAGGCCGAGCTCGTCGGCGCCGAGCTGCGCGACCGCACGGCTCAGCTCACCATACGATTCGTCTCGCAGATGATCTCGGCCACCCGCGACAAGAGCGGCAATATCGTCGACGGTAGTGCGGACACGGTCGCCGACATCACCGACATCTGGACCTTCGCCCGCGATATCACCTCTCGCGATCCAAACTGGAAGCTGGTTGGCACCGGAAGCGCGAATTAAGACTTTCCTGAAGAACAGCGCGACGGCGCTTTGCGCGGGTGCCGTCGTGCTGTCGTCGTTTTCGCTCGGCGCCGAGGCGGCGCGGCGTCACTATCGCAGCCATCATCATCATCTCCCGGCACTTGCCGCCGCACCACCGCGCGCCTTGCCCTATCCGCAACTCCCTTTGCCGTTCGAAATCCCCGGTGCGCAATATCTGCCGCTGACCTGGGCGGACGTGAAAGGCTGGAGCGACGACGACCATCTGGCCGCCTACAAGACGTTCCGCGCGAGTTGCCGGACGATCAACGCGCAGACCGGTGCGGCCGAACCGAAGGCGCTTGGCGGCTCGCTGAGCGAGCCCTGCCGGGCCGCCAAGTCGCTCGAGCTCACCGACGACGCCAAAGCCAGGACCTTCTTCGAGCAGAATTTTGCGCCGCTGCGGATCTCGCGCCTCGGCGAGCCCGACGGTTTCGTCACCGGCTATTACGAGCCGGTGCTGGAGGGATCGCGGACCCAGACCGAAATCTACAACGTTCCGGTCTATCGCAGACCCTCGAACCTGTTCGTGCGCGGCTACAAGCAGGACTCGGTCAGCCTGCCCAACAAGGGCCCGGTCTATCGCAAGATCGGCCGCCGCAAGCTGGTCCCCTATTACGATCGCGGCGAGATCGAGGACGGCAAGATCGCCGGTCGCGGGCTGGAGATCGCCTGGCTGAAGGACCCGACCGATCTGTTGTTCGCCCAGATCCAGGGCTCGGCGCGGATCAAGTTCGACGACGGCGGCACGGTCCGGCTGAATTACGACGCCTATAACGGCTATCCCTACACGGCCGTCGGCCGTGTCCTGATCGAGCGCGGCATCATTCCGAAGGAGGAGATGTCGATGCAGAAGATCAGGGAGTGGATGGCGCAGAACCCCGAGGGCGCCAAGGATCTGCGCCGCCAGAACCGCTCCTACATCTTCTTCCGCGAGGTCAACTTGTCCGACAAGGAAGAGGCGGTGGGTGCGCAGGGCATTCCGCTGACCGCCGGCCGCTCGATCGCGGTCGACAAGGCGCTGCACGTCTACGGCACGCCGTTCTTCATCGAGGGCGAGCTGCCGATCGATTCCGAGCGCTCCAAGACGCCGTTCCACCGGCTGATGATCGCGCAGGACACCGGCTCGGCCATCATCGGCCCCGCGCGCGCCGATCTCTATTTCGGCGCCGGCGCGGATGCCGGCCGCGTCTCGGGACGGCTGCGCCATCCCATGCACTTCGTCATGTTGGTACCGAAGGGCCTCGATCCCACGGCGCGCGCCGCGAAGTTGCCGGTGCCGGATCCGCGTCCCTCGGAGAAGATCGCAAAGCTGTTTCCGCAGATCGATCCTGCCAAGGATTCCGCCAAGGATCAGACCAAGCCGGCGGCGCCAGCCGCAGCCGTGGCACAAGGTAAAGGTGAGACAGTCGCCGTTGCCAATCCGGTCCCATTACCGGTGCCGCGTCCCCTGATAGAGCCCGTTGAGGAGCCCCGGCGGCCGGTCAAGAATCGTCCCCATCGACAGCAATGAAGCGATCGTCCCGTCCGCCCGTGCTGGAGCCTCGTCCCTCGCCGCGCCGCCGTGCGCTGAGCGAGGAGGAGCGCGCGCTGTGGGATGCGGTCGCAAAACAGGTCAAGCCGCTGCGGAAGCATCGCGTGGCAAAGACACACGCCCCGCCGCGCACCGAGCCTTCACCGGCAGCGCCGGCCACGCGATCTGCGCCATCGCCACGGCCGATCGCTGCCGCGCCGGCTGTGCGCGTGGCAAAGCCGCCGATGCCGCCGCTGGCACCGCTGGGCAAGCGCGAGCGCACAAAATTGTCGCGCGGCCGCAGCGAGATCGAGGCGCGGCTCGATCTGCACGGCATGACCCAGATACGCGCCCATCGGGCCCTGACCGGCTTCCTGCACCGCGCCCATCACGACGGCCTGACCTTCGTGCTCGTCATCACCGGCAAGGGACGCAGCGGCGGCGAAAGCGGCGTGCTCCGCCGCCAGGTGCCGGAATGGCTGAGCCTGCCGGAGTTCCGCGCCTTCGTCGTCGGCTTCGAGGAGGCGCATATCGGCCATGGCGGCGAGGGCGCGCTCTATGTGCGGATACGCCGGGCGAGGTATTAGAACGGCCGGACGATTCCGACGCGCGGGATCAATGTGAGGATCAGGCCGAAGATATTTGTCTTCCGATCCTCCGACGCGATCAGCGGTGCATTGTATTTGGCCGGCAGCATCTTCACCGCGTGCAGGATCAGGAACAGGCAGACCGCCCAGTTCGAGATCCAGCGCGAATAGTCGAACACCATCGCGAACATCACGAGATAGGCGAGGCTGATGCCGATCAGCGCCGCGACGACGAGGCGCCGGTGCAGGTCGTTCGCGAGCGCGCCGATCAGGCCGGCAAAATAGTGCCAGAGTGGCGTGTGCAGCCAGATCAGCAGGGCAAACACCGGCACGCCGAGGATGTTGTGGGGCAGGCGGCCCCAGGTATCCGAAACCTCCTTCGCCAGCGGCTGGTACCAGATGTAGGCGAATTGCAGCAGGTCGGTCCGCGCCGGATCAGCCATCCGGGTCTTCAGATACGCGACGAAATCCGCTTCCGGGATCGGCATCGTTCCCAAAAATTGCGCCGCGAAGAACAGCGCGCTCACGCCAAGCAATGCCACCAAACCGAACGCAACATTCGCTCTGGTGGTGCCATGCGCGAGGTAGTGCCTGATCACGACGATGGTGATGATCGTCGGCACGTACATCAGCAGATGAATGTGGTGGATCAGCACGAGGACGATCGAGAACAGCGCGGCCGTTGCGACGAACAGCAAGGAGCCGGCCGGCATCAGCAGCAGGATCAGCGCGAGCGCGCAGCCATAGATGTCGAAATGGCCGAGCGTGTGCATGAAGTTCTTCAGAAAGAACGGCGAGCCCGTGATGAAGACGAACAGCGGCAGCGTCTTCGCGGTGAAGCCGAACGTCTTCTGAAATAATCTGGTGTACAGCCCCAGCGTCACCAGCCATGTCGCCCCGCCGAGCGCGAACACCAGCCAGACCGGCACCTTGTCCGTGAACAGCGCGACGATCGCCCCGATCAGCGCGCGCTTGATGAATCCGAAATGATAGTCGACGAGGAGATGAATATAGGGGACGTAAGGCGGCAGCTGTATCTTGTGGACGAACACGCCGGCGACGACCGCCGCGTTGATCGCGAGCAGGAGACGCCAGGGATTTTGCTGAATCTGGGCGATCACGCCGCACCCGAACTGACGCGATCTACCTCCGCCGTCGTCCCGGACCAGCGAGCGCAGATCCGGAACCCATAACCACGGGAAGTCGTTCGAGCCGGGATCGTGGTCGCCATCTGTTTCAACAAGAGCCGCTGGTGGTTAAGGGTCCCTGCTTTCGCAGGGACGACAGCGGCATCCATAGCGCGGCAGCGTCGAATTACAAAATGAACCGGCTCAGATCCGCGTTCTTGGCGAGATCGCCGACGTGCTTCTTCACGAAATCCGCATCGACCTTGACGGTCTCGCCGCTGCGGTCGGGGGCGGTGAAGGAGATTTCGTCAAGCACCCGTTCCATCACCGTCTGGAGCCGCCGCGCGCCGATGTTCTCGACAGTGGAATTGACGGCGACCGCGACGTCGGCGAGCGCGTCGATGGCGTCGGCGGTGATGTCGAGCGTCACGCCCTCGGTCTGCAGCAACGCGACATATTGCTTGATCAGCGAGGCCTCGGGCTCGGTCAGGATGCGGCGCATGTCGTCGCGGGTCAGGGCCTGCAGTTCGACGCGGA
The DNA here is from genome assembly GCF_000284375.1 of Bradyrhizobium japonicum USDA 6. Lineage (NCBI taxonomy): Bacteria > Pseudomonadati > Pseudomonadota > Alphaproteobacteria > Hyphomicrobiales > Nitrobacteraceae > Bradyrhizobium > Bradyrhizobium japonicum. Next base: position 637,783 of record NC_017249.1, read on the forward strand.
TCGGCAGGCGGCCCTGCAATTCGGGCAACAGGTCGGACGGCTTCGCGACGTGGAAGGCGCCGGACGCGATGAACAGGATGTGATCGGTCTTCACCGCACCGTGCTTGGTCGAGACTGTGGTGCCTTCGATCAACGGCAACAGGTCACGCTGCACGCCCTCGCGCGAGACGTCGCCGCCGACCCGGCCGTCGCGCGCGCAGATCTTGTCGATCTCGTCCAGGAACACGATGCCGTTGTTCTCGACCGCGCTGATCGCCTCCAGCGTGAGCTGGTCGGTGTCCAGCAGCTTGTCGGACTCTTCATTGACGAGGATCTCGTGCGAGTTCTCGACCGTCAGGCGCCGCGTCTTGCTGCGGCCGCCCAGCTTGCCGAAGATGTCGCCGAGCGAGACAGCGCCCATCTGCGCGCCAGGCATGCCCGGGATCTCGAACATCGGCATGCCGCCGCCCGAGGATTGCGTCTCGATCTCGATTTCCTTGTCGTTGAGCTCGCCGGCGCGCAGCTTCTTGCGGAACGATTCGCGCGTTGCCTGACTGGAATTGGCGCCGACCAGCGCGTCGAGCACGCGCTCCTCGGCAGCCAGTTGCGCGCGCGCCTGCACGTCCTTGCGCTTGCGCTCGCGTACCTGGGCGATCGCGACCTCGACGAGATCGCGCACGATCTGCTCGACGTCGCGGCCGACATAGCCGACCTCGGTGAATTTCGTCGCTTCCACCTTCAGGAACGGCGCGTTCGCGAGCTTGGCGAGCCGTCGCGCGATCTCCGTCTTGCCGACGCCGGTGGGGCCGATCATCAAGATATTCTTCGGGAGTACCTCTTCGCGCAAGGAGCCGGAGAGCTGCTGCCGGCGCCAGCGATTGCGCAGCGCGATCGAGACGGCGCGCTTGGCATCGGCCTGGCCGACGATGAAACGGTCGAGTTCGGAGACGATTTCGCGGGGGGAGAAGTCTGTCATGGGACCTTAGCTAGGATCAGATGCGGGTCGGGACAAGCCGCATTTTACGTCAGATGATGGGCGGACCCGATTGCCATTGTTTCACGGCTTCGATCGGATGGATCAGCATCAGGATATTGAGCGTCAGATTGTCGCGAATGTGAAGCGCCAGCATGATTTCGAAGGCAAGGCCGAGCAGGACGGTCACGGGTACAGGCAGCACGCGCGCGGCGAGGAACCCCAGCATCATGAACAGCGTGTCCGAGACCGAATTGACGATGCTGTCGCCGTAATAATCCAGTGAGATCGTGCCGGCGCGGTAGCGCTCGATGATGAAGGGCGAGTTCTCGACGATCTCCCAGGCGCCTTCGATCAGCATCGCGATGATCAGCCGCGCCGGCCAGGATAAACTTGGAAGAGACAGCCGCATCGATGGCAGGCGCGCGAACAGCAGCCAGGTCAATCCGTAGAACAGGAAGCCGTGCAGGACGTGCGAGAAGCTGTACCAGTCGGCGATCTGCTGCGAATTCTCCGAGCTGTTCACCACGCCGTGCCACAGCTTGATGGTGCCGCAAGTGCAGATCGGCACCCGCCCCATCGCGAACAGGATCGAGGCCTGCAGCGCCAACAGCAGCAGTGCGATGCCGACCCAGGCGAATGGCGGTACGGCGACCTTGCTCTCGTGCGTGCTGGTCAGCGTCACGGCTCGCGCACCATCAGCAGCGCCGTCCCGTCCGGCGTCTCGACCATGCGGTCGCGAACGAAGCCGGCCTTCTCATAGGCGCGCAAGGCGCGTGCGTTGAGCGGATCGGGATCGGTGACGATGCGCGGCAGGCCCTGCCGCAACTGGCCATCGACGAACTGGCGGATGAACGCGGAGCCGTGGCCGCGCGCGATCATGTCGCTTTCGCCGATGAACTGGTCGATCCCACGGGTGCCCTCCGGTTGCGGCCCAAAGCCGGTATTCCAGGCTGTCAGGCGATAGCATTGAAGATAGCCGAACGGGTGGGTGCCAGCCAACACGATGAACTGGTCCATCGCGGGCTCATCGAGATCGCCGCTCACCAGCGCAAACTGCCCGTCCGGATCGCCCCACCATTCCCGCACATGCGCCTCGCCCAGCCACCGCCGGATCAGCGGCAAATCGGCCGTGCGCATCGGGCGGAAGGTGTAGGCGGGCGCCATGTCCTGTCCGGTCTGGCCTAGCCGGTCGCCAGGCTTTCGATGGTCAGATTGCGGTTGGTGTAGACGCAGATGTCGGCGGCGATATCGAGGGAGCGGCGGACGATGGTCTCGGCATCCTTGTCGGTGTCGAGCAAGGCCCGCGCGGCGGCCAGGGCGTAATTGCCCCCGGAGCCGATCGCCATGACCCCGGCCTCGGGCTCCAGCACGTCGCCGGTGCCTGTCAGCACCAGCGAGACATCCTTGTCGGCCACGATCATCATGGCCTCCAGCCGCCGCAGATAGCGGTCGGTCCGCCAGTCCTTGGCGAGCTCGACCGCAGCCCGGGTCAGCTGCCCCGGATACTGCTCGAGCTTGGATTCCAGCCGTTCAAAGAGCGTGAAAGCGTCGGCCGTGGCGCCGGCAAAGCCGCCGATGACGTCGCCCTTGCCGAGTTTTCGCACCTTCTTGGCGTTGGACTTGATCACGGTCTGGCCGATCGAGACCTGGCCGTCGCCGCCGACCACCACCTTGCCGCCCTTGCGGACCGTCAAAATCGTGGTGCCGTGCCAGCCCGGCGCGCTGTTCTGGGAATCCTGCATCAAATACCTCGTTGTCGGACTTGATTTAGGCGGTCGGGACCGACCGTACAACGGGCCGGTCCGGGCCCATTTCACTCACCATAGGCAGAAGTAGAGCCCCGGCCAGCCGTTCCCGCAGTAGCGAAGGCGTCATTTGGCTGTTAAAAGACCGCCGTTTTCGGTCCAAAAGAGCATGATCCGGAAGAGTCGGTACCGGTTTTCCGACAAGATCATGCTCAAAGTCAAAATGGAAACCGCTTTTCAATGCGCACCGCGACGATCAAGCGCAAGACCAAGGAAACCGACATCGAGGTCACCGTGAACCTCGATGGCACCGGCGTGGCCAATATCGCGACCGGCATCGGCTTTTTCGACCATATGCTCGATCTCCTCGCCCGCCATTCCCGCATCGACCTTACGGTCAAGGCGGTTGGCGATTTGCACATTGATCATCACCATACCACCGAAGACACCGGCATCGCGCTCGGCCAGGCGGTCAAGCAGGCGCTCGGCAACATGGCGGGCATCACCCGCTATGCCGGTGTGCACATGCCCATGGACGAGACGCTGTCGCGCGTGGTCATCGACATCTCGGGCCGTCCGTTCCTGGTGTTCAAGGCCGACTTCCCCCGCGACAAGATCGGCGAGTTCGATACCGAGCTGGTGCGCGAGTGGTTCCAGGCCTTCGCCATGAACGCCGGCGTGACTCTCCACGTCGAGACCCTATATGGCGATAACAGCCACCATATCGCCGAGTCCTGCTTCAAGGGCCTGGCGCGGGCGCTGCGCACTGCCGTCGCGATCGATCCGAAGGCCGTGGGCGAAATTCCGTCCACCAAGGGCTCGCTCGGCGGCTGACGTCTTTCGGCCCGCGGCACGCGCCGCTTGCGGTATCACTGAATTCCTAGGAACGGGGCATCACCATGCCTGTCTACACAGTTCATGCTCCCTCCCCTGCCGGAGCCGATCTGCGCGCGACCGACAAGTTCGTCTTCGTGCGCGACGGCTTTCATTTCTGGGCGATGGTTTTGGGCCCGTTCTGGCTGCTCTGGAACAGGCTCTGGCTGGCGCTGATCGGCTGGGTGATTTTCCTGGCTGCCTTCGATGCGGGGCTGCATAGCCTCGGCGTCGGCCGCAGCTCGATCTTCCTGGCCAATATGATCGTCGCGGTGCTGATGGGTTTCGAGGCCTCGAGCCTGCGCCGCTGGACGCTGTCGCGCGGCAAGTGGCGCCAGCTCGACGTCGTCATCTCCGACGACGAGGACACCGCCGAGCGGCGGTTCTTCGAGCGCTGGAGCCAGAAGCAGCGCGGCATCGTCAACGATCAATGGGCCGTCGATCGCGGCGGCCCGCCGCCAACCCGCAACGTGCCGGGTCAGCAATTCTCAAATCCGCCACCGCTGCCGTCGGGCGGCATCATTGGATTGTTTCCGGAACCGGGAGGGTCAAGATGAGCGTCGCCATCATCGATTACGGTTCAGGCAATCTGCATTCCGCCGCCAAGGCGTTCGAGCGCGCCGCACGCAGCCTGGAGATTCCGCAAAAGGTCTTCGTCACCAGCGATCCGGATCAGGCCTACGGCGCCGACCGTCTGGTGCTGCCGGGCGTCGGCGCCTTCGCCGATTGCCGGCGCGGGCTCGATGCCGTCAACGGCATGGTCGAGGCAATCACCGAAGCGGTGCGCGTCAAGGCACGGCCCTTCTTCGGCATTTGCGTCGGCATGCAGCTGATGGCGAGCCGCGGCAAGGAACATGTCATCACCGAGGGCCTGAACTGGGTCGGCGGCGACGTCGAGAAGATCACGCCGCGCGACGAGAGCCTGAAGATCCCGCACATGGGCTGGAATACGCTCGACCTGCTGCAGGAGCATCCGGTGCTGAACAAGCTGCCGCTCGGCCCCAAGGGCCAGCACGCCTATTTCGTGCACTCCTACCACCTCAACGCCGCCAACGAAGCGGATGTGCTCGCGCGCGCCGACTACGGTGGACCCGTCACCGCGATCGTCGCGAAGGACACCGCCATCGGCACCCAATTCCACCCCGAGAAGAGCCAGCGTTTCGGCCTGGCCCTGATCTCGAACTTTTTGCGATGGAAACCGTGATTCTCTTTCCCGCGATCGACCTCAAGAACGGCCAGTGCGTGCGCCTCGAGCAAGGCGACATGGCGCGCGCGACCGTGTTCAACCTCAATCCCGCCGCGCAGGCGCAGAGCTTTGTCGAACAGGGCTTCGAGTATCTCCACGTCGTCGATCTCGACGGCGCCTTTGCCGGCAAGCCGGTGAATGCGCAGGCGGTCGAGGCGATGCTCAAGACGATCAAGATCCCGGTGCAGCTCGGCGGCGGCATTCGCGATCTCGCGACCGTCGAAGCCTGGCTCGACAAGGGCATCACGCGCGTCATCATAGGCACCGCCGCGGTGCGCGACCCTGAACTGGTGAAGGCGGCTGCAAGGAAATTCCCCGGCCGCGTCGCAGTCGGGCTTGATGCCCGCGACGGCAAGGTCGCCGTCGAAGGCTGGGCCGAGACCTCGCAGGTGACGGTGCTGGAGATCGCAAAGCGTTTCGAGGATGCCGGCGTCGCCGCCATCATCTTCACCGACATCGCGCGCGACGGCCTGCTCAAGGGTCTCAATCTCGATGCGACCATCGCGCTGGCGGATGCGATCTCGATTCCCGTGATCGCCTCCGGCGGCCTCGCCTCGATCGAGGACGTCAAGGCGATGCTGACGCCGCGCGCCAGGAAGCTCGCCGGCGCGATCGCCGGCCGCGCGCTTTACGATGGCCGGCTCGATCCCGCCGCCGCCCTCACCTTGATCCGCAACGCGCGCGCCGCCTAGGAGCTGACACATGTTCAAGGTGCGCGTGATCCCCTGCCTCGACGTCAAGGACGGCCGGGTCGTCAAGGGCGTCAACTTCGTCGACCTGCGCGATGCCGGCGATCCCGTCGAAGCCGCGATCGCCTATGACGCCGCCGGTGCCGACGAGCTCACCTTCCTCGACATCACCGCGACCCACGAGAACCGCGGCATCATGCTGGACGTGGTCCGGCGTACGGCGGAGGCCTGCTTCATGCCCGTGACCGTCGGTGGCGGCGTGCGCAAGGTTGACGACATCAAGACGCTGCTGCGCGCCGGCGCCGACAAGGTCTCGATCAACAGCGCGGCGGTGTCGCGCCGCGAGTTCGTCAAGGAAGCCGCCGAGAAATTCGGCGAACAGTGCGTGGTGGTCGCGATCGACGCCAAGCGGGTCAAGCGTCCGGGCGGCGACCGCTGGGAGATCTTCACCCATGGCGGGCGCAACTCGACCGGCATCGATGCCGTCGAATACGCCCAGGAAGTGGTCTCGCTCGGTGCTGGTGAAATCCTGCTCACCTCCATGGACCGCGACGGCACCCGGCAGGGCTTCGACATCCCGCTGACCCGGGCGATCGCCGACAGCGTTCCCGTTCCCGTGATCGCCTCCGGCGGCGTCGGCAATCTCGATCATCTCGTCGACGGTATCCGCGACGGCCACGCCACGGCTGTGCTGGCCGCCTCGATCTTCCATTTCGGGGAATTCACCATCCGCGAAGCCAAGGAGCACATGGCCCGGCGCGGACTGGCCATGCGCCTCGATGCCTGACGACTCCCGTTCATAGAAATGCTACACAGGCCTGCGGGGAATGGCCTCCGTGGCCTTGTGTGTTGTTCGAGTAATTCCGATGTCGCGTTTCACGATCCACGATCTGGCCGACACCATCGACGCCCGCGCGGCGGCCGGCGGCGAGGCGTCCTATACCCGCAAGCTCCTGGACAGGGGCGCCGAGCATTGCGCCAAGAAGTTCGGCGAGGAGGCAGTCGAAACCGTAATCGCAGCAGTCGAAAACGATCGCGCGCATCTGATCGCTGAAAGTGCCGACCTGCTCTATCACTTCCTTGTGCTGCTCAAGGCCCGCGGCGTAAAGCTGGAGGAGGTCGAGGCCGCGCTGGACAAGCGGACGAATATGTCCGGATTGGAAGAAAAAGCGTCCCGCAAGGGTTAGTAGATCCCAACGGAAAGGTCGCGTCATGGATATCCGCGCACCCGAGCAGCAGTATAATCCGTACCGCGTCTATACGCGCGAACAGTGGTCGCGACTGCGCGACGACACGCCGATGACGCTGGAGCCCGGCGAGTTCGACCGGCTGCGCTCGCTGCACGATCGCCTGGACTTGCAGGAGGTCGAGGACATCTACCTGCCGCTGTCGCGCCTCCTGTCGATCTATGTCGATGCGATGCAGCGCCTGTATTACGCGGAGCGCCAGTTCCTCAACATCCGCGACCGCAAGATGCCCTACATCATCGGCGTCGCCGGTTCGGTCGCGGTCGGAAAATCCACCACGGCCCGCGTGCTTCAGGCACTGCTGGCGCGCTGGTCGCCGCGTCCGAAGGTCGAACTGATCACCACCGACGGATTTCTGTATCCTAACGCCGTGCTCGAGCGGCAGGGCATCATGCAGAAGAAGGGTTTTCCGGAGAGCTACGACCTGCCGCTGCTGCTCAGCTTCCTCTCCGACATCAAGGCCGGCCGCCGCCATGTGCGCGCGCCGGTCTATTCGCATCTGACCTACGACATCGTGCCGAACCAGTGGGCCGAGATCGACCAGCCCGACATCCTGATCGTCGAGGGCGTCAACGTGCTGCAAACCGGCAAGCTGCCGCGCGACGGCAAGGCGGTGCCCGTGGTCTCCGACTTCTTCGACTTCTCGGTCTATATCGACGCCGACGAGGCGGCGCTGCGGCAATGGTACATCAAGCGCTTCCTGGCGCTGCGTGACACCGCGTTCACCAATCCAAAATCCTACTTCAACCGCTACGCGCTGTTGTCGGACGAGGAAGCCACCGCCACCGCGATCGCGATCTGGGAACGCACCAACCTCGCCAATCTCGAGGACAACATCCTGCCGACCCGCCCCCGCGCGACGCTGATCCTGAAGAAGGGTGCCGACCACATCGTGGCGAGCGTGGCGCTGCGACGGCTGTAGGCCGCGGTGCCGTAGGGTGGGCAAAGGCGCGCTCTTCGCGTCGTGCCCACCATCCACCGGCACTATCGGACATGATGGTGGGCACGCTGCGCTTTGCCCACCTTACGACCTTGGTGTTTGGCGCACGCCTGCAGCCACATCGTCATTGCCAGCGCAGCGAAGCAATCAAGAATCTTTCCGCGACGGGATTCTGGATTGCTTCGTCGCAAGGGCTCCTCGCAATGACGGAGGGGAGACCTTCCTATACCGCCAGATGCCGCGCCGCGGCCAGCCCGGCCAGCGCCTCGTCCAGCTTGTCGCGGTCGAGCGGCTTGATCAGAAACCCGTTCATGCCGGCCTCGAAACAGGCATAGCGATCCTCCACCAGCGTATTGGCGGTGAGCGCGAGGATCGGCGTGTGGTGGCCGCCTTTTGCGGCCTCATGCGTGCGGATGCGTTTCGTCGCCTCGATGCCGTCGAGCTGCGGCATCTGGATGTCCATCAGCACGAGATCGTAGGGCGTGCCGGCGGATGACGCCGCGAGCCAGGATTCCAGCGCCGCCTCGCCGTGAACCGCGATGACGACGCGGTGGCCGAGCTTGGTCAGCAGCGAGCGCATCAGCAGCGCGTTGATCTCGTTGTCCTCGGCGACGAGGATCGACAGGCCCGTTGCCGCTGCGACGCCGGCGGGGGAGGCGGCTGGCGGCTCCGGCGCCAGTTCGGGCGAGGCGACCTCCGGCGTCAGCGCGAGACGCGCCGCGAGCGAAGCCGCACGCACCGGCTTGATCAGAAAGCCGGTGAATGACGCTGGAAATTTCTCGTGGCGCGAGCTCGACGTCAGCAGCACCAGCCGCTGCGCCGTATGCTTGCGCGCGGCCTCGCCGAGACGGTCGGCGATGGCGGCGCCGATCGCACGATCGACCAGGACCGCATGCCATGAGCGCTCAGGCAGCAGCGCCTCTGCGACGGCGTTATCCGAGACGAGGCAGGTCTGGCCGCCCCAGCGCTCCAGCCGCCGCGCGATCAGCGAGGCCTCGATGCCGTCGGCGATCAGGAGGATCGACTTGCCGGTGAGATCAGGGCTCGGGAACGCCGTCTGTCCCGCGCCGGATTGCGATGGCGCAAGCGGGATCGCGACCTCGAAGGTCGAGCCCTTGCCCGGCTCGCTCTCCAGGGTGATGCGGCCGCCCATGCGCTTGACGATGCGCTCGCTGATGGCAAGGCCGAGCCCGGTGCCGCCATAGGTGCGTGCGACGCGCTCGTCGGCCTGCTCAAACTCGCGGAAGATGCGCGTTCGCGCCTCGGGTGCGATGCCGATGCCGGTGTCGCGCACCAGAAAACTGATCTCGTTCGGCCATATGCCGGGTTCGACGATCAGCGCGACGCCGCCGGTCGCGGTGAACTTGATGGCGTTGCCGGCGAGGTTGAGCAGCACCTGGCGCAACCGCGCGGCATCGCCGACGACCTCGAGCGGCAGGCGCTCGTCGACATAGGCGGCGATCTCGAGCGTCTTTGCCTGCGCGCGCGGCGCGAGCAGCTCGATGATTTCCTCGATCATGGTCGAGAGCGCGAACGGGCGCTGGTCGAGATCGAGCTTGCCGGCCTCGATCTTGGAATAGTCGAGCAGTTCCTCGATCAGCGCCATCAGCGCTTCGCCGGAGGTTTTCACCGCCCTGGCATAGGTCGTCTGCTCCGGCGTCAGCGTGGTGTCGAGCAACAGGCCGCCCATGCCGATGATGCCGTTGAGTGGCGTGCGGATCTCATGCGAGGCCATTGCCAGGAAGCGCGACTTGGCGCGGTTGGCGGCATCGGCCTGGTCGCGCGCGTCCGACAGCGCGCGCTCGGTCTCGGTGCGATCGGTGACGTCGCGTCCGACGCTCTGCAGTTCGGCGGGCTGGCCGGCATCGAGACGGACATAGCCCTCTCGCCAGGCGATCCAGCGCGCGCCGTGCGGGGTGGTGATCCTCTGGTCGTGAATGCGCGTGCCGTTGCTTTCGCGGGCACTGTCGCCCTGCTCGAGGACGTCGAAATCGAAACGCGTGCCGATCAGCACGTTGCGCGCCTGTCCTGCGAGCGCGCAATAGGCGTCATTGGCGAAGGTGATGCGGCCCTGGTGGTCGCGCAGCACGATCAGGTCGCCCTGCTGTTCGAACAGGCTGCGCGCGCGCTCTTCCGCTTCCTTCAGTTCCCAATTGCGGTCGATCAGCGTCTCGTTGTGGGCGGCGAGCTTGCGCATCCGCTTGTTGACGAAGCGCAGCCGCATGCTGAGCGTGGCGAGGCCGAGGCAGGCGAGCGCGAACAGGAAGCTCGCGCCGACGGCAAACGTATTGGGATCGTAGCCGGAGTTCTCGGAGCGGCTGCCGGAGACGAAGCCATAGGCGCCGCCGAACGTCGCCGAGAAGATCATGAAGGAGCGGATCGCGAACGCGATGCGGGGATGCTGTCGCCTGAAGCGGCGCATGCGCACCTTGATCCGGAATGTCCGATCCATCGCCATTGACCCCGACTCTTGCTCCGAAACCCGCGTCGCCAATTGCGACGATGTCTCGCCGACCTTGCGAACAGCTTGAGGCCCTGGTTCGGCCTCCAAACAGGGTTGACGAGGTGTTAACGGCCTGGAGCATGATCCGGACCCGAAGGGCCGCGTTAGCGCAAAGTGTGTAGCGGTTTTCCGGAAAGATCATGCGCAAACAAGAACCTGAAGCGCGATGATGATCTCATCGCGCTTCAGAGCGAGGCGGCCTGGAGCGGGAGCGGGCGGTGGCCGCCATTGGCGCCGACGATCAGCGCCGCGGCCTCGCGCTGCGAAAAGGTCTTCGAGCGCACATAGATGCGGTAATCGGCCGGCCCGTCGGTGGACAGGTAAATCACCGGACCGCCGTCGACCGGCTCCGCGGCAATCGTGACGAGGCGCGTCGCCGGATTGGCCTGACAGGAATCCGTTTCCGAGCCGAGACCGTCGTCCACGACCGCGAAGTCCGCCGCGTCCGGATCGTCGGTGATCTGAACCCGCACCGTGGCCCGCGACAGATCGTCGGTGAAGGCGACATGGACGCCGGCCGTCCAGAACAGGGATGTCAGCTCGACTGAAGTCTCGCCCAGCGCGATGCAGGGATGCGAGACCGATCCGATCTCGCCGCGGGCGAACACCGCGGCCGCCAGCAGGGGAACAACCGAGGCCAGGATCTTGAAACGCAACATGACACTCTACTCGCCCGGCCCTGTGTGGACTCGTACTGGGAACGCTTGGGCCTTATGGTTTGCAGAGCGTAAAGGAAACTCGTTACCGCCGGGTTGATGCGCGGAATGATCAGGCCATCTGCCGCACATCCTCCGCGAGTGCGCGGTAGGACAGCGCCTCGGCGAGATGCAGCCGGCCGATTTTCTCCGCGCCATCGAGATCGGCGAGCGTGCGCGCCACCCGCAGCACGCGGTGATAGCCGCGCGCCGAGAGCCGCATGGTCTCGGCGGCGTCGCGCAGCAATTTGGCGCCTTGCGCATCCGGCTTGGCGATGTCTTCCAACACCGAGGCCGGTGCCTCGGCATTGGTGCGAACACGCGGCAGGCCTGCATCCGCGTAACGCGCGAGCTGGATGTCGCGCGCGGCGGCCACGCGCGCGGCGACTTCCGCCGAGCCTTCCGTCGGCGGCGGCAGGATCAGATCGGCTGCGGTCACCGCGGGAACCTCGATGCGCAAATCGATGCGGTCCATCAGCGGACCGGAGATGCGCGCCTGGTAGTCGCCGGTGCAGCGGTCGACGCGGCCGCGCTTGCAGGCATAGCCGGGCTCGAACGCATTGCCGCAGCGGCACGGATTCATCGCCGCGATCAGCATGAAACGCGCAGGATAGGTCACGCGATGATTGGCGCGGGAGACGGAGACCTCGCCGTTCTCCAGCGGCTGGCGCAGCGAATCAGCACGCGCGGATCGAATTCGGGCAGCTCGTCGAGGAACAGCACGCCCTGATGCGCAAGCGAGATCTCGCCGGGTTTTGCGCGCATGCCGCCGCCGGTGAGCGCGGCCATGCTGGCGGAGTGATGCGGCGAACGGAACGGCCGCCGCGCGGTCAACGCGCCGCCCTCGATCTCGCCGGCGACGGAGGCGATCATGGAGACTTCGAGCAATTCGCCCGGCGACAGCGGCGGCAGGATCGAGGGCAGGCGTGCCGCCAGCATCGACTTGCCGGCACCGGGCGCGCCGATCATGAGCAGATGATGTCCGCCGGCGGCCGCGATCTCCAGCGCGCGCTTGGCGCTCTCCTGGCCCTTGATGTCGCGCAGGTCGAGCGGGGAGGCGGCGACCTCGTGCACGCGCGGTGTGGGCCGCGACAGCACCTGCGTGCCCTTGAAATGATTGGCGATCTGAATCAGCGATTGTGCCGCGATGATCTGGATGTCCGGGCTCGCCCACGCCGCTTCCGAGCCGCAGGCCGCCGGACAGATCAAGCCTTCCTCGCGCACATTGGCGCCGATCGCGGCGGGAAGCACGCCGGCCACCGGCGCGATCGAGCCGTCGAGGCCGAGCTCGCCGAGAACGGTAAAACCGGTCAGCGCATCCGGCGGGATCGCGCCGATTGCGGCCATCAGCCCGAGCGCGATCGGCAGGTCGTAATGGCTGCCCTCCTTGGGCAGGTCGGCGGGCGCCAGATTGACGATGATCCGCCGCGCCGGCAGCGCCAGGCCCGAGGCGATCAGCGCAGAGCGGACGCGCTCCCGTGCCTCCGACACCGCCTTGTCCGGCAGGCCGACGATGGCAAAGGCCGGCAGGCCGGGCGCGACCTGGACCTGCACGTCGACCGCGCGGGCCTCGATCCCCTCAAAGGCGACGGTAGAAACCCGCTGAACCATGCCCGAACCAGCCTGCCCTCTCGCACAATTAGGGGTAGCAGAGCCGGATCTTTCTTGCAAGAACAATACAAGAACATTCCTGAGGGCCCGGAAAACCCTAACCGGTCGTGAACATCACGCAGACACTAAGCCTCGAATGCGAGCGGCTCTCATCAGCACATCCCAACGAATGTTCGCTACTCCTAGAGCTGCGGGATGGGCCGTGGTCTAACGGGTGAACAGTTCAAATGCTTGCAAATCGCCGGAGAAGCGAACGCCGGGTGTGCACACGGCTTGCCAAGATTCACTTTGGCGCGGGATCGCTGCCGCGAGACTGCACCATCACGGATATCTCGGATGGCGGGGTGAAAGTGGTGGCGGAGTTTCTGGAAGTGCCGCCGCAATTCACCATCATCTTTGCGCCCGATTATTCCCGCCAATGCCGCCTGCGCTGGCGCATCGGCTGCGAATTCGGCGCCGAGTTCACCGATTGAGCCGGACGGGCCGGGTTCCTTAACTCGACTTTAGCGTTAATCGGTAAGCATCGCTGATCAGTCGCCGAGTGATCAGAGTATGCCCAAGCGTTCGTCCCCTGCCTCTTCGCCGGCCAGATTCCTGCTTTCCGCGCTCGTGATGCTTGCCCTCGGCGGCTGCCAGACCACGAGTCTGGAGGACATCACCGGCGCGCTCGGTGGCAAGTCGGAAACCGCTGGCAGGGCCGATCCGAAGCCGGACATGGACGCGCTTCGCGAGCGTTATCGCGCCAAGCCTTCCGATCCCAACGTCGCGCTCGACTATGGCACGGCGCTGCGCGAGACCGGCCAGCGCGCCCAGGCCGTTGCGGTGATGGAGCAGGCCGTGCTCGCCCATCCCAGCAACAAGGCGCTGCTCGCCGGCTACGGCCGCGCGCTCGCCGACAGCGGCAATTTCCAGCAGGCGTTCGATGTGCTCAGCCGCGCACATACGCCCGAGGATCCGGACTGGCGCATCCTCTCGGCGCAAGGCGCGGCGCTCGATCAGCTCGGCCGCAACGAAGAGGCGCAGCAATATTATGCGGCGGCGCTGAAGATCGTGCCTGAGGAGCCGCAGGTTCTGTCCAATCTCGGCCTGTCCTACATGCTGCAGAACAATCTGCCGCGGGCCGAGGAAACGCTGCGCCGCGCCTATGAGCGCAATCGCGCCGATTCCCGCGTGCGCGCCAATCTGGCGCTCGTCGTGGGACTGCAGGGAAAGCAGGCCGAGGCCGAGACCATCGTGAAGGCCGACCTGCCGCCGGATCAGGCCGCGGCAAAGGTCACGGCGCTGCGGCAGTTGCTGGCGAAGAAGCAGCAGCGGGCGGAGAAATAGCCCCGCCCTCGTCTGGATTCGTTTTCTTACGCGTTTTCCTGGCGCGAACCGGTATCCACTTCGTTCGAAAACGATCTCGCCCTTACGACACCTTGCGATGCGGGGCTGACCCGCGACCCGCCCTGCCCTTGAGCCTTTTCAGGAGCGGTCCGAGCAGCGAGCGCTTCGGCTTCTTCACCTCGCCACGCCCGGCGAGGCGGTTCGCCATGTTCTGGAACAGAATGGTGGTGCGGTGGTTCTTGGAGACCTCCGCGATCATCTGGCCGTTATTGGCCGCGGTCGAGAACAGTTTCGAGTCGAACGGGATCGCCGCGATCGGCTGGCTCTCCATGGTCTTGGCGAAGGCCTTGACGTCGATCTCCGCGCGCTTGTGCATGCCGACCTGGTTGATGCAGTACAGCGGCGGCCGGTCGTTCGGCCGTGCCGCCTTGAGCACGCTCAGCATGTTCCTGGTGTTGCGCAGATTGGCCAGATCGGGCTCGGCCACGATCACGATGTCGTCGGCATTGACGAGCGCGCGGCGCGTCCAGCCCGACCATTGGTGGGGAACGTCGAGCACGATGCAGGGCGTGGTCATGCGCAGCGTATCGAAGATCGCATCAAAAGCTTCGGCGCCGAAATCGTAAACGCGGTCGAGCGTCGCGGGCGCCGCGAGGAGACTGAGGCGCTCGGTGCATTTGGCGAGCAGACGCTCCATCAGCGCCGTGTCGGGCCGGTCCTGCGAGAGCACCGCGTTGGCGATGCCCTGTACCGGGTCCTGGTTGTAGTCGAGGCCGGCGGTGCCGAAGGCGAGGTCGAGATCGATCACGACGGAATCGAGCGCGAGGTCGCGCGCGATGGTCCAGGCCACGTTGTGCGCGACCGTGGACGCACCGACGCCGCCCTTGGCGCCGACCACCGCGATGACGCGGCCGGTGATGATGGCTTCCGACGCCGAGAACAGGCTGCAGATCGAGCGGACGACGTCGAGGGTTTCGACCGGTCCCACCACGTAGTCGTTGACGCCGCGGCGGACCAGCTCGCGATAGGGTGCGGTGTCGTTGGGGTTGCCGATCACGACCACGCGGGTGCCGGGATCGCAGACGCCGGCGAGATCGTCGAGGCCCTCGAGGATATCGCGTGTGCCGTCGGATTCGATCACGATGACGTTCGGTGTCGGCATCGTGTCATAGACTTCGATGGCTGCGGCAAGGCCGCCGCCCTTGGCGGTGAGATGCGCTTTGGCGAGACGGCGATCCTGCCCGGCCGCGGTGATCGCGGCGAGCGTCTGCTCGGTCTCGCAAAAGGCCTGCACCGAGATGCGAGGAACCGGCGCAATGTGGTCCTCGGGGTGCCGCGGGTCGTCCGCTTCTTCGTCGTCGTGAAGACTTGTCATTTGCCGGTGTCGCTGAGTTTGGCCTTTTCGGCCTCGGGATACATGGTCGTGGTCGGCGTGCCCTTGCGGTAGCGCTCGAAGGCGATCTCGCGCCGTGCGGTGTAGGCGGGCGTCTCCGCCCGCGGCTGCTCGAGGTCGGCGGGGTTGTCGATCATGGCCGCGAGATTGCGCTGGCTGGCGCAGCCCAGATTGAAGTACGGCCGGTTCTCGTTGTAGCCGGGGTCGAGGATGTTCGGACCGACGTCTTCCGGCCACAGCCCGCAGGGGCCGGCGACCGCGGCGATCTTCGAATAGCTCAGGCGGATGGTCGGCAGCAGGCCGGGATCCTCGGGGCGATAGGGGTGCTGGACGATGGCGCGCGACGGCACGCCGCCGGATGCGAGCACCGACCGGATTTCGTGATAGGTCGCCGCCGCGGCGCGCGAATTCGCAGCGTCGCTCGGCACGTCGACGACGACGGAACCGGTGCCTTCGCGCACCCAGTCCCTGGCAATGCCCGCGACGTCCGCGTGCTGCGCGGCGGAGAGGCCGCCGCGCGCCTTGCCGACGAAGATCACGATCGACTTCTTGGCTTCCTGCACCGCGATCGGGTGGCGCTGGCGATAGTCGGTCGGCACCGTCTGGGTGACGATATCCCCGGTGGTGTTGCAGGCGCCGAGCATGACGGAAAGCCCCGTCAGCGCGAGCGCGATCCGCAGGTTGCGACGTCGATCGGCAATCGTCTTCGTCATCGCTTTGTCCCCTCTTGCCCCGTTTCTTGTCCCGGTCCCCAAACCGTCCGCCTCAGTCGATGATGAAGCCGAAATCGCCGCGGCTGCCTTCGATCGGATCGACGCTGCGCGCGATGCCATAGAGGCGGTTCATGCGGCCGAGCAGCGCCGTCTGCGCGTCCGAGGCCGGCGCAAAGCCGTCGTCGGGCCGCGACAATTCCTTCTGGGCGACCGCGCGCACCACATAGGGCGTCACGATCACCATCAGCTCGGTCTCGTTGTTGACGAAGTCCTGGCTGCGGAACAGCGCGCCGATGATCGGCACCTGGTCGACGCCGGGCAGGCCGTTGATGGCCTGCTTGGTCTTCTGCTGGATCAGGCCGGCCATCGCCATCGAGCCCCCGGAGGGAATTTCCAGCGTGGTCTCGGCGCGGCGGGTCTGGACCGAGGGGATGGTGATCGAGTTGTTCGAGATCGAGGACACCGCCTGCGTCAGCGTGATCGCGTTCGTGTTCGACAGCTCCGAGACCTCGGTCATCACGCGCAGGCTGATGCGGCCTTCGCTGAGCACGAGCGGGGTGAAATTCAGCGAGATGCCGAACTTCTTGTAGGTGACCTGGGTGGTACAGACGTGGGTGACCGGATCGCAGGAATAGCCTGCGGGGATCGGGAATTCGCCGCCGGCGATGAAGGTGGCGGATTCGCCCGAGATCGCGGTCAGGCTCGGTTCGGCCAGCGTGCGCATGACGCCGGCGCTTTCCATCGCGCGCATCGTGGCGCTGACGGTGGCGACACCCTTGGCGAGGCCGGCCACGCCGAGCCCGTTGCTGCCGACGATCGGTCCGCCGCTGACCGAGAACGGGTTGGAATTGTTGAAGTTCACGACCGCAGTGCCGGCATTCAGGCTGGCGCTGAGGTCGACGCCGAGCTGCTTGACGATGTCGCGGCGGACTTCGCCGACCACGACCTTGAGCATCACCTGGTCGCGGCCGCGCACGACGATGTTGTTGACGACCTTGTCCGCGCCGCCAACGAGTTTTGCGGCGACGTCGCCGGCCTGCTGGGCCTCGATCGGGCTCGACACCGAGCCGGTCAGCATCACGCTGTCGCCGACGCCTTCGATCTGCACGCCCGGCAGCGACTGGCGCAGCGCCGTGCGCATGCCGTTGAGGTCGCGCTTCACCGCGATGTCGTAGGAGGCAACCTGCTGGCCGTCGGCGGTGAAGAACACGACGTTGGTCTGGCCGACCTGGCCGCCGATGATATAGGCGCGCTGGGACGAGCGGATCACTGCATTGGCGATCTTGGGATCGGCCACCAGCACATCCTTGACCTCGCGCGGCAGGTCGATGACGACGGACTTGCCGACGCCGAGCGACAGCGAGCGCGTGCGCGCAGGCGCGATGGTCGAAACCGGCGACACGCCGAGATCCGGCGCCTGCATCGGTGCCTGGTCGCCGACCGGCGCATCCGCCGCGCTGACGAAGTCGGGGGCTGCGATCAGCCCCAGCATCAGCACCGCCCCCGTCCAGAACGAGCGCGCGCGCTTCCCCCGAAGGCGCAGGCCCGTCCGATCATCCCCGTAGTTCATGGTGTCCCCATCATCACTTCTGTGACGTCAGTTGCCGTGCCTGCACCCCGTAGCGGATCACGTTCACGCCGCCGGGCCGCTTGGCCGCCAGGTCTTCGATCGAAATCTCCGACGCGTTGGCATCGGCGATGCTTCGCAACGCGAGCGTCAGCGTGCCGCCCTGGCGCGAGGCCGACAGCGTCGCGACCTGGTCCGGCTTGAGCTCGAGCGTGACGGTCTTGCCGAGCACGGCGTTCTGGCCGTCTTTTTCTTTCGGAGCCTGGTCGATCGCGAGCACACGGATGTTGCTCAGGATGACCTCCGACAGGATCAGGTCGTTGCCGCCGGTCGCGCCGTTGGCGCCATCGGGGTTCTTCAGGCGCCGCGTCAGGACGATGTCGACGCGGTCGTTCGGCAGGATGAAGCCGCCGGCGCCGGTCTCGGCTGAAATCTCGGTGGAGACGGCCCGCATGCCGGAGGGCAGGATCGCGGCCATGAAGCCCGAGCCCTCGGCCCTCACCAGCTTCTGCTCGCGGATCGGCTCGCCCTGCATCAACGGCACGCGCGCGATCGAGCCTGCGATCTGGGTCTGGGCGTCGGGCCTGCTGTCGCGGCGGATGAAGGCGCTGCTCGCGGTAGCCGCCGGCCAGGACTGCCATTGCAGATCCTCGGGCTTGACGGCCTGGCCGAGCTGGATGTCGTTCTTCGCGATCAGCACCTCGACCGTCGGCAGCTTCTCGGCGACGGGAAGGGCGGGCGCGGGCTTGTTGTCAAAGCCGCTCGCCAGATACGCAGCGACGCCGCCGGCGCCCAGCGCGATGACGAGAACGACAATGCGTGCGGTGTTCATACGCTTCTACTCTTACGCGGGGCACTCGAACCGCACGTGGCGGGTTCCCCTGCGTCGATGAGTAGGGAGTAAAAGTATAAGGGGTGTTGCGAGGCCGAGTGTGATGGCCCGTGACGATGCGCGTTCTGGGCAGATGGTGAACGTCGCGTTATCCGCTCGGCCAATGGCCCCGTAGATTCACGCAGGGCGGGACGTTCGTTCGAACGATGCGCGCGGTGTCATGGTGAATGGGTGGTTAGTGGTGCGCGTTCGCAGTCACGGCGATACCGCAGCACACTGCGCTGATACCAATGATCCGTCATCCTGAGGTGCGAGGCTTGCGATGCAGCGCATCGCAAGGTGAGCCTCGAAGGATGTGCGGCCGCGATGCAGCCGGGCCGTCGCCCTTCGAGGGCCGCTGAAGAAGCGGCCACCTCAGGCGACAATGGCTTCGCCATTGCGCGGGGGTGACGGTGATGAATTGCGTAGCCCGGATGGAGCGAAGCGCAATCCGAGGTCGTGCAGCGCGCGTGTGATCCCGGATTTCGTTGCGCTTCATCCGGGCTACAGGCCGGCGCTACTTCGCCCGCTTCTGCTCGATCGTGTCCCAGACCTTCGCCGCGACATCAGGGCCGCCGAGCCGCGCGATGGCGCGGATGCCCGTCGGCGATGTCACGTTGATCTCGGTGAGGTTGCCGTTGATGACGTCAATGCCGACGAACAGCAGGCCGCGTTCGCGCAGCGCCGGGCCGACGGTGGCGCAGATCTCGCGCTCGCGTGGCGTGAGCTCGGTCTCCTGCGCGGCGCCGCCACGCACCATGTTGGAGCGGAGGTCGTCGGCTGCCGGCACGCGGTTCACCGCGCCGGCGAATTCGCCGTTGACGAGGATGATGCGCTTGTCGCCGTGCTTCACCTCGGGGATGAACTGCTGGATCACCCAGGGCTCCTTGAACGTCACCGAGAACATGTCGAACAGCGAGCCGAAATTCATGTCCTGCGGCATCACGCGGAACACCGCCGCGCCGCCATGGCCGTGCAGCGGCTTCATCACGACGGCGCCGTGCTTGTCGCGGAACGCGTTGATCTCGTCGAGGTCGCGCGAGATCAGCGTCGGCGGCATCAGCTGCGGGAAGTTCATCACGAACAGTTTTTCCGGCGCATTGCGCACCGAGGCGGGGTCGTTGACGACCAGCGTCTTCGGATGGATGCGCTCCAGGAAATGCGTCGAGGTGATGTAGGCGAGGTCGAACGGCGGATCCTGGCGCAGCAGCACGACATCGAAGCCGTTGAGCGCCTCGCGCCTGGGCTCGCCGAGGGTGAAATGATCGCCGGGCTCGTCGCGCACGGTCAGGAGCTGCACCGGCGCGACCAGTTCCTCGCCGACCATCGAGAGCTTGTCGGGCGTGTAATAGGACAGGCCGTGGCCGCGCTTCTGCGCCTCCAGGAGCAGTGCAAAGGTGGAATCGCCCTTGATGTTGATACGGGCGATGGGGTCCATCTGGACGGCGACGTTCAGTTTCATGGTCTGCCTTTCAGGTCGAGGCGTCGAATGCCGCCAACACATGGCGCGGAAGTGAGCGCGGCGCAATCAGCATGGCGTCGAATCGCAGCTCGAATTCGGCATGCTCGGGATGCGCCACGAGCCAGCCTTGCGCGGCGTCGATGATGCGCTGCTGCTGGCGCGCCGTCACGGCGAAGGCGGCGTCATCCAGCGTCGCGCGGGCCTTGACCTCGACGAAGGCGATCAGGTTGCGGCGGCGCGCCACGATGTCGATCTCGCCATGGGGGGTGCGGTAGCGCCTGGCGAGGATGCGGTAGCCCTTGGCCATGAGATAGGCGGCGGCGCGGCTCTCCGCGGAGATGCCGGTGCGGAACGCGGCGACCCGCTCGGGCGAGGCGACTTTCGGTTCCGCGCCCTCAGTCTTCGCCATCGCCGTCCCTCAGGTCCCTCGCGAGCTCGAGCGCGCGGGCATAGACCTCGCGGCGCGGCCGGCCCGAGAGCGCGACAGCATGCGCGACGGCATCCTTGACGCTGTGCGCGGCGAGCTGCTCGCGCAGGAGACCGTCGAGCGCATCCGGCGTCAGCAGCTCCGCGTCCGCCGCAGGCGGCGCGATCACCAGCACGAATTCGCCGCGCGTCTCCAGCGTGTCCGCCCCGCGTGCCAGCTCCTGCAGCGGCGCGCGCGAAATCTCCTCGTGCAGTTTCGTCAATTCGCGGCAGATCGCGGCTTCACGCGTCCCCATGATCTCGGCAAGCTCGGCGAGCGTGTCCTGGACGCGGTTGCCGGAATCGAACATCACCAGCGTCGCATCGATGCGGGCGAGCTCCGCCAGGCGCGACTTTCGCGCGGCGGATTTCGCCGGCAGAAAGCCCTCGAAGAAGAAGCGGTCGGTCGGCAATGCGGCGACCGACAGCGCGGCCAGCACCGAGGACGGTCCGGGCAGCGCGTAGACCGCATGACCGGCTGCGCAGACCTCGCGTACCAGCTTGAAACCGGGGTCGGAGATCAGCGGCGTGCCGGCATCCGACACCAGCGCGACCGAGCCGCCCTGCCCCAGCGCCTCCAGGATCCTCGGACGCGCCGCTTCCGCGTTGTGCTCGTGATATTGCTTGAGCTGCGCCGTGATGGCGTAGCGCTCGGTCAGGCGCCGCGTGATGCGGGTGTCCTCGCAGGCAATGACGTCGACGCCGGCCAGCGTCTGAAGCGCGCGCAGCGTGATGTCGCCGAGATTGCCGATGGGGGTCGCGACCAGATGGAGGCCCGGCGCCGCCTTCGGCGCCGTCAGCCGATGGGCGTCGATGGAGAAACCGCGCGAGGCGGGATCCGTCGTCTCAGGTGTATTTATCGGGCTCGGCTTTGCGCGCATAATGAATCGAACTTAGGCATGATCCCGGGGGCTGGGAACCGGTCCTCGGAAAAAGATCGCGCCAGGTCAGGGGTGAGGAGGGACTGGAATGTGATCCATCCGGCATCACATTCCAGAGGGAATGATGCGTCAGCGCCATATTCGCGGCGGAAACGCCGCCTTGATGCGGGTGACGGATGGTGGACAGCTAGCCAGGGCTCGAGGTGCGGCCGCGTTAAGTGGTCATTATCCTTTTGTTTTAGTTAACTATTTGCCGACAATATGCCTGAATCCGCGGCTTGTGTCGTGGGAAGAATGTTGTGACCGGCCGGCCGACGGCCGGTCAGAAGAGAAGTTGTGATGCTGGGCCCGCGCGATCCGAAATCTTCCGTTCAGGGCTCCCGACTATCGGGGGCGACCCGGCGGAGCGCACTCGGCCTGTTGCTCGGCGCCCCCTTGCTGTCGGCCTGCGCCGGCGTGCAGCAGAGTCTCAGCCAGTTCTCCAACCCGTTCAGCAGTTCCTCCCCGGCCCCGGCGCAGCCGGCCGGACCGCCGCAACAGGCCACCACCGCCGGCAGCGGCGGGGTGAAGGTTGGCGTGATCCTGCCGCTCTCGGCCGCCGGCAATGCCGGCCTTGCCGCGCAATCGATGCGCAACGCCGCCGAGATGGCGCTGGCCGAGTTCCAGAATCCCAACATCCAGCTCCTCATCAAGGACGACAATGGCAGCCCGCAAGGCGCGCAGGCGGGTGCGCAGCAGGCAGTCGACGAAGGCGCCGAGATCATTTTGGGCCCGCTGTTCGCGCAATCGGTGCCGGCGGTGGCGCAGGTCGCGCGTGCGCGCGGCATCTCGGTGATCGCGTTCTCGACCGATTCCAGCATCGCCGGCCGCGGCGTCTTTCTGCTGAGCTTCCTGCCGGAGTCCGACGTCAATCGCATCGTCGAATATTCCGCCGGCATCGGAAAACGCTCCGTCGCCGTGCTGGTGCCCGACAATGCCTATGGCAATGTCGTCGAGGCCGCGGTGAAGGCGGCGGTGCCGCGACGCGGCGGCCGCATCGTCGCCTTCGAGAAATACGGCGCCGATCGTGCGACGCCGGCACGCACCGTGGCGCAGCAGCTCGGCAGCGCGGATGCGCTGTTCATCGCCGATGACGGCGATGCCGTCGTCGCGGTGGCCGATGCGATGACGGCCGCGGGCGCGAATTTGCGCAACATCCAGCTGCTCGGCACCGGCTTGTGGGACAATCCGCGCGTCTATGCCAATGCGAACTTGCAAGGCGGTCTCTACGCCGCGCCGGACCCGGCTGGCTTCCGCGCCTTCTCCGGCCGCTACCGCACCAAATACGGCGCCGAGCCGATCCGCACCGCGACGCTCGCCTATGACGCGGTCGCCCTCGTCGCCGCGCTCGCGCGCACGCAGGGCCCGACGCGCTTCTCGCCGGACGTGCTCACCAACCCTTCCGGCTTCGCCGGCATCGACGGCCTGTTCCGCTTCCGCGCCGATGGCACCAACGAGCGCGGGCTCGCCGTGATGAAGGTGACGACGGGCGGTGGCGTGGCGGTCGCGGGCTCGCCGAAGAGTTTTGGGGCGTAGTGGTTTCGTAGCCCGGATGGAGCGCAGCGAAATCCGGGTTCTGTCCGAGCGGCGAGACCGTCCCGGATTACGCTTCGCTCCATCCGGGCTACAAGATCATCGTAGGGTGGGCAAAGGCGCGCTTCGCGCCGTGCCCACCATCTCTCCATGCATCGTATGGAAATGGTGGGCACGCTTCCGCTTTGCCCACCCTACAGCAGCTCGCTACGCGGCGAGATCCGCGACCACCGCATCCAGCACCGGGAATCCGCTGCTGGTCACGCGCAGGCGCCCCGTCGCATCGACGATGATCGCGCCTTCCTCGCGCAGCAACGCGATGCGCTTGGGGTCGAGCGGGCGGCCCGACAGCTTGCTGTAGCGCTCGGGGTCGATGCCCTCGGCGAGGCGGAGCCCCATCAGCAGGAATTCGTCGGCGCGCTCCTCGCTGTTGAGGAGATCGTCGGTGACGTTGCCGTGGCCGTTGGTCTCGACGCGCATCAGCCAGGCTTCGGGGCGCTTCTCGGTGGCGGTGGCGTGCCTGATCCCGTCGATGTCGAGGCGGCCATGGGCACCGGGGCCGATGCCGGCATATTCCTCGCCGCGCCAGTACACCAGATTGTGCCGGCACTCGGCGCCCCGCCGCGCGTGATTTGAAATCTCGTAAGCGGGCAGGCCGAGCTTGTCGCAGGTCTCCTGCGTGACGTCGTAGAGCGCGCGCGCGACGGCTTCGTCCGGCGTCTTCAGCTTGCCGGCCTGGTGCAGGCCGAAGAACGGCGTGCCTTCCTCGATCGTCAATTGATAGAGCGACAGATGCTCGGCGGCTTCATCGATCGCGAGGCGCAGCTCGTCGGCCCACATCGCCGGTGTCTGGTCGGGGCGGGCGTAGATCAGGTCGAACGAATAACGGTCGAACGAACGGCGCGCGATGGCGACGGCGTCGAGCGCTTCGCGGGCGCTGTGCATCCGGCCCAGCGCTTTCAGCGAGGCATCGTCGAGTGCCTGGACGCCGAGCGAGACGCGGTTGACGCCGGCGGCGCGATAACCGGCAAAGCGCGTGGCTTCGACGCTAGTCGGGTTTGCTTCGAGCGTGACCTCGACATCGCTTGCGACATGCCAGTGCTTGCCGATCGCATCGAGCACCGCGCCGACGGTTGCGGGCTGCATCAACGACGGCGTGCCGCCGCCGAGGAAGATCGAGGTGACTTCACGCCCGGGCGCACGCTGTGCAGTCGTTTCGATTTCACGCGCGAAAGCTGAAGCGAAGCGCGTCTCGTCGATCGCGGCATGGCGGACGTGGCTGTTGAAGTCGCAATAGGGGCACTTCGACAGGCAGAACGGCCAGTGCACATAGACGCCGAAAGCTTGCTTAGCGCGGCTCAAGGCAGATCTCCGCCAGTTTCACGAAGGCGCGGGCGCGATGCGACAGGCCGAGGCCGAGCGGCGGCAGGCCGTGCTTCTCGATGCTGGTCATCTCGCCGAACGTGCGATCGTGGCCGTTGGGCAGGAACATCGGATCATAACCGAAGCCGGCGGTCCCGCGCGGCGGCCAGACCAGGGTGCCGTCGACGCGCGCCTCGACCTCTTCGAGATGATCGTCGGGCCAGGCGACGCAGAGCGCGGAGACGAAATGCGCGGCGCGCTTGTCGGGCGTGGTGGCGCCGCGCTCCTGCAACAGGCGCTCGATCTGCGCCATCGCGGCAGCGAAATCTTTTGACGGTCCGGCCCAGCGCGCGCTGTAGATGCCGGGCGCGCCGTCGAGTGCGTCGACCACGATGCCGGAATCGTCGGCGAAGGAGGGAAGCTTGGTCGCCTGCGCCGCCGCGATCGCCTTGATCGCGGCATTGCTGCGGAAATCGTTGCCGGTTTCGTCGGGCTCGGGCAGGCCGAGCTCACCGGCCGACACCGCCTCGATGCCCTGAGGCGCGAGCAGCTCCTTCATCTCGGCGAGCTTGCCGGGATTGTGGGTCGCGATGACGAGCTTTCCGGTGATTCGGCGGTGCATGGGCCTATTGACTACGCCACGGCCAGTTTCTGCAAGTCCACGAGCCGCGCGATGCCCTTCTGGGCCAGCGCCATCAGCGCGAGGAACTCGTCCTGTGTGAACGGTTCACGTTCCGCGGTGCCCTGCACCTCGATGATGCGGCCGTCGCCGGTCAGGACGAAATTGGCGTCGGTCTGGGCTTCCGAATCCTCGGCATAGTCGAGGTCGAGCACGGGCGTGCCGTTGTAGATGCCGCAGGAGATCGCGGCGACGTTGTCGCGCAGCACCTTGGCCTTGATCATGTTGCGCGCCTTCATCCAGTTGATGCAATCGGCGAGCGCGACCCAGGCACCGGTGATCGAGGCCGTGCGCGTGCCGCCGTCGGCCTGGAGCACGTCGCAATCGACCGTGATCTGGCGCTCACCGAGCGCTTCGAGATCGACGATGGTGCGAAGCGAGCGGCCGATCAGGCGCTGAATCTCGACGGTGCGGCCGCTTTGCTTGCCGGCGGAGGCCTCGCGGCGGGTGCGTTCGGAGGTCGCGCGCGGCAGCATGCCGTACTCGGCGGTGACCCAGCCGCGGCCCTGGCCCTTCAGCCACGGCGGCAGGCGGTCTTCCAGCGTGGCGGTGACCAGCACATGGGTGTCGCCGAATTTCACCAGGCAGGAGCCTTCCGCATATTTGACCACGCCGCGCTCCAGCGTCACGGGGCGCAATTCGTCGGGCGCACGGCGGCTTGGCCGCATGGGAAATCCTCCAAAACTCTCGGAAAAGGGCTATTCGCGGTGCTTGTAGGTGGGGTGAGGGTGGGCGGCAAGGCTTTTTCACCCCGGGTTTTCCACCCCGCAAAGGCCACGCTTGTCAGAACCCTCCGGGATGGACAAATTATAAGCGTCTGAGAGGAGTTACCGTCCGTGGCCCATCACGATCCGATCCATCTGATCGCGCCGCGCGCAGGCCTCGCCCAGCTCAACGAGCGTTCCCGCGACATCTTTCGTCAAATTGTCGAAAGCTATCTCGCGACCGGCGAGCCGGTCGGCTCGCGCAATATTTCGCGGCTGATCGCGATGCCGCTGTCGCCGGCCTCGGTTCGAAATGTCATGGCCGACCTGGAACAGCTCGGCCTGATCTATGCGCCCCACACCTCCGCCGGCCGCTTGCCGACGGAACTCGGCCTGCGCTTCTTCGTCGATGCCCTGATGCAGGTCGGCGACCTCAATGACGCCGAGCGGCAGTCGATCCAGAGCCAGCTCACCTCCGTTGGTCAGGCGCAGTCGGTCGAGGCGGCGCTGGACCAGGCGCTGACGCGGCTGTCCGGTCTCACCCGCGCCGCAGCGGTCGTGCTGACCCCGAAATCCAATGCGCGGCTGAAACACATCGAATTCGTCCGGCTGGAACCCGAGAAGGCGCTGGTGATCCTGGTCGGCGAGGACGGTCAGGTCGAAAACCGCGTGCTGTCGCTGCCGCCGGGAGTTCCCTCCTCGGCGCTCACGGAAGCCGGTAATTTCCTCAATGCGCGGATCCGTGGCCGCACGCTGGCAGAGGCGCGGCTCGAGCTCGAAACCGCGCTCGGCGAAGCCCGTGCCGAGCTCGACCAGCTGACGCAAAAGGTGATTTCGGCCGGCATTGCGAGCTGGTCCGGCGGCGAGAACGAGGACCGCCAGCTCATCGTTCGCGGCCACGCCAATCTGCTCGAGGATCTGCACGCGCTGGAGGATCTGGAGCGTGTTCGCCTGCTGTTCGACGATCTCGAGACCAAGCGTGGCGTGATCGACCTTCTGGGGCGCGCCGAGACCGCCGAGGGCGTGCGGATCTTCATCGGCTCGGAGAACAAACTGTTTTCCTTGTCAGGCTCCTCCACCATCATCTCGCCCTATCGGGATGCCGCCGGCCACATCGTCGGCGTTTTGGGTGTGATCGGGCCGACGCGGCTGAATTATGCCCGCGTGATCCCGACCGTGGACTACGCCGCGCGCATCGTCAGTCGCCTCCTGGGGGGCTGACCGGCGTTTCCTCCGATCACGGGCGCTTGATTTTCGTCAGCTTAGGCACGATATCCGGGCCAACAATCCCTTGAGACGAGTTCGAGAAGAGAGCCGATGACCGATCGAGACCGGCAGCCCGACGACACGACCCCGCCGACCGACGAGCCCGTGGTGTCAAAACCCTACATCATGCCCGACGATCCGGAGCCCGGCTCGGTCGAGCTGTTGCAGAAAGAAGTCGCCGAGGCGCGTGACCGCATGCTGCGGACGCTGGCCGAGATGGAAAATCTGCGCAAGCGCACCACCAAGGAAGTCGCCGACGCCCGGCTCTACGGCATCACCGGCTTTGCCCGCGACGTGCTCGACATCGCCGACAATCTCCAGCGTGCGCTCGATGCCGTTCCGGCCGAGGCCCGTGCCGCGGCCGATCCCGGCCTAACCTCGCTGATCGAGGGCGTCGAGCTTACCGAGCGCTCGCTGCTCAACGCGCTGGAAAAGCACGGCGTGAAGAAGTTCGACCCGCAGGGCCAGAAGTTCGACCCGAACTTCCAGCAGGCGATGTACGAGGTGCCGGATGCGTCGGTGCCTGCGGGCACCGTCGTGCAGGTCATGCAGGCCGGCTACACCATCGGCGAGCGCGTGCTGCGCCCGGCGCTGGTCGGTGTCGCCAAGGGCGGCACCAAGGCTGCGCCGGCGGCCAACAGCAACGAAGTGAACTGAGCGGCGAACTAAGCCCTGGCGTCCCAGGCCCTGGCGTCGTAAGCCTTGGCGTCATTCCGGGTCGATGCCTTGCATCGACCCGGAACGACCGATTGCTATCTCAGGCGCTCACCGCGATATCCGTGGACTGAATCCGCTTCACGCCGGCCTTGGCCATGTCGGCCCAGGCTTTTGCCAGCGAACCCTGCGTGTCGATGCCGCGGCAGGCGTCCTCCACCACATAGACCTCGAAGCCCGCCTTGCGCGCATCGAGTGCGGTCCAGGCGACGCAGAAGTCTGTCGCGAGGCCGGCGACGAAGACGCGCTTGATCTTGCGGCCCTTCAGGTAGCCGGCGAGGCCGGTCGAGGTCTTGCCGTCGGCTTCCAGGAAGGCCGAATAGCTGTCGACGTCCTTGTGAAAACCCTTGCGGATGATGAGCTCGGCATGCGGGATCGCGAGATCCTTCGACAGCGCGGCGCCATCGGTGCCCTGCACGCAATGGTCGGGCCACAGCACCTGCTTGCCGTAGGGAAGGTCGACGGTCTCGAACGGCTTCTTGCCGGAGTGCACCGACGCAAACGAAATGTGGCCTGGTGTGTGCCAGTCCTGGGTCATCACCACGTTCGCAAACGCTTTCGCCATCTTGTTGATGACGGGAACGACCTGCTCGCCTTCCTTCACGGCGAGGCTGCCGCCGGGCAGGAAGCAGTTTTGCACGTCGATCACGAGCAGCGCGGAGGCATCGTCCGGCTTGATCGATGCGGCCGCAAGGAGCGCGGTTGGAGCAAGGGCTACGAGAGCGCTTGTCCCAAGCGCCGCGAGGATTTGTCGTCGATCAAACATCGTTCGCCTCCCTCCGGGATGATCCAACGGAAGCGAAGCCTAGTTCCGTTCGTATACGAACAGAAGCCCGAAAATGCAGCCGGTTCTGTCCAGCGCTTGGGCTAACCCTTGGGCTGGATGCCGTCGCGCACGGCGCGGAAGCGGGTGAAGGCGGCCGACCACTGGTCGCGCGGGGCGCTGGCGATGATGCGCAGCGAGGCGCCGCCGCTCGAGAAGCGGATCCACTGCACCACGGTCACGGGCGTCTTGTCCTTGCCGCTGACGCCATCGATCCGGGTCTCGAAACCCTGCTGGCCGTTGATGCGGATCGGCTCGGACATGGTGACGCGCGACTCGCGCACGCCGGGGATCTGGAGCGCCGCCTCCTGGGCGAAACGGGCGCGGTCGTCGGCCTGCTGCGGGGTGGCGCCGATCAGGCCGAGGATCATGAACGGCTTCGACTCATAGCCCGTGGCCTCGTTGCCGTCGGCCAGGATGATGCTGGAGCCCGGCGCCAGGGTGCGGATGTCCTTGAAGTCGGCGAGATCGGTGATCTTGAACGGCATCAGCGCGATCTGCTCTTCGGCCGAGACCTGCTTGCGGGTGACGGCGCTCGCAAACATCTGCCGCACCGCTTCGTCGGTGTAGATCTTGGTCGCGTTCTCCGGGATCTGCACCGCGACATAGCCGGAGAAGCCGGCGCCCGGCACGATCATCGAGTAGCGCTTCACCGGCGTCTCGCCGGCCTTGCCGCTTTCCGTGGTGAAATAGGCAAGACCCGCGGGGGTCTCGATCTTGTCCTGCTTGACGCCGGCGGTGCCGCCGGGATTGGAATTGAAGGCGCTCACGACCTCGCCATAGGCCGCCGGCGGCAGCTCGGTGATCAGCACCTTGACGCTGCCGTCCTCGCTCTCGAAGCCCGGAAACGTCTTGGCCGTGCTGAGGCCAACCAGCGGCACCATGCCGAGACGCAGGCCGGGCGGGAAAACGGCATCGGCCGCGAGGGCCGGAAGCGCTGTGGCGACGAGGACGGCGAGCGCGGCGAGGGGGCGGATGAGCTGCATGGGCACTCTGATTGGTTCACATTGAGGCCGTTCGATGGTCGGCCATTGGGCCGCTTTGTCGCGCGAAGCCGCCTCGATGGCGGCGGTCCGGCCGCCCGCCTTTTAACGGGTTTGGCCCGCCGGTAACAGGGCGGGGCAGATCACGGCGGGGGGGCCGGCTGACGCCTGAACCTGTTAATAATTCATCACCTGCAAGGGCGGTTGAGCCCGGATATGATCTTCCAAAACCCAATGTTTTCACGGCCGAAACTTGCGTTCGGTCCTTGCGGGCCCCTCCCCCCCTCCTATATGAGCGTCAACCATCGCAATATCGCGGATGTTTGATCTTAGGGGGTTTGGATCGGGTGCCTCTTGGGCCCAGCCAACCTGCCGCAAAAACAAGGATATCAGGACCATGGGAAAGGTCATTGGGATCGACCTCGGCACCACGAATTCGTGCGTCGCCGTGATGGATGGCAAGAACGCCAAAGTCATCGAGAATTCCGAAGGCATGCGCACGACGCCTTCGATCGTCGCCGTGACGGACGACGGTGAGCGCCTCGTCGGCCAGCCTGCCAAGCGCCAGGCCGTTACCAATCCCGAGCGTACGTTCTTCGCAGTGAAGCGCCTCATCGGCCGCCGCTACGACGACCCGATGGTCGAGAAGGACAAGAAGCTCGTTCCGTACAAGATCGTGAAGGCTTCCAACGGCGACGCCTGGGTCGAGGCCGACGGCCAGACCTACTCGCCCTCGCAGGTGTCTGCGTTCATCCTGCAGAAGATGAAGGAGACCGCGGAGGCCCATCTCGGCCAGAAGGTCGACCAGGCCGTCATCACCGTTCCCGCTTACTTCAACGACGCCCAGCGCCAGGCGACCAAGGACGCCGGCAAGATCGCGGGCCTTGAAGTGCTGCGCATCATCAACGAGCCGACCGCGGCCGCGCTCGCCTATGGTCTGGACAAGACCAAGACCGGCACGATCGCCGTGTACGATCTCGGCGGCGGCACGTTCGATATCTCCATTCTCGAAATCGGCGACGGCGTGTTCGAGGTGAAGTCGACCAACGGCGACACCTTCCTCGGCGGCGAAGACTTCGACATGCGCCTCGTGGGTTATCTGGCCGACGAGTTCCAGAAGGAGCAGGGCATCAACCTGCGCAACGACAAGCTCGCGTTGCAGCGCCTGAAGGAAGCCGCTGAAAAGGCCAAGATCGAGCTGTCGTCGACGACGCAGACCGAGATCAACCTGCCCTTCATCACCGCGGACCAGACCGGCCCGAAGCATCTGACGATGAAGCTCACCCGCGCCAAGTTCGAGGCGCTGGTCGACGACCTCGTCCAGAAGACGGTCGAGCCCTGCCGCAAGGCGCTGAAGGACGCCGGCGTGACCGCCGGTGAGATCGGCGAAGTCGTTCTGGTCGGCGGCATGTCGCGCATGCCGAAGGTCCAGGAAGTCGTGAAGCAGCTGTTCGGCAAGGAGCCGCACAAGGGCGTCAACCCGGACGAAGTCGTGGCGATCGGTGCCGCGATCCAGGCCGGCGTGCTCCAGGGCGACGTCAAGGACGTGCTGCTGCTCGACGTGACCCCGCTGTCGCTGGGCATCGAGACGCTGGGCGGCGTATTCACCCGCATCATCGACCGCAACACCACGATCCCGACCAAGAAGAGCCAGGTGTTCTCGACTGCCGAGGACAACCAGAACGCGGTCACGATCCGCGTCTTCCAGGGCGAGCGTGAAATGGCCGCCGACAACAAGATGCTCGGCCAGTTCGACCTGATGGGCATTCCGCCGGCCCCGCGCGGCATGCCGCAGATCGAGGTGACGTTCGACATCGACGCCAACGGCATCGTCAACGTCTCGGCCAAGGACAAGGCCACGGCCAAGGAGCAGCAGATCCGCATCCAGGCCTCCGGCGGCCTGTCGGAAGCCGACATCGAGAAGATGGTCAAGGACGCCGAGGCCAATGCCGAGGCGGACAAGAAGCGCCGCGAGGCCGTCACCGCCAAGAACGAGGCGGATGGCCTGGTGCACTCCACCGAGAAGGCCCTGGCCGAGCACGGTTCGAAGGTCGCAGAGACCGAGCGCCGCGCCATCGAGGATGCCGTCAGCGACCTCAAGGAAGCGCTGAAGGGCGACGACGCCGAGGCGATCAAGGCCAAGACCCAGACGCTGGCCCAGGCTTCGATGAAGCTCGGCGAGGCCATGTACAAGCAGCAGGCCGAGGCCGACGCCAAGAAGGATGCGGCCAAGGACGACGTGGTCGACGCGGAATTCACCGAAGTCGACGACGACAAGAACAACAAGAAGTCCGCTTAAGCCCCAAGAGGGTGTGATGCGGACGGCTTGGACCCCACACGCACAATCGGCCTCCCCCCTCAGGGGGGAGGCTTTCGTGTCGGGGCGGACGGGGCACCTTCCCGTTACGATCGATCAATTCCCAGCCGTTATTCTCAACTCTGCCGTGCAGCCCTCTTCTGCAAATCGGAAGGCTGCCTATATCGTCGCGTGGCGACGTTGTTTCGCTCCGACTTGAATCGCGATTGGATAGACCGGGTCCGACATGTCCACCAAGCGCTGCTACTACGAAACGCTCGAAGTCGAACGCACTGCCGACGATTCCGTCCTGAAATCGTCCTTCCGCAAGCTTGCGATGAAATTCCATCCGGACCGCAATCCCGGGGACGACACCAGCGAAGTCAAGTTCAAGGAAATCAACGAGGCCTACGAGGTCCTCAAGGACAAGGACAAGCGCGCGGCCTATGACCGCTTCGGCCATGCGGCCTTCGAGCAGGGCGGCCCCGGCGGCGGCGCCGGTTTCGGTGCGGGCTTCGCCTCCTCCTTCTCCGACATCTTCGAAGACCTGTTCGGCATGGCCGGGCAGCGCGGTCGCGGCGGCCGCGAGCGCGGCGCCGACCTGCGCTACAACATGGAAATCACGCTCGAGGAAGCCTTTGGCGGCAAGACCGCGCAGATCGAGATTCCGGTCTCGGTCACCTGCGAGGCCTGCTCGGGCATCGGCGCCAAGGCCGGCACCAAGCCGAAGACCTGCTCGAGCTGCGGCGGCGCCGGCCGGGTGCGGCAGTCGCAGGGCTTCTTCACGCTGGAGCGCACCTGTCCGAGCTGCCAGGGCCGCGGCCAGATGATCGAGGATGCCTGCCCGTCCTGCTCCGGCCAGGGCCGGGTCACCCGCGAGCGGACGCTGTCGGTCAACATTCCCCCGGGGGTCGAGGACGGCACCCGGATCAGGCTCGCCGGCGAGGGCGAGGCCGGGGTTCGCGGCGGCCCGCCCGGCGACCTCTACATCTTCCTGTCGCTGGCCCAGCACCAGCTCTTCCAGCGCGACGGCGCCGATTTGCACTGCCGGGTGCCGATCTCGATGGTGACGGCCGCCCTCGGCGGCGAATTCGAGGTGCCGACCATCGACAGCGGCAAAACCAAGGTGAAGGTGCCGGCCGGAACCCAGTCGGGCCGCCGATTCCGCATTGCATCAAAAGGCATGCCGGTGCTGCGCTCGCGCCAGATGGGCGACATGTATGTCCAGGTCGCCGTCGAGACTCCGCAGAATCTCACCAAGAAGCAGCAGGAATTGCTGGCGGAATTCGAGAAGCTCTCTTCCGGCAATACCCAGCCTGAATCCGTCGGCTTCTTCGCCAAGGTCAAGGATCTCTTCAGCAATCGGGCGACCTGACTCGTCTTGACCGTACCGCCTTCGGCCTATACCTGTTTATGACCATTTTCTGACACGCCGCGGTCCTGCGGTCCCGTCCGGTCCAGACATGCCATTGCCATCGTCCGCGCGTGCGTTGAAGAAGCCTCGTCTCGATGACGAGGTGCGTTTTCTCAGGTCGTGGATCGAAAAGCCGCTGCACATGGGTGCAGTGATGCCTTCGGGCAAGCTGCTCGCCCGGACCATGGCGCATTACGTCGACGTCAACTCGGACGCACCCGTGGTCGAGCTCGGGCCCGGCACCGGCGCTATCACCTCGGCCCTGGTCGAGCGCGGCGTTGACCAGAAGCGCCTCGTCCTCGTCGAATACAATCCCGGCTTCTGCGCCTTGCTGCGCGACCGCTATCCGCAAGCCAAGGTGGTGCAGGGCGATGCCTATCGCCTGCGCGATACGCTCTGGAACGTGCTCAGCGCGCCGGCCTCTGCCGTCGTCTCCGGTCTGCCGCTCGTGACAAAACCGATGCTGACGCGGCTCCGGCTGGTCCGCGACGCCTTCGCGGCGCTGACCCCGGGCGCGCCCTTCGTGCAGTTCACCTATGCGGTGGTGCCGCCGATCCCGAAATCGCTGCCCGGCGTGTCCACAGAGGCCTCGGAACGGATCTGGATGAACCTTCCGCCGGCTCGCGTCTGGGTGTATCGCAAGGACTAATTCCGCCGGCATTCCCCTTTGCGCGGCGGGCTCGTTTCGCCGAACGCATGGAAGCGGATGTCCGCACCCAAAATCCTGATCATTCCCGGCTCGCTGCGCACCGGCTCGCACAATGCGAAGCTGGCGGCCGTCGCCGCCTATGAATTCGCCCAGGCCGGCGTCGACGTCACCCGCGTCTCGCTCGCCGATTTTCCGCTGCCGATCTACGACGGCGATCTCCAGGCCAAGTCGGGCGTGCCCAAGCACGCGATCAATCTCAAGCGCATGATCGGCGCGCATCATGGCGTGCTGTTCGTTTCGCCCGAATACAACGCCTCGGTGCCGCCGCTGCTCAAGAACGCGATCGACTGGGTCAGCCGCGTACATGAGCTGCACGAGACGCGCGGCGACGTGTTTCGCAACCGCGCCTTCGCGCTCGCCGGCGCCTCGCAGAGCCGGCTCGGTGCGGCCCGTGCGCTCCAGGCGCTGCGGCTGATCCTGACCTCCTGCCACGCCAATGTGATTGCCAGCCAGCTCACGCTCGCCTTTGCCGACCAGGCCTATGACGATATGGACAGGCTGAAGAACGAGGGCGACATCGCCGCGTTGAAGGAGCTGGTGCGGCAATTGATCGACATTTCCCAACGCATGATGTGAGGTGACATGACGCCAGCCGAGATCGCCCCGAAGGATCGCCTGATCGTAGCGCTCGACCTGCCCAGCGTTGACGCCGCGGAGGCGATGATCGCAAGGCTCGGCGACAGCGTCACCTTCTACAAGATCGGCTACCAGCTCGCTTATGCCGGCGGCCTGCCGCTGATCGGCAAGCTCGCTGACAAGGGCAAGAAGGTGTTCGCCGATCTCAAGATGCACGACATCGGCAACACCGTCACGCGTGGTGTGGAGAGCGTGGCCAGGCTGGGTGCAACCTTCGTCACCGTGCACGCCTATCCGCAGACCATGAAGGGCGCGGTCGAAGGCCGCGGCAGCGCGAGCCTGAAGATTCTCGCCGTCACGGTGCTGACGTCCTACAACGACGACGACCTGCACGCGGCCGGCTATCGGCTCAGCGTCTCCGAGCTGGTCGAAGCGCGCGCGCAGCAGGCACAGGTGCTCGGCGTCGACGGGCTGGTGTCCTCGCCAGAGGAGGTCGGCGCCTTGCGCAAGATCGTCGGCCACCAGATGAGCCTCGTCACGCCCGGCATCCGGCCGGCGGGTTCTGCGACTGGCGACCAGAAACGCATCATGACGCCGGGCCGCGCAATTGCCGCGGGCGCCGATTATCTCGTCGTCGGGCGGCCGGTGGTGGAAGCCGCCGACTCCAAGGCGCTCGCGGAAGCCATCCAGGCCGAGATCGCGCAGGCGCTCGGCGCATGATTCGGAAAAAGCGCGCAGCGGTTTTCCGGTCGGATCATGCTTAGATAGAGACCAGCAAACAGGGAGAAGAACAATGGCAAAGGGCTACTGGATCGGGCGCGTGGATGTGAGCAGCGACGAGGGCTACAAGCCCTATGCCGTCGCCAACGGTCCGATCTTCAAGAAATGGGGTGGCCGCTTCGTCGTTCGCGCCGGCAAGTTCACCACCGTCGAAGGCCAAAGCCGCACCCGCAACGTCGTGATTGAATTTCCCGACTACGAGACTGCGATCGCCTGCTACAACTCGCCGGAATATCAGGCCAACATCAAGGTGCGCCAGCCGCACTCCATCGCCGACCTCATCATCATCGAGGGCTATGACGGCCCGCAGCCCTGAAGACGGATTGTCGCGAGAGCCGATCCTGGATTGACGCGAGCGTTATCGCGCTCTCGCGGACAGCACGCGCGTGCGATCATCGCACGCGATCGGGAGAGCGTCGCAGACATCTCCGCTCGCACTCACGCCGCATCACCTTGCATCAGCTTGACGGACTCATTCGCTTGAACGCGTGAGTGACGTTCGCGCCCGAGACGAAGACTGTGGCCGTCATTGGGTCCACCTGCTTGCCGTATTCTTTTGTCCCCAAATGGGGATTGCTGCACCGCTCGCCTTTCATCCAAGGTTGCTTGATCGGAGCCCACATCAATCGGTGATGGGCATCAAGCCAAACCCGGAATCTGCGATGTCCTTGACGGGCCGCAATGCGACCCGCGTCGCGCATTTCCATGCAAAGGGAGCGGAGATCATGGCACTGATCATCGGAACAGCAGGCGACGATGTGTTGCCTGGCACGAATGTAGACGATCAGATCTTTGGCCTTCAAGGCAACGACACCATTACTGGCCTGGACGGCAATGATGACGTAAGCGGCGGCGCGGGCAATGATTCC
Organism: Bradyrhizobium japonicum USDA 6; assembly: GCF_000284375.1. Taxonomy (NCBI): domain Bacteria; kingdom Pseudomonadati; phylum Pseudomonadota; class Alphaproteobacteria; order Hyphomicrobiales; family Nitrobacteraceae; genus Bradyrhizobium; species Bradyrhizobium japonicum. The sequence goes on from NC_017249.1 coordinate 673,712, forward strand.
ATCGATGGCGGTGCCGGCAACGACACCCTTGATGGAAATGCCGGTATCGATACGATCACCGGTGGCGATGGCGATGACACGATCAACGGCGGCGCGGGCGACGACACGCTGAACGGAAATGCCGGCGCCGACATCATCCATGGCGACCAAGGCAACGACACCATCGATGGCGGAACCGGCGCTGATCAGCTCTTTGGTGACGCCGGCGACGACAGCATCCACGGCGGCGACGGCAATGATGACATTCATGGCGGCGCGGGTGCCGACACCCTGTGGGGCGACGCCGGCGACGATACGTTGAGCGGCGACGCCGGCGATGACGTCTTGAATGGCGGCGACGGTAACGACCTACTCAACGGTGGATTCGGAGACGACATTCTGAATGGCGATGCCGGCAACGACACGCTGAACGGCGGACTTGGCAATGACCTGCTGAACGGCGGTACCGGTGACGACATCCTGAACGGCGGTTTGGGCGCCGATACGCTCAACGGTGGCGATGGCAACGACACCATGCACGGCGACGCGGGCGACGACATCATGGACGGCGGCGCCGGTAACGATACGATGTTCGGCGATGCCGGAGACGACGAGATGGCCGGCGGCGCGGGCAACGATGCCATGAGCGGCGGCGCCGGTGATGACGAAATGAGCGGCGGAACCGGCAACGACACGCTCGACGGCGACGCCGGAGATGACACGCTCGATGGCGGCGACGGCACCGATGTCCTGAACGGCGAGGCTGGGGCTGACATCCTGTCGGGCGGCGCCGGCAATGACACCCTGAGCGGCGGTAACGGCGATGACGAGTTGGACGGCGGCAATGGCGCCGACACCCTCAACGGTGGACTCGGCGATGATGTGCTGACGGGCGGCGCTGGCACCGATACGCACAATTTCGGCGACAACACGGCCACGAACTTCGGCAACGATGAAGTCACCGATCTCAGCTTTGCCGATGGCGATGCCGTTGTTGTCGACGCTCCGCCAGGCTTTGACCCGGCTACAGTGGTAGTGGACGACGACGGCACCAACACCGTGCTGGATTTCGGCTTCGGCGCCATCCAGCTCGATGGCATCACGGGCGGCGCGACACCGTTCGAGTCGATCGACGACATCAACACTGCCGCCGGTTATACGGCCGTTGACGTTGTCTAGTGCGTACCGGCGGGGCGGCTGTCACGCCGCCCCGCCCTCATTTCAGTCAGTGATAGTGCCGGCAAGTTATGAATGCGCGTAACCGTGGTGTGATCCCAGCATCTGGTCAGAGATTGCTGGTGGCCTTGATTCCGGGGCGATTCGCATTGGTGTGGATCGTCTGTTTTAGCGTGTCCGTAAACCTGCTGCTGCTGGTCGTACCTTTCTATTCCATCGAGGTGTTCGACCGCGTGCTCAGCAGCGGAAGCGTCGAGACGCTTGTCGGCCTCACCGTCATCGCCGTGGGTGCTCTCGCCTTCAGCGCCGCGTTCGACACGTTTCGTAACCGCCTGTTGAGCCGGTTCGCGGTCGGGTTCGAGCACTGCCTCGCTCCGATCATCCTCGAAGGCAGCATCACCGGCGCGGCGCCGGGCGACGGCCGGCAGCACGATTTGGTCAAGCTTCGCGAGTTGAGAAGTTTCCTGTCGAGCGGAACGGTCACATCGCTGATCGATGCTCCATTCCTCCCGGTGTTCATCCTCATCCTGTTCTTCCTACACCCCTGGTATGGCGTCATAGCCCTGATCGGGGTGGGGATCCTGCTGGCGATGGGTGTTGCAAGCCACTGGATCGCGCGCGGGGAAATTGCGCAGGCTTCGCAGGCCGCGTTGAAGACGCAGGCGTTGCTCGACGGAATCGTCCGGCACTCCAGCGTGGTGCGGGCGATGGGCTGGACCCGGGGCGCCATCCGCGCGTTCATGAGCCTCAATGACGAAGCCCTGTCTCCGGTGGTGCGGGCCAGCGAACGCATCTACACGATTAGTGCGGCCGCACGAATGGTCAGGACCATCCTGCAGATTGCAGCGATCGGCGCCGGTGCCTGGCTCGTGCTCCAGAACGAGGTGCTGTCCGGCAGTCTGATCGCGAGCTCGATCCTGATAGCGCGCACGTTGCAGCCCATGGAGGGGTTGGTGTCGGCCTGGCGCGCGCTGGCATCTGCGCAGGACGCGTGGACGCAGGTCTGCAACGCCGCGATGCCGGTTCTTGCGCGTCCGCGGAAGACGTTGCTTCCACCGCCATCCGGCATCCTCCAGGTCGAGCGGGTGACATTCCGGATTGGCGGGACGCAGCGTCCCATTCTCGCGGGCATATCCTTTCGATGCCGGCCGTCCGAGCTTGTCGTCGTGATCGGACCGACCGGTGCCGGAAAATCCACATTGCTGCGCTTGATGGCAGGCCTCGAGCGGCCGACCAGCGGAACGATCCGGTTGGACCACGCTGCACTCCATACCTGGGATCCCGACCAGCTTGGGCAATTCGTCGGCTATCTCCCCCAGGACGTGCAGCTCCTGGATGGAACGGTGGCCGAAGCCATTGCCGGGTTCGACGAATACGCACGGGACGAGGCCATCGTCGCCGCGGCCATGCTCGCGCAGGCGCATGAGATGATCCTGTCCCTCCCGGCCGGCTACCAGACCGAGATCGGCCGCGACGGCTGCAGGCTTTCCGGTGGCCAGCGTCAGCGCATTGGTCTTGCGCGCGCCTTCTTCGGCGATCGCAAATTGATCCTGCTGGATGAGCCCAATGCCAATCTCGACCCGGACGGTGAAGAAGCGTTGTGCTCCGCCATTCAATCGGCCAAAGCGCGCGGCGCAGCGTCGGTGATCGTCACCCACAGGCCGCGGCTGTTGACCATCGCCGATGCCGTGCTGCTGTTGAGGGACGGCAACCAGGTCGCCTTCGGACCGCCATATGACGTTCTTCGCGCCCAGCGGCCGGCACCGGTACCGGCAGGGCTCCCTCGCAATGTCGAGCCTCAGAGGCTGCCAGGCAGGAGGGTCATTCCATGACGCAGACCGGTCATGCCTCCGCGATGTCAGCGCCTGTTGCCGGCCGGTCGAAGACGCTGCCGACGGAGCAACCGCGATCCGACATGCGACGGATCATCGCATGGGGGTGTGTACTGCTCGTCCTGCAATTTTGCGGCTTCGGCTTGTGGGCAACCACGGTTCCGCTCCGCGGCGCCGTCGTGGCACCAGGATTCATCAAGGTCCATTCGAAGCGCAAGGCGGTGCAACATCTGGAAGGCGGAATCATCAAATCGATCTATGTCCGGGAGAACGATCACGTCGAAGCCGGTCAACTCATTGCACGGCTCGACACCGCGCAGATCGAAGGGACCCTTGGTTCCCTCGAAACGAAGTTCTTTGCTGACCTGGCGATGGAGGCCCGGCTGGCGGCGGAGCAAGACGGTGCGAAGTCAATCCGGTTTCCGGACGAATTGCGGGAAAGTGCGACGCGTGTCTCCGCACGTATCGCCATTCAAACCCAGGAGGCCGAATTTGCCGCACGACTGGCCGCGATTGAGAACGAGCGCAAGGTGATCGATCAGCAGATGCTGCAAAACGCGGACACCATCCGCGGCCTGCAGAGCAACACCCAAGGACTTGAACAGCAACTCAAGCTGTTGCGGGAAGAGATCGCCGACACGAGTTATCTCCTCGCAAAGGGCCTCGCCCGGAAACCACGTTTGCTGGCCTTGCAACGGGCCGAAGCCGAGGCCACCGGACAGGTCGATCGCAATGCCGCGTCAATCTCGGAGATGCAGGGCAAGATCGCGGAGTTGCAGGACAGACGCCGGCAGCTGGGGTTCAACCAAAATCAGGATATCGCCAAACAGCGGCATGCGACGAGCGAAGAGATCGGCGACCTCAGACATCGAATTGCCGCGTTGCGTGCCCAGCTTGTCCGGTCTGAATTGCGTGCCCCGGAAAGTGGAAGGATCGTCGGCCTCAACAGCAGGGACCTCAATGCTGTGCTTGGACCTCGGGAAACCCTTTTGGAAATCGTTCCGACGCAAGATCGGCTTGTCATCGAGGCGACATTGAAGCCTGCCGATCGGGAAGAGGTCTATGTCGGACAGATGGCGCGTGTGCGGGTTCACGCGCTGAACATTCGCCGCCGGCCGATGCTCGAGGGAAGGGTGGTCGGTGTTGCGGCAGACGCACTGACCGACACCCATTCCGGCGACAGCTCCTATTTGGCCGAGGTTGAACTCGACCCCAACGCGCCGACGGCCTCCTACATCTCCACATTGATGCCTGGAATGCCTGTCGAGATATTTGTCGAGACGGGGGAACGAACCTTTGCGGAATATCTTTTGCAGCCGATGACGTTGCGGATCAACCGTGCGTTCAGGGAGAACTAAGCGCTGGTAAGGGGTGGGCCGGCCTATGAGGGAGGCGACCGTGCATGAGTGCAGTAAGGCACTACCTTCCGCACAGGATGATTCTCGTTCCGATTGCGTCGAGCGCGCCTCGAAGCAAGGCAATGACGGATGCGGTCCGCCAGGGTCTGGTCCGGAGCCGCGCCCGCAACAGGCCGCAATGGAATATTTCGCGAAGGCCATGGCGGAATTGCTCGGCTGCCGGAGCTGCTACGTAGCTGTGCTATCCGCCTCCGGGCTGGAAGAAGCCAGAATCGGAGACGCTCCTGCCGATCCGTCATGCGCGACGATGGTTGAGCGATTTGCGCGCAAGGGCACCGCCGAGGACGTCGCCTCGCTCGAGCCGATCAATTCCCGGACCTCCTTCGTCCGCAAGTTGATCGGCGCGGAACCCCCGGTAAAGAGTCATTCGGTCATTGGCAGGTTTGCTTCCGACGAGCGAACCACGGTCGTATTCGTGGCCGGATGGCGACCGGCCGCGCTTGCGGCATCGGAGATTCCCGGTTTGGCGCATACCGTGCGCCCGTTATGGAAGGCCGCTCATTCACTTGTCCGGCAAGCGCCGGGGCAGGTGGATGCGCAACTCTGGCTCGAAGAGTTGACCTTTCCCGCCATCGTCGTGGACCAGGGCCTGCACATTTACGCAGTCAATCGTGGTGGACGCGTGCTGCTTGCCAAGCGCGAGCTGCTCAGGATGGAAGGAGGCAGGCTCGCCGGCTCATGCGCTTCCGTGACCGAGAGCTTGCGGGGGGCAATCGGGAAGGTGCTCATCGAGAGCGGGACACATGGATGGTTCAACACCACGGTACCGCTCTCGATGGATCGTCAGCAATTCGCCTTCGCCAAGATCGGCGCTGTTCCAACCCATGACAAGCTGGGACAGGCCCTCATCGTCGTGCCGCAATTCGACGACGTGCAGGGCGCGCACTGCATCGCATCTGCCTTCGGGTTGAACTGGGCCGAGGAAAGAATCGTCGCCCGAATTCTTCAATTCCAGTGCCCTCGCGATATTGGAGCCGAGCTTGGGCTGACCGAGGCAACGGTGCGGACCTACACCAAGAGGATCATGCTCAAACTGGGGATCAACCGGCAGTCGGAATTCTTTCTCCTGTATCATCTCACCCAGTCGCCTTTTGGCGCTGGCAGGCGCGAGAACTGGGTGAGCCGGCCCGCCTCCGACGGTCGATTGGACGAAGAGGGTCCGATGAGATTGCGGACGGCCGGCAAGCATTCGCCTGACTGAGTACGGGGTTCTCCGCGATGTCGAGGCGCATGGGCTGCGCAGGTTTCCTCTACCGGGCGTTCGCTGCCTTGGCATTGGCCGGGGCCGGCGTCCCTGCCCATGCCCAGAGCATTCAATTGGCGCTGCCGGTTGCCTGCGAGCCTGGCCGTACCTGCCACATCCAGAATTACACGGATCTCGATCCGTCGCGGTCGGCGCGAGACTACAAATGCGGCACGCTGACCTATGACGACCACAACGGCACCGATTTTCGTCTGCCCTCACTGGCAGTGCAAAAGGCCGGCGTGGACGTGCGCGCGGCGGCAGGCGGCCGCATTCTTCGTACACGCAATGACGCTGCGGACGGCGCTTTCACAAAATCGGGACGCGAAGCGGTGCGCGAGGCCGAATGTGGCAATGGCGTCGTCATCGAACATCCGGAGCAGTGGGAAACCCAGTACTGCCACCTCGCCGCCGGCAGTGTGTTGGTCAAGCCTGGAGACAAGGTCGACCTCGGACAGCCGATTGGCCGTGTCGGTCTCTCCGGCCTCACGGAGTATCCTCATCTGCATTTCACCGTGAGGCACAACGGCGCGGTCGTCGATCCCTTTGCGTACGGCGTTCGCCCCGAGTCTTGCGAGGGCGGTCAATCGCTCTGGCTTGCTGCCCTCCGCCCGAAACTCGAGTACCAGGAACGAGCCATCCTCAATGCGGGCTTTACGACGGGGCCGGTCACGATGGAACTCATCGAGGACGGCAGTGCCGAGAGCCAAAAGCCGTCCGCCGGTTCGATGGCGATCGTCGCGTTCGTACGGGCTATCGGGCTGAAGGCGGGCGATGCGCAATGGCTGGTCATCAAGGATCCCCTTGAGAACATCATCGCGGAAAATCGCTCTCCACCACTTCAGGCCAACAAGGCGCAATTCATGCTCTTTGCGGGGAAGAAGCGGCCTCCCGGGGGGTGGGAACGCGGCTCCTATAAGGCCACTTATGTTGTCGAGCGCGATGGCCAGATCGTGCTCAGGAAAGACCTGGAGCTCATGCTCTAGCGTTGCACCTGTGCTCGGGGAGACCCGCGCCACGGGCCTTTTGAAGGCCTGATCGGTTGCCGGAACGGCCCGCTCCCGCTATAGGGCGTGGAGAGGGTGAACCATGTCCGATATGCGTTTGATTGTTGCTGGAGCAGGCGGCCGGATGGGCCGGGCGCTGGCACGAGCGATTGCCGACACCGAAGGCGCGGTGCTGGCGGGAGCCCTGGAGGCGCCCGGCTCGGAGCTGCTCGGCAAGGATGCCGGCGTGCTTGCGGGCCTGCCGGCCAACGGCATCAAACTCTCGGCCGACCTCTGGGCGATGTCGAAGGACGCCGACGGCATCCTGGATTTCACCGTGCCGGCCGCGACCATCGCCAATGTCGCAATCGCGGCCGAGCGCGGCATCGTGCACGTCATCGGCACCACCGGACTGTCGGCCTCCGACAACGCCGTGATCAAGAGCGTCACCAACCGCGCGGTCGTGGTGCAGTCGGGCAATATGAGCCTGGGCGTCAATCTGCTCGCAGCGGTGGTCAAGCGCGTCGCCAAGGCACTCGACGAGAGCTTCGACATCGAAGTCGTGGAAACCCACCACCGCATGAAGATCGATGCGCCCTCGGGCACTGCGCTGATGCTGGGCCAGGCCGCTGCCGCCGGCCGCGGCATCTCGCTCGATGAGCATTCGGACCGCGGCCGCGACGGCATCACCGGCGCGCGCAAGCCGGGCGACATCGGCTTTGCCTCCTTGCGCGGCGGCACCGTCGCCGGCGAGCACAGCGTGACCTTCCTCGGTCCGTTCGAACGCCTGACGCTGTCGCATCTCGCCGAAGACCGCATGCTGTTCGCACACGGCGCGCTCAAGGCGGCGCTATGGGCGCATGGCAAGAAGCCGGGGCACTACTCCATGGCCGACGTGCTCGGTCTCGCGGACATCTGAGCGAGCTGGAGCATGAGCCGGACCCGAAGGGCCGCGTCAGCGCAAGATGTGAAGCGGCTTTCCGCCAAGATCATTCCTCAACAATAACCTGAATGGAAAGCAGTCAATGAGCGAACGTCTCCTCGTGCTCGTGCGCCACGGTCAGAGCGAGTGGAATCTGAAGAACCTGTTCACGGGCTGGAAGGATCCTGATCTCACCGAGCTCGGCGTGAAGGAAGCCACGGAAGCTGGCCGCAAGTTGAAGGCGCAGGGCCTCGTGTTCGACGTGGCCTACACCTCGGTCTTGACGCGCGCGCAGCACACGCTTGATCTCATTCTCGGCGAGCTCGACCAGAAGGGCCTGCCGACCTCCAAGGACCTCGCGCTGAACGAGCGCGACTATGGCGATCTCTCCGGCCTCAACAAGGACGACGCCCGCAAGAAATGGGGCGAGGACCAGGTGCTGATCTGGCGCCGCTCCTACGACGTGCCGCCGCCCGGCGGCGAAAGCCTGAAGGATACGCTGGCGCGCGCGCTGCCCTATTACGTGCAGGAGATCCTGCCCGGCGTGCTCAACGGCAAGCGCACGCTGGTCGCCGCCCACGGCAACTCGCTGCGCGCGCTGATCATGGTGCTGGAAAAGCTCTCGCCCGAAGGCATCTTGAAGCGCGAGCTCGCGACCGGTGTGCCGATCATCTACCGGCTCAACGCGGATTCGACGGTGGCCTCGAAGCTGGATCTGGCGGGCTAGTCTTCGCCGCAGACGGCAGAGCCGGAGGGTGGGCAAAGCGCAGCGTGCCCACCATGCATCGACGATCGCGGAAGAATGGTGGGCACGGCGCAGTGCGCCTTTGCCCACCCTGCGGCAGCCCGCTCACTGCATCCCCAGCTGCCCGGCCTCCCAGCCCAGCATCGCCTGCTTGCGGGTGATGCCCCAGTGATAGCCGGTGAGCGTGCCGCTCTTGCCGAGCGCGCGGTGGCAGGGCACGACGAACGAGACCGGGTTCTTGCCGACAGCAGCGCCGACGGCGCGTGAGGCCTTCGGGCTGTTGATGTTGCAGGCGATGTCGGAATAGGACACCGCGCGACCCATCGGGATCTTCAGCAGCGTCTCCCACACCCGCACCTCGAAATCGGTGCCGATCATGACGACGCGCAACGGCTGGTCCGGCCGCCACAGCTTGGTGTCGAAGATGCGCTGCGCGAGCGGTGCGGTGCCTTCGTGATCCTCGACGTAAGTTGCGTTGCGCCATCGCCGCGTCATGTCGGCGAGCGCCACCTTCTCCTCACCGGGATCGGCGAACGCAAGGCCTGACAGGCCGCGGTCGGTGGCGATCACGATCGCCGTGCCGAAGGGCGAGGGATGGAAGCCATAGCGCAGCGTCAGACCCGCGCCGCCGTTCTTCCATTCGCCGGGCGACATCGCTTCATGGGTGACGAACAGATCGTGCAGCCGGCCCGGTCCTGAAAGACCCGAGTCGAGCGCGGCATCGAGAATGCTCGCGGAGTCCCGCAACAGTGCCTTGGCGTGATCGAGCGTCAGCGCCTGCATGAACGCCTTCGGCGTGATCGAGGCCCAGCGACGGAACAGATGGTGCAGCTCATCCGGCGTGACACCCGCCGCATCCGCCATCGCTTCGATGGCCGGCTGGGTGCGCCAGTTCTCCGAGATGAACGCGATCGCCCGACGCACGGAGTCGTAATCGCGCAACGCGGCGTTCTGGGAGCCCGGCTTGGCCAGGCGCTGGTCATTTATGGCGAGTGTCATCATGCGTGGAAATGTAGGCGTGGCGCCGGGCCGAAACCACCCGATTTCCGATCCGGACTCAGGAGATCGGGTTGTAGGTCGGGCCGCGCTTGGCGGCGTTCAAAGCCTCAGCCAAGCCTTTATAAAAACTTGCCTTTTCGTCCGGACCGAGGAAGCGGGCGATCTGGATCTGGTGGCCGCGCGAGATCAGATAGAGATGCTCGATGCCAAAATCCTCGTCGACCTCCATGTCGAGGCGGACCCAGAGCGGATTGAATGTCCATTCGGCGACCTGGCCGCGATGACTGACGCGCCGCACCCGCAGCTCCGACGTCGTGACCGAGATCTCCTCGCGCGCCCGCGCCGTGCGGAAATTGGCCTTGAAGGCCCACCAGACGACGAGCACGTCGAGGCCGAAAAAGCCGAGCACCGGCCAGGCGCCCTTCATCAGGAAGGCGAGCCCGGTGGCGAAGCTCACCGCGCTCAGGAACAGCATCACGGCGAGGAAGCCGGTGCGGTTCAGTGAGCGGTGCGGTGTCAGCAGTGCGGAGAAGATCTGCACTTCGCTCTCGCGCTCAATTTCGTTGCCTGTGCTCATCGTCCCTCAGTATATCCCGATCATGGCGAAAATCACCCGCAAGCCGGCGCCGCGCAAAGCGTCCGTGCCGAAGAAAGAGGCAAAGGCGATAGTTGCGAAGCCGAAGGCTCCCGCCAGGAAATCGCTCAAGGCCACAAGACCCAAGTCCACCAAACCTTGGACGCCGGCCGAGATCCACGAGGTCTTCAGCCGTTTCCGCAAGGCCAATCCGGAGCCGAAAGGCGAGCTCGAGCACGTCAATCCGTTCACGCTGCTGGTCGCGGTGGTGCTGTCGGCGCAGGCCACCGATGCCGGGGTCAACAAGGCGACGCGCGCATTGTTCGAGATCGCCGACACGCCGCAGAAGATGCTCGACCTCGGCGAGGAACGCTTGCGCGAGTACATCAAGACCATCGGCCTCTATCGCACCAAGGCCAGGAACGTGATTGCGCTGTCGGCAAAGGTGCTCAGCGAATTCGGCGGCGAGGTGCCGCGCACGCGCGCCGAGATCGAGTCGCTGCCCGGTGCTGGCCGCAAGACCGCCAACGTGGTGCTCAACATGGCCTTCGGCGAGCACACCATGGCGGTGGACACGCATGTGTTCCGCGTCGGCAACCGCACGGGGCTCGCTCCCGGCAAGACGCCGCTCGAAGTCGAGCTTGGTCTCGAAAAGGTGATCCCGGCCGAGTTCATGCTGCACGCCCATCATTGGCTGATTCTGCACGGCCGCTATACTTGCCTCGCGCGCAAGCCGCGCTGCGAGGTTTGCCTGATCAACGATCTCTGCCGATGGCCGGAGAAGACGGTGTGAGGTGGAGGCCTCCGTCATTCCGGGTCTGGTCCTTCGGACCATCCCGGAATGACAATGGTGAGATTCGTGTTTGAACAAGTGGTTTGGGGTCATCCGTGAGTCAACAAGAACAGATCGCACCGCCACCTGCTGCCGCTCCTCCCGCTCCAATCGCGCCGCCCAAGCCAACGCAGCCGCCAGCCAGCTCGTTGTGGAGCCGGCTCGCGATCCCGTTGTTCGCCGTCATCGTCGCGCTCGCTTTCGTCGCACTGGCGACGCTGCGCTTCGACGAATGGGTCGGCAACGCCGTGGTCCAGACCACCAACGACGCCTATGTGCGCGCCGATCTGACGCGGCTTGCAAGCCGCGTCTCCGGCGAAGTGCTGACCGTCGGGGTGACCGACTTCCAGCGCGTCAAGGCCGGCGATCTCCTGATCCAGATCGATCCCGCCGACTACCAGGCCCAGGTCGCGCAGTCCGAGGCCGCTGTCGCCGCCGCGCAAGCCGTGCTCGACAATCTGAGCAACCAGATCGAGCTACAATATGCGACCATCGCGCAGGCGCAGGCCGCGCAGCTGTCCGCGGAAGCATTGGAAGTCGAGGCCCGGCAGGAGCAGGATCGCCAGAAATCGCTGACGCAGACGGAAGCCGGCACGCGGCAGCGGCTGGAACAGGCCGTCGCGGGCTATGCGAAGGCGCAGGCCGACGTGCGTGCCAGTCGCGCCGTCATCGCCGCGCAGCAGCATCAACTCGAAGTTCTGCAGGGCACCAAGAAGCAGCGCGCCGCCGATGTCGCGGCGGCCAAGGCGACGCTGGCGAGCGCGAAGCTGAAGCTCGGCTATACCAGGATCACCGCGCCGTTCGACGGCGTCGTCGGCGAGCGCCAGGTGCAGCCCGGCGACTACGTCAACATCGGCACCAACCTCATCAACGTGGTGCCGCTGCCGAAGGTCTATGTGATCGCGAACTACAAGGAGACTCAGCTCACTCATGTCGCGCCGGGACAGCCGGTCGAGATCACCGTCGATGGCTTCCCGCGCGAGAAGCTGCGCGGCAAGGTCGAGCGCATAGCGCCCGCGACCGGCGCCCAAGTGGCCCTGCTGCCGCCGGACAATGCGACCGGCAATTTCACCAAGGTCGTGCAGCGCATTCCCGTGCGCATCCAGTTCGACGACAATCAGCCGCTGCTGGCGCGGCTGGTGCCGGGCATGTCGGTCGTTACCAGCATCGACACGAAGGCCGCGAATGGCGGAAAATGACGATGCCGGCCACGGACCTCTCTCGCGCGGCGGCATCGCGCCGCAGCCCTTGTTTGCCGTGGCGGCGGTGCTGCTCGGCTCGTTCCTCGCCAATTTCGACAGCCGGCTGACCACGGTCGGCCTCCCGGACCTGCGCGGTGCGTTCTCGCTCTCGTTCGATGAGGGCGCCTGGCTTTCGACCGCTGGCATCGGCTCGCAGATCCTGATTGCGCCGGCGGTGGCGTGGCTAGCGACCGTGTTCGGCCTGCGCCGCGTGCTCGGCATTCCGAGCCTCGTCTACGCCGCGGTGTCGCTGATCATTCCCTTCGTGCACGATTATCCGACGCTGCTCGCGCTCAGCGTCGTGCATGGCCTGCTGCTCGGCACCTTCGTGCCTGCGACGCTCATGATCGTGTTACGAAACCTGCCGATCCGATGGTGGGTGCCGGCGATCTCGCTCTATTCGATCAGGGTCGGCTTTGCGCTGGATACGTCGAGCTCCCTGGTCGGCTTCTATGTCGACCATCTCGGCTGGCAATGGCTGTACTGGCAGAGCGTCGTGATCGCGCCCTTGATGGGCCTGATGGTTTATCTGGGCACGCCGAGCGAGCCGGTGAACCGTGCGCTGCTGCGCGAGGCCGATTGGGGCGGCATGCTGCTGCTCGGCGCCGCGGTCTCGATGATCTATGCCGGCCTCGATCAGGGCAATCGCCTGGACTGGCTCGGCTCCGGCACGGTGATGGCGCTGCTCGTCAGCGGTGTGGTGCTGTTCGCAGGCTTCCTCGTCAACGAGTCGCTGGTGCGGCAGCCCTGGGCGCATGTCAACGTGCTGTTCTCGCGCAATGTCGGGTTGGGGCTGGTCCTGATCCTGCTCTACACGCTGACCAGCCTCTCGAACTCGTCGCTGGTGCCGAACTTCCTCGGCAATGTCGTTCTGCTCCGGCCGGAGCAGAGTGGGATGTTGCTGCTCACCTATGGCGCGCTGCCGATGTTCGTGCTGGTGCCGATCTCGATCTGGCTGCTGCGGCATTTCGATACGCGGTTCGTCGTAGTGCTGGGCTTTGCCTGCTTTGCTGCGGCCAATCTCTGGGGCACGCAGCTCAGCCATGTCTGGGCGCGCGAGGACTTCACCGGCATCGTGCTGCTCCAGGCGGTCGGGCAGTCGCTGCTCCTGCTGCCGATCATCATCACGCTGCTGTCGAACGCCGATCCGAGCCGCGCCACCTCTTTTGCCGCCTACATCCAGATCATGCGGCTCGGCGGTGCGGAGATCGGCATCGCGCTGATGGGAACGTGGCTGCGCGTGCGCGAGCAGGTCCATTCCTTCTATCTCGGCCAGAACCTTGTGGTCGGCGATGCCGATGTGGTGGGTAGGCTCAAGCAGCTCGCCGATTACTTCGCAGCCCATGGCACCGGTCTGGCGCAGGCGCGCGCGGTCGGCACGCTCGCGGATCTGGTGCAGCGCGAGGCCAATGTGCTCGCCTATATCGACGGCTTCTGGCTGTGCTTCTGGCTCGCGATCGCCGCGCTCGGGGTCGTCGCGCTAATCACCCGGGCGCGCCCGGGCCCGTTCACGCCAGCGCCGTTCGGCTTCGCCAAGCTGCTGCTGCGCAAATGCGGGGCGCAGGTGAACTGACAGGTGAGCCGAGAGAGGTCTCACCGCATCTGCCGCGCCGGCTCGATCAGCTCGGGTCGCGGTCCCGACAGGCGCTTGTGCATGTGGACCATGAACGCCATGCCGAAGATCGGCGTCGCCAGATTGACGATCGGGATCGAGACGAAGGCCGCAATGAAAAGGCCGGCGGTGAAGATGGTCGCAGCATTGTCGCGCCGCATCGCCTTGGCTTCCTCCGGCGAGCGGAAGCGCATCGCGGCGAGCTCGAAATATTCGCGCCCGAGCAGCCAGGCGGCGGCGACGAAGAAGATCAGGAATCCGGCACCGGCGAACAGGACCAGTGGCAAGGCCACCAGATAGACTACGATCGTCAGCAGCGCGGTCTTGACGCCCTCGTAGATCGCCTGGCTGAACGGCAGCGCAGCGCCCGGCCGCTCGGCGGGATAGTGCTCGCGCTCGACGATGTCGGCGACGTCGTCGACGAACAGGCTCGCCACCAGCGAGGTGATCGCAGGCATCAGGAACACGCCGCCGAACACGACGCCGAGGCCCGCCGCGATCGAGACGATCCAGGCGAGGACCTCGAGCGAGGAATGCCAGCTCGGCCCGAGCAGGCCTTCCAGCCAGACCTCGCCATAGGTCGCAAACCAGCTCAGCAGCCGCTGCAAGCCGACCGCCAGCACGATGATCAGCACCAGTGCGAGCCCAATCGAACGCCACAGGATCGAGCGCATCGGCGGCGAGATCAATTGCGACAGCGCCTTGACGGCGGCATCCAGCATCGAAGTACCTCTCAGAAAAACCACCCGCGAGAGGTAGACATGCCCGGAAGGTTCGACAAGAGGCCGAGCCTTCCGGGACAGATTGCCGCGCCTGGAGCTTCGGTTCTGAGTGAATCAGAACCGAAGCTCGGGGCTCTTGTCTTGAGGCGTCTTCTTGGCGCGAGCAGCCACTTTGCTTGAAGACGCTCTAGCTCACCCTGATGACGAGGGCGTAGTTCTGCGGCGCGACCGCGATGGAATGGGCGATGACCGATATCACGGCTTCGCCGGGCGGCAGGTTTTCGAAGATGACCTGCTCGACATTGTTCCGGCGGTCGAAGTCCTTCGAGCCGGGCGGCATGTTGCCATGGCGTTCCTGCTTGTTGGCCACCACGACGAGATCGAGGTCGCTTTGCAGGCCTTCGCCGGGCGGATCGGTCCAGACCAGCGTGACCTTCAGGCGGCTGCTTCCCGCCGGTATCGTGACCGTGCGGTCTTCGCGGTCGCCGGCGTCCAGCTTCTTCTTCTCGTCGAAGAACTGCAGCTCTTCGTTCGCGGCATGGGGGCCGACCACGGCCTGAACGTCGACCCGGCCGAAGCCCTGGCTGTTGTTCGCGACGGACCCGGCCTCCGACGGATGGTATTGTCCGGCAAGACTGCGCGCTCCGTTGATGATGAGCGCCTTGAGCAGTGCGGCGCTCGGCGACTTCAGTCCCTGGCTTTTCCTCAGGAACGCCCGGATCACCGCGACGGACCCGGCCACCAGCGGTGTCGCCATGCTGGTACCGCCCTCGAACATGTAGAGCGGGTCTTGCGAGAGCTTCCATCCCTTCGATTTCGTGGCGCGGGATCGGGTTGACAGAATGAACGATCCTGGCGCCACGACGTCGGGCTTGATGCGTTCGTCGTTGGTGGGTCCGCGGCTGCTGAACGCCACCATCCCTTCGGGATTGTTTGCCACACGATCGGAGCTGATCGGCGTGGCCGGAAAATCGTCTGGCCATGCCCTGCCGTAGGTCATGGCCTCGTTGGGACGATTGTTCTCGCAGGCGCCGATGGTGAGGCAGTTCTTGGCCGTCCCCGGCGGCGTCACGGAGTTGGGGTCGACCTGGCCATTGCCATCCTTGTCGCTGCCCTCATTTCCGGCGGCGAAGCAGATCAGCATGTCGCGGTGCGCGTAGACGAACGTGTCGAGCTCGTTGGCTTGCGAGTCATACACGCCGAAATTTCCGACGCTGCCCCAGGAGTTGGAATGGATTCGCGCCTTGTCCGTCTTGTAGGGCGGGCCGAACAGCGCGTCGAGGCTGTCGGGCAGGCCGCCGAGATTGCCGCCGCTGTCGAGCACGGATTGCAGAACCAGCTTGGCGCCGGGAGCCGTGCCGCGGATCGGCCCGTCACTTTTCGATACACCGTCGCCGAGGGCAGAGCCCGCGACATGGGTGCCGTGACCATCAGGATCGTCTTTGCGCCCGGGCCGCCCGAGCCCGTAGAGCTTCTTGACGCGCCCCTTGAAGGCCGGGTGCGTGTTCGTGGTCGATCCCTTGTCGAAACCGGTATCGGCGATCGCGATGATCTCGCCGGCGCCTTCGCCGCCATTGCTCGGCGTCGCCGCGGGAACGCGAAGAATGCCCCGCGCGATGTTGTTGAGCAGCTTGCGGGGAAAGACCTTCTCGACGCTGCGCACCTCGTCGAGCGCCGCGACGTCGGCAAGACGGCGCATCTTCAGCGTCACGCGCACCTTGGTGGTGCCCGGGACGACGTCGTCGAGCTGCACATGCGCCGCTTCCGCGATCTTCTTCGCGGCGGCCTTCACGCCGACATTGCGGTGGAGCATGACGTCGACGGTCACGCTGGTGCGGTCGAGCGCCGCCGGCCTTGCCGCAAGCGCGCGCGCCGCGGCGACGCCTCCCGGTTGGGTGTCCAGGTTGCGCAGTGCCGGCGCGATCTTCACGATGCCCGGGTAGAGGTCTGCCCATGTCACGAACGGCAGTTTCCGCACCTTGTCGAGCCCGGCCGCCGGAAAGTGACAGATGACTGCGCTGCCCGGGACGGCTTCCAGGATCTCGGCGCCGGCCTTGGCGAGTTGTTCTCTGCGCTCGGCGTTGAGCGGCTGGTTGGTCTGCACGATGATGTAGTCGGATTCCTTCGCATTCGCATGATCCAGCGACAGCGCCGCGCGTTCCGCGTGCGGAGCCGAAGGATCGATCGTGATGCCGTTGATCGTGATCTGCGCCATGGCCGTTCCCCTCTCCCTGATTGATCGTCCGTCCTTTGTCGTCTGCGCCGGCCGGATCGCTCGGCTCAAGGCTCCGCCGCGATGCTGGCCCAGCAGGTGATGGCGCTACAGACCGTGCTCCAGCGGCCGAACCCCTTGTAGATCTGGGCGGCGATCTGCTCCTGCTGCTGCAGGGTGCCCTCGGCCTTGATCTGCGGATCGGAGACGTTGCGGATCGCGAGCCAGCGCGGCGCCTTGTCGCCCATCTCCTGCGCGACCAGGCCAAGGATGGCATCGCCCATTTCGGAGACGTCGCCGAGCCCCTGGAGATGGAAGTGGTCGTCCGAGGTGTCGAAGCCGAAGAAGTCGGTGGTGACCACGGAGGAGGACAGGCCGCTCGGCTTCACGACGAAGATCTTCGGCGCCCTTGTATTGTCCTTCGGCAATTGCCCGGCATTGGCCTTGAACAGCGTCTTGGCCTGCGCGAACTTCTTCGTCACGGCGGATCTGCTAGAAAAATGATCCTGCGCGAACGGCTGCTTCTTGAACTTCGACAGGCAGTCGAAGCGAACGATCGGGCTGACGACGACGTCGCCGACCTCGAATTCCTTGCCGATGCCGCCGGCCGTGCCCGTGGTGATGACGAGCGTCGGCTGCACCTCGGTGATGATCTGGCGCCAGACGTCGATGTTCGGCAGTTGCGGGCCGTCCTGCGACATGTGCGAATCGGATTTGAAGATCACGACCTTCTTCTTGCCGATCGTGGTGGTCCAGTAGGTCCCGAGCCGTTTCAGCTCCTTGGCCGGACACCCGTTGCGCATCTTCTTGGAGATGGCCGCGTAATTATGCGTATAGGGTACGTAGTCGTTGCGGGAGTCCTTGCCCGGCGTCAGCACGCGGCTGAGGGCGTGGCCCTCGTCGACGGTCCAGGTCACGACCAGGACGTCGGCGCGCGGCAGCGGTCCCTTGCCGTTGCCCTTCGGCTTCGGCCCGGTTTGCGGCGCCAGCCCTTTCGGCCAGGCAATGTCGGTGAAGCGCGACAGCCCGGTCGAGGTCGAGAAGGCCATGAACTCGCGGCCCTCGCTCGACTCGGAATCGAAATCGATGATCTCGCGCCGAAAGTCTTCGGTCGTGACCTTCGCGGATCTCTTCACCGCGCCCTTGGCCACGCGTTTCACCACGAAGGTGTCGGGAGGGGGCGGCGTCGTGATCGGATCAAAACCGAGATTTCTCTCAACCCATTTGCGGTCAGCACGCATCGCATTGTCTCCGCCAAATTGATTTTCAGACGTCTGATTTTGACGAGCGTCTTCCGTTGGTCGGCCAGACAAGCCAACGGTTGCAATTTTAAATCGAAATCCTTGTCGCCGAATGGTCGTGAATATTGACCGATTCCGTGCCGATCCGAGCCAGTCGGATATTGCCCCTGCCAAATAAGAGGTTTCTGGAAAAAATATCGCTCAAATGCCTGAACCAATTTGGGCTTGAGATTACACCTATAGTTGAGGTGCGACAATCTGTCTTCCAATCACAAACGGAGGAAGTCATGGCAAGCTCGACCACGCGCGTGGCGCTGGCGAACAGCGCACGGAAATTGCCGAAGGGGGCCAAGCTCGTCGGCGCGGCCGACCCCAAGCAGGAAATCGAGATCAGCGTCCGCCTGCGCGCGAAGCGGGCCGACGATGAGCAGGTGATGGCGCTCGGCGCGCAACCGCCGCGCGAGCGCCAGTATCTCTCGCGTGCCGAGTTCGGCGCAGCGATGGGCGCGGACCCCGCCGACGTCGCCAAGATCGACGATTTCGCGCATCGCCACGATCTCAACGTCAAGAGCGTGCATCTGGCGTCCCGCACCGTGAAGCTGACCGGCACGGTGAAGGCCATGAGCGCAGCCTTCGGCGTCAAGCTCAACAAGGTCAGGTACGAGGGCGCGACCCATCGCATGCGTAAAGGTAGCGTGCAGATCCCGGCGGAGCTCGCAGGTATCGTGGTCGGCGTGCACGGCCTGGACAACCGGCCGGTGGCGCAACCCCACTTCCGCCGCAAGCTGCCGCGGAAGGGCGCTGCCGCACGCGCCGCGCAGGGCGGCAGCTTCTCGGTCGATCAGATCGCCCAGCTCTACAATTTCCCGGGCGGCGAGACCGGCGCCGGCCAGTGCATCGCCATCATCGAGCTCAACGATATCGACCAGAAGGGCCATCCCACGGGCGCCGGCTACAAAACGTCAGACCTGCGCACCTTCTTCAAGAGGGCGGGCATCCCGATGCCGAAGATCGCACCCGCGAGCGTCGACGGCGGCGCCAACAAGCCCGGCCATTCCGACGCCGACGGCGAGGTCGTGCTCGACATCGAGGTGGCCGGTGCGATCGCGCCCGGCGCCAGGATCGTGGTCTATTTCGCCCCCAACACCACCAACGGCTTCATCGATGCGGTCAAGGCCGCCGTCCACGACACCGCGCGAAAACCTTCGGTGATCTCGATCAGCTGGGGCGGGCCGGAAGACCAGGAAGGCTCGCAGCAATTCGTCGACGGCCTGAACGAGGCGATCCGCGACGCCGCCGCGATGGGCGTCACCGTCTGCGTTGCCTCCGGCGACAATGGTTCGGCCGACATGGGCGCGGACTGGGACGGTAAGCCGCACGCAGATTTCCCGGCCTCGAGCCCGTTTGCACTGGCCTGCGGCGGCACCAATCTGAAGGCGCCGAACGGCCATATCAACGAGGTGGTCTGGAACGGCGGGCCGCAGGGTGGCGCAGGCGGCGGTGGTGTTAGCGTCGTGTTCCCGCGGCCGCAATACCAGGCCCAGGCCCATGTGCCGAAATCACCGACGCATCACAACGGCCGCGGGGTGCCCGATGTTGCCGGCGATGCCGATCCCGCGACCGGCTACGAGATCTTCCTCAACGGCGTCGGCACCACCATCGGCGGCACAAGTGCCGTGGCGCCGCTGATGGCGGGGTTGATCGCCCGCATCAACGAGGCGACGACGAAGAAATTCGGCAAGACCGTCGGCTTCATCAACCCGCTGATCTACGCCGCGCACACGCAAGGCGTGTTCCGCGACATCACGGTCGGCAACAATGACATCACCGGCGATCTGCATGGCATGTACAAGGCCGGCCCCGGCTGGGATGCCTGCTCCGGCCTCGGCGTCCCCAACGGCGAAGCGCTGCAGAATTTGCTCTCGGCGTGATCGGTTCTTCCCTCGCGGGAAGAGGCCTAACTCTCGTGTCCCGGACGCAGCGCGGCATGCAATGACGCGCTGCTGAGCCGGGACCCAGGAATTTGTGGCGAGATGTGCCCCGGCTCTGCGGCGCACCGCGGAAGAAGCGCTGCACTGCGTCCGGGGCACACAAGCTCCCAGCTACTCGTGCCGGTGCCCGTGCTTGCGCACCTTCGCCTGCTTCCCTTCACCCGTCGGGATCATCACCACGCGGCCGTAGCGGACGCCGCGTTCGGCGATGATGTGGTCGGCGAAATGCCTGACCTCGCCGGCGTCGCCGCGCAGCGCCGTCATCTCCATGCAATTGTTGTCGTCGAGATGGACGTGCAGGGTGGCCAGCGCGAGGTCGTGGTGGCCGTGGAATTCCTGCACCAGGCGCTTCGAGAGATCACGCGCGGCGTGGTCGTAGACGTAGACGAGGCCGGCGACGCAGGGGCCGGTTTGCGCGGTGTCCTCGGTGCTCTGTTGCAGGCCGGCGCGCGCGAGGTCGCGGATGATCTCGGAGCGGTTCTGGTAGCCGCGCGCTTCCGCCGCCGCGTCGATCTCGGCCAAAAGATCGTCCTCGATGGTGATCGTAATCCGCTGCATCAGGTCCTCTCCGCGCGCACCGCTCTTGCTACCTCGCCCCGCTTGCGGGGAGAGGTCGGAATTCAAGCGTAGCTTGAATTCCGGGTGAGGGGGACTCTCCACGAGTCCAATTGTCACCGTGGTCGCGGAAGCAGCCCCTCACCCCGCCCCTCTCAGTGCGAGCGAAGCTCGTCGCGGCCCCGTAAGAACGGGGCGAGGGAGCGCACCGTCATCCTCACAGCCGGGTCCCGCGCAGCCGCAGCGCATTCCCGACCACGCTCACCGAGGACAGCGCCATCGCCGCCGCGGCGATGATCGGGGACAGCAGGATACCGAACGCCGGATAGAGGATGCCGGCCGCGATCGGAATGCCGGCGGCGTTGTAGATGAAGGCGAAGAACAGGTTTTGCCGGATGTTGCTCATGGTCGCCTGCGACAGTTTTCGCGCACGCACGATGCCGGTGAGATCACCGCCCAGCAGGGTGACGCCGGCGCTCTCCATCGCCACGTCCGTGCCGGTGCCCATGGCGATGCCGACCTCGGCGGCCGCCAATGCGGGCGCGTCGTTGACGCCGTCGCCCGCCATCGCGACGCTGCGCCCGGCCTTTTGCAGCTTCGTCACCACCGCGCTCTTCTGGTCGGGCAGAACCTCGGCCTCGACCTCGGCGATACCGAGCCGGCGCGCCACCGCTTCCGCCGTCGTGCGATTGTCGCCGGTCAGCATGATGACCTTGATGCCGTCATCGGCCAGCGCCTTCAGCGCTTCCGGGGTCGAGGCCTTGACTGGATCGGCGATCGCGAACAGGCCGGCCAGCTTGCCGTCCACAGCCATGTTGATCACGGTGGCGCCGTCCTGGCGCATCCGTTCGGCCTCGGCATCGAGCGCCCTGGTGTCGATGCCGATCGACCCCAGATATTTCGCGTTGCCGAGCACGATGCTCTTGCCGTCGATTTTTCCGGTCGCGCCCTTGCCCGTCGGCGAGTCGAACTGTTCGACCTGAGCGAGGGTGAGTTGCTTCTCTTTCGCGGCGCGCACGATGGCGTCGGCGAGGGGGTGCTCGCTGGCGCGCTCGACGCTGGCGGCAATGCGGAGGATGTCGTCCTCCGCAAAGCCGGCAGCCTGAACGATCGCAACGACCTTCGGCTTGCCCTCGGTCAGCGTCCCGGTCTTGTCGACCACCAGCGTGTCGATCTTCTCCATCCGCTCCAGCGCCTCGGCGTTCTTGATCAGGACGCCTGCCTGCGCGCCGCGGCCGACGCCGACCATGATCGACATCGGGGTCGCCAGGCCGAGTGCGCAGGGGCAGGCGATGATCAGCACGCTGACGGCGGCAACGAGGCCGAACGCCAGCCGCGGCTCCGGTCCGAACCAGGCCCAGGCGGCAAAGGCGGCGATGGCGACGGCGATCACGGTCGGCACGAACCAGCCCGCGACCTGATCGGCCAGCCGCTGGATCGGTGCGCGCGAGCGCTGCGCGTCCGCAACCATCTGCACGATCTGCGACAGCAGCGTCTCGCGCCCGACCTTGTCGGCGCGCATGATGAAACCGCCGGACTGGTTGAGCGTCCCGGCGATCACTTTTGCGCCTGGCTCCTTGGTGACCGGCATCGATTCGCCGGTGACGAGGGATTCGTCGAGCGCGGAGCGTCCCTCGAGGATGATTCCGTCGACCGGCACCTTCTCGCCGGGGCGGACGCGCAAATGGTCGCCGGCGTGGAGCGCATCGATCTCGACCTCGTGCTCGCCACCATCGGCATCGACGCGGCGCGCGGTCTTGGGCGCAAGCTGCAACAGCGCCTTGATCGCGCCCGACGTCGCGTCGCGGGCGCGCAGCTCCAGCACCTGCCCGAGCAGCACCAGCACGGTGATCACAGCGGCGGGCTCGAAATAGACGGCAACGGCGCCATCATGACCGCGGAAGGTCGCTGGGAAAATCTGCGGCACGACGGTCGCGACGACGCTGTAGACATAGGCGACGCCCGTGCCCATCGCGATCAGCGTGAACATGTTGAGGTTGCGGGTGACCAGAGACTGCCAGCCGCGGACGAAGAACGGCCAGCCGGCCCACAGCACGACGGGTGTGGCGAAGGCGAGCTGAATCCAGTTCGACAGCACCGGATCGATCCAGTCGTGAGGGCCGGCGAGATGGCCGCCCATCTCCAGCACCACCGCCGGCAGCGCCAGCGCGCCACCAATCCAGAACCGCCGCGTCATGTCGGCAAGCTCGGGATTGGGTCCGGTCTCCAGGCTCGCGACCTCCGGCTCCAGCGCCATGCCGCAGATCGGGCAGCTGCCGGGTCCGGCCTGGCGGATCTCCGGATGCATCGGACAGGTGTAGATCGTGCCTGCCGGCATCTCGGGTTCGGGCGCCTTCTCTCTTGCGAGATATTTTGCGGGATCGGCGGCGAATTTGGTGCGGCAGCCGGCCGAGCAGAAATGGAAGGCCTCGCCGTGATGCGTGTGGTGATGCTTCGAGGTCGCGGGATCGACCGTCATGCCGCAGACGGGATCGAGGACCTTGGTCGCGGCGGCGCCATGGTCATGCGCGTGATGCTTGGCATGATCGCCGTGTCCGCCGCAGCAGGAGGACGCTGCGGGCTTGTCGGCTGGCGGAGCAGCCTTGGGGGCTGCCTTGCCGGAACAGCCGCATCCGGAAGATGTTTCCGACGTGTGATGGTGCCCGTGGTCGGCGTCGTTCATTGCCATGCTCCGGCCTTGCAATATATACCCTATGGGGGTATATAGAGCGCATGCGCAAGGACATCAAGGCATCCGTCGGAAAACGTCTTGGCCGGATCGAGGGTCAGGTTCGCGGCCTCTCGAAGATGGTCGAGGAGGACCGCTATTGCATCGACATCGTGACGCAGATCTCGGCCGTGCGTGCCGCGCTGCGCCGGGTCGAGGAAGAGGGTTCCTGGAAAACGGATCACGTCGCCCATTGTGTCGAGCACGCGATCGCGAGCGGCGACAAGGCCGATCAGCGCGAGAAGATCGCGGAGCTGATGGCGGTGATCGGGCGGGCGGAACGGTAGGCTCTCACCATCGTCATTGCGAGGAGCGCAGCGACGGTGGAAAGAGCGGTGCAACGTCTCTCCCCGCGTTCGCGGGGACGACAGCGGGGCTACGCCGCCATCTCCTGCGCGCGTCCCCGCGCGCGGTACATCGCCAGTTCGTTCAGCAGCACAAAATGCTCGGAGCAGTTGGCGCCCATCTCGGCAGGCTGCGCGCTCACTTCTTCAGCCGGAACTTCAGCCGGCGCTTCTTCGTCAACCGTCTCAGGAACGAGCGGCGGCGCACGGAGCGTTTCTGGAAACACACTGAATGTGCCCGCTACCTCCTCGAGCGGCTTCTGCTTGTCGGCCCAGTGCAGCGCGGTGTAGTCGAAGCCGTGCACGATGGTGGGTTTGACGACTTCGAAATAGGGCGAGATGTCGAAGTCGCGGGGCATGTACAGCGAGGAATCGCGGATGTGCAGGATCTCGCGGCGGGCGGCGCGGCTGCCGGCCTTGGTGATCTTCGGCAGGATCGGATAGCGCACGGCATCGAACGCCTGCGCGATCAGTGCCGAGCAGATGATTTTTGTCGGATCGCCCGATCCGATCGCGATCATGCGCCGTCGCCAGCGTTGCGGGATCGGCAGCGGGAACAGGAAGCGCATCAGGTCGATGATGTTCTTGGTGTCGTAGCCGAAGCCGATGCGGTTGATCGCATAGCGGCAGACCGTGGTGCGGTCCTCATAGGACAGCCCGACCGGGCGGCAGAGGCGGGTGTGATACGGGAAATATTTCGACAGCGGTGCCGAGGTGACGCCCTCGCCGATATTGGCTTCGATCAGCACGTGCGGCTCGCCGTTGGGCTCCGTGGCGCCCTCGACCGGACCGACATAGAGCGCGGCATGGGACCAGGTCGACTGCGTCAGATATTTGATGATGCCGGAGATGCGGTTGTTGCCCTCGACCAGCAGCACGTCGCCGGGCTCGATGACGCCGCGCAGGTGCTCCGGGTCGCTCGGCGTGAACGGCTCGTAGCCCGGCACCTCCTTCGAGAGATACGCGGCAATCAGCTTGCCGACTGAGTCCAGAACCGTCCCCATTTCAAACTCCCCCACGGCCTTTTCCGGCCGTCTTTTTCCCTTCTCTATCATGGTCGAAACGTGTTGCAATTCGGTTCATCACTCTGTGAGATCAAGCACGATTGATTCACCATGATGGTTGCCGTGCAACACCAGATGCAGCAAGGTTCGCGGGCTGTTCCCGTTCGCCGCAAGTTCCCGGAAACCATGACATGACAATCACGCGCCGCGGCTTCCTATCGGCGACGGCGGCTCTTGCCGCGATGCCGGTCCTGCGCGCGACTGCCGCACCCCTGCCGCGCGAGGCCGACATTGTCGTGATCGGTGCGGGAGCGGCCGGAATTGCCGCGGCGCGGCGCATCATGGCGGCCAATCGCAAGGTCGTGGTCGTGGAAGCCGCATCCCAGATCGGGGGCCGCTGTATCACGGACAGCACGACCTTCGACGTGCCGTTCGATCGCGGCGCGCGCTGGATGCACAACCCCGAGACCAATTCGATGATCCGGCTGGCGCGCAGTGCCGGGCTCGACGTGCTGCCGGCACCGACCGGCCAGAAGATGCGTATCGGCCGCCGCAATGCGCGCGCGGGCGAGACCGAACAGTTCCTGGCGGCGCTGGTGCGCGCCAACCGCGCCATCGACGATGCCGCGCGCGGCAAGCTCGATACGGCCTGCGCCTCGGTGCTGCCGAAGGATCTCGGCGACTGGGCCGGTGCGGCCGAATTCGTGCTCGGTGCGAGCTTTGCGGGCAAAGACCTCAAGGATCTGTCGGCGATCGACAAGGCGCGCGCGCAGGACCGCAATGCCGCGATCGCCTGCCGCCAGGGCCTGGGGACCCTGATCACCAGGCTCGGCGAACAGGCGCCGGTGGCGCTGTCGACGCCGGTGAGCAGGATTGCCTGGAGCAATCGCGATGTCAGCGTGGAGACGCCATCCGGCAGGATCGCCGCACGCGCCGCCATCGTCACGGTCTCGACCAATTTGCTGACGTCGGGCGCGATCAAGTTCGGGCCTGATATTCCCAAGCGCACGCTCGATGCCGCGTCGAAGCTCACGCTCGGCAGCTACGATCGCATCGTGCTGCAACTGCCGGGTAATCCGCTGGGGCTCTCGCGCGACGACATCCTCATCGAGCAGAGTAATTCGACGCGCACGGCGCTGATGCTCGCCAATATCGGCGGCTCCTCACTGTGTTCGATCGATGTCGGCGGCTCGTTCGGCCGCGATCTCTCCGAGCAGGGCGAGAAGGCGATGGTCGCCTTCGCCAGGGAATGGATCGCGAAGCTGTTCGGCAGCGAAGCGGCCGCCACCGTGCAGAAGACCACCGCGACGCGTTGGAACGCCTCGCCTTTCGTGATGGGCGCGATGTCGGCATCCTCGCCCGGCGGGCAGCTCTCGCGAAAAATCCTGACCGAGCCGATCGGCAACATGTTTCTCGCCGGCGAAGCCACGCACGAGACGCTGTGGGGCACCGTCGACGGCGCCTGGGAAAGCGGCGAGCGCGCGGCGGATGCGGCCTTGCGCAAGATCGGCGCGCTCAAGGACGAGTCGGCCGACGTGCCGACGCAGTCGACGAAGAAGCGCCGCGCGCCGCGGCAGTAGGGCAATTATCGCAAAATCCCGTCGAGCACCGGCAGCCCCGCGATCACCGCCATCGCGATCAGACCGTAGCAAATCGCCCGAAACGCTTTTTCGCTGGCGCGGCCGAACAGCGACGCACCGAACGCGACGCCTATCGCATAGACCGGGCCGACGATCAGCGACAGCACCAGCGACTCGCGTGAGATCAGGCCGGTCGCCGCGTAGCTGACCATCGAAAAGAAATCCGACGCGCCGAAGAACAGCAGGATATTGGCGCGCGCGACGATCGGCGCGATGGGGCGGCCGAGCCAGTAGCCGACGATCGGCGGGCCGCCGGTCTGCGCCAGTCCGCTACAGAAGCCCGAGAGGCCGCCGATGCCGACCGAGAGCCAGGCGTGGTCCTTGCCGCGATAGCGCCAGCCGGACAGCAGCAGCAGCAACAGCGCGGCGACGAAGCCAGAGATGATCCAGCGCGTGGTGACGGGCTCCAGCACGCTGAGAAAATAAGTGCCGACCGGTACGCCGACCAGCGCGCCCAGCACGATCACCGCGGTGGCCTTGCGGTCGGCCTTGCGCCAGGCGTCGGGCAGCAGCGGCGCGGCCGCGACGAAATCGATCACGAGGAGCAGGGCGGCAACGAGACGTGGTGCCGCGATGCTGCTCGCCAGCGGCATGAAGATCAGCGCCGAGCCGAAGCCGGAGAAGCCGCGCGCGGTGCCTGAAACGAAAGCGACGGCGCAGAGCGCCATCGCAATGGTGAGACTGACGTCCTTCGGAAGAAAATCCGCAAGGGTCATGCAAGGGTCATCCGCGCAAGGCGCCGCCGGTCTTTTTCGTGACCTCGGCCACGACCTTTGCCGCAACGGCCTCGATCTCCTGATCGGTCAGCGTCTTCTCGCGCGGCTGGATCGTCACGGCGATCGCAATCGACTTCTTGCCGTCATCGATGCCCTTGCCCTCGTAGACGTCGAAGACATTCACGCCGGTGATCAGCTTCTTGTCGACGCCTTGGGCGGCGCGAACGATGTCGCCGGCCTTGATGGTGCGGTCGACAATGAAAGCGAAGTCGCGCGACACAGGCTGGAAGGCCGACAGCTCGATCACGGGCTTGGCGCGGGTCGGCTTCTTCTTCGCCTCGGGGATGCGGTCGAGGATCACCTCGAACACCATCAGCGGGCCGTCGGCGCCGAGCGTCTCGAGCGCGCGCGGATGCATCTCGCCGAAATAGCCGAGCACGTTCTGCGGGCCGATCTGGATCGTGCCCGAGCGACCCGGATGCAGCCAGGTTGGTCCGCCCGCGACGATCTGCAGCGCCTGCATCGGTGCGCCGGCAGCGGCAAGCACCGCGAGCGCGTCGGCCTTGGCGTCGAACAATTCGGCCTGCGCCGAACCCGACCAGTGTCGTCCCAGACCTTCGGACGAAGCAAAGCCGCGGCGCACGCCGCTCGCCGCCATGAACTGATCCTGCGGGCGGTCGCCCTTGAACACCTGGCCGACCTCGAATAGCGCGACATCGCCGAAGCCGCGATCGGCATTGGCCTGCGCCGCCGCGATCAGGCCCGCCAACAGCGTCGGCCGCATATCGGACAGATCCGAGGCGATCGGGTTGGCGACTTCGAGCTCGCGCTGGCCGCCGCCGAACAGGGTTGCCGCAGACTTCGTGATGAAGGACCAGGTCACCGCTTCGACGATGCCGCGGCTCGCCAGTGCACGCCTGGCGCGGCGGGTGCGGAGCTGCAGCGGCGTCAGCACCGGCTTGCGCGCGTCCTCGCCGCGCTCGAACGGCGTCATCGGCACCTTGTCGACGCCGTAGATGCGCACGATCTCCTCGACGATGTCGGCCTTGCCATGCACATCGGTGCGCCACGAGGGCACCGCGACCTTCACCACCGGACCCGGGCCGGCCATCATGAAGCCGAGATGGGTCAGGATGCGCTTCATCTCCGGCTGCGGCACCTCGATGCCGGAGAGCCGCTTGACCTCGGTGACCGGAAAATCGATCACGCGATCGTCGCCGAAGGCCTTGCCGACCACGACGTTCTCCGACGGCGCGCCGCCGCACATCTCCATCACCAGCTTGGTGGCGAGCTCGAGTCCCGGCACCATGAAGGCCGGATCGACGCCGCGCTCGAAGCGGTAGCGCGCGTCCGAATTGATGCCGAGCTTGCGGCCGGTCTGGGCGATGTTGATCTCGTTCCACAGCGCCGATTCGATCAGCACGTCGGTGGTGTTCTCGTCGCAGCCCGAGGCTTCGCCGCCCATGATGCCGGCGAGCGATTCGACGCCGTGCTCGTCCGCGATCACGCAGATGGCGGGATCGAGATTGTAGGTGCGGCCATCGAGCGCGAGCAGCGTCTCGCCATCGCGGGCGCGGCGCACGACGAGATTGCCCTTTACCTTCTTGGCGTCGAACACGTGCAGCGGGCGGGCGCGGTCGTAGGTCATGAAGTTGGTGATGTCGACCAGCGCATTGATCGGACGCAGCCCGATCGCGGTCAGCCGCTTCTGCAGCCACTCCGGCGACGGCCCGTTCTTTACTCCACGCACCAGGCGCAGCGCGAAGCCCGGACACAGCGTGGCGTCCTCGACCGTGACCTTCACCGGACAGGGGAATTCGCCCTTGATCGGCTTGATGGTCGGGTCCTTGAACTTACCCATGTCGGCGGCGGCGAGATCGCGCGCGATGCCGTGCACGCCGGTGCAGTCCTGCCGGTTCGGCGTCAGATTGATCTCGACCACGGGATCGCCGAGGCCCGCCCATGCGGCGTAAGCAGCGCCGATCGGCGCATCCGCCGGCAGCTCCATGATGCCGTCATGGTCGTTGGAGATCTGGAGCTCGGCCGCCGAGCACAGCATGCCGCGGCTCTCGACGCCGCGGATGGTGCCGACACCGAGCGTGATGTCCTTGCCGGGAATGTAGGTCCCCGGCGGCGAGAACACGCTGACCAGGCCCGTGCGCGCATTCGGCGCGCCGCACACGACCTGTACCGGTGCGCCACCATCGCCGGTATCGACCATGCAGACGCGCAGGCGATCCGCATTCGGATGCTGCTCGGCCGAGATCACCTTCGCGATGGTGAAGGGCTTCAGCGCCTTCGCCTTGTCCTCGATGTTCTCGACCTCGAGCCCGATCATGGTGAGCTTGTCGGCGAGCTTTTCCAGGGGCTCGTCGGTGTCGAGATGATCCTTCAGCCAGGAGAGGGTGAATTTCATGGCTGCTTTTTCTCCACGGAGACGGTCTGCTCCCTCTCCCGCTTGCGGGGAGGGGTGGGTTGGGGGCTCTCTCCGCGATGGTAGTCGCAATGGTTTCGAGAACGCCGCCACGATTGGTCATGACATCCAGGTTGGTGAAGCGGAGAACTTTGAAGCCCTTCGCTTCGATCGCGGCAGAGCGACGCGCATCGGCCCGTTCGCCCTCATCCGAGAAGTGTTGGCCGCCGTCGAGCTCGATGACGAGCTCGGCTGCATGGCAGATGAAATCGGCGACGTAGCGCTCGATCGGCACTTGGCGGCGGAAGCTCGCGCCATTCAGCCGGTTGCCGCGCAGCTCCGACCAGAGGGTTCGCTCTGCATCGGTTGAGTCTCGCCTGAGCGCGCGTGCATTGGCCCGCAGCTTGGGCGGTACTTTCCAGTCCGGATGCTCAGGATCGACCATTGGCAACCCTATCGAGGAGAGACCCCCACCCCAACCCTCCCCGCAAGCGGGAGAGGGAGTCCGACCGTCCTTGCGGCTGGAGCAATCGTATCCCGGCAAGCGGTCACGAGCTCAGTCCTCCCGCAAGCGTCGGCACTTCGAGCGGCTTGAAGCCGTAATGGGACAGCCAGCGGACGTCGCTGTCGAACAGCTGGCGCAGATCGGCGATGCCGTATTTCAGCATGGCGATGCGGTCGATGCCCATGCCCCAGGCAAAGCCCTGGTACTCGTCGGGATCGATGCCGCAGGCGCGCAGCACGTTCGGATGCACCATGCCGCAGCCGAGAATCTCGAGCCAGTCCTCGCCCTCGCCGAACCGGATCTCGCCCTTGTCGCGGCGGCACTGGATGTCGACTTCCAGAGACGGCTCGGTGAACGGGAAGAACGACGGCCGGAAGCGCATGTTGATGTGGTCGACCTCGAAGAACGCCTTGCAGAACTCGTGCAGGATCCATTTGAGGTGGCCGAGATGCGAGTGCTTGTCGATGACGAGGCCTTCGACCTGGTGGAATTGCGGCGTGTGGGTCGCGTCCGAATCGATGCGGTAGGTGCGGCCCGGGCAGATCACGCGGATCGGCGGCTTCTGGCTCAGCATGGTGCGGACCTGCACCGGCGAGGTGTGGGTTCGCAGCAGCATGCGCGAGCCGTCCTCCTTCGGATGGAAGAAGAAGGTGTCGTGCATCTCGCGGGCGGGATGGCCTTCCGGAAAATTCAGCTTGGTGAAGTTGTAGTCGTCGGTCTCGATGTCGGGGCCTTCCGCCACCGAGAATCCCATGTCGGCGAAGATCGTCGTCAACTCGTCCCAGACCTGGCTCAGCGGATGGATGCGGCCGGCTTCAGTCGGCGCATCGCGCAGCGGCAGGGTGACGTCGATGGTCTCGGATGCGAGTCGCGCATCGAGCGCCGCCGACTTCAAGACGTCGCGCCGCGCGGCGAGGGCCTGGGTGACCTCGTCCTTGGCCTGGTTGATCGCGGCGCCTTGCGTCTTGCGCTCGTCCGGCGACATCTTGCCGAGCGTTGCAAGCAGGGCCGAGATCGAGCCCTTCTTGCCGAGAGAGGCAACGCGGACGGCTTCGAGGGCGGCTTCGTCCCCGGCAGCACTGATCTGCGCGAGGACGGATTGGACGAGACTGGCGAGGTCGGACACGGTCGGATCCTTTCAAAACGCTGCCGGTTGTGGCCGCAGCCGGGCCGGAACGTCAAGCCGTATAGCCGTCGTAAATGCAGGGCATTTGAACCCTATAGGCATGGCTGGCACCAACCTGAAGTCGAGGGAGAAGACGATGCGTTTGCGATCCTGGGTGGTCGGCTTGAGCTTGGTTCTTTTCGGGAGCGCGGCTCACGCCGCGGAGGAATGCCCGGCCAAATCGACGTCGATGGATGACATCATCGCGGTCCTGAACGCGGCGCCGAGCTGCGACCGTGCCATGACGCTGTTCGATGCTTGCGCATACGGCGCCAGCGGCGACGTGCAATTCGGCGAAGCGGTCGAGAAGAAGTGCGAGGCCGATTTTGTCGGCCGGCTGAGAACGCCGCAGAAGCTCAGCTATCAGCGCGAGTTGCGGGTCTGCGACCGGAAGTACCGGAACAAGTCCGGCACCATGTATATCTCGGCCACGGCCTTTTGCCGGGCGGAGGTCGCCCAGCGCTACTCGCGACGCGCACTGAAGGCCGGCGGAGCCGGCCGTTAGTGCTGGGCTTGCTCTTAAGCAGCCTCTTAGGCGGCCAGCGCCGCCTTGGCCTTCTCGGCGATCGCCTGGAACGACGCAGGCTCGTGGATCGCGAGATCCGACAGCACCTTGCGGTCCACGGTGATGCCCGACTTGGCGAGACCGTCGATAAATCGGCTGTAGGTCAGGCCGAACGGACGCACGGCGGCGTTGAGACGCTGGATCCAGAGCGCGCGGAAAGTCCGCTTCTTGCGCTTGCGATCACGGAACGCGTACTGCTGGGCCTTTTCCACGGCCGGCTTGGCGGCGCGGATGGTGTTCTTGCGACGGCCGTAGAAACCCTTGGCGGCCTTGTAGACTTTCTTGTGCTTGGCGTGGGCGGTCACACCGCGTTTGACGCGAGACATGACAAAATCCTTCAGAGATGACTTGGTTTTCGGATCGCCGCGCGAGCGCGGCGGAGGTGGCAATGATCTTCGACGATCTTCGACGCGATCAGGCGTTCGGCAAGAAGTACTTCTTGACGTTGTCGCCGTCGGTCTTGAACAGCACGCGAGTGCCGCGCAGCTGACGGATCTGCTTCTTCGTCCGCTTGATCATGCCGTGACGCTTGCCGCGCTGGGCGTGCATCACTTTGCCGGTGGCAGTCACCTTGAAGCGCTTTTTAGCGCCCGATTTGGTCTTCAGCTTGGGCATTTGGCTCTCCTAATGGCCACAGAAATCCGCCCGCGAAGGCGGCTGGCCGTCAAAAATGCTCGTTAGAGCGTTGATTGTGCTCAGGTTTTACGAACAAGCGCGAAACCCGCACGGACACCGCCACGGCAGCCCTTAATCAGCCGGGCGATGA
Source organism: Bradyrhizobium japonicum USDA 6 (assembly GCF_000284375.1). Classification (NCBI taxonomy): domain Bacteria; kingdom Pseudomonadati; phylum Pseudomonadota; class Alphaproteobacteria; order Hyphomicrobiales; family Nitrobacteraceae; genus Bradyrhizobium; species Bradyrhizobium japonicum. The sequence goes on from NC_017249.1 coordinate 705,838, forward strand.
AGGCTGGGCTTATGACAGAGGACGAGCCAAATGGCAACGCTGAACCGCCGAAACCTGCCCGGCGACTATTCGGAGTTACCACCCATATGTCCAAGCCGTGTCGCCTGGAGCAGGACCAAAATGGCCCATTTTCCCCGATCGCTTTCGTCTTTGACCGACCTCGCCCGCCCGCGCCGCCTGGCGCTGCTTGCCGTGCTCGCTATGGCCGCGCTGCCCTCGACCGCCGTCGCCCGCATCGGCGGCTATGACGGAATCTGGAACGTCACTTTCGCCACCACGCGAGGCAATTGCAGCTCCGGTTACCGCGTCCCCTTCACCGTCACCGGCGGCCGGGTGTCGTCCGCCGGCGGCGGCCGGGTCTCCGGCAGGGTCAATCGCAGCGGCGCCGTCGCGGTCCAGGTCTCGGTCGGCGCGTCCCATGCCAGCGGGGGCGGCCGGCTCGCCGGGATGGTCGGTGCTGGCTCCTGGAACGGCATCATTTCCGGCGACCGCTGCAGCGGCACCTGGCATGCGACCCGGTCCTGATACGAAAACGGCCCGCCGGAAATCCGGACGGGCCGTTGAACTCTCAGTCCTGAAAAGCGGACGTCAGCGCGGCGCCAGCACCATGACGACCTGACGGCCCTCGAACCTGGCGTCCTGCTCGACCTTGGCGAGCTCGGCGACGTCGCTCTTGATCTTGTCCAGAAGCTTGGTGCCGATCTCTTGATGCGCCATTTCGCGGCCGCGATAGCGCAGCGTGATCTTGACCTTGTCGCCCTCTTCGAAGAACCGCTGCATCGCGCGCATCTTCACGTCGTAATCGTGGTCATCGATCATCGGGCGGAGCTTGATCTCCTTGATCTCGACGATCTTCTGCCGCTTGCGGGCTTCGGCGGCCTTTTTCTGGGCGGAATATTTGTACTTCCCGTAGTCCATGATCTTGCAGACGGGAGGGCTGACATTCGGCGAAATCTCGACCAGATCCATGCCAGCTTCCTGGGCCATGCGGATGGCCATGACGGTTTCGACCGTGCCCTTGTTTTCACCGGTCTGATCGATCAGCTGGATTTGCGCATTGCGAATATCATCATTGATGCGCGGCCCGTCTTTGCTGGCAACGGGCGGGGCTTTATTGGGACGGCGAATGGGTGGTTCTCCAAAATTGTGAAAGAGGCGGCTAGTCTGAAGGAAGATGCGTTTGCGGGCAAGCAAGTCGCGTGCGGGAAGCGTAAAAGCCTCAAATGCGAGGCATTTAGGTCACGCCCATGGGCACGCTGCAGGACATAGACACCTTGCTTCTGTTCCGCAAGCGTCCCAAAGGGCAATAGCCAATCTGGGCTGGGCCTCGGAACGCATCCAGACAGTTCAAACCGAACAACCAGAGTAAACGTTCCATGAGCAATGCAATTCCCGAAGCCGTACTCGGCTTCATCGATGTGGGCGAGGGCCCGTCCGCACGCAGGATCGCGGTGCGCAGCCGCGCCGGTCGACGACCCGGACTGGTCTGGCTCGGCGGGTTCAAGTCGGACATGCGGGGCAGCAAGGCCGTGGCGCTGGATGCCTGGGCCGCCGACCATGGCCGCGCCGCGGTCCGGTTCGACTACTCCGGCCATGGCGAATCCGGCGGCGATTTCGCCGATGGAACCATTGGAAGCTGGCTCGAGGACAGCGTGGCGGTGTTCGAGCGGTTCTGCGACGGCCCGCAGGTTCTGATCGGTTCCTCCATGGGCGGCTGGATGGCGCTGCTGCTCGCGCGCGAGATCAGGAAGCGGGCCAGCAAAGCGTCGCTTGCGGGCCTGGTGCTGATCGCGCCGGCGCCCGACTTCACCGAGGAGCTGATGTGGAAGAATTTTTCGGCCGCGGTGAAGAAGGAAATCGAAACCAACGGCTTCTGGCTGCGGCCGTCGGACTATGGCGATGGCTCGCCCTATCCGATCACGCGGAATCTGATCGAGGAGGGCCGCAATCATTTGGTGCTCGGCAGCGCCATCGATCTCGGCTGTCCCGTCCGCATCCTCCAGGGCGCGCAGGATCCGGATGTGCCCTGGCAGCACGCCTTCGCGCTGACGCATCGCCTGCCGGCCGACGACGTCGTGCTGACCATGATCCAGGATGGCGATCACCGCCTCTCCCGTCCGCAGGACATCGCCCGCATTCTTGCCGCGGTGGCCGAGATCGGGTGAGAGTTGCCGCCCAACATTCGGTGTCATCGCCCGACTTGATCGAGCGTTCCAGTATTCCAGAGGCCATCGTGCTTTAGCCGAGAAGCCGCGGTGTACTGGATGCCCCGGTCAAGCCGGGGCATGACGGAGAGCGAGAATGGGAGAAATGCCAATGACCGCCACTGCCATGCTGCGCACCTTTTGCGACGCCGTCGAACAGCGTAACGGAAAAGCCTTCGCGGATCTCTTCACCGAGGACGGCGTCTATCACGACGTCTTCTACGGCGCCTTCGAAGGCCGCGAAAAGATCGCGGCGATGGTCGACGACTGGTTCTATCGCACGGCGACCGATTTCCGCTGGGACATGCATGATCCCGTCACCGACGGCACCACGCTCTATGCGCGCTACACTTTCAGCTATCGCTCGACCTTGGCCGAAGCGAACGGCGCGCGGGCGATGTTCGAGGGCGTCGCGATCATGACGCTGCGCGACGGCAGGATCGTGAGCTATCACGAGGTCGCCAACACCGCGCCGGCGTTCGTTGATCTGAAGTTTGCGCCGGAACGGATTGCGAAGATCGTCGGCAAGCAGGGTGCCGAGCTGAAAGCGCGGCCGGAGATGAAGCGGCATCTGGCGTAGGCGCGCGCCCCGGAATGACGACGGAGAGCTACCGCTTCGACGGATTCGCCATCGGCTTGCGCTGTGCCAGTGCTGCGACCGTGGCGGTGCCGATCGGGCCCTGCTCGTCGTAGAGCCAGCATTCGCCAATCGCGACACCATCGGTCGCCTGGTGATTGACCACGTCGAAGCCGATCCAGTTCGTCACCGGCAGGCGGTGCAGATAGATCGTCACGTCGCTGTTGATGTAGCCGAGCCCCTTGTCGCCGGCGTTGGCAAAGGGGCTGGCGAAATCGGCGCCGACAGCGACATGCACGAACGGCGTCATCGGCACGCCGGCCACGAGCTCGCGCACCTCGCTCATCCAGAGCCGGCGCGGACCGAGCGAGCCCATATGGCCGACGATCGGCCGCGTCGTCCATTTGCCGTTCATGCCGAGCCTGGGATCGGTGGGCTTGGGAATGTCGTCCGGCTTCGGCACGTCCCAGTTCGGCGGCGACCAGACGTTGCCGTCCGGATTCTGCGTTTTGCGCAGCAGCTGGCACGAGGCACGCGCCATGCTGACGCCGCCGGAGACAAATTCAGCCTCGACCACGCGAATGCGCAGTCCGTCGCGCACCAGCCGCGTCGTCACCTCGATCGGCTTGTCGATGGTCGGCAGCCGAAACATGTCGACCGTGAGCCGTGCAGGGACGAATTCAGGGCCGGAATGGCGCTCCTCGATGGCGAAGCCGAGCAGTCCGACGATGACGCGTCCGTGCAGCGATTTCGGATCCCAGGGACCGTTGGCCACTTCCGTCGGATGGAATGTATCGCCGTCGCGGGTGAAGAAAGGCATGTTTGTCATGACGCGCGACTTTGAGGAAACGCGTGAGGAAATCAAGGTCCCCCAATCCTCAGGATGAGGAGGCGCGAAGTGCTCTCACCACAACAACGGTGTCATCGCCCGGCTTGACCGGGCGATCCAGTACTCCGAGGCGGTCGTGATTGAACCGATAAGTCGCGGCGTACTGGATGCCCCGGTCAAGCCGGGGCATGACACCGAGAATTAGGAAGCGGCTTGCCACTCCTCACGCACGCTGTCGTCGTGCTCGTTGCTCGCCGCGGCAGACCTCATCGCCTCAAACTCTCCGCGCGACACCAGCTGCTCCAGCGCCCACACAGCAGCGCCACGCACCAAAGCGCTCTCATCGCCGAGCAATCGCCGCGCTTCTTCCGCCAGTATCGCCTCACCGGAGTTACCGATCGCGATCAGCACGTTCCGCAAAAAACGGTCGCGGCCGATGCGCTTCACCGGGGACTTCGTGAACAGCGCGCGAAACGCGGCGTCGTCGAGCCCTGCGAGTTCGGCGAGCGACGGCGCGCGCAATTCGTCGCGCGCGGCGAGCTTTGCCTCGCGCCCCTCCTGCGCGAACTTGTTCCAGGGACAGGCCGCAAGGCAATCGTCGCAGCCATAGATGCGATTGCCGATGGCCTTGCGAAACTCGCGCGGGATCGGTCCCTTGTTCTCGATGGTCAGATACGAGATGCAGCGTCGTGCATCCAGCTTGTAGGGCGCCGGAAACGCCGACGTCGGGCAGATGTCGAGGCACGCCTGGCATGAGCCGCAATGATCGATCTCGGCGTCGTCGCGCGGCAGCTCGAGCGTCGTGTAGATCGCGCCGAGGAATAGCCAGGAGCCGAACTCGCGCGAGACGAGATTGGTGTGCTTGCCCTGCCAGCCGAGATGCGCGGCTTGCGCCAGCGGCTTCTCCATCACCGCCGCGGTGTCGACGAACACCTTGACGTCCGACGGTGCGGTCGCGACCAGCCAGCGCGCGAGCGCCTTCAGGCGCTTCTTGATGAGATCGTGATAGTCGTCGCCCTGCGCATAGACCGAGATCGCCGCGCGCGTGCGCTGCTGCAGGATCGCGAGCGGATCCTGGTCGGGCCCGTAGTTGACGCCGAGCATGATGACGCTGCGCACGTCCTGCCACAGCCCGCGCGGATCGACGCGGCGCTCGGGGTGTGCTGCAAGCCAGTCCATGTCGCCATGGCCGCCCGAGGCGATGAATTCGAGAAAATGCTTTCCGGCGTTTTCGATGGTGCCGGATGCGGTGATGCCGATGCAGTCGAAGCCGAGCGCGCGTGCCTCGTTTGCAAGCGCCGCCTTCAGTTCGGTCGGATCCGAGTTCAGAAGTCGAGGTCCACGTAGGTCCGCGATGCCGGCACGCCCGCCAGCCATTCGCTCAGCAGCGGACGGAACGACGGGCGGGATTTCACCCGCGCGTACCACGCCTTTGCTGCGTCGTCCTCGCTCCATGGCACGTCGCCCAGATAGTCGATCGCCGAGAGATGCGCCGCGGCGGCGAGGTCCGCGTAGGTGAGCCGGTCGCCGGCGAGGAAGTTCCGCGTCTGCGCCAGCCAGCCGATATAGGCCAGATGATAGCGCACGTTGGCCTTGGCGGCTCGCATCACGTCGGCCGAGGGTGCGCCGCCGCCGTTCTCCTCGCTCATGAAGCGCTTGTAGATGCGCTCGGTGACCAGAGGATGCGAGACCTCCTCGAAGAACTTTTCGTTGAACCAGGCCATCAGCCGGCGCACCTCGATGCGCTCGGCGACCGTTTCCGGCATCAGGCGCTTCGGTCCCATGTCGGCGCCATAGGCCTCGTCGACATATTCGGCGATGATCGCCGCGCCCGGTATGGGCGATTGTTCCTTGTCCACCAGAACGGGCGTGGTGCCGGCCGCATTGAGCAGCAGAAATGCCTCGCGCCGCTCCCAGCTGCGCTCTTCGACCAGCCGCAATTCGAGCCCGTATTCTCCCGCGATCAGGCGGATGAAACGCGAATGCGGGCAGAACGGATGATGAAACAGCGTAAACATGAAGCCTTTGACTATTTGATGGTGATTAAGATTCCATCAATGTTTGTGCGGCGCCACACTAGTCCTTCAAAACCGCGAGGCAAGGGCGTGACGTCGCATTTTGCGATTGCGAGAGCAGGACGAATAGGCGAGAAGAGCCCCGCTTTTCCAGCGGAAATGGACCGTAAATATGTCAGACGCAATACGGGCAGTGATCCTCGGCATCATCGAGGGTGTGACCGAGTTCCTTCCCGTGTCCTCGACCGGCCACCTTCTGCTCGCGGAGCGCTTCTTCCATCTCGGCGAAGGCGCCTTCTGGGATTCGTTTACCGTTCTGATCCAGCTCGGTGCGATCCTTGCGATCGTCGTGCTGTACTTCAAGAAATTGTGGGACGTCGCGATCGGCATGTTCACCGGCGACGCCTATGCCCGCCGCTTCGTGATCGGCGTGCTGGTGGCGTTCCTGCCCGCGGTCATCGTCGGTCTCGTCGCCGGCAAATACATCAAGACCCTGCTGTTCAATCCGTGGGTGGTGTGCTTCTCGCTGATCGTTGGCGGCGCCATCCTGCTGTGGGTCGATCGGCTTAATCTCAAGCCGCGCGAGCATGACGCCACCCGCTTTCCGCTGCTGATGTATCTCTATATCGGCATCGCGCAGTGCATCGCGATGATCCCGGGCGTGTCGCGCTCCGGCGCCAGCATCGTCGCCGCGATGTTTCTGGGCGCCGACAAGCGCGCGGCGGCCGAGTTCTCGTTCTTCCTCGCCATCCCCACCATGATCGGCGCGTTCGCCTACGATTTCTACAAGAGCCGCTCCGAGATGACGATGGACCACATGGGCGTCGTCGCGATCGGCTTCGTGGTGTCGTTCATCACCGCAATCATCGTGGTGAAGACGTTTTTGTCCTACGTCACCCGCCACGGCTTCGTGTTGTTTGCCTGGTGGCGCGTGATCGTCGGCACGCTCGGCCTGATCGCGCTGGCGCTCGGCCATTAACCTCTCGAAAACTCACTGACGCGCCTCAACGCAATATAAGCTTTTGATCGGTAGGCAGTTTCCAGAGCAGGGCGGCGCGCGCCCGGCACAGGAGCTGAGCCATGACCCTCGTCAGCGGCTGGGGGCGTTTCCCGGTCGTCGATAGCGAGCTGCTGCGGCCGCGGTCGTTCGAGGCCGTGGGCGAAGCCGTGGTGACGGGCTCCGTGGCCAGGGGCAATGGCCGCGCCTACGGCGATGCCGCGATCGGCGCCATCAGAACCATCGCGATGACAGGGTTCGATCGAGTCAGGTCGTTCGATCCCGTGACCGGGCGCATCCGGCTCGAAGCCGGCGTGCTGCTGTCGGACCTGATCGACACTTTTGGCCGGCGCGGTTTCCTGCCCTTCGTCGTGCCGGGTACGCGCTTCATCTCGGTTGGCGGCGCCATCGCCGCCGATGTCCACGGCAAGAACCATCATTGCGAGGGCGGTTTCGGCCGCTATGTCGACAGCATCTTGCTGCGCACCGGGCAGGGCGAAACCATCGAAGCTTCGCGCGAGCAGAATTCCGATGCCTTCTTCGCAACCGTCGGCGGCATGGGCCTCACCGGGGTGATCCTGGAGGCGACGATGCGGCTGCGACCGGTCGAAACGGGGTGGATCCGCGAGCGGGTGATCTCGGCATCCGATCTCGATGCCGCGATGCGCGCGCTCGATGCGGGCGATTCAGCGACCTATTCGGTGGCCTGGATCGATTGTGCCGCACGCGGCAGCGAGCTCGGCCGCTCGCTGATCTATCTCGGCGAGCACGCAAGGGCAGACGAGCTTGCCGACGGCGCCGGTGCATTTCCCGCCGGCAAAAATCCCGGCCTCGCGGTGCCCATCGACCTGCCGTCGATGACGCTGAACCGCTACAGCATCCGCGCCTTCAACGAGCTCTACTACCGCATGGGCGCGCGGCGCGCCGGCGGCAGCCATGTGGTCTCGCTCTATCCGTATTTCTTCCCGCTCGACAGCATCGCCGACTGGAACCGCATCTACGGCCGGCGCGGCTTCCTCCAGCATCAATGCGTGATCCCGGAGCTGGGCGCCCGCGCCGTGCTCGGCGAGATCCTCGATCGCGTCGCCCGGCGCGGCGATGCTTCCTTCCTCGCGGTGCTCAAGAAACTTGGCCAGGGCGACGGCATCCTGTCGTTCCCGCTGCCCGGCTACACGCTGGCGCTGGATTTCCCGGTGAAGGGCGACATCCTGAATTTCCTCGACGAGATCGACCGCCTGGTCGTCGCCGCCGGCGGCCGGCTTTATCTGGCGAAGGATGCTCGCCAGTCGCGCGCCACGTTCGAAGCCGGCTATCCGGCCTTGCGGCGCTTCAACGCGATCCGCAAAGCGCTCGATCCCGCCGGGACCATCCGCTCAAAACTTTCACAACGCCTGTTCGATGAGGTTTAAGCCGTGACGTCACGCAAGTCCGCAATTGTGCTCGGTGGCTCCTCCGATATCGGCCGCGCCGCCGCGCGCTCCTTTGCCAAGGCCGGATTCGATGTCGCGCTCGCAGGCCGTGACGTCGCCGCACTGGAGCCTGACGCCGCCGATCTGCGCGCGCGCTACAATGTCGAGGTTGGCCTCCACAAATTCGATGTGCTCGATACCGCTTCGTTCGAAGGCTTTGTCGGAGCGCTTCCTGCGTTGCCTGATGTCGTCATCTCGATCGTCGGCCTACTGGGCGTGCAGCAAAATGCCGAAAGCGATCTTGCGCACGCCACCACGATCATGCGCTCGAACTACGAGGGGCCCTCGTTGATTCTCGGCCTGTTCGCGGAGAAATTTTTGGCACGCGGCAGCGGTACGCTCGTCGGCGTCTCATCCGTCGCCGGCGATCGCGGCCGCGCTTCCAATTATGTCTACGGCTCGGCGAAGGCAGGCTTCTCCGCCTTCCTCTCGGGCCTGCGCGCCCGCGCCAGCCGCGGCGGCGTTCACGTCGTCACAGTGAAGCCCGGCTTCGTCCGCACGAAAATGACAGAGGGCATGAAGCTGATCGGCCCGCTCACCGTCGAGGCGCCGGTCGTCGGCGATGCGATCTTCAACGCCGTCGAGAAGAAGACCGACGTCGTCTATGTCAGCGGCAAATGGCGTCTCGTGATGCTGATCATCAAGACGCTGCCGGAAGCGGTGTTCAAGAAGCTGAAGTTTTGAGGCGGTTGCGGCTGACGGTGCGCTCCCTCGCCCGCTTGCGGGAGAGAGGGTGCCTCCGCAGAGAGACTCCCAACGAGGAGAAAACCCTCACCCGCCGCTACGCGGCGACCTCTTCCGCGAGCGGGAGAGGTTAGATAGACCGCCATCGACGCGAGACTACGCGCTCTTGCGCTGGAACTGACCCGCGGCGCGGAAACGCCAGAGATATTGCGGGGCGATCGCCTCCAGCGAATCGGCTGATATGCCGAGCCCTTCCAGCGTCAGCCCGGCCGCCTTCGCCGCATCCGACACGACATTGTCGCGCGCCAGCAGCGTGACCTGGTCCGGCGTCAGCTTCAGCGCGCCCGGCGCGAATTGCAGGAAATTGGCCTGGAAACGGGCAAGGGAGAACGACAGCGGCACCAGCATCGGCTTGCGGTCGGCGATCGCGACGATGGCCTCGATGATCTCGCGCATGGTCAGCACTTCCGGCCCGCCGAGCTCGTAGGTCGCGCCCGCCTTGGCCTTGCCGTCGACGGCATCCGCGATCGCGGTGGCGACATCGCCGACATAGACCGGCTGCATCCGGGTCATCTCGCCGATCAGCGGCAGCACCGGCGACATCCGCGCCAGCGCGGCAAAGCGGTTGGTGAACTGGTCCTCGGGCCCGAAGATCACCGACGGGCGGAAGATCGTGGCCGAGGGCACCGCGGCCAGCACCGCCGCCTCGCCGGCCGCCTTGGCCCTGGCATAGTGCGAGGGCGATTCGGCGTCGGCGCCGATCGCCGAGACATGCACCAGACGGGCGCCTGCGGCGGCCGCCGCCTTGGCGACGGTCTCGGCGCCCTTGGCCTGGACGGCGTCGAAGGTCTGCGCGCCGCTCTCGGCGAGGATACCGACCAGATTGATCACGACATCCGAATCACGCATCGCCGCCTCGACCGAGGCCGGATAGCGTAGATTGGCCTGCACGATGTGGACCTGCCCGACCCGCCCCGACGGCTGGAGGTACCCGGCCAGTTCCGGCCGCCGCACTGCGACCCGGACCCGGTAGTCCCGCCGGCACAGCGCGCGGACGACATTCCGGCCCAAAAACCCCGATCCGCCGAAAACCGTGACGAGAGTTTCCAGATTCGATGCCATGGGATCCATTCCTGGGGTCCATTCCTGCGGAAAGAGTGCGTGTTATCAGGCTTGTATCGGGCCGGTTTGCGATGCGCAATCCGCATCCCCGCGCAGGTGCCAAGCAGCATTTGACAACCGCGTCACCGAACCGTAGTAACCGCCTCCGTGCCCCAAACGGCATGCCCAGGTGGTGGAATTGGTAGACGCGCTGGCTTCAGGTGCCAGTGGCTTAACGGCCGTGAAGGTTCGAGTCCTTTCCTGGGCACCAGCTTTTTCTGGATATCCAGCATTTCCAGATAGATAAATCGCATCCTTGTGTTGCGTACCCCTTCGTGGTGCAACGAAGGGCTGTGGCCCCGCCGATGCGCCGGATGGCTCTCATTCCTGCAGCGCATTCCGGCCGGATTGTCGGCGCCTGCCATCACGGACCTGACGCGTACTTCGGATCCGTCCTTGTCGGTCGCGTCGAGATGCGCCCCAACGCGGCACGCGCAATTGTACCGGGGGCGCCGTGGCTCGTGCCCCGATGCCGATGATTCTCAAATCACGCCCGGTAACAGGCGGTCACTTTGAGCGCCAACCGGCGAGGGGAGCGCCCCTTCGCATGGGACGACGTCTCGCCCAAAATGGCTTCTCGACTCAACGCGGATTTCGGCGATCGCTCACGATGTCGACGCGTCATTCGTATCGATCGTGAGTTCGTCACTCGCGACGCGTGCGACGTCACCTATCCGGCAATCGATCTGCTCGCTGTTTCGCCGTTTCCAATTCGCACGACAATCTGCGGAGCCGAACGGCCGATAACAATGATGTTGACGACGATTGACCGCTTGTTGCGGTAACACGAGCGCAAAGCTGCGTGCACGGCCGCTCCTGCAGATTATGCAACGCAGGTCTGTGATTGATGTCCGGCGCAAAACTCGGATAGCCTTCGGGAAGGCCTAACCCGACAGGGAGTGTGCTTCGTTGAAGAATGATCAAGCGCCAAAGCTTCTTCGACGCGACTTGCTTCGGCTGACGATTGTCGGTGCCGGCGCGTTGGGTGCCGGCCAATTGTTGCCGGCGTCGGCTTCCGCAAAACCCGTTGATCTCGATCAGAAGCGGAGGGCTCGCTATCGACCTGACTCCCAGGAAGTCAGGAATTTCTATCGCGTCAACAGCTATCCCGCTCGATAGGAGACTTCCGTGCTGACCAGGAAGTCCGAACGTCGTCCGGAGCGTGCCAGGCTTTTCGATGCAGCGGCCGATGAAGCATCGACGAAACTGGACCGGCGGACGTTCCTGAAGCGCTCTGGAGTCACGGCCGGCGCATTGGCCGCGGTGGGTGAACTCGCGCTGCACAGCGTGCGCAAGGCCGAAGCCGGTCCGCCGCCACCTGTCGGCGCAACGGTCACGACCCGCAAGAACGTCTGCACGCACTGCTCGGTCGGTTGCTCGGTGATCGCCAAGGTCGCCAACGGCGTATGGATCGGGCAGGAGCCCGACTACGACAGTCCGATCAATCGCGGCTCGCATTGCTGCAAGGGTGCGGCGGTTCGCGACGACGTGTTGAACGAACGACGCCTGCGTTACCCCGTCAAGCTCGTCAACGGACAGTGGACGCGCATCTCCTGGGAGACGGCGATCGACGAGATCGGCGACAAGCTGCTGGATATCCGCCAGAAGGCGGGGCCCGACTCGGTCTATTGGCTCGGCTCCGCCAAGTTCACCAACGAGGCCGCTTATCTCAATCGCAAGCTTGCGGCGTTCTGGGGCACCAACAATTCCGATCACCAGGCGCGGATCTGCCACTCCACGACGGTCACCGGCGTAGCCAATACCTGGGGCTACGGCGCGATGACCAACAGCTACAACGACATCCGCAACGCCAAGACCATCCTGTTGATGGGTGGCAATCCCGCCGAGGCCCATCCGGTCTCCCTGCAGCACATTCTTGAAGGCAAGGAGCTCAACCGCGCCAATATGATCGTGGTCGATCCCCGGATGACGCGGACCGCTGCGCACGCGACCGAATATGTCCGGGTTCGCCCCGGCACGCATATCGCCACGATCTACGGCATGCTGTGGCACATTTTCGAAAATGGCTGGGAGGACAAGGAATTCCTCGCTCAGCGTGTCTACGGCCTGGATGAGGTCCGGAAGCAGGTTGCGAAGTGGCCGCCCAAGGAGGTCGAGCGCGTGACCGGCCTGCCGGAGGCGCAGGTCAGACACGTCGCCGAACTGTTCGCCAAACAGAGGCCGTCCACCCTGATCTGGGCGATGGGGCAGACTCAATTCACCACCGGCACCGCCAATGTCCGCGCCAGCTGCCTGTTGCTGCTCGCCACCGGCAACATGGGGGTGCCCGGCGCAGGCGCCAACATTTTCCGCGGCCACACCAACGTGCAGGGTGCAACCGATCTCGGTCTCGATGTCACCTCGCTGCCGCTGTACTACGGTCTTGCCGAGGAGGCCTGGCGGCATTGGTGCCGGGTATGGGAGGTCGATTACGACTGGATGAAGTCGCGTTTCCCCGACAAGAAGCTGATGGAAACGCCGGGCATTCCGAGCACGCGCTGGTTCGACGCAACCTTGTTGCCAACCAATCAGGTCAGCCAGCCCAATCCGGTGCAGGCCATGTTCATCATGGGCCATGGCGTCAACACCATCACGCGGATGCCGGAAGCGGTGAAGGGCATCGAGAAGCTGGAGTTGCTGGTGGTCTGCGATCCCTACCCGACCGCGTGGTCGGTGCTGTCGGAGCGCAAGAACGGCACCTACCTCCTGCCGGCCTGCACGAGCTTCGAAATGGAGGGCTCGCGCACCAACTCCAACCGGTCGCTGCAATGGGGCGAAAAAATCGTCGATCCGGTCTTCGAATCGAAGAACGACTACGACACCATGTACCTGTTCGCCCGCAAGTTCGGATTTGCCGACCTGATGTTCAAGAACATCAAGGTCGAGAACGGCGCGGTTTCGGCGGAGGACATCCTGCGCGAGATCAACCGCGGCGGCTGGTCGACCGGCTATTGCGGACAGTCGCCGGAGCGGCTCAAGGCCCACATGAGAAACCAGCACAAGTTCGATCTGGTGACGCTGCGGGCACCGAAGGACGATCCGGAGGTTGGTGGAGATTATTACGGCCTGCCATGGCCGTGCTGGGGCACGCCCGAGTACAGGCATCCGGGCACGCCGATCCTCTACAATACCAATCTTCCGGTGAAGGAGGGTGGCGGCACCTTCCGCGCGCGGTTCGGAGTCGAGCGCGTCGTGAAGCGCAAGGTGGTGGAGAACGGGCAGGAGGTGGAGCGGGAAGATCACGATAATCTTCTCGCCGAAGGCTCGTATTCCGTCGGTTCGGAGATCAAGGACGGCTATCCCGAGTTCACCCTCGGCGTGCTGAAGAAACTCGGCTGGGACAAGGACCTCACCGCGCAGGAACGCGAGGTGATCGAGCGCATCAATCCGGCCGATCCCGACAAGGTGTCATGGTCGACCGACTTGTCCGGCGGCATCCAGCGGGTCGCGATCGAACACGGGTGTTCGCCTTACGGAAACGCCAAGGCACGCATGATCGCGTGGAATCTTCCCGATCCGGTTCCGGTGCATCGCGAGCCGATCTACACGCCGCGTCCCGACCTCGTCGCCGACTATCCGACCTTGCCGGACGCGAAGCAGTTCCGCGTGCCCAATATCGGCTTCTCCGTGCAGAAGGCCGCCGTCGATCGCGCGATCTCGAAGCAGTTCCCGCTGATCCTGAGCTCGGGCCGTCTGGTTGAATACGAAGGCGGTGGCGAGGAAACGCGGTCCAACAGATGGCTCGCCGAACTGAAGCAGCACATGTACGTCGAGATCAACCCGACGGACGCAGCCGAGCGCGGCATCGTCGATGGTGGCTGGGTCTGGGTGACCGGTGCAGAGAACAGCTCGCGGGCCCGGATGAAGGCGATGGTGACTGAACGCGTCGGCAAGGGCGTTGCCTGGATGCCGTTCCATTTCGCCGGCTGGTACGAGGGGGCCAACCTTCGGGCGAAATATCCGGCGGGAGCCGATCCCATCGTGCTCGGCGAGAGCGTCAATACGCTGACGACCTATGGCTATGATCCTGCCACCGGCATGCAGGAGCCGAAGGCCACGCTGTGTCAGATCAGGGCCGCATGAGAGGTTAGACCAATGGCACGCATGAAATTCCTGTGTGATGCGGACCGTTGCATCGACTGCAATGCCTGCGTGACCGCCTGCAAGAACGAGAACGAGGTGCCTTGGGGCATCAACCGGCGTCGCGTCGTCACCATCAATGACGGCAAGCCGGGCGAGCGGTCGGTGTCGATGGCCTGCATGCATTGTACCGATGCGCCTTGCGCGTCGGTGTGTCCGGTCAAGTGCATCTACCCGACCGAAGACGGCATCGTCCTGCACGACAAGGATTTGTGCATCGGCTGCGGCTATTGCTTCTACGCCTGTCCGTTCGGAGCGCCGCAATATCCCCAGGTCGGGAATTTCGGCTCGCGGGGCAAGATGGACAAGTGCACCTATTGCGCGGGCGGCGGCGGACCGGAGGCGCCGGGCAGCGCCGAAGAATATGCGAAATACGGCTCGAACCGCTTCGGCGAAGGCAAGCTGCCGATGTGCGCCGAGATGTGCTCGACCAAATCGCTGCTCGCAGGCGATGGCGACATCATCGCGCAAATCTACGAGGAGCGCGTCGAGAAGCGCGGCTATGGCTCCGGAGCCTGGGGCTGGACAACCGCCTATCACGAGGACGTCAAGTCGTAAGACGACCTGCGTTACCGCCGATGGAAGCGCGACGATCAGGGACGAAGATTGGGTATCCGTCATGACGGCTTTCGCACGCATTCGCTTCGCAGCGCTGTTGTTGATGCTGTTCTGTCTCGCGACAGCTCCGGTGCTCGCCCAGAAGCTCGGTCCCGACGGGGCGCCCAATCCGACCGCCAGTGTGACCAATCAGAAGACGCTTCTCGAGCAAGCGCCGCGCATCCAGGGCCGGATCGACATCCCCGATGTCAAAGCCAGCGTGTTGATGCAGCCGGCGGGACGGACCTGGGATTATTTCCACGAGGTCCTGCTGCACTGGGGTGGGGCGGTGGTGATCGTCGGCATGCTGGCCGTGCTCGCGCTCGCCTATCTGATCATGGGCCGGCTTCGCATCGAAGCCGGGCGCTCCGGGCAGACGATCGTCCGCTTCAAGGCCTTCGAGCGGTTCGCGCATTGGCTGACAGCGGTTTCTTTCGTGCTGCTCGGGTTGACCGGCCTGAACATCACCTTCGGCAAGGTCCTGCTGCTGCCCCTCGTCGGCCCGGAACTATTCTCGGACATCTCCCAGGTCGCCAAGTACGTGCACAATTTCACGAGCTTCGCCTTCGTGGCGGGCCTCGTTCTGATCACGGTGCTCTTCTTCAGGGACAATCTGTTCAAGCGAGTCGATATTGACTGGGTCAAGCAGGGTGGCGGCTTCATCAAGTCGAAACATGCGCCTGCAGGCCGCTTCAATCTCGGTGAGAAAATGGTCTATTGGCTGTCGGTCGCAGCCGGCCTCCTGGTCTCCGCATCGGGATTCGTGCTGCTGTTTCCGTTCTACGGCACCAACATAGCGGACATGCAGATCGCCCAGGTCGCCCACGCCGTCATCGCGATCCTGTTCATCGCGCTGATCCTCGGACACATCTATATCGGCACGCTCGGCATGGAAGGCGCGTTCGAAGCCATGGGTACCGGCGAGGTCGATATCAATTGGGCGAGAGAGCATCACGACCGCTGGCTCGCCGAAAAGCTCGAAGCGGAAGACCGGCAAGCTTCGGCTACACCGGCTGAATAGCGCGATGGCGCTCGGACCAGCCTGAACCGGGCAATTCAGTTGGAGCGGCCGTCCGGGTCACGCTTCCCGTTCCGGTCACGCAGGTAATCGTCGGTGGTGCGGACGGTCGGGCCCGACGCGCCATAAGATTCAAAACCTTGTTCGGCGACGAAGCCGACGCGGCAGTCGCCGCACATCTTGATGGCGTCGAGCCGCTGCGCCGAGCCCGAATACATCCAGTGCTGGCCTTCGAGCTTCGCCACCACACGCTCGATGCTGCTCTTGACGCCGAATGGCTTGCCGCAGCGGATGCAGCAAAACGGCTCCTCTTCCTTGAGCACCCGGGTCGGCGCCCGACTGGCACGGAAGTCGATCTGCGGAACCAGGGTGATGACGTTTTCCGGGCACGTCGCCCGGCACAGGCCGCACTGAACGCAGGAGTCTTCGACGAACCGCAGCGCCGGGCGCTCGGGGTCGTCGCGCAGGGCACTCGTCGGACAGACCGACACGCAGGACAGGCAAAGTGTGCAGCCGGCAGCATCGATCTTGACCGCCCCGAACGGCGCGCCTTCGGGCAACGGAATGACATCGACGGGTGCAGGCGCCGCGTGGTGCAGTTCGGCCAGCGCAAAGCGCAGCACGTCGCGCTTGCCGCCCACGGTGCGGAAGCTCGCAGGGCGCGG
This sequence comes from Bradyrhizobium japonicum USDA 6, assembly GCF_000284375.1. NCBI lineage: Bacteria > Pseudomonadati > Pseudomonadota > Alphaproteobacteria > Hyphomicrobiales > Nitrobacteraceae > Bradyrhizobium > Bradyrhizobium japonicum. The sequence goes on from NC_017249.1 coordinate 722,194, forward strand.
AGTCGGCGCATCGGCCGGCGCGGTGCGGAGCGCTTCGATCAAATGGTCCGGATCGTCGGTCGCAATGACGGAAAGCCGGGCCGGGCCGAAGCCGAGTCCGGCAAGGATCGGATCGGCGAGCGCAACCGTCCGCGTCAATCCGGAGACATCGTGGCGCGGCTTGGCCCGTAGCAGGAAACGCACCGCCGACACGCCATAGGCAAAAGCCGCGATGATGCTCTCCAACCCGATTTGCGTGACCTCGTTGACAGCAAACGGCAGCACGTTCGCGGGCAAGCCGTCGCCGAACCGCGACAGCGCGTCGATCAGCGGCCCGCCGTGGCTTTCGTCATGGACGAGGACAACGGCCCGCTCGCCGCCCGCCTGGCGGTATGCGAGCAGCATCGCACGCAGCTTTCTGACCAGCGCGTCCTCCGCCGGCAGCGCATAGGACGCGGCGCCGGTGGGACAGGCGGTCGCGCATTGGCCGCAGCCCGCGCAGATGTCGGCGTCGATCGCCACATGGTTGCCGGCAGGTGTGATCGCGCCGGCCGGACAGGAGTCGAGACAGCGGGTGCAGCCGGTCCGCTTCGAGCGCGAATGTGCGCAAAGCCCGGCGTCGAAGGTGATGTAGCGTGGCTTCTCGAAGGTCCCGACGAGGTCGCGCGCTTTCAGCACGGCCTGGAGGATTGCTGCGGGACTGCCGGGATCCGCACGCAGATAGCCGTCGCGCAAATCGGCAGGAACCAGCGCAGGCCCGCCGCTCAAGTCGAGGACGATGTCGCAGGTCGAACGGGCGTTGTTGCGTGAGGAGCCAAACGTCAGGGCGCGACGTGAGGACGGTGCGGCTTCGGCGAAATCGTCGACCACCAATTCGAACGCGCCCAGGTGTCCCTTGACACTCGTTATTCGACCTTTGGCAATCGGATAGTCGGCGCGACGTGGCGGTGCGATCGCGGCTGGTGGCGCAATCAGCACGGTGACGTCGAGATGCTCCCTGAGCAAGTCGCCAGCCTCGATCGCGGCCTCGTCGCGGCCGTAGATCAGGATGACTCCGCTGCTTTCCAGCTGGACCATCGGCGCGGGTGCGGCGACTTCGGCCGCGGCGGCCAGCAGCGCGGCCATTTTCGGTCCCGCGCGGTCGGCATCGCCGGACCATCCGGCGGTCTCGCGGATGTTGGCGAACTGTATCGAATTCGCACGATTATTTTCAGCCGCAACCTGCGAAAACAGCGCCGTCTGCTGCGTGCAGGCCACCGTGAGCGGACCATCTTCGGCGGCGACAGCCTTGAATCGGCCGAGTTCGGCGCCGCAGAGCTGTGTCGCTGCCGTCACTTCACCGCGGCAGCCGCGGCGAATTGCGTCTGCATCGAGCGGCATCGTCCCTTCGCATGAGCAGATCAGGAGGCGCCTGCCGCTGTTAGATATGACGGTCACAATATCTCGCGGCTCCCAAAATAGCGCGGCCACCTACTGGCTCGTTCACCCCTGAAGTATATACTCCGGATATCGGAAAAGACGACGCCCGTATCATGAGCGCACGATTACCGCTCTCGCCGGGGCGAGCGCGCGGCTTCGGTGGATAGGTTTTGGAAGCAGGAACCACATCTCGATCGCGAGAGGGCACATTGATATCGACAAGTCTTGCACGCATTGCTGTCGGTGTCGCAATCGAGCGGCGCAAGGCGAAGAGTGCGTGGGCCGATTTTCTGTGGCGGCCCGTCTCGGTGTTCGCGGGAGAGCCGACTGCGAAGCCGTGGACGCCGATTGGAGGCGAAGGCGAGGTCAAATTGTTCTATGCCGGTGATGCCGTGATCGAACTGCATCGGACCGAAACCACCAACTATCGCGAAAATCTCACGTCGGGCTCGCCCACGCTGTGGGTCAATTTGCGCCCGACCGGTTCCGAGCCGCCCTACGAGCTGCTCGCGGTCACGGCCGATCCGGCGGAGGGCGAGGCATTTACCGATGCAGGCAGCAATCTTGTCGAAGCCGTGCCGATGCCACCGGGCATCTCCGAGATCATCGGCCGGTTCGTCGCCGAGCATCATGTCGAACGACCATTCGTCAAACGGCAGCGCAATCGTTAGCAACGGCATGAGAGAGATCGATGTCAGAGACTAACGTCTTCGTTCGCTGGGCGCGGCTCAAGCAAGCCTCGAAAAATCAAAACGCTGAACTTGCTCCGGCCGACAAGGAGCAGGCTGCCGAGCCGTCCGTAGCGAATGACGAGACCGACCGGCCTTTCGATCTCGCCAGTTTGCCGTCGATCGAATCTATCACCGCTCACACCGACATTGCGGCGTTCCTGCAGACGGGCGTTCCGGCCGAACTGACGCGCCTGGCATTGCGCCGTGCCTGGGCAGCCGACCCTGCGATCCGCGACTTCATCGGGATCGCGGAGAACCAGTGGGATTTCAACGATCCCAACGCAATTCCCGGATTTGGCCCGCTCGATCCGGCGGACAACGTCGCCGATCTCGTTGCGCAGATGTCGAAGGGGCTGGAGCAGGTGGGTGACGCGCTTGCGGACGCGCCGCCGCCAACCGAGCTCATTCCGCAGGGGCGGCCCGATGCCGAACAGCCCGGTCTCGAACCGACGACATGGGCAGCTCAATCGCTGCCCGATGATGCCACGGCACGGCCGGACCGGGAGCGGAACGAGAGCGTGCAGTCCGTCAGTGCTGCTGCCGGAGAGCCGCATTCCCAGCGAACGCGACGTCATGGCAGCGCACTACCTCGCTAACAACCGGCAGGATTGTATGTCTGGCGCGATCGAACAATGATGAATCCAGCCTCAGGGACCGCTTCAGTGCGTATCGTCGATGAATTCGACCTCGCGCGGGCGCAGGAATATGCGCTGTTGGCGACGTTGCTGACGCGCAGCCCGGACACGCAGGTGCTGCACCGGCTCTCTGCATTGCACGGCGATGCCAGCCCGATGGGCGTGGCGCACATGGCGCTGGCGAATGCAGCGCGCCGGACAAATGAGCAGGCCGCATCGCGCGAGTTCTTCGCCCTCTTTGCAGGATTGGGCAAGGGGGCACTGCTGCCTTATGCGTCACACTACCTGTCCGATACCCTGTATGGCCGTCCACTCGCGCGGTTGCGGGAAACCCTCGAGGGTCTCGGCCTTGAAAAGGCTCCCGAGCGTACGGAGCCCGAAGATCACGCGGGATTTCTCTGTGAGGTCATGGCAGGCCTTGCCGGCGGGAGCATTTTGGCGCCGGCGGGCGCCGAGCGCCTCTTCTTTGATCAGCATGTCTCACGCTGGATGAGGCGCTTTTTCGCCGATCTCGAGCGGGCGAGTTCGGCGGATTTTTACGCGGCCGTCGGCGCGCTCGGGCGGACGTTTATCGAGATCGAGGCGAAGGCCTTCGCGCTTCCGGGCTGAACACGGTGTTTTGTACGAGCGATGCATAGATCAGATGCTACGTTGAAGGTGCAAGGATCAACAGGATGCGCGTTTTCTTAACTGCCTGTCTGTTCGCCGCTGTGGTCGCATTCGGTGCCGCCGGCGTCCTTGATCATTTCGTGCAGGAGTCCGCGACGACGGCGTTCGCCGAGCAGAGCGCCCGCGTTTAGCGGTCATTATTGCTTGTTAGGCTTTCTGTTCTCCACATCGACGTGGGAGACGCCATATGCGCCGATTGCTGATCGTTTGTTTCGTCGTTGCAGCCCTGATCGCCGCTACCACCCTGATCTTCAGGGGACAGCCCCGCGCGATAGAGTTGTCCGCCGCGGCCATGCCGTCCCTGGTCGAGCTGCATGCCATGGCGGGCGTCCATCAGCTTCCAGACCAGGATATCGACGATCAGTCGCTCGTTTTCCCGACCAGCGTGAAGCAGTAACCCGAGCTCAGACCACCCGTCTCCCGGTCCGCTCCGCCACCGCCTTCTGCACAAAGTACATCGCCACCAGCGAGACGATCGCCGACGCGACCACGACGTAGCCGATCCGGTCGAAATGGAGCAGCGAACCATCCGGTTGTTGCGCGATGATGGCGGCGGCGAGGACCGAACCGAGCCCCCCGGAGAGCTGCTGAAGCGACGCGCTGACCGCGCTGAAGGAGCCGCGCTGGCTGGGGTCGGGGATCGCCGACATCAGCGCCTGCGACGGAATCATGCGCGAGAAGATGCCGACGAACATCAGCACGTTGACGAGGATCGCGGTCGCAAGCGAGACGTGGCCGAGATGGGTGTAGATCAGCACCATGATCACAGACACCACGCTGCCGAAGACGAAGGTCGGGTACTTGCCGAACGCATCGCTGGCCCTGCCGACCAGCGGCCCCGTGACGATGCTGAACAGGCCGGAGACCAGATAGATCGTCGGCAAATGGGCGATGTCGATGCCGAGATTATGCACGGTGAAGGCGCTGGAGAACGGCATCAGCATGTACCCGCCCGTCGCCAGCAGCGTCGTGACGGCGAAGGCCAGCGTATAGCGCGGTTGCCCGACGGTCGCGATCAGATGGCGGAACGGGTTTCTGTCCTGCTTCAGTTTCAGATGCGCGTCGACCGGCTCCATGGCGAAGGCGATGATTGCGATCGCGACGATCGACAGACCGACGATCGCAATGAAGCAGACATGCCAGTTCCAGTGATTGGCGAGAAACAGCCCGGCGGGAATGCCGAGCACCTGGCTCGCGGCGAACGCCGTCTGGACGAAGCCCATCACGCGGCCGCGCAGGTGCAGCGCGAACAGATCGGTGATGATGGCCAGAACGACCGAGCCGATCACGCCACCGAACAATCCGGTCACGATCCTGCCGAGCAGCAGCACGTGGTAGGTCTGCGCCGCGGCGCAGAGCAGGGTCCCGAGCGTGAAGCCGACATAGAAGAACAGCAGCAGGCGCTTGCGGTCGAAGCGATCGGCGAAGCCGGCGGCCAGGATCCCCGATAGTCCCGCACTGAACGCGTAGGCCGAGACCGCGATGCCGAATTGCCCGGCCGTGATGTCGAGCGCCGGCATCAGGATGGCGCCGAGCGGCGACATGATGATGAAATCGAGAATGATCGTGAACTGCGTGAACGCGAGCAGCGCGATGAGCAGCGCCTGGTAGCGCGAGAAGCCGCGCGGGCGTTCCGATGGATCGTCGATAGGCGCGGCGAGCGTCTGGTCGGTCATGGGTCTCGATTGTTGGCGAGTGGGGAAGAGATTGGCAGATAGGGTGGGCCGGGGCGATTTTCATGGGCCGCAGCCCGTTGGTTCCGCCGGAACATGAAGCTCACGCCGGGTTGTGGGATCCATGCAACAGCGAGTCCGGCAGTCCGCTCAACTCCGCTTCGGCCTGCGCCAGCCAGAATCGCATCTCCATCTCGCGGTACATCGTCGTCGCGGTGATGAGCTCGTCGCGACCCTGATCCGGACGTCCCGCATGCAGATACAGTTGTCCGAGGCCGTGATGGCAGCGCGCGGCGAGCGGGCGGAGATCGAGTTCATCGGCGAGTGCGAGCGCCGCCCTGTAGTGACCTTCGGCCTGGTCCGGGGAGCTGTCGCCGCTGGAAGCTTCGCCCAGGAGGCGCAGGGCGGCCGCCTCGCCGCTGCGCTGGCCGTTTTCACGGGCCAGCGTCAGCGCCCGCCCGGCAGCCCTGAGAGCATCCGCCTGCCGGCCCGCGAGCAGGTACGCTTCCGCCAGAGGCGACAGGAACAGCGCCTGGGCAAATCGATGCCCCATCTTCTCGAAGGCCCCAAGCGCCAGCTCCATCAGCGGCAGGCCTTCAGCCGTTCGCCCCAGCAGGGAATAAGCGTGGCCGAGGCTGCCGGAATTGCCTGCGACGAGGAATGGCAGGTTCCACTCGCGCGCCACCGCCAGTCCGCGCTCCAGCACCACGACTGCGCGGCTCAGCTCGCCCCTGGACGCGAGCAGATCGGCAAAACACCAGCTGACGATGCCGAGGCTGTAGGGGTGATCGACCGCCTCGGCGAGGCGGATGCCTTCCTCGCCGTGAGCGATTCCGCGCGCGAACTTGCCATGGTCGGCGTAGATGCGGGCGAGAAAACCGTGGGCGGTGACCGCCGGAAATCCGGCGAGGGAAAATTGCTGGAGGCTGGCCTCGCCGTCGAGCAGCTTCAGCACGTTGAGGTAATGAGATTCCGACTCGCCGTAGTGCAGCGTCGAGAAGCAGGCGAGTCCGAGAAACAGCGATGCCGAGACCCGGAGCGAAAGTTCGCCCAGCTCTTCTGCGAGAAGATGGGCGTCCCGTCCGAACTTGACAGCGTCCTGCGGATGGCCGCTCAGGCTGAGCGTCTGGCACATGTGAACGGACGCGAGGCAAAGCCGACCTGGATCGTCGAGACGTCTCGCCAGTGCTTCGGCCTCGCGAAGATAGCCGACGATGCGCGCGAACTGGCCGAGCGGAAACAGCGAGGTCTTCAGGTCGAACCTGAGATCGATGGCCTGCTCCATCGTGTCCCGGGCCTGCGGCAGCGTCTCGAGGCCGCGCAGCGCCCGCTCGAAGAAACTGGCCGCTTCGCGATTGGCCCATCGCGCATGCGCGAGCCGCCCCGCGTTGATCCAGTGGTCGGTCGCCTCGCGGGCACGCCCGGCCTCGGTGAAATGATGGGCCACGATCTCGGGTTGGCTTTCGGCCAGCGCCGGGAAGTTCTCGATGAGGATTTTGGCGATATCGGCATGCAATTGCTGCCTGCGGCTTCTCAACATCGTGACATAGGCAGCATCCTGCACCAGCGCGTGCTTGAACGTGTAGCTCGCCTGCGGTGGCGAGCCACGGCGGCTGACGAGGCCGGAGGCCGTCAGCCGTTCAAGGGCGGCGTCCAGATCCGCAGGGAGCAGCGCCGAGATTGCGGCGATCAACTCGTACGAGAACTCCCGCCCGATCGCCGCGCCGATCGAGGCGACGTCCTTCACCGCGCCCAGCAGATCGAGGCGAGCGGCCAGCGAGGCCTGCAACGTCGCGGGAATGGCGAGTGACGGCTGCGGTCCATCCGGCCCATCGGGACCTGACGCCTCGCGCGATAGCTCCTGCTCGAACAGCGTGCGGGTCAGCTCCTCGATGAACAGCGGGATACCATCGGTGCGCGCCAGGATCTGCTCGACGACGGCCTCGGGGAGAGGCTTGTCCCCCGCGACGTCGTCGATGATGCCAATGCTGTCGCTGCGGCCGAGACGGCTGAGCGGCAGCAACGTCACATGCGGCTGGCCGATCCAGGAAGGCTGAAAGTTGGACTGGAATTCCGTCCTGACGGTGACGAGCAGCAGCAGCGGCAGATTTGCGGCGCGAGCCGCGATCGCGTCGAGCAGATCAAGCGATGTCGGGTCGATCCAGTGGGCGTCCTCGATCACGATCAGCCCGGGCGCCTGCGCGGTCCCGGCTGAAAGCTGACTGAGCAGTGCGTTGAGAGTCGTCTCCCGCTTCTCCTGCGGGCTGATTGCCAGGACCGGAACCCGTCCGTCCGAGGGCACGCCGAGAAGCTCGGCGATCAGCGCGACATCGCGGGGCAGATTCTTCGTTGCGGCTGCGAGCAGGGATTCCAGCCTGTCGATGCGTGCGCCGGCGCTGCTCCCGGGCTCGAAATTGGCGGTACGTTCGAGCTGGGTGATGAACGGGTAGAGCGCGCTGTGTGTATGATGCGGCGAGCAATGATAGCGCAAGCGGCTGTGTTGCTCGTCCTCGAGCCTCGCCAGCACGCTCTCGACGATACGCGACTTGCCGATTCCGGGCTCGCCCGAGATCAGCACCACGCGGCCCGCGCCGGATTTCACCTGATTCCAGCGGCGCAGCAGCAGCTCGATCTCCTCCTGGCGGCCGACAAGCGCGGACAATGCATCGGCGCGCCGCGCATCGAAACGGCTGACGCCCTTGGCCTCGCCAAGCACCTGCCACGCGGACACAGGTTCTCGTAGTCCCTTGACCGCGATATCCGGAAGCGCGTGCGTGTCGAACAATTGCCCGAGCAGCCGCCGCGTGCTCGCCGCGATCGCAACCTCGCCCGGTCCAGCCGCGCTCTGCAGCCGCGTCGCCAGGTCCGGCGTCTCGCCGATCGCAACGTGCTGGCGCAGATCGCCGGGCCCGGGCTTTTCGCCGATCACGACGAGCCCCGTTGCAATCCCCACGCTCGCACGCGGTGCCGTACCGGCCGTTGCCTCCAAGGTGCGGACCGCGTCGACGATGGCGAGGCCCGCGCGTACGGCGCGTTCGGCATCGTGCTCGCGGGCCGCGGGATAACCAAAATAGATCAGGACTCCATTGCCCTGGTGCTGGGCGACGAAGCCCTGGAATTGCGCCGCGATCCTGGCTGCGACCTGATGGAAGGCGATGATCTGGTCGTGGATATCTTCGGGGTCGCGCTCCGCGGACAGTGTCATCGCGCCGATCAGATGGCAGGCCATGATCGTCAACTGGCGCTGCTGGCGGCCGCCCGGGCGGAGCGATCCCGAAGGCGGTGCATCGTCGTCGTGTTCCGCGACGGCTATTTCGGTCTCCCGCGGGTGAACGCCATTCAGGGGCCCGTTCGTCCGCGCGGCACCGGATGGTTTGGCGCTGCGAAGTTCCGCGACGAGCGCCTGGGTAACCGCGTCGGGCTCGGTATTCAGCTCGCGCTTGAGCAGCGCGACGAGATCCTGATAGCGTTTCAGTGCTTCGGCCTTGCGTCCGGTGGCGTTGAGCGCCTGGATGACCAGTCGATGAGCGTCTTCACGCAAGGCATTCACAGCGATGGCCCGGTTGGCATTCCTGAGCGCGGATTCCGCATGTCCGGATTGCAGCGCGTGCTGGCCGTGCCTGACCATGGAATCGACCGCGAGGCCATCCAGCCGCTCCCGCTGCTGGTCGCGCCATTCCGACCACGCGTCTTCTTCGATGTTCAAATCCGTCAGCAGCGGATTGCGGTAGAGATCGGCGGCCGCGGCCAGCGACGCGCGGCTGCCCTCGACGATCAACGTCTCGAAGCGGGCCGCATCGCAATCGATCAAGCCGGGCGCGAGCCAGACGTCATTATCGTCGCTTAGAATGGAGTCCTGCCCGAGAATCCGGCGTAGCCGCACCAGGCTCTGGCGCAGGTTCTGCCGCGCCTGGGTCTCGAAATGCGAACCCCACAGCAGGTTCGCGAGCTTTTCGCGCGGTTGGCGGCGCGGCGCGGTGCAGGCCAGATAGGCCAGCAATCCCGCAAGCTTCCGGCCCGGCAACGAAACCACGCCGTCATGTGTCGTCAGCTCAAAGCGCCCGAACAGCGAAAGACCAAATCTCGGAAGCGGCACGTAGTCTCTCATCCCAACGAAAAACCGGGCACGGCGATTGTGGCCTCGGAAGCACACCTTACACGCTTTGACGTAGTTTGAATGTGTCGCCAGCAAGAGTCACGCTGCTGTCACGCTGGACTGACGCCGACATTGACGGCGGTCCGCCTAGAACTCCCCCGCGGTGCGCACTCCCAATGGCGGATTGGGGAGATGGTTGGGGGATTAAGCATGAATATTTCAGTCGTACTCCGGACGCGCGTAGCCGCCTTCATTGCAACCGTCGTCGCTGCCGCGATCATGATCGGCGCCGGCGCGCCGCAAGCCCGCGCCCAGTTCGTGTGCGTCGATACGGCCGCCTCCGCACAAGGTGCGACGGCGACCGGGTCGGGCGGCAATTTTGCCTGCGGACCCACCGCCAATGCGACCGGCACAGGCAGCAACAACAGCGCGCTCGGGGTCGGCGCCAACGCCAGCGGCAATGTCAGCGGCAATATCGCCGTCGGCCTCGCCAATGCCAGCGGCAACAGCAGCGTCAATACCGCGGTCGGGGACAACGCCAATGCCAGCGGCAACAGCAGCTTCAACGTCGCGACAGGCGAAGCTCTCGCCAACGGCAACAGCAGCTCCAACACCGCGAGCGGCTTTGACGCCCTCGCCAGCGGTGACGGCAGCAAGAACGTTGCGACCGGGTCCAGCGCCCATGCCATTGGCGACGGCAGCGCCAATGTTGCGACGGGGTCGAGCGCCAATGCCACCGGCAACACCAGCAACAACATTGCGTCCGGGACCAACGCCAACGCCAGCGGCAATGTCAGCTCCAACGTTGCGACCGGCTTGAACGCCAACGCAAGCGGCGCCGGAAGCCGGAACGTTGCGACTGGCGACGGCGCCAATGCCAGTGGCGCCAGCAGCTTCAACGCGGCGAACGGTTATCTTTCCAACGCGAGTGGCGCCAATTCCGGAAACACCGCGAGCGGGGCTGGCGCCCTGGCAAACGGCATCGGCAGTGCGAACGTTGCGATGGGCTTGAACGCAAACGCGAGCGGAAACGGCACCGCAAATACCGCGGTGGGCAACGGTAGCACCGCCACCGGTGCGAATTCGTCGGCTCTGGGCAATCAGGCGTCGGCGACCTTCGCGAACTCAACTGCGATCGGAAATGGCGCCACCGCGACGCGCGCGAACCAGCAGGTCTTCGGCACCGCGACCAATACCTATACGATGGCCGGCATCGCCTCGGCCGCGAGCACGGCGGCGCAGTCCGGACCGACCCAACTCGTCACCACTGACGCCTCCGGCAATCTCGCCTCGACGTCGCTGGCTGCGCTGGGGCTTGCCAGCTCCGGGGACATCGCCGGCATCAACAATCAGCTCGCAGGCATCAATGCGCATCTCACCGAGCTCGACGGCAGGACCAGCAAGGCGATCAACGGCGTCGCGATGGCCTTCGCGATGTCCGGCTCGCCGTGGCTGATGCCGTCCGAGAAGATCGCGGTGACCGCGAACTGGGGCACGTTCCAGAACACCAACGCGCTGTCCATGAGCGCAGCGCTGCGCGTCAGCGAGCACGTGCAGGCCAGCGGCGGCCTGACCTACGGCACCAATGGCGGCGGATTGGGCGGACGCGTCGGAATGCGCGTCGGCTGGTGACGGCCGATGTCAGGGATCGCGCGTGCTCTTATTGTCTTGCTGCTGCTGTCTTGCGGGAACGACAGGGCGACAGCTCAACAGAAGGCGCCTGCCTCTGCGCCCGCGCCGGCGGCCGTCTCCGTGCAGCCGTCGCTGCCGGTCTCGTTGGAGCAGGCGCTCTATCTGATCCGCTCGACGCTGCTCTCGCTCAACGATGCCAACCGCACCGGCAATTACACGGTACTGCGCGATCTCGCTGCGCCGGATTTCCAGGCGCGCAACACGGCCGCGGATCTCGGGCTGAACTTTCTCGACCTGCGGCGCCGCAATTTCGATCTCTACGGTGCGGGGTTGCTGGCGCCGCAATTCATCGACACGCCCGCACTCGATCAACGGGGATTGCTGCGCCTTGCAGGTTACATTCCGACCCAGCCGCAGCAGATCAAGTTCGATCTCACCTTCCAGGTTGTAGCCGGGCAATGGCGCCTGTTCGCAGTAGCCATCGCCACGCCCGAGGCTGCATCCGTGCAGGCACAGGCGACGCCGGTGAAGCCGGCCGCGACCGCGCAGAAGAGGCCGCAATGAGTCGCCTCGCCGACAGATTCACAGCCGCGACCGTCATCGGCTGGAATTCTGCATCGTTATCTGACGGATTTGGAAAAGGAACCAGAGGATCATGATGTATCGAATGATGATCGCCGCGGCGTTGTTAGCAGCGGTCAGTGCCGCCCCGGTCATGGCTTACAGGAATTCTCCGTCGCTGGGCGACGCGGCGGTACGGAAGAACATCCCGCCGCCGCCGAAGCCCACTCCGGCGCCCCCGAAGCCGCCGGCATCCACGTCCGGAAAGAAGCCGTGACAACGGCCTGATTGCGGGCCCGGTTGCGAGGTCGCCATGAATCCGCGATCTCGCTGCCGTCAGTCTTCTCCAACTGCGTGTCATATCAGTCCATCATGCGCGGGCGCCTCTGCCATCATGCTCGAGACGGATGGAAGCGCGCGCGCGCGGCCATGGCCTGCTTTGTGGTTTCCTCGGTCGCGCATGCCGCCGAGCCGAACTGGTCGCTGAGCGTCGATCAGGATCTGCGCTATTCCAGCTGGAGCGGTACGCGAGGTTTCCCTGCCAGCGGCTCGACGGCGGCGGGCGCCGGTACACAGGTCTATGCACCCTTGACGATTCAGGCGAGCGGGCAACCGCTCGAAAACGTGAAAGTCGATCTGCTGGGCCGGGGCGGCTATGTCTGGTCGCGGCAGTCGACGCCCGGGCTGACCGGCAGCGTCACGACCACGACCGATACGGTCGTATCGGGGACAGCAACCTATCTCGGCATTCCCGGAATTCAGCCGTTTGTCTCCATGAGCGTCAACCTTCCCTCGGGGACGACGGCTCTCTATGGCAGCGCGGCGAATGCGCGGATGGATCAGGACATCGTCGACCTCGCAACCTTTGGCGAGGGTTTGAACATCGGGCCGACTGTCGGCGTTAACCTGCCCATCGGGGAGCAACTCATCGTGACGCTCAGCTCCGGCTATACATGGCGCGGCGCATATCGCATGGAAGCGCTGCTTGATCCCGCAAGCACAGAGCCGCAGGCAACCACATTGGTGGGGCCGGGACGGGTGGCGGCGCAGACTGCGTCTCTCGGTTACCAGCTGGCAAATCTGACGTTGCTGGTTTCGGCGTCCTACGCCCGGGAGACCGCGACCTACCTGGATCACATCTCGTCCTATGCGCTCGGCGACCGCTACACGCTGTCCGGAACGGCCGGATACGCATGGACCCAATCGTCGAGCACGACTTTCACGGCGTCGTGGACCAACGCCGAGAAGAACAGGGTCCTCGATCCGGACCTGATGAAGATCATTCCCGAGTCGTTTCTTTCCAACAGCGCCGTGTATCGATACCGTCTCGAGCACAGTTTCGCGGTCGGCGGGTGGACGATTGCGCCGATGGTCAACTTCATGCGGCGCGACCAGAATTCCTACAGTCCGGTCACGCAGCAGTTCATTCCGGCAAAGGCCCGCATGGGGACCGGAGGTTCGGTGCAATACGCGATCCGAGAAGGGATGTCCCTGAAGGCGAGTGCGGAGCGCTTCTGGATCAATGAGAACTTGACCGCGCTGACGCCCGACCTGAGCGTTCGCGGATGGATCGCAACGTTTGGCGGGAGTGTGAGATTTTGACACGCGTCGTGATCGGACTGAGCGGCCTCGTTCTCGTTGCGGCGTTGATCGGCGATATCCTGGCGTCCGGTGCGGTGCTGGCGCAAGCGAACTGCCCCGAAGGGAGGAACGCCAGTGGTGCATGCGTCAACGGCGGTCTCGCCGGGTCGCTGCGCCAGCGGGCGATCATCTTCTCGCAACCCAAGCTTTCGTATACCGGCGCGCCGGTCTCACAGAGCCGTGGCGACGGCCAGGACACAAACACCCCGAGATCAATCGAGAGGTCCTACGACAAATATGGACCACCTCCGCCGCAGCCCGTGCCGGCGGTGGTTCCGACAGTGCCGCCAACGCCGCCTCCGCCCGTGACGTCTGACCGGCGGCTCAAGCGCGACATCTTCCGGCTCGGATGTCTCGACAGCGGCATCTGCTTCTACCGGTTTCGCTATCTCTGGGACGACACTTTCTATGTCGGTGTGATGGCCCAGGAGGTTGAGCGGATCGCGCCGGATGCAGTGGTGCACGGCCCCGACGGCTATCTTCGCGTCCGCTACGATCTGCTCGGACTGCAGTTCCGCACCTGGAGTGAGGAAGGCGGCTCAACGCTATCCCCATCATATCTCCCTAACAAGATTGCGGTTTTCGTCATATCTGCAGGTGCTTTGCATCCGCTTTCGGCCGCTCTTTCATCCCCGAATTAAGCCGCCCTTAGCGAATGCCCGCTAGGCTTTCGACCATCCCTTTCCTTGCTCCCCGGCCTTCGGGCCGGTCAGTCAATTTGCGGTCAGTCGAGCGTTTTCGGATGGAGCAGCCTGCCTGGCAGTACGAGTCTGGCGCCCCGACGTCGTCGGTCACGGCGGCGGCTGCGCGGACGCTGGTCATCGATCTCGAAGGCGCCCTGCTGCGGTCCGAACTCCTGATGGAGGCGCTGTTCTCGAGCCCGGCCCGCCTGCTGGCGCGGTTCGGGGCGGGCGGACGGCCGGGCATGGCGGCACTCACGGATGTGCTGGCGCAGGCCGACATCGACTACGCCCACCTGCCCTATGATTCCGACGTGCTGAACCAGGCGCTGGCGGCGCGCGCGCGTGGCGAAAAAATCTATCTGGTCGCGGGCCGCCTTGCGGGCCATGCGGCGGGCATCGCCGCGCATCTCGGTTTCGACGGCGTCGTGACGCCGGCCGATCTCGCGGCGGGCGAGCTTCCATTCGATCGCGGCGCGATCGATCGCATCGAGACCCGTGACAGCCGCCACCCCGGCCTGAAGACCTGGACGAAGGCGCTGCGGGTCTATCAATACGCCAAGAACACGCTGGTGTTCGTGCCCGCGATCACAGCGCATCAGATGAACCTCCCGACGCTCGGCTACGCGCTGCTGGCGTTCGCGGCGTTCTCGGCCTGTGCGTCGGGCGCCTATCTGATGAACGATCTGCTGGATCTCGCAGCCGACCGCCAGCATCCGACCAAACGGCATCGCGCGCTCGCGGCCGGCACCCTGCCGATCTCGTCCGCGCTGCTGGCGATCCCCGCGCTGTGGCTGCTCGCGGTTGCCGCCAGCCTCTGCATCTCGCCCTTGTTCCTTGGCGTGCTCGGCGGCTATCTCGCCACCACCATCGCCTATTCGCTCGCGCTCAAGCGCAAGATGCTGGTCGACGTCGTGACGCTCGCCGGCCTCTACACGCTGCGCATCATCGCCGGCGCGGTCGGCGTCGGCGTGGTGCTGTCGGAATGGCTCTTGATCTTCTCGCTGTTCGTGTTCACCTCGCTGGCGCTGATCAAGCGCTTCAGCGAGCTCAGCATGCGCGAGAGCGCCGGTCTTGCCGATCCCTCCAACCGCGATTACAGGATCACCGACCTGCACATCATCGGCGCGATGGCGGCGGCGAGTGCCATGAACGCGGTGACCGTGTTCTCGCTCTACGTCTCCTCCTCGGCGGTGACGCCGCTGTACAGCCGTCCCTGGATGCTGTGGCTGCTCAACCCGCTGCTGCTCTACTGGTTCGGCCGCGCCCTGATGATGGCGCATCGCCGCGAGATGCCCGACGATCCGATTCTCTACACTTTTCGCGATGGTGCCAGCCGCGCGACGGTGGCGGCGATGATCTGCATCATGCTGGCGGCGATCTGACCGCGCCCCGGCGGGACCAGCTGCCGCTTGCGCGGCCCGCCGCCAGTGGCTACATCGCGGGCAATCCGATTAGCCTATGATGCCGACCGACCAATTCGATTGAGGTTTTGAAACGCCATGACCGTACGCCTGCATCGCGGCGACCTGCCCGACCTGTCCCGCTACACCGGAGCGGTGGCGATCGACACCGAGACCATGGGGCTGAACCCGCACCGCGACCGGCTCTGCGTGGTGCAGCTCTCGCCCGGCGACGGCAGCGCCGACGTCGTGCAGATCCCCAAAGGCCACACCGACGCGCCGAACCTGAAGGCCCTGCTGGCCAATCCCGCGATCACGAAAATCTTCCATTTCGCGCGGTTCGACGTCGCGGTGCTGTACGAGACGTTTGGCGTCATGACCGGCCCGATTTATTGCACCAAGATTGCCTCCCGCCTGACCCGCACCTACACCGACCGGCATGGCCTCAAGGACCTCGTGCGCGAGGTGCTCAATGTCGACCTCTCCAAGCAGCAACAGTCCAGCGACTGGGGTTCCGACAGCCTGACCGAGCCGCAGCTCGCCTACGCCGCCTCCGACGTGCTGCACCTTCATGCCCTGCGCGAGCGGCTCGACGCCATGCTGGTGCGGGAAGGCCGCACCGCGCTGGCAAAAGCCTGTTTCGACTTCCTGCCGACCCGCGCCCTGCTCGACCTCCAGGGCTGGGCGGAAGAGGACATTTTCGCGCATTCCTGAGGCCTCCGGCCGCTGTTAGCTTAGGGCTGCCGCCCCGTTTCGGACACTTTCGTGCGGCCTGTCGCAGGCTGCATGTTCAGGCGGCGCCGGATACAATGGCGTGCGCCCTCAACCGGACGAGACGAGCGACACCTCGGGAGCTCAGGTGAATTCGGCCCAGAATCCAACCTACGACGCCGCGCTTGCGGCGAAGTTTGCCAACGCGGCGCGCCACAGCCGCCTGGTGCGGATTCTGCGCATCGCGGTGCCGGTGACGGTGGCTGCGTCCATGGCGGCGATCGTCGCCGTCTCGACCTTCCTCAATCCCTTCCAGATCCCCGTGAAGCTCGACTCCGGAAATCTCGTGGTGACAGGCACCAAGATCACGATGGAATCGCCGCATCTGGCGGGCTTCACGCCGGACCAGCGGCCCTACGAGCTCTGGGCCAAGACCGCGACGCAGGACATCACCGATCCTGATCATGTCGATCTCAACGATTTGCGCGCGAAGGTGCTGATGGAAGACAAATCGACTTTGCTGCTCGATGCCCGCACCGGCCGCTTCGACAACAAGCAGCAGCAGCTCGACCTGCGCAAGGATATCTTCCTGCGCACCTCGACCGGCTACGAGGCACGGCTGGACTCGGCCTTCGTCGACATGGGCAAGGGAACGGTCTCCTCGGATGAGCATGTCGACGTCAAGCTGACCAACGGCACGCTGACCGCCGACCGGCTGCGGATCACGGAAGGCGGTGAGGTCATCCGCTTCGAGGGCAATGTGGTGATGCATCTGGACAAGCTGGATGACCCCGCCGTCGCCCAGCCTGCACCGGCCGAGCAGCCCGCGCCGCCTGTGAAGACACGCACGCCTCAGAACAAGTCTGCCAATTCAAAGTGATTTTCATGATGGGATTCTTTTCGCGCAACGAAGACAAGCGGTGCGCCATTCTCGGTGCGGCTGCGCTCGCCGTCGGTGTCGCGCTGGTCGCAACCGGTGCGGCCGTCGCGCAGAGCACGATGCAAGGCGTGCCCAACGCGATGCAGGGCTTTTCGCAAAACCGCGACCAGCCGATCCAGATCGAAGCGGCCTCGCTCGAGATGCGCGACAAGAAGAAGGAGGCGACCTTCTCCGGCAATGTGAAGGTCATCCAGGGCGACACCACCATGACGTCGAAGACGCTCGTGGTGTTTTACGATTCGGGCGGGGACAAGCCGGCCACGCCGCAGCCTGCACCTGCGAAAGGGGCGAAGGCGGCCCCGATGCAGTCGGCGACGCCGGGCCCGGGCGGCAGTTCCTCGATCAAGCGGCTGGAGGCGCGCGGCAATGTGGTCGTCACCCAGAAGGACCAGGTGGTGACCGGCGAGACCGCCGTGTTCGACACCAAGACCAACCTCATCACCATGCTCGGCGGCGTCGTCCTCACGCAGTGCAAGAACGTGTTGCGCGGCGACCGTCTGGCGGTCGACATGACCACGGGCGTCTCGCGGGTGGAATCCGACAGCGGCAGGGTGCAGGCATTGCTGCCGCAGGGCGGCAGCAATGATTGCGGATCGGGGAGCCCGGGCAAGCCCGCTGCGGCGCCGCCGATGCAATTGCCGGGCGCAGGCAAGCAAAAGTAAATTCCTGAAGTAACTTCAAGTGCTTGGGCCAGATGCTCCGGATCCGAGGTTGAAGCTTGCCCGGCGAGGCTGTATCTAGCGCGAAGGGCATTCCAAGCGGGGTTCGCCGCTTTTCGGGCGTGTTTCACTGGGCATGAGACATCCCTTCACTCATGCTGTGCCGGCGAATCGCAAGGCCGGTGCGGCAGATGGCGGGATCACGCGCGGATCATCGCGCAGGATTGTCGTGAAAGGCTAGAAGGCGGGATGGTCGATCTCTTCAGCATGTTCCGTCGGCGCCCCGCCAAGCGCGGCCGGCCAGGATTTGCGCGCCAGGACATCACCGTCCTCGGTGACAGCGTCGGCGGTCTCGTGCCCAGCCCGGTGCGCGATGCATCGCCGATCGGCCGTGACCAGCCGATGCGCGCGCCCGACCATTTCCAGGCCGACTACCAAGCCGATTACCAGACCGAGCCGCCGCGTGCCCAGGCGGTGCATCCCGTGAGGGCCGCCAGCAGGCCCAACGGCGCCGGCGGGCCGCAGCTGCTGAAGCGGCCGGGCTTCCTGGCTGTGCATAGCGTGGAAAAGAGTTTCGGCAGCCGCCAGGTGGTGCGCGGCGTCAGCATCTATGTGCGCCGCGGCGAAGCCGTCGGCCTGCTCGGCCCGAACGGCGCCGGCAAGACCACCGTGTTCTACATGATCACCGGCCTGATCAAGCCCGATCGCGGCGCGATCGAGCTTGACGGCCACGACGTCACCAAGCTGCCGATGTATCAGCGCGCGCGGCTCGGCATCGGCTATCTGCCGCAGGAAGCCTCGATCTTTCGCGGCCTCACCGTCGAGCAGAACATCCGCGCGGTGCTCGAAGTGGTCGAGCCCTCGCGCAAGAAGCGCGAGCAGCAGCTCGATTCGCTGCTCGACGAATTCAACATCACGCGCTTGCGGAAATCGCCGTCGATCGCGCTGTCGGGCGGCGAGCGCCGCCGCGTCGAGATTGCGCGCGCGCTGGCGACGCGTCCGAACTACATGCTGCTCGACGAGCCTTTCGCGGGCATCGATCCGATCGCGGTCGGCGACATTCAGGACCTCGTCCGCCATCTCACCAACCGCGGCATCGGCGTGCTGATCACCGACCACAATGTGCGCGAGACGCTCGGCCTGACCGATCGCGCCTATATCGTCTATGCCGGTGAAATCTTGACCGAGGGCAGCCCGGATGAGATCGTCGCCGATCCCGACGTTCGCCGGCTTTACCTTGGCGAGGAATTCCGCCTCTAGCCCTTTTTCGCGTTCGTCAAGCCGTGTACATCGGGCTTGGACTAGGATAAGCAAAAATCGGACCAACTTTTGGGATCGGTTCTTGCTTCATGGCGCTCACGCAGAGATTAGAGTTCCGGCAATCGCAGTCGCTGGTCATGACGCCGCAGCTGATGCAGGCGATCAAGCTGCTGCAATTGTCCAATCTCGATCTCACGACCTTCGTGGAAGAGGAACTCGAGCGGAACCCCCTGCTGGAGCGGGCCAACGACGAGGCCCCCGCGGGTGAAGCCCCGGCCGAGACCGGCCAGTTCAGCGATTCCGACGGGAGGCACAACGACGAGCCGGGCGGCGGTCCGGGCGAGGCGTTCGAGCCGGGCCAGGAAGAATGGATGAGCAAGGATCTCGGCACCCGCGCCGAGATCGAGCAGACCCTGGACACGGGCCTGGACAACGTCTTCTCCGAGGAACCGGCCGAGGCCGCCGCGCGCAACGCCCAGGATGCGGCGCCGACCACCTATACCGAATGGGGCGGCGGCGCCTCCGGCGACGAGGATTACAATCTCGAAGCCTTCGTCGCCGCGGAGATCACGCTCGGTGACCATCTTGCCGAGCAGCTGTCGGTCGCCTTCACCGGCCCGGCGCAGCGCATGATCGGCCAGTACCTGATCGACCTCGTCGACGAGGCCGGCTATCTGCCGCCGGATCTCGGCCAGGCCGCCGAGCGCCTTGGCGCATCGCAAGCCGACGTCGAGGACGTCCTTGCCGTGCTGCAAAAATTCGATCCGCCCGGCGTCTGCGCGCGCAATTTGAGCGAATGCCTGGCGATCCAGCTCCGCGAGCTCGACCGCTACGACCCGGCGATGCAGGCCCTCGTCGAGCACCTCGATCTGCTGGCGAAGCGCGACATCGCTTCGTTGCGCAAGCTCTGCGGCGTCGACGACGAGGACATCGCCGACATGATCGGCGAGATCCGCCGCCTCAATCCCAAGCCCGGCATGAAGTTCGGCTCGGCGCGGCTCCAGACCATGGTGCCCGACGTCTATGTCCGCCCGGGCCCGGATGGCGGCTGGCATGTCGAGCTCAACAGCGACACCTTGCCGCGCGTGCTGGTCAACCAGACCTATTATTCCGAGCTGTCGAAGAAGATCGGCAAGGACGGCGACAAGTCCTATTTCACCGACGCGCTCCAGAACGCGACCTGGCTGGTGCGCGCGCTCGATCAGCGGGCCCGCACCATCCTGAAAGTTGCAACGGAAATCGTGCGCCAGCAGGACGGCTTCTTCACCCACGGCGTGGCGCATCTGCGGCCGCTGAATCTGAAGGCCGTGGCCGACGCCATCCAGATGCATGAATCCACGGTGTCGCGCGTCACCGCCAACAAGTACATGGCGACAAATCGCGGCACATTCGAATTGAAATATTTCTTCACGGCCTCGATCGCCTCCGCCGACGGCGGCGAGGCGCATTCCGCCGAGGCCGTGCGCCACCACATCAAGCAGCTGATCGATTCGGAAGCGCCGGCGGCGATCCTGTCGGATGACACCATCGTGGAACGCTTACGCGCCTCGGGAATTGATATTGCCCGCCGCACGGTCGCGAAGTATCGCGAAGCCATGCGCATTCCCTCGTCGGTACAACGCCGCCGTGACAAGCAGAGCGCTCTTGGTAACGTCCTCTCCACCGCAATGCCCGATCGCTCCCGCAACACCGAGCCGGCCTGATTGCGCTGGCGCGAAATCGGGCTACTCTCGATCCCCCATCGAGACCGATCCAAGCTGGGCATTTAAAACCAAGCGAGGCATCACATGACCCTCAGAATCTCGGGAAAGAGCGTCAGCGTCGGCGACGCCCTGCGCGGCCGCGTGACCGATCGGACCGACGAGGTCCTGCGTAAATATTTCGACGGGAACTATTCCGGCCACATCACCCTGAGCAAGGATGGCTTCGGCTTCCGCACCGACTGTGCCCTGCATCTTGATACGGGAATTACGCTGGAGGCCGATTCGAACGCGCCGGATGCCTATGCCAGCGCCGACCAAGCGCTCCTGATGATCGAGAAGCGGCTCAAGCGCTACAAGAGTCGGCTCAAGGACCGCTCGGCCCGCAAGGCCCATGTCGCCTCCGCCGCTCTCGCCGCCCTCGATGCCACGAGCTACGTGCTGGAGGCGCCGGGCGAGGGTGAGGATGAGGACGAAATCACCGGCTACAGCCCCGTCATCATCGCCGAGGCCACCACCTCGCTGAAACAGCTGTCGGTGAGCGAGGCCGTGATGGAGCTGGACCTCAGCGGAGCGCCCTGCCTGGTATTCCAGCACGGCTCCAGCGGCCGGGTGAACATCATTTACCGCCGGGCCGACGGCAATGTCGGCTGGATCGACCCGCCGGGGGCCAAACCGGACGGTTAAGGGCCGGAACCGGCCCCCGTACCAACCGCAGCCCTTGACAATGAGCGGGGCAAAGCCGCACGCAGCAGTTGGCACCGGGATTGCGTTGGAGTAGAAGCGCCCCACATCAGGATCGGGGCTAAGTCCCCCTCCTGCTTCACCTTCTTGATGCCGGCCAGGCCTGGTTTGACCAAGCTGGCCAATTCGGAACCTGACGGTTTAATTCACCTCGGAAACCTTCCATGCCGATTACCGATCTGGTCGCACCCGAGGCGATTCTCCCGGCATTGAAGGTCAACAGCAAGAAGCAGGCGCTGCAGGAGCTCGCGGCCAAGGCCGCCGAGCTGACCGGGCAGAACGAACGCTCCGTGTTCGAGGTGCTGCTGCAGCGTGAGAAGCTCGGCACCACCGCGGTCGGCTACGGCGTAGCCATTCCGCACGGCAAGCTGCCCAAGCTCGAAAAGATCTTTGGCCTATTCGCGCGCCTCGATCGCCCGATCGATTTCGAGGCGATGGACGGCCAGCCGGTCGATCTCGTCTTCCTGCTGCTCGCCCCCGAAGGCGCCGGCGCCGATCACCTCAAGGCGCTCGCCCGCATCGCTCGCCTCCTGCGCGACCAGGATATCGCCAAGAAGCTCCGCGCCTCGCGCGACGCCCAGGCGATCTATTCGGTGCTGGCGCTGCCGCCCGCGACCGCGGCGTAACGTCGCCAGTCCTCTTCGCCCGCAGAGAAGCGGAATCGATCCACGCAATTGCCAATGCACGCCGGCCATCTCCGTGGCATGCGCGCGGGATGTCGTGATCGCGTAACAACCGGCAAGATGACGCGAAAAAAATTCCCCATTTGAGACGTCCGGCACATCGCGTCATGTCGGCGTCCGCTAAGGACGGCTAGGAACGCAAGTGGCGCTCGAATCAACGCGCCGTCCTGCGCTTTCGCTGATGTCGTTACCTATCGCCCGAAGGTCGGGCCCATAGGATGAAAGTGGTTGGCGCGGTGCAGTGCAGGGCTATTGTGGTGGGGCTAGTCATAGCAGGTACCGCAGTCCCGGCCGTCGCGCAGGAAGCCGGATCGCTGCTCCGGGAGATGCAGCGGCAGCAGGAGTTGCAGCGGCAGGAAAGGCTGCCGGCCCCTGACGAGATTCGACCGTGGCAGCCGCCCGCCGCCATCCCCGACCGGGGCGAGCGCATCATCGTGAAGGGCGTTCGCTTCACCGGCAAGGTGGAGCTGCTGCCACAGGCCGAGCGCGAGCAACTCGCTGCCTCGGTGCGCGGCAAGCGCCTCGGCATCAAAGGGCTCTATGCGTTGGCCGATCAGGTGACGGCCGTGCTCCAGGGCCGCGGCCGGTTGCTGGCGCGCGCGCTGCTGCCGCCTCAGGACATCACCAACGGCATCGTCACGATCGAGATCGCCGAGGGCGCGCTCAAGACCATCACGCTCGACCGCGCCAGGGGCGTGCGCGTGCGTGAGGACCTGTTGCGCGCGATCATCGAGGGTCGTCTCAAGCCGGACGGCGTGACGCGGCAGGATCTGGAAGACGCGCTGTTGCGGATGAACGACCTGCCTGGCGTGTCGGTGCATGCCAAGCTCGCGCCGGGCGATGCGCCGAACACCAGCAAGCTCGTCGTCGGCGTCGCGCAGGCGCCCGTCGTCGGGGGCGGCCTCTGGGGCGACAATTACGGCAGCGCCAACGTCGGCAAGGCGCAGGGCAACGGGCTCATCTCGCTCACCGACGTGTCCGGCTACGGCGACCTGACGCGGCTTTCCGGCACGCTGTCGCAAGGGCAGGAGTACGGCTCGCTGACGACGAGCGTGCCGCTCGGCGCCAGCGGCTTCATTGCCAATGCGAACTATAGCTATCTCGACTACCACAACATCGACGCCATCGGCCGCGCCCTCGGCCTCACCGGTTTTGCCCATTTCGCCAATGGCGGCGTCGACTACAGCCTCATCCGCTCGCGCGATTTCAACCTCCAGCTCGGCGGCGCCGTGACCTGGAAGGCGCTGGTCGACGACAGTATCGTCGGAAAGCTTCAGGACAAGCGCTCGACCTCCGGCACGCTCAGTCTCAACGGCGACCGGCGCGACGCGCTGCTCGGCGGCGGCATCACCAATTGGTCGGTGAGCTGGACTTTTGGCGATCTCGATCTTTCGCGCCTGTCGGGCGCGCTCGCGGCGGACCTGGCCGGGCTCCGGACGCAAGGGCAGTTCAACCGGATCAATGCCGCGGTCGCCCGGCTTCAGGCCTTGCCCGGCGACTTCGCACTGTTCGGTCGCCTCTACGGGCAATGGGCCGACAAGAACCTCGATTCCTCGGAAGATTTTGCGCTGGGCGGCCCGTTCGGCGTGCGCGGCTATCCCGTCGGCGAGGCGCGCGGCGACATGGGCGTGCTCGGCACGCTCGAGCTCCGCTACTACGCGCCGCTGCCTGTGCGGTTCGGCAGCCTGCAACTCGCGAGCTTCCTGGACGGCGGCTACGTCAAGATCAACGTGTCGCCGAACGGCATCGCGCCGGTCACTGTCTGCGGCTGTAACGAATACGGGCTCGCCAGCGCCGGCCTCGCCGCGCGCTGGACGCGCGAATGGCTGAACGTCTCGGCGAACTGGGCCCATACGCTGGGCGACAATCCCGGACGTTCCATCATCACCGGGGCCAATGTCGATGGCGTCAAGGCCAACGATCAGTTCTGGCTGCAAGCCGGCATTCGCTTCTGATGTTTCGAGGGGGCACGCGATGACATCGACCCTGCCGCGGATGCGACTCGCAATCGCGCTGTCCGCGACCACGATGCTGACGCCGCCGGCGCTGGCGCAGACGCTGCCGACCGGCGGCCAGGTCGTATCGGGACAGGCCACGATCAGTCAGTCCGGCAACGCCATGACGATCAACCAGTCGAGCGACCGGATGATCGCCAACTGGCAGAGTTTTTCGATCGGCGCCGGCAGCTCCGTGACCTTCAATCAGCCCGGCGCATCCTCGGTCGCGCTGAACCGCGTCGTCGGCCAGGACCCGTCAAGAATCCTCGGCAGCCTCAGCGCCAATGGCCAAGTGTTCCTGATCAATCCGAACGGCATCGCCATCGGCAAGACCGGCAGCGTGCAGACCGGCGGCTTCGTCGCCTCCACGCTCGGCATCAGCAACGCTGATTTTCTGGCCGGCCGCTACAATTTCACCGGCAGCGGCGGCGCGATCACCAATGAGGGCAGCATCTCCGGCAAGGTGGTGGCGCTGATCTCGCCGAGCGTCAGCAATTCCGGCAGCATCACCGGCAGCACGGCGCTCGCCGCCGGCACCGACGTGCTGCTCGACTTCAACGGCGACGGCATGCTCTCGGTCGAGGTCAAGGCCTCCACCGTCAAGACGCTGGCCGAGAACAAGGGATTGATCCGCGCCGATGGCGGGCTCGCCATCCTCACCGCCAAGGGCGCGAGCGACGCCATGAAGGGCGTGGTCAACAACACCGGCGTGGTGCAGGCCGCGAGCATCGGCAGCAGGAACGGCCGCATCCTTCTGCTCGGCGACGCCAGGCACGGCGAGGTCAATGCCGGCGGCACGCTGCGGGCCCGCTCGGTCGAAACCTCCGCCGCCAAGGTCAATCTCGCCGCCGACCTGAAGGTCGATACGCTGGGCGGGCATTGGCTGATCGATCCCGTCAACATCACCATCGACGCGAACTACGCCAGTGCCTTGCAGACCGCGTTGGCGAGCGGCGACGTGACGGTGACGACCTCGGGCAGCGGCGCCGACGCGGGCAACGTCACGGTCAACTCCGCCGTCACCTGGGGCTCGCATATCCTGACGCTGCGGGCCGACAACAACATCGTCATCAATGCGCCGCTGACTTCGACCGGCACGACGAGCAGTGACGGCCTGGTCCTGCAATACGCACAGACCACGGCCACCGGTGGCTACACCATCAGCGCGCCGGTCAACCTGGCCGCGGGCAGCCTGTTCCAGACCCGGAAAGGATCTGACGCCGTCATCACCTATGCGGTGATCACCGACGTGAATGCCCTGCAGAACATCAACACCAACCGGTCCGGCAACTACGTGCTGGGCGCGAACATCGATGCCAGCGCCACGGCGGGCTGGAATGGTGGCGCCGGCTTCACACCGATCGGCGGCATCGGCGATATCAGCAGCTATTTTTCCGGCATTTTCGACGGGCTCGGTCACCACATCAGCAACCTGACCATCAACCGGCCGTCCAGCGATAACATCGGCCTGTTCGGCTACCTCGATGGCGGGACCATCCGCAATGTCGGATTGGAAGGCGGTAGCGTGACGGGCAACAATGCCGTCGGCGGGCTGGTGGGGTCGAGCGGCCTCTGGGTCTACGGCGGCACGAGCAGCGTCGCCTACAACACCATCAGCAACGTTTACAACACGGGCAATGTGACCGGCAGCGGCGCCATGGTCGGCGGGCTGGTCGGCGACGCCTATATCACGACGATCAGCAACTCATATGCCACCGGCACGGTTGCGGGTTATGGCGCCGCCGGCGGGCTGGGAGGGCGCGTCGTCGCCTCGTCCGTCTCCAACTCGTATGCGACCGGCAACGTGTCCGCTGTCTGGGACGGCGCTGGCGGGCTGATCGGGTACAATATCGGCACATGGATGGGACCGGGCCCTGCGGATTATGCCATCGGTACGGTGAGCCACTCTCATGCCACGGGTACGGTAACTGGCGGCGTCAATGTCGGTGGTTTGTTGGGGTACAGCAACATCGGTCTCGTCACCGACAGTTACGCCACCGGCAATGTCTCGGGCACAGGTTCTAATGGAGGCACAGGCACATCTGCCGGCGGACTGGTGGGGTTCGCCTCGTACAGCCAGGTCGAGCGATCTTACGCCACCGGCAACGTGTCCGGTGTCGATGCGGTCGGCGGGCTGGTGGGGGCGACTGGTACGGCGGCACGGTAAGCCAGTCTTACGCGACCGGCAATGTGTCCGGAACGAGGTCGGTCGGCGGGTTGGTCGGGCACAGCAATGAAGCCGTTTCAGTGCTCGATTCCTACGCCAAGGGAGCGGTTTCAGGAAATTCCGAGGTCGGCGGGCTGGTGGGGGTGAATCAGGAAAGCCACGTGGGCCGAAGCTACTTCGCGGGCACCGTGTCGGGAACCAGCAATGTCGGCGCGATCGTGGGGATGAACTGGGATGGCGGCGACGTCACCCAAAGCTATGCGAACAGGGACACGTCGGGGCAGAGCGCCGCCTGTGGCGCATCCTTCGGCGGCGGCATCTGCGATGGCGGCATGCTCACCACGGCACAGCTGCGCGATCCCTTCACCTTCATCAACAACGGCTTTGACTTCGTCGGCATCTGGGGCAAGTCCGTCAGCGGCGCCAACAACGGCATGCCGGTGCTGCGCGCGTTCGGCGACACCGTCTATGATGCCTATGTCAACGTCGCGGGCTCGGCCAGCACCACCTATGGCACGCTGGCCTCGCTCGGCGGATTGACGATGACCGGCGTGAACGCCAATCGCGTCACGCTCGGCTGGGGCAGCGCAGTCACCACCGCATTGGGCGCGGGCAGCTACAATCTCGGCGGCCCCGACGTTCTCAACGCGACCGGCTCGGGCGGCGCGGTCTATGTCGGCTCGGTCGCGGTCGGCCTCACCATCGACAGGGCGGCGCTCACCATCAGCGCCAACGCGTCCAAGATCTATGACGGCCTCGCCTTCTCCGGCGGCAGCGTCGCTTATTCCGGCTTCATGAACGGCGAGACTGCATCCGTACTGTCGGGCACGCTCAGCTATGGCGGCACCGCGCAGGGCGCGGTGAATGCCGGCCGCTACAGCCTGACGGCGTCGGGCCTCTCCTCGGCCAACTATGCGATCACCTATGTCGACGGTTCGCTGACCGTCAACAAGGCGCCGCTCACCATTGCAGTCAACGGCGTCACGAAGAATTACGACGGCGTGCTGTTCTCCGGCGGCAGCGCGATCTATTCCGGCTTCGTGAACGGGGAGGGGCTGTCCGCGCTATCAGGCACGCTCGTCTACGGCGGCTCGGCCCAGGGCACGCGCAATCCCGGGGTCTACAGCATCGCCGCCTCGGGGCTGACATCCGCGAACTACGACATCACCTATGTCGACGGCCGGCTCGCGATCATTCCGCGCGACGCAGGCGCCTGCTCGCTTGGGGCCGGCGGCAACCCGGTCTGCGGCGCCACTCCGCCCAATCCCGCTGCGCCCATCGGGCTGAACGACCAGGCGCCGATCGAGGTCGTGCTGCCTTAGAGCACCCAGCAGCGGCACAATCGCTGCACCTCGTGACGGCATTTGCGCCCACATGCTACGCCTGGTGAGACCGCAGAGGCGGCCCTCACGCGTTCGAACCGAAGCCCCGCCGTCTGCGACTTATTCTCGCAGCCGGGCGCTGTGATGTTTCCCCACCGGATTTGACCGTCGCGCGTCCCGGCGAGGCTTCGGTGCAGGGTTTTTTGAGCCATGAATTGCGCTTCGATCGGCCGGATTTTCGGCCTCCTTTGCTCGGTCACCATTGCCGAGACGGTTGCCGTTCATGCCGACGATACGTCCAACGACCGTGTCATCTCCGAAAAAACCGAGATCATCGCGGCTGATCCGACCAACGCGGTTGCCTACGAGCTGCGTGGCGAAGCCTGGCACCTCAAGCGCGACAAGGATCGCGCCTTCGAGGATTGCAGCGCCGCGATACGAATCGATCCGAATTTCGGGCGGGCTTACAACTGCCGCGGCCGCGCCTATTCGGCGAAGGGCGAACGGGATCGCGCTTTGGCCGATTACAACGAGGCCATTCGCCTCGATCCCGGCTACGGTCCGTCCTACACCTCCCGTGCCCTCGAATATTTCAACAAGCGCGATTTCGATCTCGCGATTACTGCCTTCACCGAGGCCGTCGAACGCAACCCCAAGCAAGCCTATTTTGCGATCGTCATGAGAGGCGAGGCGTATGCGGCGAAGGGCGACACCGATCGCGCCGTCGCCGATTACGACGAGGCGATGCGCCGCAATCCCTCCGCCGCATGGCCCTACGAGCTGCGAAGCACCGCCCATTTCGAGAAGGGCGAGTTCGATGCGGCGCTCGACGACTGCAACAGCGCGGTCCGTCTGGAGCCCAAGAGCGCCGGCGGCCATTACTGCCGGGCCGTCGTCCTCCTGAAAAAGGACGACGCCGATGGTGCCATTCGGGAGTTCGACGAGGTCACGAGGATCGCCCCGGCGTTCGTGAAGGCCTATCTCGCGCGCGCCGTCGCCTGGCACAAGAAGGGCGACGACAAACATGCCATTGCCGATTTCGACGAAGCGATCAGGCTGCAGCCGGGAAATTCGACGGCCTACAACAATCGCGCCGCTGCGTTTCGCGACATGGGCGAGCATGATCGCGCGCTCGCCGACTACAACGAGGCGATCCGGCTCGATCCCAACAACCAGGTCGCGTTGGTCAATCGCGGCCTCCTCTACATGAAACTGTCCGACGCCAAACATGCGCGCGCCGATTTCAACAGCGTGCTCGCGCTGCCGCCGGGCGACCAATGGGCCGTGGACACGGCGCGTGAAGGGCTTGGCTTTTTGAAGTGATGCGAGAGCAGGGCCGCGCTGCAACCCTACTCTCTGTCATTGCGAGGAGCGAAGCGACGAAGCAATCCAGAATCTCTCTGCGGAAAGATTCTGGATTGCTTCGCTGCGCTCGCAATGACGAGGAGAACGCAGGCGATCTATCACCCAAATGAAAACGGGCTGCGCGTCAGCAGACCGTCGGCAGCAGGCGCCGGACTTCGTCGAGCAGTTCGGGAATCGCCGTCCTGTCACCCGCGAGGTGCCTAAGCAGCGCATTTTGGAATAGACCGTCGAACAGCGCATAGAGCGCGGCGGGCGACGATGCCGGCCGCTTGCCGCCGAGCTCGGCATAGCGGGAGGCGATGCGCCAGATCATCGCTTCCAGGCTCTTGTCGATCTCGAGTACATCCTTGCGAAACGCCGCCTCGAACATCGCCTGCGAGCGCAGGTCGTACCAAAGGCGGTGCATACGGGCCTCGTTCTGCAGCGTTGCTGCGAGCTTGGCGAGGAAACCCTCCGTCAATTCGTCGCGGCTCGTTGCCGTCGCGACGACATCGTCATATCGCGTCACGCACTTCGCCTTGTAGTGGCGGACGCAGCAGCAGATCAGGTCGAGCTTGTCGCTGAAATAATAGTGGAACACGCCGTGCGTGAACGCCGAGTTCTGCGCGATTTCGCGCAGGCTGGTGCGTGCGAAGCCGAGCTCTCCAAGCGTTTCGAGCGCGGCCTCGGCAAGCTCGACGCGCCGCGCGTTGAACTTCTCGTCGCGCGGCACCTCGGCCGCATCAGCCACACGCCGGGCCGCTCCCGTCACCTGCCGCGCCATCTCGTCCCTTCCTCAGTCCCGTTCTTTCAAGGACTTATACCGCGTCGACCGCGGAACGCTCCATCCCCTCACAACCACTTCCTTTGACAACTGTCAAATTCGTTCTTGACAAGTGTCAAGATTTTGGCGGAGGTTCGCGCCAAGAATTTGGACAGTCGTCAAGACGTCCAACCATGGAGGAACGCCTCGCTGGGTGCCGCCGAAAGGCCTGCGCCCATCGACCTGGTGCGCGCCGATTGGCGCAGCACGAATCGATCACCAGCAACGGAGGAGTGCGTCATGAGTGGGAAGAGCCTTGCAGGCAGGAAAGCCCTGGTCACTGGCGGTGCCCGAGGAATCGGCGCGGCCATCGCGCAAGCGTTGGCGCGAGCTGGCGCCTCGATCATGATCGCCGACATCCTGGAAGAGACCGGCCGCGCCAGCGCAGTCGCTATCGCGAAGGAGGACGTCGCCACGGGCTTCGTCCAGCTCGACGTCACCGACGACGCTCAATGGGAGCGGGCGGTTGCCAAGACCGTCGCAACCCTCGGCGGCTACGACATTCTGATCAACAATGCCGGCATCGAGATCACGTCGCTGATCTCCGAGGTCAAGGCCGAGGACGCCCGGCGGATGTGCGACGTCAATATCGTTGGCACCGTGCTCGGCATGAAGCACGCCTTCCGTGCCATGCGCCCGGGCGGGCCGGCCGGCAAGGGCGGCGCCGTCGTCAACATCGCCTCGGTTGCGGCAACGATCGCCTTCCCGAGCATCGCGGTCTATTCGGGCACCAAATCCGCGGTTGACCGCATGACGCGGGTCGGAGCGATGGAAGCCGGCAAGCTCGGTTTCGGCGTGCGCGTCAACTGCATCTATCCGGGCCTGATCCCGACCGACATGGGCATGCAGCTCGCCAACGACATCGTCAAGGTCGGGCTCGCGGCTGACGTCAACGCCGCAGTCGGCTCGGTGGTGGAGCAAACCCCGCTCGGCCGTCTCGCCGAGGTCACGGACATCGGCGATGCCGCGGTGTTCCTGTGCTCGAACGAGGCGCGCTTCATCACCGGCATCGGACTGCCGGTCGATGGCGGCATGGGCATGTAGCAAACAACCAGACAACGAACATTTCGGAGGAACGCAATGAGTGCGAAGAAACCCGTCATCGTCTATGGCGCGTCCGGCTACACCGGCCGGCTGGTCTGCGAATATCTGCGCGAGTACAACATCCCCTTCATCGCCGCCGGCCGCAGCACCGAGAAGCTCAACGCTGCAATGAAGGCGAACGTGGCCGGCATCGAAACCGCCGACTACGAGGTGGTGGAAGTGCCGCACACCGTGAGCGCACTGACGGAGTTGTTCAATGGCGCCTCGGTGGTGCTCAACACCGTCGGTCCCTTCGCCAAGTTCGGCGGCGAGGTGGTGCAGGCCTGCTGGGCTTCCAGGTGCCACTACACCGACACCACCGGCGAGCAGGACTGGCTGATCACGCTCGAGCAGGAGTGGGGCACGAAGTTCGCCAATGCCGGGCTGCTGTTGGCGCCAGGCATCGCGCAGATGTACACCACCGGCGAGATCGCCGCGCAGCTGTGCCTGGAGACGCCCGGCCTCGACACGCTCGACATTGCCGTGTTCTGGGGTGGCAGTCCGACCATCGCATCGACGCAGACCATCCTGGTCAACGCCGCGATGGCCAAGGCCTACTACCTGGAGCAGAACAAGTACGTCGAGCATCAGCCCGATGCCGGCCTCTACAACCTCGCCATCCCCGGTCAGCACGAGCTGGCGCTGGCGTTGCCCTGGGGAGGCACCTCGCACCCGGTGTGGTTCAAGCGCGATCCGCGCGTGGCCAACGTGAAGGTGCTGGGCGGCGTGTTCAATCGCGCGCTGATGCTGGGCGTGCCGCAGATCGTCGCGGCCGCGCTGGAGGCGACCAAGGACATGAATCCCGACGACCGCTACGCCGCATTGGCGCAGACCGCCGCCGGTGTGATGAACACCATGCCGCCTCGCGAGAACCCGCGCGTCAACAAGTCGATGGATTCGGTGCATGCCTCCGGCCCGTTGGGGCGCGCGCACTGCATCATCTACGGCAACAGCAACTACAAGCAGACCGGCTTGATGCAGGCCTATGCCGCGGCGCACCTGCTGCAGCAGCCGCCGAAGCGCGTGGGGTTCGCCTCCGGCTGCCAGGCGTTCGGCCATCACGAGCTGCTCGGGCAGTTGCGCAGCTTCGGGCTCGTCAGCAAGCCGGTTCTGACCGTGCACGATTGAGTAAATCGCGGGTGGCGCGGACCTCCGCGTCACCCGCTACCGCTTCGGGTGTTGATCATGCGCTTCATCGATTACCTGGACAAAGGTGCTTCGCTCGGCGCCGACGCGCCGTGCCTCACCATGGATGGACGCGACCTCAGCTATCGCGACGTGCAGTTGCTGAGCTACCGCGTCGCGCGCGGGCTCGCGCGATCGGGGATTGCTGCCGGCGAGAAGGTCGCAATCCTTTCCGGCAACGATCCGGTCGCGTTTGCCTGCGTGTTCGGCATTTCCCGCGCAGGCGCGGTCTGGTGCCCGATCAATCCGCGTAACGAGGCGGCCGAAAATCGGCTCATCCTCGAGCAATTCGACTGCAGCCTGCTGTTGTTTCATTCAAGCTTCGCGTCGATGGTCGAGGCGGTGCGTGCAGAGCTGCCAAAGCTGCGCGCCGTCGTCTGCCTCGATGCCGAGTTGTCCTTCGCGCCCTCGTTCGAGGCCTGGCTCGCCGGTCTTGCGGACGACCATTATCAACGCGAGACGATCGACGATCTCGCGATGATCCCGGGCACCGGCGGCACCACCGGCAAGCCGAAGGGGGTCATGCTGTCGGGCCGCAACATCGAGGCGATGACGGCACTGACGCTGATGGGCTATCCGTTCAAGGGCCGCCCGGTCTACCTCGCGCTTGCGCCGCTGACCCACGCGGCCGGCGTGCTGTGTTTCCCGATCATGGCGCTCGGCGGCCGCATCGTGATCATGCATCACCCCGACATCGCAGAATTTCTCGATCTGATCGAGCGCTATCGCGTCACGCACACCTTCCTGCCGCCGACCGTGATCTACATGCTGCTCGATCATCCGAGGCTCGACTCCGCGAGGCTCGGGTCTCTGCAATGTTTCTGGTACGGCGCGGCGCCGATCTCGGCCGCGCGGCTTGCGGAAGCGCTCCAGCGTATCGGGCCGATGGCGCAGTTGTTCGGTCAGACCGAAGCGCCGATGATGATCTCGATGATGGCACCTGGCGAGCATTACAATGCCGACGGCACGATCGCGATGGAGCGTCTCGCCTCGGCCGGGCGGATCAGCCCGCTGGTGCAGGCCGGCATCATGGATGGCGACGGCAATTTGCTGCCGACCGGCGCCCGCGGCGAGATCGTGGTCCGCGGTTCGCTGGTGATGGAGGGCTATTACAAAAATCCCGAGGCTACGGCGGAAGCCTCTTCGCATGGCTGGCACCACACCGGCGACATCGGCTACATCGACGACGACGGCTACCTCTATATCGTCGATCGCGCCAAGGACATGATCATCACCGGCGGGTTCAACGTCTACTCGATCGAGGTCGAGAACGCGCTGCGGGCGCATGAGGCGGTGCAGGATTGCGCGGTGATCGGGCTGGCAGACGAAAAATGGGGTGAGCGGATCGTCGCCGTGGTGCAGCCCCGCGCCGGCCAAAGCGTCGATGCGACGGCGCTGGCTGCCTTCGTCAAGCAGCGGATCGGCAGCGTCAAGACACCGAAGCAGATCGAAGTCTGGGACGACCTGCCGCGTTCCAAGGTCGGCAAGGTGCTGAAGCCGGACATCCGCGCGCGGCTGGCGGAGCGTTCAGGCGGCTGAGGCGCATCTTGTTGCAGCGCCCATCGCTTCGAAGATATCCGCGAGACGCGCTGACGCGGACATTCGCGCGGGCACAAAACTCTCATCCGTGTCCGGGCAGGAAAGGCATGTTTCCGCTTTTCGATGCGCGTTTTGGGGGTCACCATGCTTTTGAACGGACGGGAGGGCCGCCATGCGCTGGTGTGTCTCGGTCGGAGCGGTGCTTGTTGCGGGGGCGATTGTCGGAGGTGACGTTGCCAGCATTGCCGCGCCGAGCCCGAAATCAGGGATAGCCGACGCCAGGGACAGCGCACTTTCCGTCAATGTCGAGCTCGTTATCGCCGTCGACGTCTCCTATTCGATGGATATGGACGAACTCGCCATTCAGCGCGAGGGCTATGCACAGGCCATCGTCTCGAAAGACTTTCTTCAGGCGCTAACGGCCCGTCCGGCCAGCAAGGTGGCTCTGACCTATTTCGAGTGGTCGATGTCGGGCGACGAGAGGATCATCATTCCCTGGCGGGTGATCGACGGTCCGGAATCGGCGGACGCCGTGGCGGCCGAGATCATGAAGATGCCGATTCGCCGAGGTTCGAGTACCTCGATCTCCGGCGCGATTAATTTCGCAGTGCGGCTGTTCGAAGAGAATCCCTATCGCGGGTCGCGGCGCGTCATCGATATTTCCGGCGATGGGCCGAACAACGACGGAGACCCCGTAACCGGCGCGCGCGACGCTGCCGTTGAGAAGGGCATCATCATCAACGGCCTGCCGATCATGGTGAAGGAGCCGTCCTTTGCAACGACCGATATCGAGAACCTCGATCTCTATTACGAGGACTGCGTGATCGGAGGGCCGGGCGCCTTCATCATGACAATCAAGGATCGCGAAAAATTCCAGGAAGCGATCCGGACCAAGCTTGTTCTCGAGGTTGCGGGCCTCACGCCGAAGGGGAGGATCGTCCCAACTGCCGGGAATGAGCCCCGGGTGTCCTGTCTGGTCGGCGAAGACAAATGGCGGGAGCGCGGGCGACGGAGCATGCGCTAATTGCCCGTCAGCAGCGAACCGACGTCATTCTCGATTCCCTTCTCCGAGCACCCGCTTCGGCGTTGAGCCCGATGCCAGCCGGAACTTCGACGCTTCGCCAGATGGCCATAAAAAATACGCGGGCCGCCTTGAGGCATGCCCGCGCACTTGAATTCGTCAGCTGTGCGCGCGTGCGTCAGTGCACGCTCACCGCTTGCAGCTCGTTGCTCCAGGCGTTGGCGACTGCGGCTTCGCGGCTGTCGGTCAGCATGATCGGCGTGCCGTCGGCGGCGTGGAGCGCGAAAAGCTTGAGGCCCGGCGCGATTTTCGGCGCTTCGGGAAACAGGCCCGGCACATCCTCGGAGCGGATCTGCTTCACATAGGCGATATGGCCTTCGCCGAGGGTTGCCAGCGTCTCGGGCGAGACGTTCTTGGCTTCGTATTCGAACGCAACGTGACCTTCACTCATGGTCTCGACTCCTTCACAGAAACTAAGCGGTCGAGTCCGCTACTCGTTCCATTATTCGTGCTCATTGATAGCGATTGTCTTAACGATCCTCTCCGGTTCAGGCCGGGCAAGATCGACCGACAGCAGCCCGTTCTTCAGATCCGCACCCAGCACGAGCATCCCCTCCGCCAGCACGAAGGTGCGCTGGAAGTGGCGCGCGGCGATGCCGCGATGGATGTATTGCCGGGTCTTGTCGTCCTGCTGACGCCCGCGAATCACGAGCTGGTTTTCCTCAATGGTTACATCGAGTTGGTCGCGGGTGAATCCGGCGACCGCCAGCGTGATCCGCAGCCGCTCGGGCTGGCCGTCCGACCGGTCGCACCTCTCGATATTGTAGGGAGGGTAGCCGTCGGCGCCTTTGACGACGCGGTCGAGCACACGCTCGATCTCGTCGAAGCCCAGAAGGAACGGACTGGAAAGCGTTGGAACACGAGACATAGTTTACAAAGTCCCCTCGAAGCGACTTTGGCATTTCAGGGCCCGGAAGCGGCGCCCCTTGGTCAGCAATATGGTCATAACCCCGTGTCGGTTCAAGGACGTAGCGGGGGCCTGTGGATGGGCCATGTCGCCGCGCCATGGCGCAGATCGTCATGGCCGGGCTTGTCCCGGCCATCCATGGCCTCACTCGTCGCGCCAAGAACGTGGTGCCCGGGACGAGCCCGGGCATGACGAATCGACGGACGATTTATCTCAATGAAAACAAGCCCCCGGCTACTGTGCATGGGGTTGTTTTTCACGTTTCTGATCGGCCGGCCCCTCGGAACCGGTCAGGCCTCGATCCGCGTCCGCCCGTCGCCGCTGAAAAGGTGCAGCTTCGCCCGCACCGCCGCGACCCGGATCCTCGCGCCGATGGCGGGGGCCTCGGTTCCGGGAACGCGGACGATGACCTCGCCGGGCGGCAGCTCGCCCGGGGTGGCGGCAACGCGCTGCTCGTCCTGGGCCCGGGTGCCGTAGACGAAGGTTTCCGCGCCGACGCGCTCGATCGCTTCGACCGTTAGCGGGAGCGCGACGCCGCCGGCCGGGGTCTGGTCGGTGATGACGAAATCTTCCGGGCGGATGCCGAGGATGCCGGCCTCCGTGGCGCTGCCGCCGAGCTGCGATTTGATCTCGTCGGCGCGCGTCGACATCAGGTTCATCGGCGGCGCCCCGATGAAGGAGGCGACGAAGGTCGTCGCCGGCTTCTCGTAGATCGCCAGCGGATTGCCGACCTGCTCGACCTGGCCGCCGTTCATCACCACGAGAATATCGGCGAGCGTCATCGCCTCGAGCTGGTCGTGGGTGACGTAGATCGACGTCGTGTTGAGCCGGCGCTGCAATTTGCGGATCTCGACCCGCATCGCGATGCGCAGCTTCGCGTCGAGGTTCGACAGCGGCTCGTCGAACAGAAACACCTTTGGCTGGCGCACGATGGCGCGGCCCATGGCGACGCGCTGGCGCTGGCCGCCGGAGAGCTGGCGCGGCTTGCGCTCCAGCATCGGCGCGAGCTCGAGCACGCGCGCGGCTTCCTCGACGCGGGTCTTGACCTCGGCTTCCGCCATGCCGCGGTTGCGCAGGCCGTAGGCCATGTTGTTGTAGACGCTCATATGCGGATAGAGCGCGTAGTTCTGGAACACCATCGCGATGTCGCGATCGGCGGGCTCGATCTGGTTGACGACGCGGCCGCCGATGTCGATCTCGCCGCCGGTGACGGTCTCGAGACCTGCGACCATGCGCAGCAGCGTGGACTTGCCGCAGCCGGAGGGGCCGACCAGCACGCAGAACTGACCGTCGGCGACGTCGACATTGACGCCCTTGATGGCCTCGAAGCCGCCCGTATAGGTCTTGCGGACGTTGCGCAGGGTGACGTTAGCCATGAAAACTCACTTTTCGGTCTCGACCAGGCCGCGCACGAACAATTTCTGCATGGCGACGACGACGAACACCGGCGGCAGCATGGCCAGCACGGCAGTCGCCATCACGATCGGCCATTCGGTCAGCGCATCGGTGGTGGTGATCATCTTGCGGATGCCGACCTGGATGGTCTGCATGTCGTCGCGCGTGGTGATCAACAGCGGCCAGAGATATTGATTCCAGCCGAGGATGAAGAGGATCACGAACAGCGCCGCCATGTTGGTGCGCGACAGCGGCAGCAGCGTATCCCAGAAGAAACGCAAGGGGCCGGCGCCGTCGATGCGCGAGGCCTCCAGCAGCTCGTCCGGCACGGTCATGAAGAACTGGCGGAACAGCAGCGTCGCGGTGGCCGACGCGATCAGCGGCAGCGCGAGGCCCGCATAGCTGTCGAGCATGTGCAGATCGGCGACGATCTTGTAGGTCGGGTAGATGCGCACCTCGACCGGCAGCATCAACGTGATGAAGATGATCCAGAAGATCGCCATCCGGAACGGAAAGCGGAAATACACGATCGCATAGGCCGAGATGATCGAGATCGCGATCTTGCCGATCGCGATTGCGAGCGCCATCACCAGCGAGTTCAGCATCATGTTGCCGACGGGCTCGCGGGTGGAGCCGCTCGTGCCGACGAAGATGGTCTGGTAGTAGACCTCGAAGAAGTGCCCGCCCGGCAGCAGCGACATCTGACCGTTGGCGATCAGCGCGTTGTCCTGGGTCGAGGCGACGATCGCGATGTAGACGGGGAACGCGACGATCGCGATCCCGACCCAGAGGATGAAATGGGCGACGTAGCGCCTGATACCCTCGTCCTCGACCATCAGTAGGTCACCTTGCGTTCGACGAAGCGGAACTGGATTCCCGTCAGCACGATGACCATGACCATCAGGATCACCGATTGCGCCGCGGAGCTGCCGAGATTGCCGCCGAGCAGGCCGTCGGAATAGACCTTGTAGACCAGCGTGACCGTCGACGTGCCGGGACCGCCGCGGGTCATGGTGTCGATGATGCCGAAGGTGTCGAAGAAGGCGTAGACGATGTTGACGACCAGCAGGAAGAAGATCGTGGGCGACAGCAGCGGGAAGGTCACGGTCCAGAACCGGCGCATCGGACGGGCGCCGTCGATCGCAGCGGCCTCGAACACGCTTCGGGGGATGGCCTGCAGGCCGGCGAGGAAGAACAGGAAATTATAGGAGATCTGCTTCCACGCCGCGGCGAGGATGATCAGCGCCGCCGCCTGGTTGCCGTCGAGCAGCGGATTCCAGTCGACGCCCACGCCGCGCAGATAGCGCGACAGCACGCCGAGCGAGGGATGCAGCATGAAGATCCAGAGCACGCCGACGACGGGCGGCGCCACCGCATAGGGCCAGATCAGCAGCGTGCGGTAGAGCATCGAGCCGCGCAGCGGCTTGTCGGCCATCACGGCCAGCAGCAGCGCGAACGACAGCGACGACACGGCGATCGCGAACGAGAAGAAGAAGGTCCGGACGACCGCCTCGAAATAGGCGGGGTCCTTGAACAGCTCGATGTAATTGTCGAGCCAGACAAAGGTGCTCGAGAGACCGAAGGCATCCTGGAGCAGGAAGGACTGGATCACCGCCTGCAGGGCAGGCCAGTAGAAGAATATCAGGACGATCGCGAGCTGCGGTGCAACCAGCGCGTAGGGCAATAGCCTTGATTGGAAAATGGCTTGCTTTTGCATGATGCCAGCTGAAGCGGCAGGCCGGCTTACCGGCCTGCCGCTCATCGCCTCACTTGACGGCGGTCTTTTCGAACTGACGCAGCATCGTGTTGCCGCGCTCGACCGCGGCGTCGAGCGCCTGCTTGGCGGTCTTCTTGCCGGCCAGCGCCTGCTCGATCTCTTCCGACCAGACGTCACGGAGCTGAACCATGTTGCCGAGACGCAAGCCGCGCGAATTCTCGGTCGGCTCCTTGTTGGTCAGCTCGAGCAGCGGGGTCTCGAGATAGGGCTGATCCTTGTAGAAACCTTCTTCCTTCGCCTTGGCGTAGGCCGCCTTGGTGATCGGCAGATAGCCCGAGGCCTTGTGGATGTAGACTTGGCGATCGGTGTCCGAGAGGAAGGTCAGGAACTTCGCGACGCCCTTGTATTCCTGGGCCGACTTGCCGCCCATGACCCAGAGCGAGGCGCCGCCGATGATCGAGTTCTGCGGCGCGCCCTTGGCGTCCGGATAATAAGGCATCGGCACGGCGGTGAAGTTGAACTTGGCCTGCGCCTTGACGTTGCCGAAGAACGCCGACGAGGTCAGGTAGATCGGGCATTCACCCGAGGTGAAGCGGCCTTCGCCGGTGTTGGTGCGGCCGGCATAGTCGTAGGTCTTGGTCTTCTGCAGCTCGACCAGGGTTTCGAGATGCTTGACCTGGAGCGGGCCGTTGAACTCCAGCACGGTGTCGAAACCGTCGAGGCCGTTGGCCTTGCTGGCGAGCGGCACGTTGTGCCAGGCGGAGAGCTGCTCAAGATTGACCCAGGTGACCCAGGAGCCGGAGAAGCCGCAGGTGTCATGACCCGCAGCCTTCAGCTTCTTGGCGGCCTCGAACGTTTCGGGCCAGGTCTTGGGGATCTCGACGTTCGCCTTCTTGAGCTCGTCGAGGTTGACCCACATGACGGTCGACGACGAATTGAACGGGAAGGACAGCATCTCGCCCTTCGAGGTCGAGTAGTAGCCGGTGATGGCGGGCAGGTAGATCTTGGGGTCGAACTTCTCGCCGGCCTCGGCCATCAGCTTGTAGACGGGTTTTACGGCGCCGGTCGCGGCCATCATGGTCGCGGTGCCGACTTCGAACACCTGCATGATGTGCGGGGCATTGCCGGCGCGAAACGCCGCGATGCCGGCGTTCATCGTATCGGGATAGTTGCCCTTGTAGGTCGGGATCACCTTGTAGTCGGTCTGCGAGGCGTTGAAGTCGGTGGCGAGCTTGACGATGACGTCGTTGTTGGCGCCGGTCATCGCGTGCCACCACTGGATTTCGGTCACGGCCAAGGCCGGCGATGCGCCCATGCCGATCGTGATCGCAACTGCGGCAGCCGCCCCAAAGTGTCGAAGAGCCATCAAGTAAACCTCCCTTGGCCGTCAAAAAGAAGCGCTTGCGCTAGCAGCGCCATATGACGTTCACATGACTGTGTAAGCGGGAGAAACGAAAGCAGCAAGCGCGGCCAAAAGGGAAGCCGTCAAATAGGCGAATGCCGAGCGCGCAGCCTCCTCCGTTCGCACATGCGTGCCCGCGCCGCAGTGCGGCATCATTGTGTGAGGCTGAAGATCAGGCTGCAGGCTCAAAAACCTCTCCCGCTTGCGGGAGAGGTCGCGCCGGAGGCGCGGGTGAGGGCTCTATCCTCTGGGGGATTGTCCCATTGCGGAGACACCCTCTCCCCAACCCTCTCCCGCAAGCGGGAGAGGGAGCGCACCTGCCCTGGCGCTCGATCGTCGTCGTTGTCTCAGCGCTTGCGCTCGGGGCCGCAGACGGTGCCCTTTTCGACCATCGCGTCGATCTCCGATTTGGAGTAGCCGAACTCGCCCAGCACCTCCTGGGAGTGCTGGCTGAATTTCGGCGGCAGGCGGCGCAGGCTCGGCTTGCTGCGATCCAGCCGGATCGGCGAGGCCACGCCCTTGTACCAGTCCTTCTCGATGACATCGCCGCGGGCGATCGTGTGCGCGTTGGTCAAGGCCTGGTCGATCTTCTGCACGGGACCTGCGGGCAGGCCGGCGGCGAGCAGACGATTGCACAGCGGTTCCGCCTCGTGCTGGCTGAACACGGCGGCCAACTCGGCCCGCAGCGCCTCGCGATTGGCGATGCGGTCCTTGTTGCGGGCAAAGCGCGGATCGGTGCCGAGCTCGGGCTTGCCGATTTCCTTGGCGAGCTTGCGGAAGGTGCCGTCATTGCCGACGCCGATGAAGATGTCGTCGGTCCTGGTCGGGAAGATCGCGTAAGGTACGAGGTTGGGATGTTCGTTGCCGGTGAGCGACGGCGGCTTGCCGTGCATGAAATAATTCGCGGTGTGCGGATGCATGATGGCAAGGCCGGTCTCGTACAGCGTCGTCTCCAGGAACTGGCCCTGGCCCGAGCGCTGCCGCTCCGACAGCGCCATCAGGATGCCGATCGCCGCATAGAGGCCGGTGGTGATGTCGACCAGCGGCACGCCGATCCGCATCGGACCGCTCTCGGGCGAACCGGTCGCCGCGATCATGCCGGTCATGGCCTGGATGATGGCGTCATAGCCGGGATTGCCGCCGCGCGGACCGTCGGCGCCGAAGCCGCAGATCCGGCAATGCACCAGGCGCGGAAATTTCTTGCTGAGCACATCGTTGCCGATGCCCCATTTCTCCAGCGTGCCCGGCTTGAAATTCTCGATCAGGACGTCGGCGGTCTCGAGCATCTTGAGCAGCACGACACGGCCGCCTTCGGAGGCGAGGTCGAGGCCGATCGAGCGCTTGTTGCGGTTGATGCCGATGAAATAGGCCGCGTCTTCCTCGTGGAACGGAGGGCCCCAGTCGCGTACCTCGTCGCCGGCGGGCGGCTCGACCTTGATCACGTCGGCGCCGTGGTCGGCGAGGATCTGGGTGCAGTAGGGACCGCCGAGCACGCGCGTGAGATCGATGACGCGCAGTCCGCTCATTGCGCCCAAAACGGCTTCGGTCATGCCTTCGCTTCCCCTGTGTCGATCATTGATCACAGGCCTAGCGAGGTTTTTTTGCGCCAGCAATGGCTTGGTGCGTAGGGGCGTATGCGGTGCCGCCGTGCCATCCCGGGGCGTGGCAAAACAAAAAATAAAGGGAAGCGGCCGGCCCGAGGGGGATCTCGGGCCAGCCAATCCGCCGTTTGATCAGACGACCGTCAGGCGAACGTCGACATTGCCGCGCGTGGCATTGGAGTAGGGACATACCTGGTGGGCCTTCTCGACCAGCGCCTCGGCTTCCGCGCGGGCAAGGCCCGGCAGCGAGACGGCGAGGTCGATGTCGAGACCGAAGCCGCCGGCCGAGCGCGGGCCGATGCCGACGGTG
The DNA here is from genome assembly GCF_000284375.1 of Bradyrhizobium japonicum USDA 6. Lineage (NCBI taxonomy): Bacteria > Pseudomonadati > Pseudomonadota > Alphaproteobacteria > Hyphomicrobiales > Nitrobacteraceae > Bradyrhizobium > Bradyrhizobium japonicum. Next base: position 763,883 of record NC_017249.1, read on the forward strand.
GAGGTGACCGAGGCGTCAGCCGGAACCTTCGGGCCGCCCTGCGAGGCCACGAACTTCATCGCGCCGATGAAGCAGGCGGCATAGCCGGCCGCAAACAGCTGCTCCGGATTGTTGCCGGCGCCGCCGCCGCCGCCGAGCTCCTTCGGCGTGGTGAGCTTGACGTCGAGCGCGCCGTCGAGGGTCGCCGCATGGCCGTCGCGGCCGCCGGTGGCCTTGGCGCTGGTCTTGTACAGGACGTTCACAGACATTTTCGTCTCCTCAGGTCTTCGGGTTGGGGTGGAACCTACATCGCAAACAATTAGATTGCGTGCAATTGAAATCTGCATGCCTCACATTTAATTGTTCGCAATTGAATGTACGGCCGCCCGGTCCCAGAATGGAGGAAACCGCGTGAGATTCTCGATGCCCCGGAAATTATCGGCGCTGGACCCGCAGCGCCTCGACAACCAGATCTGCTTCGCGGTCTATTCGGCCGCGCATGCCTTCAACCGGGTCTACAAGCCGCTGCTGGACCGGCTCGGCCTGACCTACCCGCAATATCTGGTGATGCTGGTGCTGTGGGAGCGCGACGACGTGCCGGTCAAGGACATCGGCGAAAAGCTGTTCCTGGACTCGGGCACGCTGACGCCGCTGCTCAAGCGCCTCGAGGCCGCGCACCTCGTCAAGCGCACGCGCTCGCGCGAGGACGAACGTCAGGTGCTGATCGCGCTGACCCCGCAGGGCCACGCCTTGAAGGAAAAAGCGCGCGCCGTGCCGCAATCCATCCTGGCGGCGTCGGATTGCTCGGTCTCGGAACTGGTCGCGATGAAGGACGAGATCGTGGCGCTGCGCGATCGGTTGAATGCGGTGATCGGGGAGTAGGGGGCTAGAAGCGCCTTTTGGCGAAGGCGCGGCCGGACGCTGACTTCAGGTACTTCTCGAACGCGACGGCCTGCTTCTCGTTGCTGAACGCAATGTAAGTCTTGAGACGCCAAGGTCCAAATTTCGAGGTGTGAGGCACCTCGCCGGCATTGTGCTTTGTCAGTCGGGCGCGCAGGTCGTCAGTGATCCCGACATAGAAGTGGAGGGAATCGAGGCTCTCGAGAATGTACACGTATTTCACGGCATGCTCCCCAGCTGTCGAGGGAGAGCTTACATCCGCTTTCGATCTGCTGAAGCCCGGCTTCGCCCTTCGGGCTACGCCGCGGCAGCCTTCGCCACGATAGGGCTTGCCGAGCCGAAGCTGGCGAAGCCAGCGAAGGCTGGTGGAGCCAGGCGGGATCGAACCGCCGACCTCTTGCATGCCATGCAAGCGCTCTCCCAGCTGAGCTATGGCCCCTTAGTCTTCCAGTTGGGAGGATCCTAGTGGATCACTCCCGACCGCCGAGCCTGGTGACTCGCGCGGTGCACCCTTTTTCACAGATCAGGGCTGATCTCAAGTCTCTTCATCACCTCCGACATCACCAATGATGTCGGTCACGTCCTCATCGCCCTCTTCTTCGTCGGCGATGAAGGTCGAATCATCGTCATCGTCGTCGTCGATGGTCTCGTCGACCTCGATATCGTCCTCGGATTCGGGCACCACCGCCTTGACCTTGCCGGTGTTCTCCTCGGCATCGGCCTCCTCGAGCGAGACCTCTTCGACCTCTGCCGGCTCCGGCGCGGTGTCGGCGGCCGCTGCGTGGCGGGCTTCGGCGCCGCGGGTTGCGCGAGCCGGCGCCACGGGCGCGATCGGCACGACTTCGCCGGTATAGGGCGAGATCACCGGATTCTTGTTGAGGTCGTAGAATTTCTTGCCCGTGGTCGGGCAAATACGTTTGGTTCCGAGTTCGGACTTGGCCACGGCAGGAATCCTGGGAATGTCTGAAAAGCGGTGTTTCACTTGGCTAGTTGGCGGCCCGCTGTCAATAGCGCATTACGGGGGAAAGACATGCCCGTGACGGCGGGCAGACCTTGTGGTACCTGCCCCGCGAGCCCCGCAGGGATGTTTCGGGCCTATCCAAGGACACAAACTTGACTGATTCCGACAAGCCGACGCCGCTTCAGTCGCGCGCAAGCGGTCCCCTGACCGGGAAAGTACGGGTCCCCGGGGACAAGTCGATCTCCCACCGCGCCCTCATCCTGGGCGCGCTCGCGGTCGGCGAGACCCGGATTTCGGGCCTGCTCGAGGGCGAGGACGTCCTCAACACCGCCAAATCCATGCAGGCGCTGGGCGCCAGGGTGGAGCGCACCGGAGATTTCGCCTGGAAGGTGAACGGCGTCGGCGTCGCCGGCTTTGCCGAGCCCAGGGCAGCGCTCGATTTCGGCAACTCCGGTACCGGCTGTCGGCTCGTCATGGGCGCCGTCGCCGGCTGCCCGATTTCGGCGGTTTTCGACGGCGATGCCTCGCTGCGCAGCCGCCCCATGCGCCGGATCCTCGACCCGCTCGAGAAGATGGGCGCCAAAGTGGTGTCCGGCGGCGAGGGCGGCCGTCTGCCGCTCACCGTCCAGGGCGCGCGCGATCCGCTGCCGATCACCTACAAGACCCCGGTCGCCTCGGCCCAGATCAAATCGGCCGTACTGCTGGCGGGCCTGGCCGCACCCGGCACCACGACGGTGATCGAGACCGAGGCCAGCCGCGACCATACCGAGCTGATGCTGAAGCACTTTGGCGCCGACATCACCTCCGCGCAGGAGGGCCAGCACGGCCGCCGCATCACGCTCGTTGGCCAGCCCGAACTGCATGGCGCCACCGTCGTGGTGCCCGCCGATCCCTCTTCGGCCGCCTTTCCGGTCGTCGCGGCGCTGATCGTCGAAGGCTCGGACGTCGTCCTGTCCGACGTGATGACCAATCCGCTGCGCACCGGCCTGTTCACCACGCTGCGCGAAATGGGCGCCTCGATCGAGGAAAGCGAAGTTCGCGGCGATGCCGGCGAGCCGATGGCGCAGCTGCGGGTGCGCGCGTCGAAACTACGCGGCGTCGAGGTGCCGCCGGAGCGCGCGCCCTCGATGATCGACGAATATCTCGTGCTGGCGGTGGCGGCTTCCTTCGCCGAGGGCACGACCATCATGCGCGGCCTCCAGGAGCTGCGCGTCAAGGAATCCGATCGGCTTGAGGCCACTGCCGACATGCTCCGCGTCAACGGCGTGAAGGTCGAGGTCTCCGGCGACGATCTGATCGTCGAGGGGCGCGGTCACGTTCCGGGCGGCGGCACTGTCGCCACGCACATGGATCATCGCATCGCGATGTCCGCGCTGGTGATGGGCTGCGCCTCCGACCAGCCCGTGACCGTCGACGACACCGCCTTCATCGCCACCAGTTTCCCGGATTTCATTCCGATGATGCGTTCGCTTGGGGCCGAGTTCTCATGATCATCGCCATCGACGGGCCCGCCGCCTCGGGCAAGGGGACGCTCGGCAAGCGCCTCGCCCATCATTACGGCTATCGTCATCTCGATACCGGCGTCATCTACCGCGCGGTGGCCTATGCCTTGATGGAATCCGGTCACGATCTCCGGGACGAGGCGGCTGCGGTGCAGGCTGCGCTGGAACTCGATCCCGAAAGGTTCGGCAATCCCGCCCTGAAGACCCAGGAGGCCGGCGAGGGCGCCTCGATCGTCTCGGCGATCCCCAGGGTTCGCGAGGTCCTGCTCAATTTCCAGCGGCAATTCGCCGCCGATCCGCCCGGCGCCGTGCTCGACGGCCGGGACATTGGAACCGTGATCTGCCCCCATGCCGACGTGAAGATTTTCGTGGTCGCCGATCCCAAGGTCCGCGCCCGCCGCCGGACCATGGAGGCCAAGGCGAGGGGCGAGGAGGCGGACGAGGCGGCGGTGCTCGCCGACATCATCCGGCGTGACGAGCGCGACAAGAACCGGCCGATTGCGCCCTTGAAACCGGCCCCGGATGCTTACTTGCTAGATAACTCCCAACTGGATATAGAAGGCGGCGTCCGGGCCGCCATCGACATTATCGAGGCCGTCCGAGCGGGCCGGTCGCGGGGTTAAGCCGCCGCCGTCATTGGAGGAAGCGCCCGCTCCCGCTCTTTGAGGTCGATAACCCCGGTCCCCTGTTTGGGCCCGGCGCGATCCAGGCTCCGGACCAAGATTTCCACGTATCGAACGCGCGGGCCTCAGCCGGCCCGCTTCCGCTGTTCCGCCTCCATGCCGGAGCAGCGGGCGGTCGCTCGAAGGTCTTGCGGACCTTCCGACACTGCGTGTGCGATACGCCCTTGAACCCAACGGCCGGCACGACATCCGCAACTGGAGAACAAATGGCTTCGACTTCTGCTGATACCTATAGCCCGTCGCGTGACGATTTCGCCGCGATGCTCGACGAGTCCTTCGCGGGTGGCAACCTGCAGGAAAGCTCAGTCGTCAAGGGCAAGGTGGTTGCAATTGAAAAAGACATGGCCGTCATCGACGTCGGCCTGAAGACCGAGGGCCGCGTCGCCCTGCGCGAATTTTCCGGCCCCGGCCGTGACAGCGAGATCAAGGTCGGCGACGAGGTCGAAGTGTTCCTCGATCGCATCGAGAACGCCCTCGGCGAAGCCGTGCTGTCGCGCGACAAGGCGCGCCGCGAGGAGAGCTGGGGCAAGCTCGAGAAGGCCTTCCAGAACAACGAGAAGGTCAACGGCGTCATCTTCAACCAGGTCAAGGGCGGCTTCACCGTCGACCTCGACGGTGCCGTGGCCTTCCTGCCGCGCTCGCAGGTCGACATCCGCCCGATCCGCGACGTTGCGCCGCTGATGAACAACTCGCAGCCGTTCCAGATCCTCAAGATGGATCGCCGCCGCGGCAACATCGTCGTCTCCCGCCGCACGGTGCTGGAAGAGACCCGCGCCGAGCAGCGTCAGGAGCTGGTGCAGAACCTCGAAGAGGGTCAGGTCATCGACGGCGTGGTCAAGAACATCACCGATTACGGTGCGTTCGTTGATCTCGGCGGTATCGACGGTCTGCTGCACGTCACCGACATCGCGTGGCGCCGCGTCAACCATCCGACCGAGGTGCTCTCGATCGGCCAGACCGTGAAGGTCAAGATCATCAAGATCAACCACGAGACGCACCGCATCTCGCTGGGCATGAAGCAGCTGCTGGACGATCCGTGGCAGGGCATCGAAGCCAAGTACCCGCTGGGTGCCCGCTTCACCGGCCGCGTCACCAACATCACCGACTACGGTGCGTTCGTCGAGCTCGAGCCGGGCATCGAAGGCCTGATCCACGTCTCCGAGATGTCGTGGACCAAGAAGAACATGCACCCCGGCAAGATCGTTTCGACCTCGCAGGAAGTCGAAGTGCAGGTGCTGGAAGTCGATTCCGTCAAGCGCCGCATCTCGCTCGGCCTCAAGCAGACCATGCGCAACCCCTGGGAGGTCTTCGTCGAAGGTCACCCGACCGGTTCGGTGGTCGAGGGCGAGGTCAAGAACAAGACCGAGTTCGGTCTGTTCCTGGGCCTCGAGGGCGACGTCGACGGCATGGTCCATCTCTCCGACCTCGACTGGAAGCTTCCGGGCGAGCAGGTGATCGACAACTACAAGAAGGGCGACGTGGTGAAAGCCGTGGTGCTCGATGTGGACGTCGAGAAGGAGCGCATCTCGCTCGGCATCAAGCAGCTCGAAGGCGACCCCTTCGCCGAGCCGGGCGATGTCAAGAAGGGCGCGGTCGTGACCTGCGAAGTGCTCGAAGTGAAGGAAAGCGGCATCGAGGTGAAGATCACCGGTACCGACTTCTCGACCTTCATCAAGCGTTCGGAGCTCGCCCGTGACCGCAACGACCAGCGCGCCGAGCGCTTCGCCGTCGGCGAGAAGGTCGATGCCCGCGTGATCCAGTTCGACAAGAAGGCCCGCAAGGTCCAGGTGTCGATCAAGGCGCTCGAAGTCGCCGAAGAGAAGGAAGCCATCGCGCAGTACGGCTCCTCCGATTCGGGGGCGACGCTCGGTGACATCCTCGGCACCGCGCTCAAGAACCGCGACAAGTAAGCGAAACACCCGTTTCGCAACCATCAAAGCCCCGGCGCGAGCCGGGGCTTTTTGTTGGACCCGTAGCCCGGATGGCGCGCAGCGAAATCCGGAGTCTTGCCACGATCGAAAGCGGTCCTCGATTGCGCTGCGCTCCATCCGGGCTACGCCAGCCTTGTTTTCTTCAAATTACGCCGCAATTGATGTATCCAGATAAGCCAATGGTCACGCTGTGACGGCACAACGCGCCCAGCCTTTCATTTGGAGATATTCCGATGTCGCTCGATTCGGACATCATCGTCGATCGCCGCAGGATTCGTCGCAAGCTGACGTTCTGGCGCGTGATGGCTGCGCTGATCGCGATCGCGGCGATTGCGGGCTTCGCGCTGATCGCGACACCCGGTGCGCGCGGCACGTTCGCATCCGCCGGTTCGATCGCGCGGGTCCAGATCGATGGCCTGATCCGCAGCGACTCCGATCGCACCCAGGCGCTGGAGCGACTGGAGAACTCGCAGGCCGCCGCCGTCATCGTTCACATCAACTCGCCGGGTGGCACCACCGCCGGCTCCGAGCAGCTTTATGACTCGCTTGTGCGGCTGAAGGCGAAGAAGCCGCTGGTTGTCGTGGTCGAAGGCCTCGCCGCGTCCGGTGGTTACATCACCGCGATCGCGAGCGACCACATCATTGCACAGCAGAGCTCGCTGGTCGGTTCGATCGGCGTGCTGTTCCAGTTTCCCAACGTCACGGAGCTGCTGAAGACCGTCGGTGTGAAGGTCGAGGAGGTCAAATCCTCGCCGCTGAAGGCCGCGCCGAATGGTTTTGAGCCGACCAGCCCCGAGGCCCGCGCCGCGCTCGATGCGCTGGTGAAGGATTCCTATGCCTGGTTCAAGGGATTGGTGAAGGAGCGGCGTGGCATGGATGACACGCAGCTCGAAAAAGTCGCCGATGGCCGCGTCTTCACCGGACGCCAGGCGATCGATCTCAAGCTGATCGATCAGCTCGGCGACGAGAAGACCGCCGTGACCTGGCTGGTCGAGCAGAAGGGCGTCAAGAAGGGCCTCACCGTCCGCGATTACAAGCTCCAGCCCCGCTTCGGCGATCTGCCGTTCCTCAAAACGGCTGCCGTCGTCACGCTGGAAGCGCTTGGTTTAGGCTCGATTGCGCATCAGATCGGGCAAACCGGCGTCGCGCAGGCTGTCGATCGGCTCGGAATGGATGGAATGCTGGCCCTGTGGCAGCCGGCCGCGTCAAATTGATGGAACCGGGCGAGCTTCAGAGGCTTTTCCCGTCTGGCGGGTAGCGGGGCAGCCCGCTTTTTCGGCATTTGTCACGCATTTTCCCGACGCTCAACCTTCATTTAGCGTCTTGACAGATCACAGTATTTTCACGGAAATGGTCATCCGCACGCTTCCGGGTCCTATCTCTCGATGATCAAATCCGAACTTGTTCAGCGTATCGCCGAGCACAACCCGCATCTGTACCAGCGGGATGTCGAGAACATTGTGAATGCGATTCTCGAAGAGATCGTAGCGGCTCTCGCGCGCGGTGATCGCGTCGAGTTGCGCGGCTTCGGTGCCTTCTCGGTCAAGCATCGCCCTGCGCGCGCAGGGCGCAATCCGCGCACCGGCGCCCATGTGCCCGTCGACCAGAAGAGCGTTCCGTTCTTCAAGACCGGCAAGGAAATGCGCGAACGGCTGAACCGCGACCATCCGGATCCAGGCGCGCCAGACTGAGACCGGCGCCAGGGTTTTCCGCGGTCGCGAGAGAGGCGGCCGGAAGCTTGATTCAAGGCGAGCGAAGCGAGATGCGAAAGTTCCTGACCGCGCTGATCGTGATTCCGGTAGGCCTGATCCTGGTGACCTTCGCCGTCGCCAACCGGCATCTCGTCACAGTCTCTTTCGACCCCTTCATTACGAACGACCCGTCATTGTCGGTGACGTTGCCGCTGTTCCTGCTCCTCATCCTGGTGGCGGCCCTCGGGGTCCTCGCGGGAGGCTGCGCGGTCTGGCTCGGCCAGCGGCACTGGCGGCGCGCGGCGCGCCGGAATGATGCGGATGCACGGGCTGCCAGGACAGAATTGGCCGATCTGCGGGCCCAGGCGGCCGCAGCGAAGCCCCAGCCCCGGCACCTCCCCGTTCCCGCCGGGGTTGGCCTTTACGGGCCCATCGGGCGAGACAAGCAGCGCGCGACGTTGTAGAAGCGGCCGCAACCGAAAACCCGGTTTTACGGCCGCAGACCTGCGGCCTTCACCTGCTTTGAGACCATGTCCCTGCTCGTCAAAATCTGTGGCCTGTCCACGCGCGAGACGCTCGAAACAGCGCTCGACGCCGGCGCCGACATGGTGGGGTTCGTGTTCTTTCCGCCGTCGCCGCGGCACGTCTCTCTGGAGCTTGGCCGCGACCTCGGCCGCCAGGTGAAGCGGCGCGCGCTCAAGGTCGCGCTCACGGTCGATGCCGACGACGCCACGCTCGACAACATCATGGACGCGCTGTCGCCGGATATCCTTCAGCTCCACGGCAAGGAGAGCGTCGCGCGCCTGCGCGACATCAAGCAGCGGTTCGGCCGCCCGGTGATGAAAGCGGTGCCGGTCGCAACCGCCGCCGATCTCGCCGTGCTGCCTGGCTACGCCGAGGTTGCCGATCGCATCCTGTTCGACGCGCGTGCGCCGAAGGATGCGACACGTCCAGGCGGCCTCGGCGCGGCCTTCGATTGGCATCTGCTCGAAAACCTGGAACTCAAGCTGCCGTATATGGTCTCGGGCGGACTTGATGCCCACAACGTCGCCGAGGCTGTTCGGGTCACGCGCGCCGGCGGCGTCGACGTCTCCTCCGGTGTCGAGAGCGCCTCCGGCGTCAAGGATCCCGAGATGATCAAGGCCTTCATTCGCGCCGCGCGCGCCACCCAAGATGCAAGTCAAGAGTTGAGCGTTCGATGAACATCGCCAAACCAAATTCCTACCGCAGCGGTCCCGACGAGCGCGGGCACTTCGGCATTTTCGGCGGCCGCTTCGTCGCCGAAACCCTGATGCCGCTGATCCTCGATCTCGAGAAGGCCTACACGGCGGCCAAGGCCGATCCGGCGTTCCAGGCCGAGATGAACGGCTATCTCAAGAACTATGTCGGCCGGCCTTCGCCGCTCTATTTCGCCGAGCGCCTCACCGAGCATCTCGGCGGCGCCAAGATTTACCTCAAGCGCGAAGAGCTCAACCACACCGGTTCGCACAAGGTGAACAATGTGCTCGGCCAGATCATGCTGGCGCGGCGCATGGGCAAGAAGCGCATCATCGCCGAGACCGGTGCCGGCCAGCACGGCGTCGCCACCGCAACGCTGTGCGCGCGCTTCGGCCTCGAATGCGTGGTCTATATGGGCGCCGTCGACGTCGAGCGGCAGCAGCCCAATGTCATCCGCATGGAGATGCTGGGCGCGACGGTGGTCCCGGTGCAGTCGGGCACGCGCACGCTGAAGGACGCCATGAACGAGGCGCTGCGCGACTGGGTCACCAACGTGCACAACACGTTCTATTGCATCGGCACGGTGGCGGGCCCCCATCCCTATCCGACGCTGGTGCGCGACTTCCAGTCGATCATCGGCAACGAGACCAAGACGCAGATGCAGGAGGTCGAGGGCCGCCTGCCGGATTCGCTGGTCGCCTGCATCGGCGGCGGCTCGAACGCGATGGGCCTGTTTCATCCGTTCCTCGACGATCCCTCCGTCGAAATCTTCGGCGTCGAAGCCGCCGGCCATGGGCTCACGCAATTGCATGCGGCCTCGATCGCGGGCGGCCGTCCCGGCGTGCTGCACGGTAACCGCACTTATCTCTTGATGGATGCGGACGGCCAGATCCAGGACGCGCATTCGATCTCCGCCGGCCTTGACTATCCCGGCATCGGCCCCGAGCATTCCTGGCTGCACGAGATCGGCCGCGTCAACTATCTCTCCGCGACCGATGACGAGGCGCTTGCGGCATTCCAATTGCTGTCGCGGCTCGAAGGCATCATCCCCGCGCTCGAGCCCGCGCATGCCATCGCCAAGGTGATGGAGCTCGCGCCGAAGCGGCCGAGAGATCACCTGATGGTCGTCAATCTCTCCGGCCGCGGCGACAAGGACGTCCCGCAGGTCGGCGACATCCTGAGGGGCAAGAACAAGTGACCACGCGTATCGACACCCGTTTCGCCGAGCTGAAGAAAGCGGGCCGCTCGGCCTTCGTCACCTATGTGATGGCCGGCGATCCCGATCTCGCGACGTCGCTCGATATCGTCAAGGCGCTGCCCAAGGCAGGCGCCGACGTCATCGAACTCGGCATTCCCTTCACCGATCCGATGGCGGATGGTCCCTCGATTCAGGCTGCAGGTCTGCGCGCGCTCAAGAACGGCATGACCTTGAAGAAGACGCTGGAACTGGTGCGCGACTTCCGCAAGGACGACAACGTCACGCCGCTGGTGCTGATGGGCTATTACAATCCGATCTACATTTACGGCGTCGACAAGTTTTTGGCCGATGCCAAGACGGCCGGCGTTGACGGCCTGATCATCGTCGATTTGCCGCCGGAGGAAGACGACGAGCTCTGCATTCCCGCGCTGAAGGCGGGCCTGAACTTCATTCGCCTCGCGACCCCGACCACCGACGACAAGCGCCTGCCCGCGGTGCTCGCGAACACATCAGGCTTTGTCTATTACGTCTCTATCGCCGGCATCACCGGTGCCGCGGCGGCGGACGCGAATGCCGTCGGTGAAGCTGTCGCTCGCATCAAGCGGCATACCAAGCTGCCGATCTGCGTTGGTTTTGGCATCCGCACGCCGGAGTCGGCGCGCGCCATTGCCGAGAAAGCCGATGGTTCGGTGGTCGGCACGGCACTGGTCGATGCACTCAAGAACAGCCTCGATGCCGAGGGTCGCGCAACCGCCAAAACCGTTAACGCCGTTGCCGAATTGACGGCGGCCCTGGCCCAGGGTGTCAAGGGCGCGAAAGCTGCGGCCGAATAGGCCATAATTCCGCTTCTGGGGCGGGCGAACACGGCGGCTTGCCGGGCAGAGGCCCGGCCGCCATATATCCTTCAGGCGGCCCTTCCGCGGGGCTCGCACATCGGAGCAAACCATGAACTGGCTTACCAATGTGGTCCGGCCGAAGATCCGCAACATGCTGCGGCGGGAGACGCCGGAGAATCTGTGGATCAAGTGCCCGGATTCCGGACAGCTCGTGTTCTACAAGGACGTCGAGGCCAACCAGTTCGTCATCCCCGGCTCGAACTACCACATGCGCATGGGTGCGGTGGCGCGTCTGAAGTCGATCTTCGACAACGAGACCTGGTACGACGTCGCGCTGCCCGACGTCACGCCCGATCCGCTCAAGTTCCGTGACGAGAAAAAATACGCCGACCGCATCAAGGATGCCCGCGCGCGCACCAATCTGAACGACGCGATCAAGGTCGGCTACGGCAAGCTCGAAGGCGCCGCCGTCGTCGTCGCCGTGCAGGATTTCGATTTCATGGGCGGCTCGCTCGGCATGGCCGCGGGCGAAGCCATCGTGCGTGGGCTGGAGCTCGCGGTCGAGAAGAAGTCGCCGTTCATCGTGTTCGCCGCGAGCGGCGGCGCGCGCATGCAGGAAGGCATCCTGTCGCTGATGCAGATGCCGCGCACCACGGTCGCGGTGCAGATGCTGCGCGAGGCGAAACAGCCCTACATCGTCGTGCTGACCAATCCGACCACCGGCGGCGTCACCGCGTCCTATGCGATGCTGGGTGACGTCCAGATCGCCGAGCCCGGCGCGCTGATCGGCTTCGCCGGCGCGCGCGTGATCGAGCAGACCATCCGCGAGAAATTGCCGGAAGGCTTCCAGCGTGCCGAATATCTGAAGGATCACGGCATGGTCGACATGGTCGTGCATCGTCACGAACTGCGCCCGACCCTGGCGCGGCTCTGCCGCCTGCTGACCAAGGCGCCGGCGCAGGAAGGCGCATCGAAATCGGTGCAGCCGGTGGTCAGTCCGGCGCAGATCGTCTCGGCCGCCGAGACGGCGCCGGCCGCGCCGCACGCGTGAACGCCTCCTCTGACAGCGCAAAGCCGCCGCTCGGCGAATTGATCGGGCGGCTGTCGGCCCTGCATCAGAAGCGCATCGATCTCGGGCTGGAGCGGATGCACCGTCTGCTCGAGCGGCTCGGCCATCCTGAAAGCAAACTACCGCCGGTGATCCACATCGCCGGCACCAACGGCAAGGGCTCGACGCTCGCTTATCTGCGCGCGACGCTGGAGGCCGCCGGCCTGCGGGTCCATGCCTACACCTCGCCCTATCTCGTCCGCATCAACGAATGCTTCCGGCTCGGCCGCGTCGGCGGCGGGGTGCTCGTCGGCGACGACGAATTGCGCGCGGCGCTGGAGGAGGTCGAGCGGGTCAATGCCGGTGAAGCCGCGACCGTGTTCGAGCTGAAGACCGCCGCGGCGCTTCATCTGTTCGCGCAGAACCCCGCCGATGTCGTGCTGCTTGAGGTCGGCCTCGGCGGCCGGCTCGATTCGACCAATGTGATCGATGCGCCGGCGGCGTGCGTGATCACACCGATCAGCATGGATCATATGGATTTCCTCGGCGATACGCTGACCTCCATCGCCGGCGAGAAGGCGGCGATCATCAAGCGCGGCGTGCCCGTGATTTGCGCCGAGCAGACGGGCGAGGCGATGGCCGTGATCGAGGCGCAGGCCAAACGCGTGCGCGCGCCGCTGTTTGCCGCGGGCGAGAGCTGGCACGTCAATGTCGAGCACGGGCGTCTGGTCTATTCCGATGACCGCGGCCTGATGGATCTCACGGCACCGCGGCTGTTCGGCCGCCACCAGTTCGACAATGCGGGGCTCGCGATCGCAACGCTGCGCGCGATTCCGACTTTCAAGGTCAACCAGGCGGCCTTCGAGGCGGGTATCGTCGGCGCCGAATGGCCCGCGCGGATGCAGCGCATCACCGCAGGCGAACTTCTCGGCTGGGGACCGCAGGGCTCGGAGATCTGGCTCGACGGCGGCCACAATGCCGAAGGCGGGCGCGTCGCGGCAGCCGCGCTCGGCGATCTCGAAGAGCGGGTGTCGCGTCCGCTTGTCGTGATCGCGGGCATGATGGCCAACAAGGACGCGCAAGGTTTTCTCGCCAATTTCGCCGGCCTGACCCGTCACATCATCGCGGTGCCGATCCCCGACACAGAGAATGCAATGCCGGTCGACCGCCTCGCGGATGCCGCGCGCAGCCTCGGCATGCGCGTCGAGACCGCGCCCGGCATCGAAGCCGCGCTGCGCGGCCTGGCGAAGCTCGCCTACGAGGTGCCGCCGCGCATCCTGATCACGGGCTCGCTTTATCTTGCTGGCCATGTGCTGGGCATCAACGGCACGCCTCCTGCATAGAGGGGCTACAGGAATGCCAATGCGATTCGCCGCGATTGCCGACGTCCACGGAAACCATCTCGCGCTGGAGGCGGTGCTCGCCGACATCCGTGCGCAGGGCATTGCCGATATCGTCAATCTCGGCGACATGCTGAGCGGCCCGCTCGATGCGCGACGAACCATCGAGATCCTGATGCAGCTCGACGCCGTGCACGTGCTCGGCAATCACGACCGCTACCTGCTCGACCGCCCGCCGGAAAAGATGGGCTCATGGGACCGTCCGGCCCATGCAGCGCTCAACGCCGAGCAAATCGACTGGCTGCGCGCGCAGCCGATGACGCGGGTGTTTCGCGAGCAGGTTTTCCTCTGCCATGCGACGCCTGATGACGACGAGGTCTATTGGCTCGATACCGTGCATCCCGACGGCTCGGTGGCGCTCTCGCCGCTCGACCGCATCGAGCAGTTCGCGCAAGGCGTCACGCAGTCGCTGATCCTCTGCGCCCACACCCATCTCGCCCGCGCGGTGCGGCTGCGCGACGGCCGGCTGATCGTCAATCCCGGCAGCGTCGGCAGCCCCGGCTATCGCGACGTGCATCCATTCCCGCATGTCGTCGAAGCCGGCACGCCGCACGCGCGCTACGCGATTCTCGAGCTGGTCGGGAGTGCATGGCAGGTGACGTTCCGGCACGTCGCATATGACCACGAGGCGATGGCCGCGCTCGCACGCCACAATGGCCAGCCCGAGCTGGCGAACGCGTTGGCGACGGGCTGGATCAAGTAGGGCTTTCGTAGCCCGGATGGAGCGCAGCGCAATCCGGGGCCGCTATCGCTTATGGCAAGAATCCCGGATTTCGCTGCGTTCTATCCTGGCTACGTAAACAAAACGGCCGGCATGACGCCGGCCGTTGCACAAACTCTTCGATCGCGCCGTCGATCAGACCGCCGACGTGATCCACTGCTGAAGCTTCGCCTTCGGCGCTGCGCCGACCTGGCGGGAGGCCATCTCGCCGCCCTTGAAGATCATCAGCGTCGGGATCGACATCACGCCGTATTTCGACGCGGTCTTCGGGCTCTCGTCGACGTTGAGCTTCACGATCTTGACCTTGTCGCCCATCGCGCCGGCGATCTCGTCGAGTGCGGGTGCGATCATGCGGCAGGGGCCGCACCATTCGGCCCAGAAATCGACGACCACGGGGCCGTTCGCCTTGAGCACTTCGGCTTCGAAATCGGCGTCGGAAACCTTGCTAACGGCCATTGGAGTACCTCACTGGGTTGAAAGAATCGGCGCGGATGGGAATCGCGCTTGGGATCATGGCGTCAACCTATGAACGGCCCCTTGCCGGGTCAAGGACGCTCACGCCGACATGAAGGGATGCCAGCGCCGCGTCCAGCGCGGGGGCTGAAATCTCCATGTATTCAAGGGCCTCGGTCCAGAGCAGGACCGCCCTGATCGGCTTTTGGGGATAAAGCCGCGCCAGCACCGCCCGGTACAGCGCAAGCTGCCGGACATAGGCGGCGGGCGCCTCCGCGGCGCTTTTGGGCGCCGCCTGGTTGGTCTTGAAATCGACGATCAGAACCTCGTCCGGACGAACGACCAGCCGGTCAATCTGCCCCGACACCAGCGCTGGCGGCCGGCCCGGCCGGTCCAATCGGCCGACGATCGAGACCTCGGCACGGCTGCCGGCGGCAAACACCGGGGCAAAGCGCGGTTCGGCGATCAGGGCGAGAACCTTGCCGGCCAGCCCGGTCCGGTCGGCCTCCGTCCAGTCGGGCGCGTTGCGCACCATGAAGCCAAGCGCGGCGTCGCGCCGGCGCTCGGGGGCGATGTCGGGGAGGGATTGCAGCAGCCGGTGCACCAGCGTGCCGCGCTGCAGCGCCAGCGCGCGCGACTGCACCGATTCGCCTGATCGCACGCTACGGCCTTCCTCGGCCGACTGGCCGGAGGGGCGCACGGGATCATCATCGACGCTCTCGCGCGGTAACGGCGTCCGCAGCCAGTCCGGCAATGCGATCGATTGGTCTTCCAACATCGCAGGCGTGCCGAGCGCCGCGACATCCTCCGGACGGGCGAACCGGGTCACCTTGCCGAGCGTCGTCTCGATCGTCTGCTTGTCCAGGCCCGAGCCGGTGAGCCCGGTGTCGATCAAATCGTACCAGCTCAGCTTGCGCACCGTCTTCATGTTGCCGGGCATGCAGCCGCCGACGATCAGCCGATCGGCCGCGCGCGTCATCGCGACATAGAGGAGGCGGCGATACTCGTCCTCGGTCTCCTCGATCATGGCCTTGCGTGCGTCGGCGACGGGCTTGGGATCATCGGCCTTGCGCCCGGCCCAGACCACGACTTCGCCGCCATTGCCGCGCGGCACGTGGATCAGCCGGACCCGCTGCGAATCCGCGGGCGATGATGTCGTGTCGACCATGAACACGACGGAGGCTTCGAGGCCCTTGGCGCCGTGCACGGTCATGACCCGCACCTCGTCACGCGAGATCTCCATGTCACGCTTCACCTCGGTGTCGGCCGAGCGCAGCCAGGCCATGAAACCCTGCAGCGAGGCCGGTGCCTTGCGTTCGTAATTCAGCGCCAGCTCCAGAAACTCGTCGAGCGCGTCGTTAGCCTCATGGCCGAGCCGGCGCAGGATGCGCGCGCGTCCGCCGTCGCCGCCGAGCAGCCAGGCGTAGAAGGCGAACGGAGGCTCGTCGCGCGACCGCGCCTCGCAGGCTTCAAGCCGCCGCAGTGCCGTGGCGAACGTCTCGCTTGTGGCGGCATGTTCGGCAAGCGCGCGGCGCAGCGAGCCCTTGCGGCCCCAGGCGAGCTGAAACAGGTCGTCGTCATCAAGCCCGAACAGAGGGCTCTTCAGCGCAACCGCGAGCGCGAGATCGTCCTGCGGCAGCAGCAGCGCGTCCGCAAGATTCATCAGGTCGATGATCGCGATGTGCTCGGTCAGCTTCAGCCGGTCGGCGCCGGCGACCGGAACGTTGGCGTGCTTCAGCGCCTGGATCACGGCGTCGAACGCATTGCCGCGCCGGCGCACCAGGATCAGCATGTCGCCATAGCGCAGGGGGCGGCGCTCGCCTTCATGCCCGGTCAGCGTGCCGCTCTCGACCAGTTGCTTGATCTCGGTCTGGATGCGGCGGGCGAGCTTCACCTCGGGGCTGGTGGCGGCGACGCCATCGAACGGCGCGCGCCAGCCCTCGATCTCCTGCCTGTCATCGACCTCGGCGAGATCCCACAGCTCGATCACGCTCGGGCCCGCATCGGCGAGCGCATTGTGCAGGGGATGGCCGATCTCGACCGAATGGATGCTCTTGTAGATCTGGGGCTCGCGGAAGACGTGGTCGACCGAGTGCAGGATCGCCGCGCCCGAACGGAACGAATAGGTGAAGGCGACCGGATCGAACTTCAGCCCGGCGGCGGTGAACTTGCGGTGCAGCTCGCGCCGGCGCGCGTCGAATTCTCGGGGCTGGGCGCCCTGAAAGGAGAAGATCGACTGCTTCTCGTCGCCGACGGCGAAGACCGTGCGGGTCAGCCCTTCGCGTGCGCCTTCACCGGCGGTGAACTCCGAAATGATGTGCGCGACGATGTCCCATTGCCGCGGGCTGGTGTCCTGGGCCTCGTCGATCAGAACGTGATCGACGCCGCGGTCGAGCTTGAAATGCACCCAGCCCGAGGAGACGCGGTCGAGCATCGCCAGCGTCTTGTCGATGAGGTCGTCGTAGTCGAGCAGCCCGCGCTCCTGCTTCTCACGGCGGTAGTTTGCGGCGGCCGCGGTCGCGATGTGCAGCAGGGCCGCGGTGCGGTCGCGAACTGTCACGGCTCGACGCTTCTCGATCAGAGCGTCGAGCCGCTGCGCCTCGCGCTCGAATAGGTGAGCGACAGACGGATAATCTTTGCAAAATTGTTTAGTTAGCAACGTCTTGCGGGGTTGCTTCTTTTCATCGGTGAGAAAGACCCCAAGATAAGCATCCACTTGCGCGCTGCCTGAGAACGCCTTCGCCGAACGTAAGCAGTCGCCTTGATCCCTCTCGGTCTTGTTGCCACCATCGAGTGCAAGGATAACTTCGTCCCAGCGCGACCGCGGCAGGAATGGGCCATCGAGAATTTCCATCTCGACGTCCTCGATCCGATCGCTCGCATCAACGCCCAGCACCGCCGCCATTTGCGCGGCGGCAGCCTCTGCGTTGCCGGCCTCGTCGGTCCAGGCCATGAAATGATCGCGGCTGAGACAGGCCTCGCGCACGACCTCCTTGAAAGTGACGTCGGCCGCGCTCGCCATCGCGGTGAGCAGCGCGCGGCCGGTGACGGTCTCCGGATCGCGCGCGGCTTCGAGCAGCACCTTCAGATTGGCACGCTCCATCATGTCGGTCTGGTCGCGCTCGTCGATCACGGCGAAGCGCGCGGGAACATTGGCCTCGAACGGAAATTGCTGGAGGAGGCGGGTGCACAACGCATGGATGGTCTGCACCTTCAACCCGCCCGGCGTCTCCAGCGCGCATGCGAACAGCTTTCGTGCTTCGCGGCGTAGTTTTCGATCGGGATGTGGGATGCCGACCGCCTTGATCGCCGCGTCGAGCGCGTTGTCGTCCAGCGTCACCCAATGGCCGAGCGTCGTGAACACGCGTTCGGCCATGTTGGCGGCGGCGGCCTTGGTGAAGGTGATGCAGAGGATCTTTTCCGGCGGCACGCCCGACAGCAGCAGGCGGATCACGCGCTGCACCAGCACATGGGTCTTGCCCGAGCCGGCATTGGCCGACACGAACGCCGACGCTGTCGGATCGGACGCGCGCGCCTGCCGCGCACGCACCTCGTCGGGAATGGGACGCGGCAGCTTCACCATTCCTCGATCCCCAAACCGCCGGCCGCGGACCATTCCTTGATCCGGGCGAGGTCGTCATAGGTGCCGTAGCGGTTGGTCCACATCGGAAGGTTCAGCGAGGTGTACGCCTGGCTCTCGTCCTCGAAGGCACGGATCAGCGCCTCCAGCTTGGCCCGTGCTTCGGCGGCGGCCGTGTCGGGCGGCTGCGGCTCGTCGCCTTGCCTATACTTGAGCTCGAGGATGCGCTCCTCGCCGGGTGGATTGTTGCCGCTCAGGCGCACATAGACGAGCTGGCTGACGGACGAACCCGCGTCGATGTCAGGGAATCCGCCCTCGCGCAGGATCGCGGCTTCCAGCGTCAGCTGCGGCGACAGGCCCATGCGGACCTGCTTGCCGGTCGGCGGCTGCCCGGTCTTGTAGTCGAGGATGGCATAGCTGCCGCCCTGGCGCCGCTCGATCCGGTCGGCGCGGGCGGAGAGCTGGAAGCTGCGCTCGTGGTCAAGCCGGATCGAGATCTCGCCACGGGTCTCCGCCGTGATGACCTCGATCACGTCGCGGCGTGCCGTCTCCCATTCGCCGAACCAGCGCGCGATGCGCTGGAAACGCGGCCACCACAGTGCGCGCGCCTCGGGACGCTCCATCAGCGGCGCAAAATATTTTTCGCCGATCGCGCGCAGCACGCGCGCGGGATCGGCGGGCAGGCGCGTGGCGTAGCTTTCCGTGAACTCGCCGAGCGCATCGTGGATCGCCGAGCCGCGGTCGGCGGCCGACAGCGGCATGTCGACGGGGTCGAGCGCGTCGAGCCGCAAAATGTGCTTTGCGTAGATCGTGTAGGGATCGCGCAGCCAGTCCTCGATCGCGGTCACCGACATCTTCAGCGGTCGCGTCGCGCGCGGCGGCCGCGGCTCGGGCTGCTTGACCGGCCTGACCTCGTCGGGCTGGTCCAGCGCGCCCGCAAACTGCACGTATTTTTCGCCCGCGCGGATGGCCGTCTTCCAGAGCTCGTCGCCCGCGACCGCCTCTAACCGGTGCAGGAAGCGCGAGGCGACCGCCGGTGCGCCGCCGGCCTTCGCGGAATGGGTCAGGATCACCTCGTCACCGCCGAGCAGTTGCGCGAAGTCGTGTGCGGAGAGGCCGATGCGGCGCTCCGGCAGATCAAGGCCAAGCTCGTGCCGCATCGGCCGGCTGAGCCAGGGATCGATGCGCGGCGCCGGCGGCCAGACGCCCTCGATCAGGCCGCCGATGATGATCCGGTCCGCCTGCATCAGGCGCGATTCCAGCGGGCCGTAGATCTGCAGCCGCGCGCCGGGTCTGTCCCGCCGCCGCACGGCCCGGTCGCTGAACGCGGTCTGGAAAACGTCGGCATAGTCAGGCAGCGTCACCATCAATCCGCTGGTGGTGCCGCCGCGCAGGAGGTCGTCGAAGGCGGCTGCGAGCGCCAGGCCCTCGCGCTCCTCGAAGGCGAGCGGGATGCCCTGCTCGTCGCGCGACAGCTCGATCATGATCTCGCGATGCCGGTGCGCGAGCTCGGCGAAGTCGTACGGTTTCGATGACGCGAGACTCTCGATCGGCGCCAACGCTTGTCGCAGGGCATCGATCAGCGCCTGGATGCGATCGAGGTCCTCCGCCTTCAGACGCGCGCGCGGTTCCGCGTGGTGGAGCGCAGAGACCTCCTTGCGCCACAGCTTTGCCAGCTCCTCGCGGAAACGATTGAATTCGCGCAGCAGGCCCGCGGTGCCCGCAGGCGGCCGCGTGCCGCGCAAGACCGCAAGCTCGAGGCCCTCGATCGCCGCCTTCCATCCGCCAGGCAGCCGGCCAAGCCGGCACAGCGGATGCTTCAGCATCGCCAGCAGCGTCGGCGGCTCTAATCCCTTGGTCGCCGCTTCCGATGCCAGACGTGCAAAAACGCCGGCGGATGTTTCCATCAGCACGTCGCCGCCGGAATCGTCGAAGGCGAGATCCCATCGCGTCAGTGCGGCCATCACCCGCCGCGCCAGCGCGCGGTCGGGCGTCACCAGCGCCGCCGATTTGTCGAGATGGCGTGCCTCGCGCATCGCAATGGCGATCGCAAGCGCTTCCATTTCAGGATTGGGGGCTTCGACGATCGCGAGATTCGTCATGCCGCCCGCGATCTTCGCGGCGACATCAGGCTGCTTCAGCCGGTCGTGCCAGACTTCCGTCCTGGCAGACGGCCGCATCGATTCCGATGCGAGCAGATCGCGGCCGCCTTCTGCTGGCGGCTGGAGGATGTCGACGTCGCTGCGCTTGATGCCGAAGCGATCCAGCAGCGCGTGCATGGCATATTGCGGATGGTTCGACGCCGGATGCTCCACGAATTTACCGAGCGAGTCGCGTACGCCGCCGATGGTTCGCCAGGCGTCCTCGTCCAGATCGGTGTCGAGGCCCGGCAGCACCACCGCGCCATGCGGTAGCGACGCGACCGCATGCAGGAATTTTGCGGTGGCCGGCATCGAGCCGGTGGAGCCGGCGGCGATCACCGGACCATGGGGATGCGCGGTCAACCGCCTGGCTTCCGCAGCGATGAGGAGATCGCGCCGCGCCGCGGGCTCGATCCGGTTGATCTCCGCGAGATGACCGGGCCAGGCAATGCGCGCGATGCGCAGGAATTCGAGCGAGTGCTGCCAGTAGCGGTCGAGCATGTCAGGCACCAGGCCGTCGAGCGCGCTCCAGTCGACGCCGCGCGTCACCATGTCGTCGATCAGGCGTGCGAGGTCGCCGGCCAGCGCGAGCGTCGAGGCGGGGCCGCCGACCACCAGCGGGGACAGCACCGGGCCCTTGGCCCAGGCAGCAACGAGCTGCGCCAGCGTCAGCCGCCGTTCCAGCTCGCCAAGCCGCGGCGGAATATCGAGCGGCGCCGCGCCGGAGAACTGCTCGCCCTCGTCGGCGAAAGCGAGTTCGTCCTCGTCGATGTCGCCGAGCGCGACGATGCGCGGCAGGACCACCGCATCGGCCGCCATCTCGTCGAGAAAGATCTCGCGCACGACGCGCATGGCGCGCCTTGTCGGCAGGTACAGCGTGGCATCCGCGAGCCGCGCTGGTTCCTTGCGCGCCTCGAATCCGTCGACCAGCCGGCCGTCGAGCAGGCTCGAGACGACCGTGCGCAGGAACGGAACTGAGATGGGAACGCTGAAAACGCGCATGGGCTGCCTGATTCGGGAATCAGGCGCCAATATAGGGAGGCGGATTCAAATGGATATGGGTGGAGGGGAGATAGTCCCCGCTGTTCGCTTTACGCCGCTCTCGTGCCCCGGACGCAACGCGGCATGAAATGACGCGTTGCTGAGCCGGGGCCTATGCTGCTTGGTCGAATTTGTGAGTTTGCTGGGTCCCGGCTCTGCGGAGCGGCACTTCGCGCCGCACAGCGTCCGGGACGCGAGAGCGGCCTTACGCCACGCTCTCCAGAAATGCCTCTTCCGCCGCATGCACGGCGTCGGGCGTGCCGACATGCATCCAGACGCCGTCGAGGCGGAGGCCGAACAGCCGCTCCTGCTCGTTGGCGCGGTCGAACATCCTGGTCAGCGAGAACTCGCCCTGCGGCGCGCCTTCGAAGATCGTCGGCGACAGGATCGCCGCGCCGGCATAGACGAACGGAACGACCTCTTTTTCCTTGCGCTTGCGCAGGGCGCCGTCGGGCAGCATGCCGTAATCGCCGCGGCCGCTATAGCCGATGCTGGTCGCGGTCGGTGCCATCAAGAGCAGGATGTCCATGCGCTCAGGGTCGAAGTTTTCCGCAAGCCGCGCCAGGTTCGAGCGCACGCCGTCGATCCACAACGTGTCGGAATTGACATGGAAGAACGGCGCGTCGCCGAGCAGCGGCAGCGCCTTGACCACACCACCGCCGGTGCCGAGCACCTGGTCGCGCTCGTCCGAGATGGTCACGCGCGGATGCTGGCGGGATGCGGTGTGGTTGATGATCTGGTCCGGCAGATAGTGCACATTGACGATCGCCTCGGTCACGCCGGCGTCGCCGAGCTTGTCGAGCACATGGTCCAGCAGTGGCTGGCCGGCCACCGGCACGAGCGGCTTCGGCATCTTCTCCGTCAACGGACGCATGCGCAGCCCGAACCCCGCGGCGAGCACCATGGCTTTGGTCGGCTTGACGGACATCGTTCGCTTTCTCAGACTCGTCTTTCCCGGATTCCTGGACTTGAGAACTTTTGAAGTTCGCGTACGCAGCAATCCTAACACGGACCGCAATCGGCCGCACCGCGTCTTAACCGCCTTAACCACCTGCCGTGACGGTTGTACGACGGGTGTGGCCGTCACGCCCCAACGGATGTGGAACGGGCCTTCTTCTTCTTGTCGCCGAGCTTGAGAAAGTTGACGCCGATCTGGTCGCCATTGACCCAGGCCAGCTCGCAGCGCCGGTACGCAAGTCCGGTGGACGACAGCAGGAGAAAAAATTCCTTCAGATGCAGGCCTTCGACCGAGCCGTCGATGGTCAGCTTGGCACCGCTCTCGGAGACGTCCTCCATGGTGCACTCGCGCCGCCAGGTGCCGTCGATCCCCATCATCTGGGCCGGTATCCCGCGCTCGAAAACAACCCGGCTGTTGCCACGATGGTCCGTCTTGACCGCCATCTGCCCTTGCTCCAGCCCCGTCCTTGTCCGGCTGCCTGCGGGCGATGATACCGATGCGATGGCTAACAGGCGGTAAATCGGGCCGCGAATCAGGCTTGGGGCTGGCCTTCAGGCAGCTCTTCAGACGATTCTTGGGACGCCCCTTGGGGCGGCGGGACGTTGGCGAGATACCAGTCGCGCAGGTGCGCCAGCGCGGGATGTGCCAGCGAGCGCTGGAGGTAGGTCCAGATCCGCGGCTGGTGGTGCAGATAATGCGGCTTACCGTCGCGGCGGTTGAGGCGGGCGAAGGTGCCGAGCAGGCGCGTGTTCCGTTGCGCCGACATGATCGCATAGAGCTCGGCGAAGCCAGCCGGATCGAAGCTCGCATCGTCCGCGCGGCGCGCCTTGATGTAGCGCGACAGCAGCGTCAGCTCGAGGTTTTCGGGCACGTCGATGCGGGCATCCTGGAGCAGCGAGACGACGTCGTAGGATTGTGGTCCGAGCACGGTGTCCTGGAAGTCGATCACACCGACGCGCGCGATGCCGGTGCGCATCCCGAGCCAGATCAGATTGGGCGAGTGGAAGTCGCGGATGATCCACGTCCTCGGCGAGGCCAGCGGCTTCTTCAGCAGCTCGCGCCACATCGCGAAAAACTCTGCGCGCTTCCCGTCGCTCAGCGGCGCATTGCGGTCGGGCAGATACCATTCCGGCATCAACCCGATTTCGATCAGAAGTGCTTCGGTGTCGAAGACGGGAATAGCGTAGGCCTGGCTCGCCAGCGGCAGTGTCTCCGGCAGCGTCGTGCGATGCAGCGCGGCCAGCACGTCGGTTGCGGCCTCGTAGCGCTCGGGAATCGGGCGCGGCGGATCGCCCTCGATCACGCCTTCGCTGCCGAAATCTTCGGTGATCAGGAAGCCGTGGTCGAGATCGGAATGATGGATCGCGGGCGCGGAGATGCCCTGCGCGCGCAGGCCCTCGTCGATGGCGACGAAGGGCTTGACGTTCTCGGCGAGATGCACCGCCGCGCTGTAGGATTTTCCGTTGTACATCGCAGCGCCGTCGGGCCGCTGCGGAAAGTTCATGAGGATGACGATCTCGTCGTCGCGCAGCAGTCGCGCGTAGGAGCGGGTCGAGGCATCGCCGGCCATGCGCCTGCGCGTTGCATCCATGTAGCCGGATGCCTCGAGGAATTCCCGCAGCGCCTTCAGCCGTGCGACTTGCGCGGCGGCCTTGCCGTAACCTGTGATGTCGGCGGCGCGCGCATTCGAGCCCAGCGCCGGCCGGTGCGTCAGCGCGATGTCGATGCGGTCTTGCGGCATCGCCGACGGGGCGCGCTCCGGCCATTCGATCAGGACGAGCGTGGCATCGGGAAGCGGCGACAGGCCGATCTCCTCGAGCTCGCTCTCGTCCTCGACACGGTAGAGATCGGCGTGCATCACCGGAAACGGCGGCAGCTCGTAACCCTGCACCAGCGTGAAGGTCGGGCTCGGGACTTCCAGCGCCTCGTCACCGGCGAGATAGCGGATCATGGCGCGCGCAGCCGCAGTCTTGCCGGCACCGAGATCGCCGGTGAGGGTGATGACGTCGCCGGGGCCGACCAGCAACGCGAGGTCGGCCATCAATTGTGCGGTGGCCGTCTCGTTGACAAGCGCGACGGAGAATGTGGTCGGTTCAGTCATTCGGCGGCGTCGCGATGCGCCGCCTGGTCGGTCGGGAAGTCGCAGATCACGACCGTGCCCCTGCCCACGATCGAATCCACCCGCACCTTGCCGCCATGCAGCTCGACGAAGGAGCGCACCAGCGACAGGCCGAGGCCGGCGCCGCGGTGACGCGACCCCTGCGAGCGGCTTTCGAACCAGTTGAACACCTTGTCCTTCATGTCGGCAGGTATTCCAGGCCCGGAATCTGTCACAGTGAAGACCACGCTGCGTTCGGTGCGGCGCGCGCTGATGCCGACGGTGGAATCCTGTGGAGAAAACCCGACGGCGTTGGCGAGGAGGTTATAGAGCACCTGCACCACGCGCTTCTCGTCGCCGACGAAGCTGCCGATATCGGGCGCGATCTCGACCTTGAGGCGGATGCGGTCGGTGGCGAGGCGGTCCTGGATGCCCTCGGCGGCGAGCTCGATGGCCTTGCTGACGTCGACGGGGCCGAGTTCCAGCTTCATGGCGCCGGCGTCGATCGTGGCGAGATCCAGGATGTTGTTGGTCAGCGCCAGCAGGGCGTTGGTCGATTTGGTGACGTAGTCGAGATATTCGGCCTGTTTCGGCGTCAGCGGCCCGGTCGAGGGATCGCTGAGGAAATGCGCGAAGCCGATGATGGTGGTGAGCGGCGAGCGCAGCTCGTAGGAGACGTGGTGGACGAAATCCACCTTCATCTGGTCGGCGGCCTCCAGCGCCTCGTTGCGCTCGCGCAGCGCACGTTCGACATTCTCGGTGTCGGTGATGTCCTGGAACGTCAGCATGGTCGCGCCGTCATGCAGCGGACGGATCATGCCGTCGAGCACGCTGCCGTCCTTGCGCTCCAGCTTCAGCGGCACGTCGGCGCGGCTCTCGATCGAGGTGACGGCCTCGCGGATCTGCCGCCAGACCACGGGGTCGTCGAACAGCTGATGGCACCAGCCTTCGACGGTCTGGATGTGCGGCTCGTCGCGCATGGCGTCGCTCGACAGCTTCCACATCCGGACGAAGGCCGGGTTGAACAGCTGCGCTCTGCCGTTGCTGCCGAACACCGCGACGCCCTCGGCGAGACTGTCCAGCGTCTCGCGCTGGACGCGGATCATGCCGTCGAAGCGGCGGGCGAGCTCGAGGCTTTCGGTGACGTCGTCGAACAGATAGGTGACGCCGCCTTCCGGATTCGGCGTGGTGACGACGGAGAGCGCGCGGCCGTCGGGCAGGTACCAGGTGTCCTTGGCGGTCTCGACCGCGCGATAGGCCTCGTGCAGCTTGGCCTTCCAGGCGCGGAAGTCCGGTTGCTCCGGCAGCTTGCGCGCTGCGCGGAGCTGGTCGAGCACGCTGGAATCGTCGGGATTGGCGTCGAGGAAGATGCGGTCGAAGTCCCACAGCCGGCGGTAGGAATCGTTGTAGAAGGCGAGCCGGCGGTGGCCGTCGAACACGGCAACGCCCGAGGAGAGCTGGTCCAGCGTGCGCCGATGCGCCTCCGCCATCCGCACCAGCGCCGAGCTCAGCCCATCCGCCTCGCTGGCATCGATGGCGACGCCGACCTTGCCGCTGCCGACCTTGACCGCGCGGACGTCGTAGATGCGCCGCTCGCCGCCGATCACGATCGGCAGTCGCGAGGTGAAACTGGCCGCGTCCTTCAGGCCCCGCTCCATCGCGGTCCGGTCGGCACTGTCGAGCAGCTCGAGCTTGCGCTGCTGGGCGTCGGTGACGCTGCTTGCCTCGGTCGCGCGCACATAGGCCGGATTGGCGTAGCTCAGCGCGCCATTCTCGGCCTTGGCCCAGATCGGCCAGGGGGCGGCGGCGGCGAAGCCGCGCAGCATCTCGGTCTCGTCGGCGAGCGCCTTGTAACGCAGATTGGTCTCGGCCAGATCGCGCCGGAGTCCGGAGAGTTCGCGAATCCTGACGATGGCCTGGCCGCCGATGGCGCGGCCGATGGCCTCCAGCGTGTGGCCGTGTGCGGTGGTCAGCGTCAGCTGGAACCCGTCGCCGCGGTCACGCAACGCATCGACCGCGTGATCCATTTGGAGCGCGGGCTCCGGCGGCAGCCATGTTCCGAACGCGAGGACGCGTTGGGGGGAGGAATCGCGCGGCAGCACCATGGAGATGTCGCCGGAAATCTGCGCGCGATTGTCGCCGGCCGGCCAGGAGATGAGGATCTGCGGCTCGGCGAACAGCAGCGCGCCGAAGCGATCGGACTGGAGTTGCAGTTCCCCGATCCGCGCGCGCAGCCGCGCCTCGTTGTTCGCCGTGCGCACGCGCGTGCGCATCAACAGGATCGCGGCCACGACCGAGAAGCCGAGCAGCGCGAGCGCGGTGGCCAGCACCGCGAGTTCCTGCCGGTTGAAGTCCAGCATTATGGAAAGTGTGTCGACGAGGTCGGCAGCCTCAGCCGGCGCAGCCGGCAGCAGCGCCGCGAGAGCGCCTCCCAACAAGCCGTTGCGCGCCAACGATGTGCACGACAGCAGCGTCCGACGCATCGACACGATCACGCCTGACATAGTTGCCCCAGATCGCACGAATTTGCGCGCGGCGACCCCCGTCGCGCGCGAATCAAACGACAATACCCCCACCGTGACTCCAGCGGTAAGAGTCCAGATCGTGAACAAGAACTCCACCGGGGAAAAAAGCAGCCCGAGGCACCGTAACCAGCTGATTCGACTGCAATGTGAGCTCGTATTTTGCCGGAGCCCTCGAGGTCAGGAACCGGCGGCGAGCTGCAGTTTCATGACGGTGATCACGTCGCGAAGCTGGCTCGCATCGCCCGTGGCGCGCTTCACCAGAAGCGCGCCCTGCAGGGCGCTGAAGATGAAGCGTGCGACCTTGGCTGGAGGTGCCGCCAGGACAAATTCGCCGCGACTCGCGCCGCGCTTGAGAATTCTGGTCAACCAGTCTTGATGGGTTTGGAAAAAACCGTCGACGCGGGAGCGGAGGGGCGGGGGCAACGCCAGGATTTCGCCGGCCAGAGCACCGCACAGGCAGATGCGGTCGGAGGTCTTGGCGAAGCCGACATAAGGCTCGACATAGAAGTCCAGCACCGCCAACGACGATTTCTCCGGATCCTCACCGATCGCCGCGAGGGCTTCATCGAAGCGCGCCACATAGCGATCGATGACGGCGGCTCCAAGGTCGGCCTTGGAAGGAAAATAGTAATGGATGCTCGCCTTGCGGATACCGAGGCCGTCGGCGATGTCCTGATAGCTGAAGGCGCTATAGCCGCGCGTCTGGATCATCGTCTCGGCGAGATCGAGAATCTGTTCTACGGTCTTTGACCTCGGCTTCGGCGCCGTCGTCGTCATGCAGTCTCCGTCATGGCATCGGGCGCAGATGATCTCGCTTCAACCAGTAGGTCGCGCCGTGGGTTGAGCCAAGGGCACGTCGGAACATAGGTGGGTTCCTGATCCAGGTCCCCTTGCCGTATTGGCCGTGGCCGTCCTGAAGTTCGCCCTCCAGCATGAATATCTCCTCACCTGCCCGGCAGTCCACTTCTTCCAGCATCGTGCCGGGCCGCAATCGCTGCAGCATCACCGTTTCCCGGCCCGGGATGGCACAGAGCGGCAGCGTGGCCACGCCGGCCCGTTCGCCCTCTTTCCACATGGCACTGGCCGTGTTGATGACCACCCGGTCCGTCTCTCCCGGATCCATTTGCCGGAGCTTGACGAGGATGGTGCAACCAGGCCCGGTCCGCGGTGTGTGACGGCTGAGCGGTGGATTTCGCACGTACGTTCCCACTGGATAGTCGCCGTGCTCGTCGGAAAACACACCGCTCAGCACCAGGAATTCTTCGCCTAGCGAATGCTCGTGCGCGGGAAACGAGCTTGCCGGCGCGTAGCGGACCAGCGAAGTGGCGCGGGCGATTTCGTCGCCGATGCGGTCGAGCATGCGGCGCTCGACGCCGGCCTGCGGCGAAGGAATCCAGGGCATGGTCTCGGTCGAGATGACGACGCGCTGGGTGAAGTCGGCATTGACGCGATCATTCGCCATCATACGGTCTCCTAAAACTTCTCGGTGAAGGGACGCAGGTCCATCTCCTGGGTCCATGCGGACGGCTCCTGCGTGGCGAGTTGCAGATAGGCCCGCGCGATGGCTTGCGAATCCATCCGGCCGGCCTGTGCGGGCCCGAAGCGCTGATCTGTTTTCGGCGTATCGATCAAGCCGTCGATCACGACATGCGTGACATGCACCCCCTTCGGGCCGAACTCACGCGCCAGCGCCTGAGCAGGTCCGCGGAGCGCAAATTTGGCGGACGCGAACGCAGTGAAGTTGGCGGCGCCGCGGCGGCCAGCCGTGGCCCCCGAGAAGATCACGGTGCCGCTTTTGCGCGCGGCCATGTGTGGAAGGATGGCTTGCGCCGCCAGCATCGCGCCAAAACAGGCGACGCGCCAAACCTCCTCGAAGGCCTGCGGCGAGATATCACCGAATGGCAGCATCATCAGGAGTTGCGCGTTGTGAACGAGCACGTCGATGTGTTCGGCAATGGGCGAAAGCGCGAGCTGAACCTCGGTTGTTCGGGTCAGATCGCAGGTGATGTGAGTATAGTTGCCACCCGCTTGTCCGACCGCCGCGCCGATCTGCTCGGACGCACGGCCGCTTCGTGAGAGGCCCAGCACATCGTAGCCTGCTTGTGCAAAGACGCCGGCGATATCGGCGCCGAGGCCTTCCGAAATTCCAGTGATCAACAATTTGGGCCGTCCGGTGCCGGACATCGGTCAGATCCAGCGCATGATGCTGGCGATGATCGCGATCTGCGCCAGCCAACCTGCGGTGAAAGTCAACGTGCGCGCAGCGGGAATGCCTGCCGCGTAGATGATGTAGTGCGCGAGCCGAGCGAGGAAATAGACCACGACGGCGGCCTTCGTCACTGCGGTCGAGATGCCGAGCACATGCGCGGTGAGCACGACCGGGGCGAAGATGGCGAGATTCTCGATCGCGTTGCTGTGCGCACGAATGGCGCGCTGCGCCCAGTCCGCAAGCTTCCCGCTATCGGGCGCGCCTCCGGCGAGCGCCCCGCCGAGCCCGGTCGAAACGATGCGGTTGAGGACGTAAGGCAGCCAGAACAAGGCCGTCATGAGTGCGGTCAGCGTTAGCCAATAGAGCTCGGTCGTCACGGGCTTCTCCTCTTTCAATTGCAATTGATATCTACCTGCCAGTAGGTAAATATTTTACCTGCTAGTAGATAGAGTCAAGGGGCGTGCGTTGAAGAAGTCGTGAGGGACAGACTCCTGATGAGAAAGGAAGGGTTTAGCGGCCGGTCGAGCCGAAGCCGCCGGCGCCGCGATCGGTCGCGGACAATGTCGCCACGGGAACCAGCGCGGCCTGCACCACCGGCGCGATCACCATCTGCGCGATGCGCTCGCCGCGCTTGACCACGAAGGGCGCCGCGCCGTGGTTGATCAGGATCACCTTGATCTCGCCGCGATAGTCCGCATCGATCGTGCCCGGTGAGTTCAGCACGGTGACGCCGTGCTTGGCGGCAAGGCCCGAGCGCGGCCGCACCTGCGCCTCGTGGCCCGGCGGCAGCGCGATCGCGAGACCCGTCGGCACCAGCGCATATTGGCCGGCGGCGAGCGTCACCGGCTCGCTGTCGGGAACCGCGGCCATCAGGTCGAGGCCGGCGGCTTCGGAGGTCTGGTAGGCCGGCAGCGGAAGGCCTTCGGCGTGGGCCAGTTGCTGCAGTTCAACCGTGACTTTCGTGCTCAAGATGCCGGCTCCCGGGATTTGTCGGTCACGCTCTTTGCGACATGCGCGACCAGCTCGATGGCGACCTGTTCCTTGGTCATCACCGGCCAGGAATCAACCGCGATCTCGCCGTCCTCCTCACCATTCTTGCGACTGATCAGATGCACAGTGTTGCGGTCGCCGCCCATCACGCCGGTCGCCGGCGAGACGTCGTTGGCGACGATCCAGTCGCAGCCCTTGCGGGCCAGCTTGGACTTGGCGTTGTCGATGAGGTGCTCGGTCTCGGCGGCAAAGCCGATCACCAGCGGCGGGCGCCGGTCGGTCAGCTTCGAGATCGTGGCGAGGATGTCGGGATTCTCGACCAGCTGAAGCGGCGGCATGCCGGCCGGGGTCTTCTTCAGCTTCTGCCCGCCCTCACTGGCGACCCGCCAGTCGGCGACCGCGGCCGCGAAGATCGCGATGTCGGCGGGAAGCGCCGCCTGCACCTGCTCCAGCATCTGCCGGGCCGACTCCACGCGCTTCACCGTCACGCCTGGGGGATCGCCGAGATCGACCGGGCCGCTGACCAGGATCACCTCGGCGCCCGCGGCTTGCGCGGCGGCGGCGATGGCAAAGCCCTGCTTGCCGGAGGAGCGGTTGGCGATGTAGCGCACCGGGTCGATCGGCTCGTGGGTGGGACCTGCGGTGATCAGCACCCGCTTGCCGGTGAGCGGGCGCGGCACCGGCGGCCGCAGCAGGCGCTCGGCGGCGGTGGCGATCTCGATTGCCTCGGACATGCGGCCGATCCCGGCTTCGCCCGCCTCGGCCATCTCGCCGGAATTCGGGCCGATCAGGACTACGCCGTCACGCTGAAGCTGCGTCACGTTGCGGCGGGTCGCCGCGTTGTTCCACATCAGCGGATTCATCGCCGGCGCCAGCAGGACTTTGCGGTTGGTCGCGAGCAGGATGGCGCTGGCGAGATCGTCGGCATGGCCATTGGCCATCTTCGCCAGGAGGTCGGCGGTCGCGGGTGCGACGACGATCAGGTCGCAGTCGCGCGCGAGGCGAATGTGCCCGGCGTCGAACTCGCTCTGGGGGTCGAACAGGTCGGTGTAGACCCGCTCATGCGACAGCGCGCTCACGGCCAGCGGCGTGACGAATTGCTGCGCCGCCTTGGTCAGGACGCAACGGACTTCGATCCGGCGTTCCTTGAGCCGGCGGATCAGGTCGAGCGACTTATAGGCCGCGATGCCGCCGCCGATGATCAGGGTGACGCTGGCCTCGGGGAGGGCGCCGGTCCGTTGCGGCGGGGGGGCGGTGGACTGGGCCGGCGGCAGCGCAAACGGCGTCAGCGGCTCCTCGCGGCCCTCGATCAGCTCCCCGAGGATGACCCGGACCTCTTCCTCGACCGACCTGCGGTTCCTGGCCGAGCGCAGGCGCAAATAGGTTTTGACGCCCTCGTCGAGCTTGCGGATGGTCAGGCTTGCCATGACGCCCCTCCAGCACGGAATGATAGCGATGCTATCGTTTCTGTGATTGCAGTGCAATCACAGATTCCGGACGGCGATCAGGATTCCGATGAAGGTGGCGGCAATGATCCAGAGCGCCACGGTGCGCCAGCGGTTCTTGCGGCCTTCGCTGCGGCCCATCGCGGCGATGCTCTCCGGCGACAGCTGGATGCCTTCCCGCGTCATGGTCTCGAGCTGCTCGAGCACCGCGACCGAGCGTTGCGCGATGTCGGGCAGGCGCATCAGTACGCGGGCGAGGTCGCTGCCGCCGGAGAGCGCGCCCTGCACCCGGCCGAGCGGGCCGAGATTGCGCTCGATCCATTCGCGCACCACGGGATCGGCGATCTTCCAGATGTCGAGTTTGGGATCGAAGGCTCGCGCCACGCCCTCAACCACCACCATGGTCTTCTGCAGCAGGATCAGCTCGGGCCGCGTCGTCATGTCGAACAGGCCGGTGACTTCGAGCAGCAGCGTCAGCAGCCGCGCCATCGAGATCTCCTCGGCGGTGCGGTTGTGGATCGGCTCGCCGATGGCGCGGATGGCCTGCGCGAAATTCTCGACCGAGTGATGCGCCGGCACATAGCCCGCCTCGAAATGCACCTCGGCGACGCGGCGATAATCGCGGGTGATGAAGCCGAGCAGGATCTCGGCGAGGAAGCGCCGCTCCTTCATCCCGAGCCGGCCCATGATGCCGAAATCGACCGCGACCAGGCGGCCGGCGTCATCGAGGAACAGATTGCCCGGATGCATGTCGGCGTGGAAAAAGCCATCGCGCAGCGCATGGCGCAGAAAACTCTGGATCACCTTGCGGCCGAGATCGGGCAGGTCGACCTGCGCCTCTGCCAGGCGCTTGTGATCGTTCAGCGCGATGCCGTCGATCCACTCCATCGTCAGCACGTTGTGCGTGGTGCGGTCCCAGTCGACGGTCGGCACACGGAAATCAGGATCGTCGAGCGTGTTCTCCGCCATCTCGGACAGCGCGGCAGCCTCGAGCCGCAGATCCATCTCCATCGCGACCGAGCGCGACATGGTGTTGATGACCTCGATGAGGCGCAGGCGCCGCGCCTCGGATGAATGGGCCTCGGCCTCGTGGGCGACGAAGAAGAAATCCGAGAGATCGCGGCGGAAGCGCGAGGCCACGTTTGGCCTGAGCACCTTGACCGCGACCGGCTTGCGGACGCCGTTGTGCTCGACCTCGCCGCGATGCACCTGCGCGATCGAGGCGGCCGCGACCGGCGGGCCGAACGTGACGAAGACATCCTTCAGCGGACGTTCCAGCGAGGTCGCGATGGCAGCCTCCGCTTCCGCTTGCGGAAACGGCGGCAGCCGATCCTGAAGGCTTTCGAGGTCGTGCGCCATGTTGACGCCGACCACGTCGGGGCGCGTTGCCAGAAACTGGCCGAGCTTGAGATAGGCCGGACCCATCCGCGTCAGAGCGCGTGCTATCCGCGGTCCGTGCTTGACGCCACGGCGTTCGATCAACCGCGCAAGCTTCAACGCAAGCTGTCCGGGCGGCGGCACCAGGGTCGGATCGACGGAACCGAACACGCCCTCGCGCGCAAACACGAACGCGGCGCGGATCAGGCGCGAAATGTGGGTAATGGAAGAAATCACAAACGCCAGCCCGAATGCAGTGCGACGATGCCGCCGGACAAGGTCTGCCAGCCGACGCGGGCGAAGCCGGCGTCGCGGATCATGTCGGCGAAGGCGTTGGGTTTTGGAAACTTGCGGATCGATTCGACGAGATACTGGTAGGACTCGGCGTCGCCCGTGACCATGCGGCCGAGCGGCGGGATCACCTTGAACGAGAACAGGTCATAGATCCGGTCGAGCCCGGGCATCTCGACCGTGGAGAATTCCAGGCACAGGAAGCGGCTGCCGGGCTTGAGCACGCGATAGGCCTCGCGCAGCGCCAGGTCGATCCGCGGCACATTGCGAATGCCGAAAGCGATCGTATATGCGTCAAAGCTGCGGTCGGCGAAGGCGAGCGCTTCGGCATTGCCCTCGACGAAATCGACCTGGGTCTCGAGATGCCGCTTCGCGGCACGCTCGCGGCCCACGGCCAGCATCTCGGCGTTGATGTCGCAGACCGTGGCATGGAAGCCGGGACCTGCCGCCTTGGCAGCGCGGAACGAGATGTCGCCGGTGCCGCCGGCAACATCGAGCAGCGCGAACGGCCGGTCACCCCGCGGCGGGTTGAGTGCGTTGATCATGATGTCCTTCCAGACCCGGTGCAGGCCACCGGACATCAGGTCGTTCATCAGGTCATAGCGCGACGCCACGCTGTGAAACACATCGTTCACCAGCGTCTGCTTGTCCCCCAGGGGAACGTCCCTGAAGCCAAAATGCGTGGTTTCGCCCGGCCGATCCATTACTCTACTCCACTGGGCGGACCATAGCGCGGCCGCCGCAATGGCGCTATCACACCGCCCTCATAAGGTGAATGCCTGACCATGCCTGAATTGCCCGAAGTCGAGACCGTCCGCCGCGGCCTTCAGCCCGTCATGGAGGGTGCGAAAATCCTCGTCGCGGAGGCCCGCAGGCCGGATCTGCGCTTTCCCTTCCAGCCCGATTTCGTGGCCCGGCTCCAGGGGCAGGTCGTCACGGGGCTTGGCCGCCGTGCAAAATATCTCATGGCCGATCTCGCCTCCGGCGACGTGCTGCTGATGCATCTAGGCATGTCGGGCTCGTTCCGCGTCATCAAGCCGGACAACGAGGCCGCGCCGGGCGAGTTTCACTACCCGCGCGGTAAGGACTCCACGCACGACCACGTGCTGTTTCGGATGTCCTCCGGCGCCGACATCGTGTTCAACGACCCGCGCCGCTTCGGTTACATGAAAGTGATCGCGCGCAAAGTGCTTGAGGACGAGCCGCTGCTGCGCGATCTCGGTCCCGAGCCGCTCGGCAACGAATTCGACGCCGCGATGCTGGCGCGGTCGTGCGAGGGCAAGACGACGAGCCTGAAGGCCGCGCTACTCGACCAGCGCGTGGTCGCCGGGCTCGGCAACATCTATGTCTGCGAAGCGCTGCATCGCTCGCATCTGTCGCCGCGTCGCATTGCTGCGACGCTCGCGACCAAGGGTCGCAAGAGTGTTGGCGGCAGCGAGCCGACCGATCATGCGAAGCGGCTGGTGAGTGCCATTCACACCGTGCTCAACGACGCGATCAAGGCCGGCGGCTCCAGCTTGCGCGACCATCGCCAGACCTCGGGCGAACTCGGCTATTTCCAGCATTCCTTCAAGGTCTATGACCGCGAGGGCGAGACCTGCAAGACGCCAGGGTGCGGCGGCACGATCAAGCGCTTCACCCAGAACGGCCGTTCCACCTTCTGGTGTGCGAAATGTCAGAAGTGAAGATCGGGCCTGCCGCCGATAGGCCGTGAGTCTCGGCGAGGGCGACGACCCCACCACGCCGTCATTGCTTCGCTGCGCTCGCAATGACGAGGACGATGGTTGCTCGCCTAAAAATACGAAGCGAAACAATCCGGCCGGGCTGATGGCCGGATCGCTTCGTCGCTCGGATTCTTCAACCGGATAAGTGAAGAGGCCGCCTGTCGTCCGAGCGATCGCCCCGCTCAGGACGCGAGTGTCGTGGTCTCGTCCGTCGCCTGTTCGGCGGCGGCGTGCAGCATCCCGTCCGCGACCGAGATGACCTGGTCGATCAGCACATTGGTCGTGGCTTCGAGCTCGAGCCGGGTCTCGATCCAGCGCCAGAGGCCGCGGATCTCGTCCGCCGACTTGCCGTTCGGTGCGAATTCGCTGACCGCGAGGCCGCTCGCGAGCGAGTCCTGGTGGTCGTTGCGCATCACGATCAGCGGGCGCGCGAGCACCTCGGCGAGATCGAGGGCGGCTTCCTCGGCGAGGGTGTTGGCGGCGTTGTCGATGCGCTGGCCGCGGATCGGCGCCTGGTTCAGCACGAAGCTGTAGGGCCGCTTCCAGGCGCGCGCGACGCTCAGCGTGGAGACCGTCGCCTCGATGTCGGCAACGCTCGGGCGAGCCGGAATCAGGCAGAGGTCGGAATGGCGGATCGCGGCGGTGGTCGCGGCGCCGAGGCCGGCCGCGGTATCGACGATCACGAGCTGCAGGCCGCTGTCGGCCAGCATCTTCAGGCGCGGCGCGATGTCGGCCGCGTGATAGATCGGCTCGACGACGAGATCGTCGGCGTGGCGGCGACGCTGCCAGTTGGACAGGGTACCCTGCGGGTCGGTTTCGATCAGGCGGACGGTGAAGCCGGCCTGCTTGGCCGCCAGCGCGAGGCCGATGGCAAGCGTGCTCTTGCCACTGCCACCCTTTTGGGTGGCCAGTACGATCGTGTGCATGGAAAGTTGAATCCTTTGGAATGCTTGGGTCTGTGGGGTAACGCCACGCGAACGTGCATCGCTTCTCGATGCTGAGCTCTACTCGCTCAGGACGTGCCCTGCCCGATCCAAAGGGGACCGCGGATGTCCGAATCAACGGTAACGAAGATGGCAGAATCGGGAATGCCAGCTAATCCGTACCAATACTGGACCCGTAGTCGCGCGTATGATGTGTTGCCGCCGTGAATAAAAGGGGCAGGCGGCATGGGCGGAAACTGGCGCGACCGGACGGCAACGACCTTTGAATGCCAGAAGATGCCGGCGGTCTCGAGCCGCGGCATGGTGGTCAGCAACCATCCGCTGGCCTCCAGCGCCGGCGCCGAGATGCTGGCCGCCGGCGGCAACGCCATCGACGCTGCGATCGCGACCCTGTTCACGCTGACCGTGGTCGAGCCGATGATGGTCGGCATCATCGGCGGCGGCATGGCGCATATACGTCTGGCTGACGGCAGCCACCGTTTCATCGACGGGCAGAGCACCGTGCCTGCGGCGGTGCGTGACACCACCTACACCTCCAGGCCGGGCTCGGCGCATGACGTGTTCGACACCGTCGGCAACGAGAACCTCAACGGCCCGAAGGCGGTCGCCACGCCGGGCTCGCTGAAAGCCTGGTGCGAGACGCTGCGCCGGTTCGGCACCATGAGCCTCGCGGACGTCATGCAGCCCGCGATCAAGCATGCCGCGCGCGGCTATGCGGCGACGCCGTATTTGCACGAATGCATCAGCGAGAGCGCCGCCGAGATGCGCAAGGACAAGCCGATTGCGGCGATCTATTTGCCTGATGGCGAGCCGCTCAAGGTCGGCGAACGCGTGGTGCAGGCCGAATATGCCGAGACGCGCCGCACCATCGCCGACCACGGCGAGAAGGCCCTCTACGAGGGGCCGCTTGGTGATATCCTCGTCGACTACATGGAGAAGGCCGGCGGCTTCATCCGCCGCAACGATCTCACCGGCTACAAGACCGTCGAACGGCAACCGATCCGCGCCGACTATCGCGGCTGGACCATGCTTGGCCCGCCGCCGCCCGCGGCCTCCGGCGTCCACATCGCGCAGATGCTGAACATTCTCGAGGGCTATGACATCGGAGGCCTCGGCTTCGGCACATCAGAGACCATCCACTATCTCGCCGAAGTCCTGAAGATCGCCTTCGCCGATCGCGCCGCGGCCAGCGGCGATCCGGATTATGTCGGCGTCCCCGTGGAGCGGCTGACGTCGAAGGCCTATGCCGAGGAACGCCGTCGCGCCATCGATCCGG
Source organism: Bradyrhizobium japonicum USDA 6 (assembly GCF_000284375.1). Classification (NCBI taxonomy): domain Bacteria; kingdom Pseudomonadati; phylum Pseudomonadota; class Alphaproteobacteria; order Hyphomicrobiales; family Nitrobacteraceae; genus Bradyrhizobium; species Bradyrhizobium japonicum. Next base: position 801,003 of record NC_017249.1, read on the forward strand.
CGCGGGCGCAGGCCTGGGGCGCCGGCGTCTCGCAGCTCGAAGGCGCGCACACCACGCACATGACGGCCGCAGATGCGTTCGGCAACGTCGTCGCAACGACGCAGACCATCAACAATCTCTTTGGCGCCAAGATCATGATCCCGGGCCTGGGTGCCATCGCCAACAACTACATGAACCTGTTCGATCCGCGTCCCGGCCACGCGCTGTCACTGGCGCCGGGCAAGCGCGTCACTACCTCGATGTCGCCGATGATGGCGCTGCGTGACGGCAAGCTCTGCTATGCGCTCGGGCTGCCGGGCGGAAAACGCATCTTCCCTAGCGCGATGCAGGCGCTGGTGAATCTGATCGACCACGGCATGAGCCTGCAGGAAGCGGTCGAGGCGCCGCGCATCTGGACCGAAGGCAACGCGCTCGAAGTCGAGCAGAAGGTGCCGGAGGCCGTGCGCGCGAAGCTTGCGGGCCTCGGCCACAAGGTGCAGCCCGTCGCGACGGTGGCGGGCGGCATGAACGGCATTGCCTTCCACGACGACGGCAGCATGACCGGCGCCGCCTGCTGGCGCGCGGACGGCACGCCGGTCGGAATTTCGGGCGGGCTTGCGAAGGCCGGGGTCAGGTTCAGGCTGAGCTAGCGACCACGGCGACGGTGCGCTCACCTCTCCCGCAAGCGGGAGAGGTGGAGTCCGCGGCATCGCGCTTCCCTAACGCATCACAAACGGATTCGCCGGCACGTCCGTCGCGGTCGAGATCCAGACGCTCTTGGTCTCCTGATACTCGCGCACCGCGTCGATGCCGCTCTCGCGGCCGACGCCGGAATGCTTCATGCCGCCGAACGGCATCATGTAGCTGATGGCGCGATAGGTGTTCACCCATACGGTCCCGGCGCGCAATTGCTTCGGCACGCGGATGGCGCGCGCGAGGTCGCGGGTCCAGATGCCTGCGGCAAGGCCGTAGATCGTGTCGTTGGCGATGCGGATGGCGTCCTCCTCGGTATCGAAGGCGATGATCGAGAGCACCGGGCCGAACACCTCCTCGCGCGCGATCCGCATGGTGTTGTCGACATCGGTGAAGATGGTCGGCTCGACGAACTGGCCGCCGATAATGCCTTCGCCGGAGGCCGGCTTGCCGCCAAGCAGGCAGCGCGCGCCTTCCGCTTTGGCGATGTCGATATAGTCGAGGATCTTCTTGTACTGCGCGGGCGTCGTGACGGGGCCGATGTTCGTGTCGGCCTGCATGGGATTGCCGATCTTGGCCGAGCGCGCGAGTTCGAGCAGGCGATCCACGAACTTGTCCTTGATCGAGCGCTGCACGAGCAGACGCGATCCGGCGATGCAGGTCTGGCCCGTCGCCGCGAAGATGCCGGAGACGGCGCCGGCGGCTGCCGCGGCAAGATCGGCATCCTCGAACACGATGTTCGGCGACTTGCCGCCGAGCTCCAGCGATACGCGCTTCAGGCTCCGCGCCGCGGTTTCGTAAACGCGTGCGCCCGTCGTGTCCGAACCCGTGAAGGTGATCTTGGCGACGCCGGGATGCGAAATCAGCTCGCTGCCGATCTCGGGGCCGAAGCCCGTCACGACGTTGAAGATGCCGTCAGGAATTCCTGCTTCCTTGGTCAGCGCAGCGAATTCCAGCGTGCTGGCCGAGGTGAATTCCGACGGCTTGACCACGACGGCGCAGCCGGCGGCGAGCGCTGCGGCGCATTTCCAGGCGACAAACAGCAGCGGCGAATTCCAGGCGGTCAGTGCGGCGACGACGCCAACAGGCTCATGCGTCGTGTAGGCAAAGGTGTCGGCCTTGTCGATCGGCACCAGGCCGCCTTCCAGCTTGTCGACGAGCCCGCCATAGTACCACCACCATTCCGCATGGTAGCGGAGCTGGCCGAGCATCTCCGCCATCAGTTTGCCATTGTCGCGCACCTCGATCTCGGCGAGACGCTCGGCATTTGCCGCGACGAGGTCGCCGAGCTTGTGCATCACCTTGCCGCGGGCCGAAGCCGTCATCTTCGCCCACGGGCCGCGCCACATGGCCTCGCTGGCGGCCTTCACGGCTTTGTCGGCATCCGCGGCCGATCCGCGCGGAATCCTTGCCCAAGGCTTGCCCTGATAGGGGTCGACCGAATCGAACCACTCGCCATTGGCGGGATCGACATAGGCGCCGTTGATGTAGAGCTGATAGGTCTTCACGAAGTCCTCCCGTCCGAGCGCATTATGATTGCGGCTGGAGGGGAAGCTATCACGGCTTTCATGACTTCGTTGCGGCGAAGCCACCCACAAAAGTTGCGTCAGCTCTGCTTACCGCGCCAGTCCATTCTCGGATTGTCGCGTGCCGCGGACGCAGCGCAGCACCAAAAGCGCGTTCACGCGCGTCTTCGACGCGCTATGGTGATGCGCTGCTGAGCCGGGGCCGAGAGAACTGATGCGTTGAATTTGACGTGGCGTAGGTCCCGGCATTTCGCAGCAACGCTGGCGCATTGCAGCGCGTCCGGGACACGAGAGCGGTGTTCGGCGCTCGCCTATTTCCGCACGCAGATCACGCGGACGACGGCCGCCTTCGCATCCGTCGACGTGCCAGTCGCCGTGACGGCGTTCGCCTTCAGGAAATCGCGCACCGTTTCTGCAGACACCATCACCGCTTGCGACGCCGGCACTGATGTCGGGGGCCCGGCGACCATCGCCGGCTTCAACAGTGCGACGCCGGCGAACTTGCCGTCGCCGTCGATGGCCGGGCTGCCGGAGAAGCCGACCGCCGGCGGAGGGGACAGCGCGGAATCGCTTGCTGTGACCGGCGCCAGCGCGCCCTTGAGGCTCGATACGCCCGCAGCTCCGCCCTGGCTCTGCGGATCGGCAATACCGATGACATCGACGCCCGTCTTCGCCGCGCCGCCCGTGAGGCTGAGCGGCTTCAGGCCGCGCGCGCCGTAGATGTGCAGGAGCGCGAGATCGTGCTCCTTGTCCTCGGCGAGACGGTCGGCGCTGCCATAGCCGGCAATGGTGATCGCGAGACAGCTATCGGTAATGAGGCGGTCCGTGACAATCGCACCGTCGTCGCTGACGACGATGCCGGTACCATACTCGACGGTCTTGCGCGGCGGCGGCCCGGCCTGCGGTCCCGTCGGAAATGCATTGAACGCGCTCGACATCGCGATCACGACCGGCTCGACGGTGTTCTCGGTCGCCTGGTCGTAGAGGATCGTCATGGTGCGGACTTCGTCGCCCTTGAAGGTGCCTCGCACGTAGAATTTCTTGAGGCCCTGCAACCCCGACAACACGAAGAAATCGGGCTTCACCACGGTGTAGTCGACCTTGCGCCCCGACGGTTCCTTCTCCAGCTCGGCGAGTTTCGCCGTGGTCGGGTTGGCTTCCTTGCGGCGGCTCAGCAGCACCTGCACCGTGCCGGTCGGCGAAGTCCATTTCGAGCCGTTGGCATCGGTCGCCTGCTGCGGCACCAATTTGCCGGGGATGCCGAGCCGGGCGCCGCTGGTCGGCTCCATCACGATCTTCCAGCCGACGCTTTCCTGCTTGCGCCGCGCGGTCTCGGCGAGCGCAGCGCGCTCCTGCGGATTGAGCACGCCGGTCGGCTTGCCACCCTTGGCCTTCTGATATTCCTTGATCGCCTCGACCATGCGCGCGCTGACGTCGCCGGTGATGGCACCGTTATATTGGCCGACCCAGGCGAGGTCGGACTGGAGCGACAGCCGTTCCGCCTGCGCCATCGCATCAGCCGTCGCCGACGGCCTCTGCAGTGCGGGAGGCCGGATCGGCATGGTCTGGACCGGCTTCGGCTTGGTGCCGGGGACCTCCGGCGCCGTCATCTGGGCGCTCGCACCTGTGGCAGCCGCAAACATCAGTGTTGCCGCAAGCATCGATCTCATGACAAATCCAGCCAGCCCATTGAACGTGCCGCCATTGAAGCACATCTCGTTGGTCGCGAACAATGTTGGGGCGGTTCAGGAGTAAGAGAAGGTGCTGAGCCCGGACGAACTCGAACGCTATGCCCGGCATATCGTGCTGCGCGATGTCGGCGGGCCGGGCCAGGCCGCGCTGAAGCGGGCCTCCGTGCTGGTGGTCGGCGCCGGCGGGCTCGGCGCGCCCGCGCTGATGTATCTGGCGGCCGCCGGCATTGGTACGCTCGGCGTGGTCGATGACGACGTGGTCTCGCTGTCAAACCTCCAGCGCCAGGTGATCCATACGACGCCCGATATCGGCCGGCACAAGGTCGAAAGCGCGGCCGAGCGGATCTCCGCGCTCAATCCGCATGTCCGCTTCGTCGGCCATGCCACCTGGCTCAATGCCGACAATGCGCTGAGCATGATCGGAGACTATGATCTCGTGCTCGACGGCTCTGACAATTTCTCGACGCGTTATCTGGTCTCGGATGCCTGCTTCTTCGCGAAGCGGCCGCTTATCACGGCGGCGCTCGGCACCTTCGACGGCTCGCTCACCACCATCCGCGCGCATGAGAAGAACGAGCAGGGCGTGTTCAATCCGACCTATCGCTGCCTGTTTCCGGAGGCGCCGCCGCCCGGCACCGTGCCGGCCTGCGCGGAGGCCGGTGTCATGGGCGCGCTTGCGGGCGTGATGGGCTCGATGATGGCGCTGGAGGCGATCCGCGAGATCGTCGGCTTCGGCGACGGCCTCGTCGGCCGCCTCCTGATGATCGACGCGCGCGCGATGCGCTTCGAGACGCTGCGCTACGCGCGCGATCCGGCCAATCCGCTCAACGGCGATGGGCCCGTGATCACCGATCTCAGCGCCCATCGCACCTGATCGCTGCCGTTACCGCGTCGCCGGCTTCTCGCTGTCGAGATGCGCCATCTGCTCGGCCGCGTAGCGCGTGCCGGAAGCGACGTCGGGCGGAAATGCCTTTGCAAGCGCCGCAAGATGCGCCGGCGTCAGCGTTAGTTTCGCCGCGCCGAGCGCTTCGGTGAGACGGTTGCGCGTGCGTGCGCCGACCAGCGGCACGATCTCCTTGCCTTGAGCCGCCACCCAGGCGATCGCGACCTGCGCCGGCGTCGCGCCGATCTCCGTGGCGATGGCGCGGAGCTGCTCCGCCAGCGCGAGATTGGCATCGAGATTTGCACCCTGGAAGCGCGGCGTCATCAGCCGGTAATCCCGGCCGGTCTTGCCGGAGTCCTTCGACCAATGGCCGCTGATCAGGCCGCGCGCCAGCACGCCATAGGCGGTGATGGAAATACCGAGCTCGCGGCAGGTCTTGAGGATGTCGCGTTCGATGCCGCGCTCGATCAGCGAATACTCGATCTGGAGATCGGCGATCGGATGCACGGCGTGCGCGCGGCGAATGGTGTCTGAGCCGACCTCGGACAGGCCGATATGCCTGATGTAGCCGGCCGTCACGAGATCAGCGAGACCGCCGATCGTCTCTTCGATGGGGACGTTGGGGTCGAGACGTGCCGGGCGGTAGACGTCGATATGGTCGGTGCCGAGACGTTGCAGCGAATAGGCCAGGAAGTTTTTCGTCGCGGCTGGCCTTGTGTCCATGCCGGCGAACTCGCCGGCGGGCCCGCGCAGTGCGCCGAACTTCACGCTGATCTGCACTTTTTCGCGCGGCACATCCTTCAGGGCCTCGCGCACCAGCATTTCATTGTGACCCATGGCGTAGAAATCGCCGGTGTCCAGCAGCGTGATGCCGGCATCGAGCGCTGCATGGACCGTGGCGATGCTTTCGCCGCGGTCGGCAGGGCCATAGACCTCCGACATGCCCATGCAGCCGAGACCAAGGGCGGAGACGGTCGGACCGGTTGAACCGAGTTTGCGCTGTTCCATGATGGCTCTCCTCAAGAGGCGGCAGGCTGATTGCGCCGCGTGACGAGGCCAGATATGCGCCTGACCGATTAGGCCGATAAGCTGGACAATCTAGAATAGCTTGTTCATCATAGCGAACAATGGCCGAGTCCGATCTGCGTGATCTCGACGTCTTCGTGGCGGTTGCCCGCACCCGCAATTTCCGGCGTGCGGCGATCGAAATTCGCGTGTCGGTGTCGAGCCTTAGCCAACGGCTGCGGGATCTGGAGGAGCGCCTTGGCGTCCGCCTGATGAACCGCACCACCCGCAGCGTCGCGCTGACCGAGGCGGGCGAGCTTTTGTTGTCCCGCATTGCTCCGGCGCTGCGCGATGTCGGCGATGCCCTGGACCAGGTCCGCGGCCTGCGCGAAGTGGCTTCGGGACGCCTGCGCATCAACGCCCCGCCGCCCGCGGTGGACCTCGTGCTGGCGCCGATGGTCGGGCCGTTCCTTGCGACCTACCCGCAGGTCGACCTCGACATCGTTTCCGAAAGCGGCTTCGTCGACATCGTCAGCGCCGGCTACGATGCCGGCGTGCGTTATGGCGAGCATCTCGCGCAGGACATGGTGGCGATCCCGCTGAGCGGTCCGCAGAGCTATGTCGTCGTCGCATCGCCTGCGTACATCGCGCGCCGCGGCAAGCCGAAGCATCCGAAGGATCTGCTCGACCATGACTGCATCCGCGCCCGCTACTCGAGCGGCGTCATGCATGATCTGGAGTTCGAGAAGGCTGGCCAGATCGTAAAGGTCGATCCGCCCGCAAAGCTGATCTCGACCAACATGGGCCTTGCCATGCGCGCTGCACTCGACGGCGCCGGCATCTGGGCGACGCTCGATGGCTACGTTCATGACGCCGTGACGTCCGGCGCGCTGGTCAGCTTGATGGAAGATTGGTGCGAGCCGTTTCCGGGCCCGTTCCTGTACTATCCGAGCCGACGCCAGACGCCGCCCGCGCTACGCGCTTTCATAGATTTCGTCGCGGATTGGCGCAAACGCGAGACGCGCGGCAAATAAACCTCAGAGCATGCTCGGCAGCACGCGGTCCGGCGGCTTGTGCGCGTCGAGGAAGGTGCGGATGTTGATGATCACCTTCTCGCCCATCTCGACGCGGCCCTCGATCGTGGCCGAGCCCATATGCGGCAGCAGCGCCACCTTGCCGGCCTTGGCGAGCCGCACCAGCTTTGGATTGACCGCGGGCTCGTGCTCGTAGACGTCGAGGCCGGCGCCACCGATCTCGCCGCCTTCGATCAGCTTGATCAGCGTGTCCTCGTCGGTCACCTCGCCGCGCGCGGTGTTGACGATGTAGGCATCCTTGCGGATCAGCTTCAGCCGTCGCGCCGAGAGCAGGTGATAGGTCGCCGGCGTGTGCGGGCAGTTCACCGAGATGATGTCCATCCGCGCCAGCATCTGGTCGAGGCTTTCCCAATAGGTCGCCCCTAACTCCTCGGCGATCTTCGGCGCGACGGGACGGCGATTGTGGTAGTGGATCTGGAGGCCGAAGGCGCGGGCGCGGCGCGCGACCGCCTGGCCGATGCGGCCCATGCCGATGATGCCGAGACGCTTTCCCCCGATACGGTGGCCGAGCATCCAGGTCGGCGACCAGCCGGGCCACGGTTTTCCTTCGGTCAGGATCGAGGCGCCTTCGATCATCCGGCGCGGCACGGCCAGGATCAGCGCCATGGTCATGTCGGCGGTGTCTTCGGTCAGAACCTTTGGCGTGTTGGTGACGGTGATGCCGCGGGCATGCGCGGCCTCGACATCGATATTGTCGACGCCGTTGCCGAAATTGGCGATCAGGCGGAGCTTGCAGTCGGGCTGGTTAACGATGTCGGCGGTGATGTGGTCGGTGACGGTCGGAACGAGCACGTCGGCGGTGCGCGCGGCCTCGGCGATCTGCTCGGCCGACATCGGTGTGTCCTCGAGATTGATCCGCGCGTCGAACAGCTCGCGCATCCGGGTCTCGATCGAGTCCGGCAGCTTGCGCGTCACCACCACGAGGGGCTTTTTCTTCACCGACATGTCATGCCCTCATGAGGCGCCGCAAGCCGCCTCTGTCACCAAAGGCCGGCCGTTGAGGCCTCATTAACCCGGTTGTTCGACACTGCCTTTGCCGTGTCGTCCCCGGCGCTTCCTTCAAGCTCTCCCGACATTTCCGACCGGAAAATCGGGGCAAACTGGTTGTTCAAGTGTCCGTCCTCTCTAGCAGAAGGCCGGGCCAAGACAAGAACCACGGGTTAAGGCTTCGGGAACACGGGAGACGGGCTTGCGCGGCAGGTTCTGAATTTGGGGTGAGGGCCCCGGCGTGGCGGGCCCTCGACAGGAGACGGGTTGATGGCGTTGGGGCGTTTTTGTTCGGTAATGGCGCTCGTTTGCACCTGGTTGAGCGCCTCGGTCAGCCCCTCCCATTCGGCGAAGGACAGCACCCCCCAGACCGCGAGCGGCCTGCCGGTGCCGCGTTATGTCAGCCTCAAATCGGATCATGTGAACGTCCGCGCCGGTCCGACCAAGGACAATGACGTCGCCTGGGTCTACACCCGCGCCGGCCTGCCGGTCGAAATCACCGCCGAGTTCGAGAACTGGCGCCGGGTGCGCGATTCCGAGGGCGCCGAGGGCTGGGTCTATCATTCGCTGCTGTCGGGCCGCCGCACCGCGGTCGTCACCATGAAACACAAGGACGACCTCGCCCCGATCTACGACCGCGCCGATCTCGACAGCGCGGTTGCGGCCAAACTCCAGGCCGGCGTCGTCACGCAGGTCAAGAAGTGCACTGCAAACTGGTGTCGCGTCACCGGCAACGGGTTTGACGGCTGGATCCAGCAGGAGCGCCTCTGGGGCGTCTATTCGGACGAGCAGGTCAACTGACCCGAAGGGTCATCCCGGGTTGGCGCAAAGCGCCAGACCCGGGATCTCGAGATTCCCCGATGCGCAATTGCGCATCTGAGGTCTGTTCCTTCGGACCATTCCGGAATGACAGCGCAAAAACGACGATGGCCGGGACAAGCCCGGCCATGACGACAAATTCAGCAGCTTTGGATCGATCTCAGCGCTTCTTGCGCAGGCGCACGACCATGTCGATGCGCGCGATCTCGTAACCCTCGGGCACCTCCGGCATCTTGGACAGCGCCAGATGCGGATCCTCGATATCGACCAGCTCGTGGCTGTTCTCGAGGTAATAATGGTGGTGGGTGGTGACGTTGGTGTCGAAATAGGTCTTGGTGCCGTCGACGCTGACCTGGCGCAGCAGGCCGGCATCGGTCAGCTGGTTCAACGTGTTGTAGACGGTCGCGAGCGATACCGGCACCTTGGCCAGCGTCGCCTCCTCATAGAGCATTTCAGCCGTGAGGTGGCGAGCACCCTTGCCGAACAGGAGCCAGCCGAGCGCCATGCGCTGGCGCGTCGGACGAAGCCCCGCGGACTGGAGCATTTCGTTGACGTCATGCCACGGGCACCCGGTCAAGGCCGGCTGGCGGCCGGACAGGAGAGCGGCGGAATGGACGTCGTCGTCGTGATGGGGCGCGGTATTCTCGCTCATTTCCAGATTTCGGGCACGCGTGGACACTGAATCTACATGCAATATATGGACAGAATATGGACAGATAGATGCAGATGCAAGTTTCTCGCAACTAGAGAGGTTCTAATGAGAAGTGGAACCGGGCGAGCGGGTGGTCACTTTACCTTCATGAGATCGCTTTGCCACCCGAAATGCCTGTGTTAGAGAGCCCGCGGTTCCGCTTGGCCGATTATGGCGCAGCCGGGCATTGAGGCCCGGCCCGCAGTCCATCCTGGCTCGTGGCAGTCGCGCCTGACGACGGGAATTGGCGCGGCTTTCCGAACGAAACGGGGCCCATTTTCGCCAGAAACGCCGCTCAATCGGGATTTGAACAGAGGCTTCCGCATGCTGAACAGGCGCAACGGCTACGAATATGAAGATTTGCTGGCATGTGCTCGCGGCGAGATGTTCGGTCCGGGCAATGCCCAGCTGCCGCTCCCACCGATGCTCATGTTCGACCGCATCACGGAAATCAACGACAATGGCGGGGAGTTCGGCAAGGGAATGGTGCGGGCGGAGCTCGACGTGAAGCCCGACCTCTGGTTCTTCGGCTGCCACTTCAAGAACGATTCCGTTATGCCCGGCTGCCTCGGTCTCGATGCGCTGTGGCAGATGGTCGGCTTCTTTCTGGGCTGGAGCGGTGGAGAGGGGCGCGGCCGCGCGCTTGGCCTGAACGAGCTGAAGTTCAGCGGTCAGGTGCTGCCCGAGGCTCGCAAGGTTGTGTACAACATCGACATCAAGCGTGTGATGCGCTCAAAGCTGGTGCTCGGCATCGCCGACGGATGGCTTTCGGTCGATGACCAGATTATTTATCGCGCGAAGGATCTGAAGGTCGGCCTGTTCAAGCAGGGCACGAACCTGGGCTGAGCGCATCACTACGAAGACAACGATTAAGGCGAGGCTGTCATGAGGCGGGTTGTGGTCACCGGGATGGGTATCGTCTCGTCGATCGGAAACAACACCCAGGAAGTGCTTGCGAGCCTCCACGAGGCGAAGTCGGGCATTTCGCGGGCTGAGAAATATGCCGAGCTCGGCTTCCGTTCGCAGGTGCAAGGTGCACCGACGATTGATCCTGCGACGGTCGTCGACCGGCGTGCGATGCGCTTCCTCGGCCAGGGCGCCGGCTGGAATCACATCGCGATGGAGCAGGCGATCCAGGATTCCGGTCTGTCGCCTGACGAAGTGTCCAACATCCGTACCGGCATCATCATGGGTTCCGGCGGCCCCTCCGCCCGCACCATCGTCGAATCCGCCGACATCACCCGCACCAAGGGACCGAAGCGCGTCGGACCGTTTGCCGTGCCGAAGGCGATGTCGTCCACGGCCTCCGCGACGCTTGCGACCTGGTTCAAGATCAAGGGCGTGAACTATTCGATCTCCTCAGCCTGCGCGACCTCGAACCACTGCGTCGGCAACGCCTATGAGACGATCCAGATCGGCAAGCAGGACGTCATCTTCGCCGGCGGCTGCGAGGAGCTGGACTGGTCGCTCTCGGTGCTGTTCGACGCCATGGGCGCGATGTCCTCGAAATACAACGACACGCCCGCCACCGCCTCGCGTCCCTATGACGTCAACCGGGACGGTTTCGTGATCGCCGGCGGCGCCGGCGTGCTGGTGCTGGAAGAGCTCGAACATGCCAAGGCGCGCGGCGCGCGCATTTACGGCGAGATCGTCGGCTACGGCGCGACCTCGGACGGTTACGACATGGTCGCGCCCTCCGGTGAAGGCGCCGAGCGCTGCATGCGCATGGCGATGTCGACGGTGAAGACCAAGGTCGACTACATCAATCCGCACGCGACCTCGACGCCCGCCGGCGATCCGCCGGAGATCGACGCGCTGCGTCGCGTGTTCGGTGCCGGCGAGAAGTGCCCGCCGATCTCGGCGACCAAGGCGCTGACCGGTCACTCGCTGGGCGCAACCGGCGTGCAGGAGGCGATCTACTCGCTGTTGATGATGAACAACGGCTTCATCTGCGAGAGCGCGCACATCCAGGAGCTCGATCCCGTGTTCGCCGACATGCCGATCGTGCGCAAGCGCATCGACAACGTCAAGATCGGCACCGTGCTGTCGAACTCCTTCGGCTTCGGAGGCACCAACGCCACGCTGGTATTCAGCCGGCTGGACGTGTGACGTCATTGCGGACGCACTGGTAGTTTTTCGTCATGGCCGGGCTCGTCCCGGCCATCCACGTCTTTGCTACCAGTTGCGGGGGAACGTGGATGCCCGGGACAAGCCTTGGGCATGACGGAGAGCGGAGAGTAATTGCGAGATGGAAGGACTGATGAAAGGCAAGCGCGGTCTGATCATGGGCATCGCCAATGATCATTCGATCGCCTGGGGCATGGCGAAGGCGCTGCATGCCCACGGTGCCGAGCTTGCCTTCACCTTCCAGGGCGAGGCGCTGGGCAAGCGCGTCAAGCCATTGGCAGAGCAGCTCGGCGTGGAATTGGTGCTGCCTTGCGACGTCGAGGACATCGCCAGCGTTGATGCCACCTTCGCTGCACTCCGCGAGAAATGGGGCAAGCTCGATTTCGTCATCCACGCGATCGGCTTTGCCGACAAGAACGAGCTCAAGGGCCGCTACGCCGACACCAGCCGCGAGAACTTTTCGCGCACCATGGTGATCTCCTGCTTCTCGTTCACGGAGGTCGCAAAACGCGCCGCCGAGCTGATGACGGAGGGCGGCAGCATGATCACGCTGACCTTCGGCGCCTCGGAGCGCGCGATGCCGAACTACAACGTGATGGGTGTGGCCAAGGCGGCGCTGGAGGCCTCCGTGCGCTACCTCGCCTCCGATTTCGGACCGCGCGGTATCCGCGTCAACGCCATCTCCGCAGGCCCCATCCGTACGCTCGCCGGCTCGGGCATCGGCGAGGCGCGTGCGATGTTCGGCTTCATGCAAAAGCATTCGCCGCTCCGCCGCGGCGTCACGCTCGACGAGCTCGGCGGCTCGGCGCTGTATCTGTTGTCGGATCTCTCCGGCGGCGTGACCGGCGAGATCCACTATGTCGATTCCGGCTACAACGTCATCCTGATGCCGAGGCCGGACGATTTGAAGCCGGAATGAGGAGAGCTGGGCCATAGGAGTAGGTCGTCGTGCCCCGGCTTGACCGGGGCATCCAGTACGCCGCAGCTTCTCGGTTCAAGCACAGACGTCTCTGGAATACTGGATCATCCGCCCCAGTGCGCAAGAGCGCACAAGGCGGACGATGACAGGGAGTGAGTTCTCACCCCGCCGCGATCTGCTCCGCCCGCTGGAACGCCGGCCGCGCCATGCAGCGCGCGAGATAGGCATCGAAGGCCGGGCGTGACGGCACCATCTTGAACAGGCGGACCGCGAAGTTCAGGCCGGAGCCGACCGTGACGTCGGCGGCCGAAAATTCCTCGCCGAGAATCCACGGTCCCTTCGCGAGCGCAGCTTCCAGCACGTCGAACACCTGCGTGGCGCTGCCCCAGGCCGCCGTCGAGGTCGGGATCTCGATCTTGGTGAAGATCTGGATGATGGCAGGCTCGATGCAGCCCGGCGAAAAGAACAGCCATTGCAGATAGCGCGCACGACGCGGATCGGTTACCGCGGGCGCGAGCTTCGCTTCGGGATAGCGGTCGGCGATATAGGCGCAGATCGCAGCGGCTTCGCCGAGCGCGGCATCGCCGTCGCTGAGCGCCGGCACCTTGCCCATCGGATTAACCTTCAAATAATCCGGCGCTTTCTGCGCACCGGTCGAGATGTCGGTCAGCACGCGCTCATAGGGCAGGCCGCTCTCTTCCATCAGCCAGAGCGTCGTGAACGAGCGCGAGCGTGGCGACCAATAGAGCTTGATCATGGCGGGGAACCCTCCGTGGGCGTGAAGGCAAATAGCGCGCAATTCATGGCGCGTTTGCCGTGCATTCGCAACGCACTACGCCTAGGCAAGGGGTCAGCTGCGCGAACGACATGTTGGTCAACGCGACCGGTTGACGGTGGTGTTCTCAATCAGCGCGCAGGCTGTCCTAGTGCCGGAGCAAGGGCGGCAATGTCTTGTCGAGACTTGCCGTCAGCATGGCACGCACGCCGTCGCGCAATACCTGATTGTTGACAACATCCGCGGGCTTCTCCGGAAACATCGCCTGATCCAGCTCGCGTGTCAGTCCACCAAGCGGATTGCGCAGCAAGCGGTCGACGTAGGTGTCGTCAGTCATCAAGGCCTGCGCTTCCTGGATCAACGCAAAAGACCCGCCGTCGTAAACACGGATGTACATGATCGCGTAGAGATGCACGGATCTGTCGTAAGGGTACTGCGAGATCCCAATGCCGTATTCGCGATGCGTTCCGCCGTGCCGGTGGACGACGACATAACGTTCGCAACGGAGTCTTGGTGCGAGAAACCGAACGAAGTCCGCGATGTCTCTTTCGGCGCGGTAGAAGAACGGATTCTGCTCCCGCTGGCCGCCGGATTTCAGCTCCTCCCTTGTGATTTCAGCTCCTCCCTTGTGTAGGTGACTCTGCGCACGGAGCTGCCGGGCGCAGCCGCGCGAACGCGGGACACGACGAGGTCGTCGAGTGCCCATGCGGTCACGGCGGTCCGCGAGTACTTGTCCAGGAACTTCAGGGGACCGTACTTATTGATCATGAAGAGGTCGCCGGCGATCGGGATGACGCCGATCTGACATGGGCCGCTCTCTGCTGGCGTCGTTGAGGACGCGTTCGATGACTTGGCCGTGCTCGTCTTTGACGCAGCCTGGGCCCCGACTCCCGACGCCGAGAGCAGATGAGCCGCGACGATCATTGCGAAGGCCTGCATCGCCCTGATCATCGCTTTCTTCCGAGCTTGGCTTCCTTTCAGCATCGTCACTGCGCGAAATACGGCGGCAATATCTTGTCCAGCCGTTTGGTCAGGAAGTCGCGCGTGATGTCGCGCAGGGCGATGTTGTTGGCGGAGTCCGCGGCCGTCTCCGGAAACATGGACTTGTCCACCTTCTGCAAAAGCTCGTTCGAAACGAAGTTGTCCGCCATACGCTTCATGACACCTTCGAACGTTACGGCGGGGCCTTTCATGATTTCGAAGGTGCGGCCGTCGACCCACGTCACGCCGATATAGGAGAAGACATATGCATATGAGATGAGACCGACACCCCGGCTGAAGATGCCGACGCCGCTGAGCGACTGATTGGTACCGTCAAGCTGTCCTTCGCTGCGCATGACGACGAGATAGCGCTCGCAACCGGCATTGCCTGCGACCTGCCGGATCAGGTTCGACAGCTCATCGCGCTGATTGCGGAACAGGCCGGATTTGGGGTGGTAGTAGGAATCGAGTGCGCCCTTGGCGTAAGTGATCCGTCGCACCGGCGTGTTGCCTGCCGCGGCCCGCGCCCGCGCAAAGACGAGGTCGTCGAGGCCCCAGGATACCGGGACTTCGGCATAGTCGTTGCCGAACACGGTCAGACCGATCTTCTGGACGACGAAGATGTCCCCCGTCCCCGCAATCACGCCGACGCCACACGGACCGGCAGTCGCCGACTCCGCAGGCTTCGGCTTCGCCGTCACTTTCTTGGCTGTTGGCTTTGCTTGTGGCGCGGTCTGAGCGGCGGGAGCGGTGGTTGCGGGAGGGGTTTGCGCCGCTGCCGAAGTCAGGAAGAACAGCAGGATGAGCACCGGGGCAGCAAATCGAAGCATGGATTCCAAGGATCAGAGGCGGGAGGTCATCGGATACGCCACACTAGGGTGGGATCGTGACAACCGCAAGCTGCAGCCCGGGATCGCTGTCTATCCGGTGAGCCGCGGCCGCTTCCACCGATAATACTTCATCACGAACCCATTCGACGGCTCGATCTCTTCCTTCTCGAACACAGCGCTCGTACCAGCGCCAGGCCTTTTCGTTTTCGCGGACGCAGCGCAGATACATTTCATCCGGCATTTGCGTGCGCGTGAAGGCGAGCAATTGCCGTCCGAGCGATTGGCCCTGGTAGGCGGGCCCGACGAACAGCATGTCGAGATAGAGTTTTGGCAGATGCAGCGCCAGCATGGCGGCGATCGTGCCATTGTCGTCGGCGACGAACAGGCACCAGCCGTTCTCGATCTCACGCCTGATGCGTGCGCGCAGGTTTGCCAGCAGGAACTCACTCGCCTCGGCGAGGCCGGTCGAGACCCAGCTTTCCATCCAGACGCGGCCGATCTCGTCATATTCGTCAGGGCGGGCGGTGCGGATGATCGGATCAGGCATCGGTGCTCTCGGTTCGATCTGCCCGCCTTGCGCGCGGGGGCCCGCTTGAATGATCGCGGCTATTCAGGAAAATTCCCGCCTAGCCACGTTGGCCGCGCGTGGCCTGCCGCGGGCGCGCCTTACCGGCCGACAGGCACACCACCTCGGAGATCTGCAGCAGCTGCCGCGCCAGCGGGCTGGTCTTGCGCCAGACCATGCCGATGGTGCGCGAGGGCTCGGGATCGCGGAAGCGCGACAGCGAGACCGAGGCCGATCGCGTCTCCACCGACACCGCCATTTCCGGGATCAAGGTGACGCCGATTCCGGCGCTGACCATCTGGACCAGCGTCGACAGCGAATTCGCATCCAGCATCTCGCGCGGCGGCGCCGATTGCATGTTGCAGAACGACAGCGCCTGATCGCGGAAGCAGTGCCCCTCTTCGAGCAGCAGCAGCCGCATCTCGCGCATCATCTCGCGCGATGGCACCGGTGTGCCTTCGTCGGAGCCCGGTCGCACCAGCAGGAATTTTTCGTCGAACAGCGCGACCTCGGTGAGCGAAGGCTCGGACACCGGCAGTGCGACGATGGCCGTGTCGAGCCGGCCTTCCACCAGTTCCTGGATCAGCCGCGGCGTCATCGTCTCGCGCACGCGGATGTCGAGCTCCGGATGCATGCGCGTCAGATTCTTGGTGATCTTGGGCAGCAGATAGGGCGCGATCGTCGGGATCATGCCGATCCGCAGCCGGCCCGCAAAGCGGTCCTGCGAGGCGCGCGCGAAATCGCCGAGCTCATCGACCGAGCGCAGGATGTCGCGGACGCGCGGCGCGAGCTCCTCGCCGAACCGGGTCAGCGCCACCTGCCGGGCGCTGCGCTCCAGCAGCAGGCCGCCGAGCGCCTCCTCCAGTTCCTTGATCTGCATCGACAGGGCCGGCTGGGAGATCGAGCTTGCCTCCGCCGCGCGGCCGAAATGGCCGTGACGCGCCAGCGCGTCGAAATATCTGAGCTGGCGCATCGTCACGTTGACCATCAGAAAATCCTATCGCAGCGATCATTAAAGTCAACTTCCCCTGATCGAATGCGAAGCCTAGAGTAATTCTACCTGGTCAAGGGCGAGTTCGACGCCACCAGAGGAGGTATTCATGGATGACACTTCGAAGTGCCCGTTTTCGGGCGGAAAACCCACGCGCGTGAACCGCGACTGGTGGCCGACCCAGCTCAGCATCGAGATGCTGCACAAGAATTCAACCCTGTCCGACCCCATGGGCAAGGAGTTCGACTATGCCAAGGAGTTCAAGTCGCTCGACCTGAATGCCGTCATCAAGGACCTGACGGCTCTGATGACGGACTCGCAGGAATGGTGGCCCGCCGATTTCGGCCACTATGGCGGCCTCATGATCCGCATGGCCTGGCACAGCGCCGGCACCTATCGCACCACGGACGGCCGCGGTGGCGCCGGCGCCGGTCAGCAGCGTTTTGCGCCGCTCAACAGCTGGCCCGACAATGCCAATCTCGACAAGGCACGCCGTCTGCTCTGGCCGATCAAGCAAAAATACGGTCGCAAGATCTCCTGGGCCGATCTGATGGTGCTCGCCGGCAACGTCGCGCTGGAATCGATGGGCTTCAAGACTTTCGGTTTCGCCGGTGGCCGCGCCGACGTGTGGGAGCCGGAAGAGCTCTATTGGGGTCCCGAAGGCACCTGGCTGGGCGACGAGCGCTACAGCGGCGAACGCCAGCTCGCCGAGCCGCTCGGTGCGGTGCAGATGGGCCTGATCTACGTCAATCCGGAAGGCCCGAACGGCAAGCCGGACCCGGTCGCCGCGGCCAAGGACATCCGCGAGACGTTCGCCCGTATGGCGATGAACGACGAGGAAACCGTCGCGCTGATCGCCGGCGGCCACACCTTCGGCAAGACCCACGGCGCAGGCGATCCGTCGCTGGTCGGTCCGGAGCCGGAAGCGGGTGCGCTCGAGGACCAGGGCCTCGGCTGGAAGAGCAAGCACGCTTCGGGCCTGGCGGGTGATTCCATCACCAGCGGTCTCGAGGTGACCTGGACGACGACGCCGACGAAATGGAGCAACAACTTCTTCGAGAACCTGTTCAAGTACGAATGGGAGCTGACGAAGAGCCCGGGCGGCGCGAATCAGTGGACGGCCAAGGGCGCCGAGGCGATCATTCCGGATGCCTTCGACAAGTCGAAGAAGCATCGGCCGACGATGCTGACGACCGACCTCTCCCTGCGCCTCGATCCGGCCTACGAGAAGATCTCGCGTCGCTTCCTGGAGAACCCGGATCAGTTCGCGGACGCGTTTGCCCGTGCCTGGTTCAAGCTCACCCACCGCGACATGGGTCCGATCCAGCGCTATCTCGGCCCGCTGGTGCCGAAGGAAACGCTGATCTGGCAGGATCCGATTCCGAAGGTGAACCACGAGCTGGTCGGCGACCAGGACATCGCCGCGCTGAAGACCAAGATCCTGGCTTCCGGCCTTTCGGTCTCCGAGCTGGTCTCGACCGCATGGGCGTCGGCTTCGACGTTCCGCGGCTCGGACAAGCGTGGCGGCGCCAACGGCGCGCGTATCCGTCTTGCGCCGCAGAAGGATTGGGAGGTGAACCAGCCGGCTCAGCTCTCCAAGGTTCTCGGCAAGCTCGAAGCAATCCAGAAGGACTTCAACGCATCGGCCGGTGCGAAGAAGGTCTCGCTTGCCGACCTCATCGTCCTCGGCGGTTCTACCGCGGTCGAGAAGGCTGCGAAGGATGCCGGCGTCGACGTGAAGGTTGGCTTCACGCCGGGCCGCATGGATGCCTCGCAGGAGCAGACCGACGCGGACTCCTTCGCCCCGCTGGAGCCGCGGGCCGATGGCTTCCGCAACTATGTCGGCAAGAAGCATCAGTTCCTGCAGCAGGAGGAAGCCCTCGTCGATCGCGCGCAGCTGCTGAAGCTGAGCGGACCCGAGCTGACCGTGCTGGTCGGCGGCCTGCGTGTGCTCGGCGTCAATGCGAACGGTTCGAAGCACGGCGTCCTCACCGCGAAGGTAGGCACGCTGAGCAACGACTTCTTCGTCAACCTGCTCGACATGAGCGCGCAGTGGACGCCGGTGGCTGACGGCACCTACGAGGCCCGCGACCGCAAGACCAACGCGGTGAAGTGGACCGGCACGCGTGCCGATCTGATCTTCGGTGCGCACTCGCAGCTCCGTGCCTTCGCCGAGGTCTATGCCTCGTCGGACGCCAAGCAGCAGTTCGTGCAGGACTTCGCCAAGGCCTGGACCAAGGTGATGAACCTCGATCGGTACGACATCGCGGCTTGATCCCTGAGCTTCAAGCAAGCGACAAACAAAAAGGGCGGCCGCGAGGCCGCCCTTCGTGTTGCTGATGTGCGAAGCGATTACTCGCCGGCGGCTTCGCGCGGGGCCTTCTCGCCCTCGCCCTTGCCCTCGAGGTCTTCGCCGGTGGCCTGGTCGACCACCTTCATCGACAGCCGGGTCTTGCCGCGGTCGTCGAAGCCGAGCAGCTTGACCTTGACCTTGTCGCCTTCCTTGACGACGTCGGAGGTCTTCTGCACGCGCGCCGAAGCGAGCTGGCTGATGTGGACGAGGCCGTCCTTGGAGCCGAAGAAGTTCACGAAGGCGCCGAACTCCATCACCTTGACGACGGTGCCGTCATAGATCTGGCCGACTTCCGGATCGGACGCGATCGACTTGATCCACTTGATCGCGGCCTTCATCGCCTCGCCGTCGCTGGAGGCGACCTTCACGGTGCCGTCGTCCTCGATGTTGACCTTGGCGCCGGTCTTCTCGACGATCTCGCGGATCACCTTGCCGCCGGTGCCGATCACTTCGCGGATCTTGTCGGTGGCGATCTTGAAGGTCTCGATGCGCGGCGCGTATTCGCCGAGCTCGGCGCGGGCGTTGGTGAGCGCCTTGGCCATTTCGCCGAGGATGTGGATACGACCTTCCTTGGCCTGACCGAGCGCGACCTTCATGATCTCCTCGGTGATGCCCTCGATCTTGATGTCCATCTGGAGCGAGGTGATGCCCGCTTCCGTGCCGGCCACCTTGAAGTCCATGTCGCCGAGATGATCCTCGTCACCGAGGATGTCCGAGAGCACCGCGAAGCGCTTGTCTTCGAGGATCAGGCCCATCGCGATACCCGCGGTCGGCCGCTTCAACGGCACGCCCGCATCCATCAGCGCGAGCGAAGCGCCGCAGACCGAAGCCATCGAGGACGAACCGTTCGACTCGGTGATCTCCGACACCACGCGCGTGGTGTAGGGGAACTCGTGATGCGGCGGCAGCACCGGGTGGATCGCGCGCCAGGCCAGCTTGCCGTGGCCGATCTCGCGGCGCTTGGTGCCGCCGAGGCGACCGGTCTCACCGACCGAGTAGGGAGGGAAGTTGTAGTGCAGCAGGAACGTCTCTTTGTACGTTCCGGACAGCGCGTCGATATACTGCTCGTCCTCTCCGGTGCCGAGCGTGGTCACGACCAGCGCCTGGGTCTCGCCGCGGGTGAACAGCGCCGAGCCGTGGGCGCGGGGCAGCACGCCGACTTCGGCGATAATGTTGCGCACAGTCTTGCTATCGCGGCCGTCGATGCGCTTGCCGGTGTCGAGAATGTTCCAGCGAACGATCTTGGCTTCCAGCTCCTTGAACACGCCCGAGACGCGCAGCTTGTCGTATTTCGGCTCCTGCCCTTCGGGGAAGTAATGGGCGATCACCTTTTCCTTGACCTTGCCGACCGCGGCGTAGCGATCCTGCTTGACCGGAATGGCGTAGGCGGCGCGCAGCTCCTGCTCGACGAGGCCGAGCATTTCCTTCTCGAGCGCCGAATTGTCGATCACCGTGACTTCGCGCGGCTCCTTGGCGGCCTTCTCGGCGAGCTCGATGATGGCGTTGATCACCGGCTGGAAGTGGCGGTGACCGAACATCACGGCGCCGAGCATGATGTCCTCGTTGAGCTCCTTGGCTTCCGATTCCACCATCAGCACGGCGTCGGCCGTGCCGGCGACGACGAGGTCGAGCTGGGTGTCGACCATCTCGTCGAGCGTCGGGTTGAGGATGAACTCGTCATTGGCGAAGCCGACGCGCGCTGCGCCGATCGGGCCCTTGAAGGGCGCGCCGGACAGGGTCAGCGCGGCCGATGAGGCCACCAGCGCCACGATATCGGGATCATTCTCCATGTCGTGCGACAGCACGGTGACGATCACCTGGGTCTCGTTGCGCCAGCCGTCGACGAACAGCGGACGGATCGGACGGTCGATCAGGCGGGAGACCAGCGTCTCCTTCTCGGTCGGACGACCCTCGCGCTTGAAATAGCCGCCGGGAATGCGGCCGGCTGCGTAGGTCTTCTCCTGGTAGTCGACCGTCAGCGGCAGGAAGTCGACGCCTTCGCGCGGCGCCTTCGCCGCGACGACGGTGGCGAGCACCACGGTCTCGCCATAGGTGGCGACGACGGCGCCGTCGGCCTGACGCGCGATCTTGCCGGTTTCAAGCTTGAGAGGGCGTCCACCCCAGTCGATCTCGACTGAATGCTTATTGAACATAGAGGTCTTCTTTCATGGGTTCTCGAAAGAAGGACGGCCCGAAAAACAAAAACCATGCGCAAGATTGCGGGACGTTGATCGAAGCGGGCGATCAGCGTCCTGCGATCCTGCCATGGTTTTCGGATTTCGGATGGCGTCCATCCTTTCGGGTCATACGGGCGCCTTGCCCGTTGTGCCCAGCCGCCGGATTGCTGCTGGACTGTCAGTCGGCACGAACGCGAACACCGGATTGCGGTCCTCGCCCATCGTGCCCCGGATGCTCGCCGTCAACGGCTCGCACCCGACGTGCACGCAGCCTCGATCAAAAACCTTTAAACAAACGCTTTCGCTCGAAACCGCGCACGAAAACGCGCGCCAGTGGCGCGCGCGGGAACACTTAACGACGAATGTTGTGCTTCTCGAGCAGCGCCTTGTAACGCGCCTCGTCCCTCTTCTTGAGGTAGTCGAGCAGCGAGCGGCGGGTCGAAACCAGCTTCAAGAGGCCGCGACGCGAATGGTTGTCCTTCACGTGGGTCTTGAAATGGTTGGTGAGGTTGTTGATGCGTTCCGACAGGATCGCGACCTGAACCTCCGGCGAGCCGGTGTCGCCGGCCTTGTTGGCATTCGTCTTGATGACTTCCGCTTTGCGTTCTGCGGCAATCGACATCGTCAATTTCTCTCGTTGCGACCGGTGCTGGCAGTCAGACCGGTCAGGTTGAACACACGCTTGGGGATGATTTCGCCGTTGCCGACTTCAGCAAGCGCCAATAGACGGCCTGCCACCGTGACATAGACTGTGCCGCTACTAGTGGGCGCATCCCGTCCGCGCAATAAAACGGCCTGGCCCCTATGGAGCCTTGCCGCATCAGCCCGAGTGACGGCCAGTGCCGGGATGTCGTCCAGCGCGGTCTCAACGGGCATCAGCGCGTCGGCGAGGCTGCCCTCGCCGGACGCGGCTCTATCGCATAAAGCCTCCAACTGATCCAGCGGAATCATGTCGTTCTCGCCAAATGGGCCGACCAGGGTCCGCCGCAGCGCGCAGATATGGCCGTAAGTGCCGAGAATCCGGCCCATATCGCGGGCCAGCGCCCGGACATAGGTGCCCTTGCCGCACTCGGCCTCGAACACCGCCCGGTCGTTATCCGGTTGATCCACAAGGGTTAAATGGTGAATTTCGACCGGACGGGGGGCCAGTTCCACGACCTCGCCGTCGCGGGCGAGGTCATAGGCGCGCTCGCCCTGGACCTTGATCGCGGAATAGCGCGGCGGGATCTGCTCGATCACCCCGGTGAAGCGGGGCAGCAGGGCCAGGATGGCCTCCCGGGTCGGGCGCTGGTCGGAGGTCGCGGTGACCCGGCCCTCGATATCATCGGTGTCGCGCTCCTCGCCCCAGCACACAGTGAACTGGTAGCGCTTGCGGCCGTCCATCACGAAGGGAACCGTCTTGGTGGCCTCGCCGAGCGCGATCGGCAGGCCGCCGGAGGCGAGCGGGTCGAGCGTGCCGGCGTGTCCCGCGCGCTTGGCGTTGAACAGGCGCTTGAGCACGGCGACCGCCTGCGTCGAGGTCATGCCGATCGGCTTGTCGAGCACGACCCAGCCATGGACGTCGCGGCGGTCGCGGCGCGGCTGGTTGCCCTTCTGCTTGTTGGCGCGGGGATCGTTGTTGACGCGGCGCGGCTCCTGATGCGGCTGGGAATCGCCGCCGAGATCCGCAAAATTATTTTTCTGCACGTCGCGCTGATCGGTCTCTTCGCCGCCGATCGTGCCGTGAGCCGGGTCCATCGTCATCACTCTTCTTCCCGATCCGAATCCGGATCCTGTTCCAGGTCCTTCTGCACCGCAGGTGTTCGCAAAAGCTTCTCGATCCGTTCCGCTTCGTCGAATCGTTCGTCGACGCGGAAACGAAGGTCAGGTGCAAATTTCAGGTTAACGCGATGCGCGACCTCGCCGCGCAGGAATTTCTTGTTGCGCTCGAGCGCAGCAATGACGACCTCGGTATCGCGGCCACCAAGCGGCATCACATAGACTGTCGCGAGCTTCAGGTCGGGCGACATCCGCACCTCCGGCACGGTGATGATGTGACCCTCGAGGTCATCATCATGCACATTGCCTTGCGCCAGAATCTCGGCCATCGCGTGGCGAACCTGCTCGCCGACACGCAACTGGCGTTGCGAGCCGCCCGGCGCGGAACTTTTCTTCTGATGGTGGCGGGGCATGGTTGGAAATCACCTCGTCGTGCCCGCGTTTGGGACACGAGCATTGTCATTTGTCCTGTTGAAACGAATGCGGCGCGATGGCCGGAATAAATCCGGCCATCGCACTCCCGCAATTTCAGCTCAAAAAGATCCGGGCGCTTCGGTAAGATTTGGACTTACAGGGAGCGCTGGATCGTCTCCACGCGATAACACTCGATCACGTCACCGGCACGCATGTCGTGGTAGTTCTCGAAGGCCATGCCGCATTCCTGACCGGACTGGACTTCCTTCACTTCGTCCTTGAAGCGCTTCAGCGTCGACAGCTTGCCTTCGTGCACGACGACGTTGTCGCGGATCAGGCGCACATTGGCGCCGCGTTCCACGGTACCGTCGGTGACGCGGCAGCCGGCGACCTTGCCGACCTTGGAGATGTTGAAGATCTCCAGGATCGAGGCATTGCCCAGCATGGTTTCGCGCAAGGTCGGCGCGAGCAGGCCGCTCATCGCCTTCTTCACGTCGTCCACGAGGTCGTAGATGATGTTGTAGTAGCGGATCTCGATGCCGTTGCGCTTGGCGGCCGCAGCCGCCTCCTTGTTGGCACGAACCGAGAAGCCGATGATCGCGGCGTTGAAGCCTTCCGCGAGCGTCACGTCCGATTCCGAGATGCCGCCGACGCCGGCATGCAGGATGCGGGCAGCGACTTCGTCGGTGCCGAGCTTCTCCAGCGAGCCGAGGATCGCTTCCAGCGAGCCCTGCACGTCGGCCTTGATGATCAGCGGGAATTCCTTGCGGCCCGCCGTCTTCAATTGCGACATCATCTGCTCGAGCGAGCCGCGCATGCCGGAGATCGAGGCAGCCGCGTTCTCGCGCTTCTGGTGCGCGCGGTAGCTGGTGACCTGGCGGGCGCGGGCTTCGTTCTCGACCACCGCGAGACGATCGCCGGCCTCCGGCGGACCGTTGAAACCGAGCACCTCGACCGGCACCGAAGGACCCGCCTCCTGCACGGTCTCGCCCTGATCCGAGATCAGCGCGCGGACGCGGCCCATCTCGGCGCCGGCGACGATGATGTCGCCGACACGCAGCGTGCCGCGCTGGACCAGCACGGTCGCGACCGGGCCACGGCCGCGATCGAGCTTGGCTTCGATCACGGTGCCTTCGGCCGGGCGATCCGAATTGGTCTTGAGGTCGAGGATGTCGGCCTGGAGCGCGATCATCTCGAGCAGCTTGTCGAGATTGGTCTTGTTCTTGGCGGACACTTCGACGTCGACGACTTCGCCGCCGAAGGATTCGACCTGCACCTCGTGCTGGAGCAGCTCGGTGCGCACGCGCTCGGGCTTCGCATCGGGCTTGTCGATCTTGTTGATGGCAACGATGATCGGCACCCGCGCCGCCTTGGCGTGGTTGATGGCTTCGATCGTCTGCGGCATCACGCCGTCATCGGCCGCAACCACCAGCACGACGATGTCGGTCACCTTGGCGCCGCGGGCGCGCATCGCGGTGAACGCGGCGTGGCCGGGCGTGTCGATGAAGGTGATCTTCTTGCCGCTTTCGGGCGACAGCACCTGATAGGCGCCGATATGCTGGGTGATGCCGCCGGCCTCGCCGGAGACGACGTTGGCATGGCGGAGCGCGTCGAGCAGCGAGGTCTTGCCGTGGTCGACGTGACCCATCACGGTCACCACCGGTGAACGCGTCTCGGTGTCGGTGGAATCGTCGACCTGGTCGAACAGACCCTCTTCGACGTCCGACGCGGCAACGCGCTTGACGGTGTGACCCAGTTCTTCCGCGATCAGCTGCGCGGTGTCGGCGTCGATCACGTCGGTGATCTTGTGCATCGCGCCCTGCTTCATCAGCATGCGGATGACGTCGACCGCGCGCTCGGCCATGCGGTTGGCGAGCTCCTGGATCGTGATCGCTTCCGGAATGATCACCTCGCGGATGAGCTTTTCCTTCGGCTCGTTCGAGGCGTGGCCCTTCAGGCGCTGGGTCCGGCGGCGGAAGGAGGCAATCGAGCGCTCGCGCACGTCGTCGGCATTGAATGCGGTGACGACGGTCAGGCGGCCGCGCTCCTTCTGCGGACCGGGCTTGTGGGTGGTCTTCGGGGGCGGCGCGGGACGCGCAGCGCCGCCAGGACCACGGCGGATCTGGCGCGGACCCTCGTCCTCGTCCGGTCCGGCTGCGACAGCGGGGGCGCGACCCACCGGGCCACCCGGCCGCTGCGTGGTCGTTCCGGGCCGCGCCGTCGTTGTTCCCGGGCGGGCCGTGGTGGTGGTGCCGGGCCGCGCCGCGGGCGCTCCGGGCCGCGGTGCAGGAGCAGGTGCGGCCGTCGTCGTCGTTGCAGGGCGTGCCGCGGATTGCGGTTGCTCGCCTTCGCCAAAACGCTTCTTGGCCTCGGTTTCGGCCTTGCGCTTGGCTTCCTCTTCGTGGCGGTGGCGCTCTTCCTCGGCCTTGCGGCGGGCTTCGGCAGCCTCGCGCTCGGCGCGCTCCGCGCTTTCGCGGACAGCGCGGCGCTGGGCCTCTTCCTCGGCATGGCGGCGTTCTTCGACTTCGCGCACCTTGGCATCGGCCAGCGCGCTGGCGCGGGCGGAACGTTCGTCCTCGGTCAGCGTGCGCAGCACCACGCCGGAGCCGGCGTTGCGCGGCGGTGCTGGGCGCGCGGGAGCGGGAGCGGACGCGGCCGGCGCCGGCTTTGCAACAACCGTGGGAGCCTGCGGCTCGGGGCTGCCGTCGACGCGGCGCTTGCCGCGCTTCTCGACCACGACCTGCTTGCTGCGGCCATGGCTGAAGCTCTGGCGGACAGTGCCCGTTTCGACGCGCGGCTTGAGCGATAGCGTCTTGCTCGGAACGCTCAGCTTCTTGTCGTCAGGGGTCTTGGTATCAACCATTCAGAGTAGTCCTAATCCTGATCTGTTAGCATTGTGCGTTGCCGCACCGTCCTATCGGGTCGTCGTTGTCTCTCAGAAATCCTGGCCGGGCTTTTCGGCAGTCTTGTCATCGTCCGCCATCCGGTATCGGACCAGCATCTGGCTACGTGACAGGAATGACTTGCTCGCCGGGCCCGCGAGCAGGGCAGCATGTATCACATTTGACCGGGTAAGTGCCAAATCCAATTCTATCGATTTCAGCGCAGTGACGACGGGAATCTGCGGCTTCGCGCCGCGATTCCCGTCATTTTGACGTGCCAGCATGTCTAATTTGCGGATTCCGTCCGCGGCCCCGTCGCTGGCATGGATCAGGACCTCGACCGTGCCTTCCCGCAGGGCGCTTTCGACCTTGCCGAAGCCGGCCACAATCTGGCCCGCCTTGGTGGCAATCCCAAGGGCTTCCGTCACGCTCCGGACCAGGAGCGCCTCGATGTCGGCGGGAAGCGTCTGGGGAGTGCGCAGCTCGCGCTTGAAGGCTTTGCTAAATTGGTGACGCCGGACGGCTTCCGCAACCACCTCGCGCGAGGCGGTGACCCACATGCCGCGTCCGGGCAGCTTGCGCTTGAGATCGGGAACTATGTCGCCTTGCGGCGAAATGACGAAGCGGATCAGCTCGTCGATCGGCCGGACCTCGCGACTGACCGCGCACATCCGCATGGTCGCGGACCTTTCGGTCCGCGGTCCATGGTCGAGATCGTGGTCAGTTTCTGCGAGCATCCGGGCGACATTCTCCTTCGTCCTTAAGCCGGCTGATCTTCGGTCGCCTCGGCCTCTTCGGCGGGCTTCGCGAGATCGGCTTCGGTGATCCAGCCGGCCTTGACGCGGGCCTGCATGATCATGGCTTCGGCGTCGTCACGGGAAATGTCGATACCGTCGAGCGCACCAGGGAATTTGGTCTGCTCGCCGCCTTCCTTGCGCTCGGTCCAGCCGACCAGATCGTCGGTGGCGCAGCCGGCGAGATCCTCGACCGTCTTGATGTCGTTCTCGCCGAACTTCACCAGCATCTTGGAGGTGACGCCCGGCACGTCCTTGACGGCGTCCTCGACACCGAGCTCCTTGCGCTTGGCCTCGATCTCGGCCTCCTGCTGCTCGAGATATTCGCGGGCACGGTTCTGGAGCTCCTGCGCGGTCTCCTCGTCGAAGCCTTCGATGCCGGCGAGTTCCTTCAGGTCCACCATCGCGAGTTCCTCGACCGAGGTGAAGCCTTCGGACGCCAGCAATTGGCCGACCACCTCGTCGACATTGAGCGATTCCATGAAGACGCGGGTGGAGTTCTCGAAGTCGGCCTGGCGGCGCTCCGATTCCTCCTGCTCGGTCAGGATGTCGATGTCCCAGCCGGTGAGCTGCGAGGCCAGACGCACGTTCTGGCCGCGGCGGCCGATCGCCAGCGAGAGCTGGTTGTTGGTGTCGGGCACCACGACCTCGATGCGCTCGCGGTCTTCGTCGATGACGACCTTGGAGACTTCGGCCGGCGCCAGCGCGTTGACCACGAAGGTCGCGATGTCGGGCGACCACGGAATGATGTCGATCTTCTCGCCCTGCAGCTCGTTCACCACCGCCTGCACGCGCGAGCCGCGCATGCCGACGCAGGCGCCGACCGGATCGACCGAGGAATCGCGGGAAATCACGCCGATTTTCGCGCGCGAGCCGGGATCGCGGGCCACCGCCTTGATCTCGACGATGCCGTCATAGATCTCAGGCACTTCCTGCGCGAACAGCTTCGCCATGAACTGCGGATGGGTGCGGGAGAGGAAGATCTGCGGGCCGCGGGTCTCGCGACGGACGTCGAAGATGTAGGCGCGGACGCGGTCGCCGTTGCGGAACACTTCGCGCGGCAGCATCTCGTCGCGGCGGATGATGGCTTCACCGCGGCCGAGGTCGACGATCACGCTGCCATATTCGACGCGCTTGACGACGCCGTTGACGATGTCGCCGATGCGGTCCTTGAATTCCTGATATTGCCGGTCGCGCTCGGCCTCGCGTACCTTCTGCACGATCACCTGCTTGGCCGATTGCGCGGCGATGCGGCCATATTCCAGCGGCGGCAGCGTATCGGCGATGGTGTCACCGACCTGGGCGCCGGGATTGGCGCGCTGCGCATCCACCAGCGAGATCTGGTTGGAATGATTTTCGACCTTCTCGACCACCAGCATGTGGCGCGACAGCCGCAGCTCGCCCTTCTTCGGGTCGATCTCGGCATGAACGTCAGTTTCGCTGCCGTAACGTGCCCGTGCCGCCTTGGCGATGGCGTCTTCCATCGCAGCGATGACGATGCCGCGGTCGATCGATTTCTCGCGCGCGACGGCATCGGCGATCTGGAGCAGTTCAAGTCGATTGGCGCTGACTGCCATGGCTAATCTCCTTCGTCAGGCTCGATCTCGCCCCGCCGCGCGCGTTCGGCGGCCAGGCGGTGCTTCTTCGTATTGGTCGGGGCCGGCTTCTTCTTTTGCGGCTTGGTGTTCTTGGTGGTCTTCGCACTGATCTCCGCGTGCGGCGCAGCCGGCGGCTCGATGCCGAGATCGCGGCGCATCTGGCGCTCCTCGGCCTTGCCGCGGCGCATGGATTCCGCGATCAGCTCGTCGGTCAGAACCAAGCGTGCCTCACCGATGTCCTCCATCGTCAGGAGAACGTCGGGATTGTCGCTCGCCTTGGCGTCGTCGCGACGCAGATGCACGCGGTCGCCCTCGACGGCACCGAGCGTGCCGCGGAACCGCTTGCGTCCCTCATGGGCGACGGCCATGTCGATCTTCACCAGATGGCCGGAATAACGCTCGAAATCCGATCGGCGTACCAATGGACGGTCAATCCCCGGTGAGGAGATTTCCAGCCGATAAGCGCGATCGATGGGGTCGGCGACGTCGAGCACCGGCGACAGCGCCCGCGAGATCGCTTCGCAATCCTCGAGCTGCATCGAGCCGTCTGGCCGCTCGGCCATGATCTGCACGGTGCAGCCGGCCTCGCCGGAGATGCGGATCCGCACCAGGCGGTAGCCCATGCCCTCGAGCACCGGAGCTGCGACCGCGGACACACGTGCCGCCACGCCCGGCTCGACCACGAGCCTCGGCTCGGCCAGCAACTCGGCATCCGTGGAACCAGTGTTCGGTTCGGTCATATCAGGGGTCAAGGCGCTCGATGGTTAAGGCTTGGTTAAGGACTTGAACAGGTCAGGATTTGCAGAGCCTGTTTCGGAACTCTTTATCCCGGCAGCTCGCCGGGCCGCATATCTTCCACCAAGCCGCGTTCAGGTAATAAAAAAGAGCGGGTCCTTTCGGGCCCACTCTCACTACGCGGATCGTATGAGAAGATGAATTGGCGCTGATATAGCCCTTTCCGTCCTCCCGGACAAGGCCCATCGCGGGAAAGACGAGGCTTTTTGCGGCCCGGCCTGTGGCCCCCCGCGCAACGCTTCCTTCATCTAGCAGGCCTAAATTCCCTGATTGTGGGGCGGCTTGGACCAAGGGCGCACCCGCGGCGTGCCCTGTACGAGTTGCGTTTTCATGACCGCTGCCACGTCGCTCATTCCCGGACTGGACGAGATCGTCAAACGCGGCGACCCCCGGCGTCGCGGCGAGATTGCGCGCGCCATCGCCCAATTGTTCTTCCAGGACGCCGAGAAGCTCCGTCCCGATCTCGTCGATCTCTTCGACAATCTGCTGATCGATCTCGTTCCGCATGCCGAGCTCGCCTCGCGCGTCGACCTCGCCGAGCGCTTCTCGCGCCTGAACAATGCGCCGCCGCATCTGGTGAGCCAGCTCGCGCGTGAAAACGAGATCATGGTGGCGGGCCCCGTGCTGCGCCGCTCGCTGGTGCTCGACGACGCCGCGCTCGTCGAGATCGCGCGGCTGAAGGGCCAGGGCCATCTGCTGGCGATGACCGAGCGCCCGGTACTGTCAGCTGCCATCACCGACGTGCTGGTCGAGCGCGGCGATCGCGACGTGGTGCGCCGCGCCGCGGGCAATGCCGGTGCGGTGTTCTCGCAAGGCAGCTATTCCGAGCTGATCAAGCGTGCGTCGCAGGACGGCGTGCTGACGCTCAAGATCGGCCAGCGCAACGATCTCTCGGGCGAGCACCTGAAACAGCTGCTCGACGGCACGCTCGACGTCATCCGCCGCCGCCTCTCGAGCGTGGTCAATCCCGTGCGCCAGGCCGAGATCAAGCGCGCCATGGCGGCGATCGAGGAGGCCGCGCTGCCGCCGGGGCCGCGCCGCGATTTCTCGGCGGCACAGCGCACGGTGCTGACCTTGCATCGCGAGGGTCATCTCGGCGAGAGCGCGCTGCTCGGCTTCGCCAAGGCGCTCAAATACGAGGAATCGATCGCCTCGCTCGCGGCGATGTCCGGTGTCCGCCTCTCGATCCTCGATCGCCTGGTCGCCGGCGACCGCTACGATCCGATCCTGATCCTGGGCCGCGTGCTCAATCTCGGCTGGCCTACGGTGCGCGCGCTGATCCTGATGTGGTACGGCCCGCATCGCACGCCGGCCGATGCCGATCTCGAGCAGGCGCGCGTGAACTTCACGCGCCTGATGCCGTCGACGGCCGAGCGCGTCGTGAAATTCTGGCGCAACCGCCAGACGATCTAGCGCCGCCTGAACCGCAAGTAAGTCGTCTTGCGCCCTTCGCGCGTGGCCTTCCGGCCGTAGCGCGTCATGGTGTAGCCCGCCCATGGCTGCCGGAAATCGTCGGCGCGTTCGGCGAGCCAGACGAAATCCTGCGAGCGCGCCAGATGCGACAGCGTCCAGGCGCAGTAATCGTCGATGTCGCAGACGAAACGGAATTCGCCGCCCGCCTTCAGCACGCGTGCCATCGCAGCGATGGTGCGGTCCTGGACGAAGCGCCGCTTCCAGTGCCGCCGCTTCGGCCAGGGATCGGGATGGATCAGGTCGATCCGCGACAGCGATGCCGGCGGCAGCCAGGCCAGGAGCTCGGCGGCATCGCCCGCGAACAGACGGATGTTGCCGATATTGGCGGCCTCGATCTGCGCGAGGATCTTTGCCATGCCGTTGACATAGGGCTCGCAGCCGATGAAGCCGGTCGTGGCGAAGGTCTGGGCCTCCGCCGCAAGATGCTCGCCGCCGCCGAAGCCGATCTCGAGCCGCACATCGTCCGCCGCGGGACCGAAAATCTCGTTGGCATTCGTCGGCTTCTCGCCCGCGATGTCGAGCGAAAGATGCGGCAGCAGATGATCGATCAGCTCGGCCTGGTGCTGCCTGAGCTTGTGGCCCTTGCGGCGCCCGAAGAAGGCGCGCTCGCTGTCATCGCGATCGGGGTCTGATTTTCGTTCGCTCATCGCAGCGTCTGGTACAGGCGATGGAGCAGCCGCGCGCGGGGTTCGAGCGACGAGACGTAGATCTGCTCATAATGGGTGTGTGCGCCCTTGCCGTCGACGCCGAGTCCATCGAGCGTTGCGGTGTGGGCGGCGGTGAAATTGCCATCCGAGCCGCCGCCGGTGTGGGTGTCGACCAGCTCGAAGCCGATCTCGGTGGCAAGCGACTTCGCATGCTCGTACAGCGAGGCGCCTGCATTGCTCTTCTCATAGGGCGGACGGTTGAGCCCGCCCGTAACCTTGACGGTGACGCCATCCGTCTTCGATGTCAGCCCGAGGATCTTGCCGACGAACTCTTCCGCATCGGCAAAGCTCGGCACGCGCAGGTCGACTTCGGCATAGGCCTCCTCCGGCGTGACGTTGGGGCGCGTGCCGCCGCGCGCCACGCCGACATTCACCGTAACGCCGCGTGCCAGATCGTTCATCGCCTCCAGCGCCAGGATGACGTTGGCAAGCTCGCGGATCGCGCTGCGGCCATCCTGGGGCCGCGTGCCGGCATGTGCGGGCACACCCTTGATGAAGACTTCGAATCGTCCGACGCCCTTGCGTCCGGTGACGATCTTGCCGCCGTCGCGCGCGGGCTCCGTCACTAGCACGTATTTGGCCCTGCGCCCTTCCGCCTCGATCAGCTTGCGCGAGGTCGGGCTGCCGATCTCCTCATCGGAGGTGAACAAATGGGTGATGCCGAGCGGCGAGCGATCGCCGGCGGCGCAGAGCGCGCGAAAGGCGTGATGGGCGATATAGGCGCCGCCCTTCATGTCGTAGATGCCGGGACCGAACGCGCTGTCGCCTTCGACCTTGAACGGCAGGCGCTCGATGAATCCCATGGGATGAACGGTATCGAGGTGGCTCAGCACCAAAATGCCCGGCCGGTCCTGGCCCCAGGTCGAGCGTGCAGCGAGATGATCGCCGCAGCCATCGACGCCGGCGACGCGCTCGAGCGTAACCGGCAGATCGCGGTATTGCTCCGCGACCACGGAGATCAGCCTGTTGACCTGTTCAGGTGTGTCCGTCGGCGTCTCGATCTCCACCCAGCGGCGGATGCCATCGAGAATGGTTTGTGAATCGAACCAATTGGACTTGGTCATGAACGCATCTGTGCCTTTGAACCGGATCATCGAAGAGGGCGCGCACCAAAAACGCGCCCGCAAATGACGACATAGGCCAGATTTGACGCAGTCTCAAATCGGATTGAGCCGTCGCGTCAGCGTTTGTCGGGACCTTCGCGGGCGGCGATCTGCTCGACGAGATCGACGATCGAGCGGCGCATCTTCGAATCAGTGATTCGGGTGAACGCCTTGGTCAGAGCGAGACCTTCGGAGGTCGCGAGGAAGTCCGAGACATAGGAAGGCGAGGCGCCTTCGGCGAAGCCGTCCGGGCCAGCCACGCCGCTCGGTCCGCCCTCGAACAGGAACGACACGGGCACCTGCAGGATCTCGGCGATCTGCTGGATGCGGCTCGCGCCGACGCGATTCGTGCCCTTCTCGTACTTCTGGATCTGCTGGAAAGTCAGGCCCAAAGCTTCACCGAGCTTTTCCTGGCTCATGCCCAACATGATGCGGCGCATACGCACGCGGCTGCCGACATATTTGTCAACAGGGTTGGGCGCTTTCGACATTTCCTCAGCCTCCAAACATCACCTTCGGCGCAATCACAAGAATGCCTCCGGTGCCAGCATCGTCAAAATCAAACCCTGTTATTGGGAAACATTGCGGAGAAATTTAGCAACGCCCACTGTCTTTCGCAGTGGATGCAGAATGAGGAACCCGTGTGCAGTCTGTCAACCGTGGGACTACGGTTGTCAAAGGATTCCGGCCACGGCGGCGGCGAGGGCGTGATCAGGGGTGCCGTTTGGCAACACGTCGGCGGACCGCCAGAATCACGGCCAGCGCAACGAGCATGGCTGCGGGCACGTCGCCCACCCGCGCATAGACGGTCGGCGGAATTGCGGCGGGCAGGTTTGCATCCAAAATGCCTTCGACGCCGAGGCCAAGGCTGGCAACGGTTCGTCCCACCGGATCGATCACCGCTGACACGCCGGTATTGGCGGACCGGACCAGCGGCAATCCGAGCTCGATCGCACGCATCCGGGCCTGCTCGAGATGCTGATAGGGACCGGTCGACATGCCGAACCAGCCGTCGTTGGTGAGGTTCACGATCCAGCCCGGACGCTCATTGCGGCCGGCGACCTCGCCTGGAAAAATTGCTTCGTAGCAGATCAGCGGCAGCGCGGGCGGCGCGCCGGGCACCGATAGCGCGTGTCGCACGCTGCCGGGAATGAAGCCGCCGCGCACGCGCGTGAGTTGCTCGAAGCCGAGCTTCTCCATCAGGTCCTGGTAGGGCAGGAATTCGCCGAACGGCACGAGGTGCAGCTTGTCGTAGACCGAGAGCACGCTGCCGTCGTGATCGATCACGTAGATCGAGTTGTAGGCGCGCGTGATCGGCGTGCCCCGCGGCAGGTCGGGGGCGCGGACCGAGCCCGTGATCAGCACCGTGCCCTTCGGCAGCAGCTCGGCGATTTGCGCCATCGCGTCGGCTTCGCGGGTCAGGAAGAACGGAAAGGCGGATTCCGGCCAGATCAGGATGGTGGCATCGCGCACGCCGGTGGATTGCGGTCCCGAGGCGCGGTCCGACAGCGCCAGGTATTTCTTCATCACCTCCGCCTTGGCGGCGTAGTTGAATTTCGCGTCCTGCTGGAGGTCCGGCTGCATCAGGCGCAGCTTCACACCCGCGACCATCGTGGTCGGATGCAGCGACAGGCGGATCGCGCCGAAGATGCTCATGACAATCAGAAGTGCAATCGCAGCCGCCGGCGCGCGCCATGCCGGGCGGCGATCGGGCGTGCGGTCGATCAGCGCCGCCGGGCTTGCGAAGATCGCGACGCTGAGGAACGTCATGCCCCACAGGCCGATCAGCGACGCCGTCTGCGCCAGCGGCAGCGGCTCGGACAGGGCGTAGCCGAAGGCGTTCCAGGGAAAGCCGGTCAATGCGTGACCGCGCAGCCATTCGGCGATGGTGAGGCTTGCGGCGAGCGCGAGGATGCGCGTGGCATCCTTGGTCCAGAGCAGGCGGGCCAGCGCGAATCCGATCGCGGTGAAGATGGAGAGATAGGCCGGCAGGCCAAGCACGGCGAACGGCGTCAGCCACGCGAACACGTCGGCGTCGACGAAGAAGGC
This sequence comes from Bradyrhizobium japonicum USDA 6, assembly GCF_000284375.1. Classification (NCBI taxonomy): domain Bacteria; kingdom Pseudomonadati; phylum Pseudomonadota; class Alphaproteobacteria; order Hyphomicrobiales; family Nitrobacteraceae; genus Bradyrhizobium; species Bradyrhizobium japonicum. The sequence goes on from NC_017249.1 coordinate 835,662, forward strand.
GTAGCCGGTCCAGTAGAGGCCGGGGACGAAATAGCCGAGCCCGAACCAATAGCCCGTCAGTGCCGCGGCGGGGACGCCGCGATATCGTCCGGCGCCCGCGCCGTCGATCAGCCAGACCAGCACCGGGAAGGTAATGAACAGCACCGGAAAGACATTGAATGGCGCCAGCGCCAGCACCGACAGCGCACCGCATCCCATCGCGATGAGCGCACGCTTCCACCCCCAGGTGAGGATGATGGCAAGCGCAATCTGCCGAAACCGCTGGAACGAAGTCACTGCGAACCGGTCCCGTCGCTTGGCGGCGGGACGGGCGTGTCGCTGGAAGGCGGTTGACCGCTCTCAGGCGCGGCCTCGCGGCGGCGGCTCTCGCGCTGGGTACGCGGCGCGGGGCGCTCCTTCCGTGTCGAGATGCGCAGCCGCTTGACGCGGCGCGGATCGGCATCGAGCACCTCGATCTCGTAATTGCCGGGGCCGGAGATCACCTCGCCGCGCACCGGCAGGCGCCCGACGAAGCTGACGAGATAGCCGCCGAGCGTCTCGACTTCCTCGCCCGCCTCGCCGGTGACGAAATCCTCGCCGATCACCGTGCGGACGTCGTCGAGGCTGGCGCGGGCGTCTGCAATGAAGGCGTTGTCGGGCAGCCGCACGATCGAGGGCGGCTCGTCGCTGTCGTGCTCGTCGTCGATCTCGCCGACGATCTGCTCGACGATGTCCTCGAGCGAGACCAACCCGTCGCTGCCGCCATATTCGTCGACCACCAGCGCCAGATGAATGCGCGTGGCCTGCATCTGCGCCAGCAGGTCGATCGCCCGCATCGACGGCGGCACGTAGAGCAGCTTGCGGATGATGCGCGCATCCTGCAGCGGTAGCGCCAGGTCGACCGTACGCAGGTCGAGGCCGGCCGGCAGCGGCTTCTTGCGCTTGGTCTTCGTGGCCTCCGACACCCGTGCGCGCGCAGTCATGAAAGCGAGCAGATCGCGGATGTGGACGATGCCGACGGGGTCGTCCAGCGTCTCGTTGTAGACGACGAGGCGCGAGTGGCCGGCGCTCTCGAAGCGGTCCATCAATTCGCCGAGCGGGATGTCGCGCTTCACTGCGATGATGTCGGCACGATGCACCATGACGTCGGCGATGCGGCGCTCGTGCAGACCGAGGATGTTGCGCAACATGGTGCGCTCGACGGTCGAGAAGCCGGTGTCGTCAGGCGTCGTGGCGTCGAGCACGACCTGGAGATCGTCGCGCACCGATCCCGCCTTCCAGCCGAACAGGGTGCGAATGGCACGCAGCAGCCAGCCTTCCGCGGTCGGCCGCATCACCTCGCCTGATGTCACCACGACCGGCAAATTCGCGGTATTGCGCGGATTGTCGTGAATAGGGTCGGAATCGGGCATCTCAATGAGTCCCCGGGCGGTCTGCATAGGGATCGGGTATGCCGAGATGAGACAGGATCTCTCGTTCGAGCGCTTCCATCTCCTCCGCGTCGCCATCGTTGTCGTGGTCGTAGCCGATCAGGTGCAGGAAACCATGCACGGCGAGATGGCTCAAATGATGATCGAACGGCTTCTGTTCCTCGTCCGCCTCGCGCCGCATGGTCTCGTAGGCGATCGCGATGTCGCCCAGCATGCGCGGCGCATCGCCTTCCTTCCACTCGCCCTCCGGCTGGAGCGCGGGGAACGACAGCACGTTGGTCGGCTTGTCGATGCCGCGCCAGTTGCTGTTGAGCGTGCGGATGCCGGCATCATCGGTCAGCATCACGGCCACTTCGGCGTCGGCAACGTCCTCGTCGACACTTTCGGCGGCGGCCGCCACCGCACGCTGGATCACCGCTTCGGAATCGGGCTCGCGCTGCCAGCAATCGGCGACGACGAGGACCTCGGTCATGGGAAGGTTTGGATGTGACATCTTGTTTGTTCGGAACCAAAGGACGCCCTGTCCGCGCCCGTTTGGTCCGGCTGTTGTCTCGTTACGATTTACCGGTGGCCGGCCGCTGCGGCGAACCTTCGTAGGCGGCGACGATCCGCGCCACGAGCTCGTGGCGGATCACGTCCTCGGCTTTGAAATGAACTTGTGCAATGCCTTCGACGCCGCCCAGCAGGCGCGTCGCTTCCGCAAGGCCCGAAGTCTGGCCGTTCGGCAGGTCGATCTGCGAGGGATCGCCGGTCACGATCATGCGGCTGTTCTCGCCGAGACGGGTCAAGAACATCTTCATCTGCATCGACGTGGTGTTCTGCGCCTCGTCCAGGATGATCGCGGCGTTGGTCAGCGTGCGGCCGCGCATGAAGGCGAGCGGTGCGATCTCGATCTCGCCGGTCTGGAGCGCCCGCTCGACGATGCGCGCGTCCATGAGGTCGTAAAGCGCGTCGTAGATCGGACGGAGATACGGATCGACCTTTTCGCGGAGATCGCCGGGCAAAAAGCCGAGCCGCTCGCCGGCCTCGACCGCCGGACGCGACAGGATGATCTTGTCGACTTCCTTGCGCTCGAACAGCTGCGCGGCATGCGCGACCGCGAGCCAGGTCTTGCCAGTGCCGGCGGGGCCGATGCCGAAGACCAGCTCGTGGCGCTTCAGCGCGCGGATGTAGGAATCCTGCGCGGCGGTGCGCGCGCGCACCGGTCGCTTGCGCAAATTGATGCTGTCGAAGGTGGATTTGGCCGATTTGGCGTCAAATTCGAACAGCGAGCCCTGTGCGATCACGGCGCGGATCGCACCTTCGACCTCTCCCTGGTCGAGATCCTGCCCCTTCACGGCCTGCGCGTAGAGTGCCTCCAGCACGCGGCGCGCGGCGTCGCAGCCGTCACGCGTGCCGCCGATGGTGATGTGGTTGCCTTTGGAGTCGACCACGACGCCGAGCCGCCGCTCGATCTGGGCGAGATGCTGGCCGTAGGGGCCGACCAGCGCGGAAGCGGCGCGATTGTCGTCGAAGTCGATGACGACCTGGGTCTCGGGCGGAACTTGCATGTCGCGGTCAAATTTGCGGCTGGGAGCGAACGAAGACGAATCCGATGCGCTTTTTGGCAAGGGTTCAGGCTCCAATGGCTTGCGATAAAGCGGGCTCGCGTGCGTTACGCGGCGTCACGAGCTCACCGAGGAAACTATAGCGTTCGAGGCTGTCGATCCGGACCGGCAGGATCTGTCCGATGATGTCGGGCGAGGCCATCACATGCGCAGGCTGGAGGAAGGCAGTGCGGCCGACGATCTGGCCCTCCTTGCGGGCCGGACGCTCGAACAGCACATCGACCGTTGAGCCAATCGCGGCCTTGTTGAAGGCCGATTGCTGGCTGTCGATCAATTCCTGGAGCCGCTCCAATCGCTGGTCCATCTCGGCGGGGGACACCGTCTCCTGCATATCCGCAGCCGGCGTTCCCGGCCGGGCGGAGTATTTGAACGAATATGCCGCAGCGTAGCCGATTTGCGTGACAAGCGCGAGGGTGGCGAGAAAATCTTGCTCGCTTTCGCCGGGGAAGCCCACGATGAAATCTGATGAAAAAGCAATATCTTGGCGCGCGGACCGGAAACGGTCGATGACACGCCGATAATCATCGGCGGTATGTTTCCGGTTCATGGCGGCGAGAATCCGGTCCGAACCCGACTGCACCGGCAGGTGCACGAACGGCATCAGCTCACCGAGATCGCGATGGGCTGCAATCAAGCTGTCATCGACATCGCGGGGATGGCTGGTCGAATAGCGCAGCCGTGCGATGCCCGGAATCTTCGCCAGATGTTCGAGCAGCCGGCCGAGCGGCCAGCTTGTCCCGTCCGGTCCCTCGCCGTGATAGGCGTTGACGTTCTGCCCGATCAGCGTGAGCTCGCGCACGCCGTTGTCGGCGAGCCGCTTCACGTCGTCGACGATCTTCGCCACGGGACGCGAGACTTCGGCGCCGCGGGTATAGGGCACGACGCAGAAGGTGCAGAACTTGTCGCAGCCTTCCTGCACCGTGACGAAAGCGGAAATGCCGCGCGCGCGGATCGCATCGGGTTTTGGCTGGGCCAGGAAGCCGAACTTGTCGGCTGCGGGAAATTCGGTCTCGATCGCACGGCCTTCGTGGCGCGCGCGCTTCAGAAGCTCCGGGAGGTGATGATAGCTCTGCGGGCCGACCACGACGTCAACCACCGGCGCGCGGCGCGTGATCTCCCCACCTTCGGCCTGCGCGACGCAGCCCGCCACCGCGATCTGCATCGCCCGGCCCCCGCGCGCGGCCTCTTCCTTGGCGACCCGCAGCCGGCCGAGCTCGGAATAGACCTTCTCGGAGGCCTTCTCGCGGATATGGCAGGTGTTGAGGATGACGAGGTCGGCATCCTCCGCGTTGGCCGTCTCCACGAATCCTTCCGGAGCCAGCGTGTCCACCATGCGCTGGGCATCGTAGACGTTCATCTGGCAGCCATATGATTTGATGTGCAGCTTGCGCGGCGGCGTCATGGAACCCGGAATTGAGGTGGAGGACGCCCTTCAGATATAGGCTGGAGGGGCGAAAATCCAGCGATCGACACCCAGCGGGGTGGTTCCGGGGCGCCCGCAAGGCGGGAGAACCCGGATTTCGGCCCAAAACCTCCGTATTCCGGTTCACGCGTGTGCCCGGCAACGACGATGAGAGGCAGGATCACCCCGCCAGGGTGTTCCCCGCGACCCGCTGGACCAGCTCCGGCAAGTGCCGCATGTCGTCGAACGTCAATCCGGCGCCGGCGGCGCGCAGTCTCTCGGCGTGACCCGGCGGGCAATGGCTGCCACCGTGAAAGCCCAGCACGCTCATCCCGGCGGCGTGGGCGCCGGTCACGCCGGGGACGCTGTCCTCGATCACGACGCACCGCTCCGGCGCGGCTTTCATCTGTTCGGCGGCAAACAGGAACAGATCGGGTGCGGGCTTGCCGCGTGCGACCTGGCTCGCAGAAAAGATGTTCGGAGCGAGCAGGTCGTAGAGCCCGGCACAGGTCAGGCCGTGATGGATCTTCTCCGGTGTGCCGCTCGACGCAACGCATTTTGGCAAATCGATTGCGCCAATCGCAGCGGCCACGTGGGTGATCGGTTGCAGATCGCTGGCGTAGAACTGCAGCGTGGCTGCATTCACCTGCTGCTCCAGATCGTTGGGGAGACTGCGGCCGATTTCCTGTTCGACCATCCGCCGCGCGTCCTTCTCGGATACGCCAAGAAAGCGGACCAGCACCTGCTCCGACGTGATGGGATAGCCGTGCCGTGTCAGCACATCGGCATGTGCGCGACAGGAGATCACCTCGCTGTCCACGAGCACGCCGTCGCAATCGAAGATGATGAGATCGATGGGCACTAGATCAATTCGTCGGCTTGTCGTCGTCGAGCGGGACGCAATAGAGCTCGAGCCGATGGTCGACCAGCTTGTAGCCGAGCTTGCGGGCGATCTCCGCCTGCAGCTTCTCGATCTCCTCGGAGGTGAACTCGATCACTTTGCCGTCGCGCAGATTGATGAGGTGGTCGTGATGGCTGTCGCGCATCGTCTCGTAGCGCGCGCGGCCCTCGCGGAAATCATGGCGCTCGATGATGCCGGCATCCTCGAACAGCTTGACGGTGCGATACACGGTCGAGATCGAGATCTTGTCGTCGACGGCGACACAGCGCCGGTAAAGTTCCTCGACGTCGGGGTGGTCGACCGATTCCGCCAGCACGCGGGCGATGACGCGGCGCTGCTCGGTCATGCGCATGCCGGTGGCGGCGCAGCGAGCCTCGATGCCGGTCGCCTTGGAGGCGGAGGAAGGTTTAAGTCCAGTCATAGTGTGTCTGCCTGACGGGGCGCTTTCTGCCATCAATGTTACGACAAGTCACGTCGCATCAGAAGTGCGTTCAATTGTTCCCCGTTGGGCTGCTTATAGTAGCGTTCGCGGCGTCCGACCACCATGAATCCGGCCCGATCGTAGAGCCGCCGCGCCGGCTGGTTATTTTCCTCGACTTCGAGAAATATTGTGCGCACGCCGCGCCCCGCGAGGTGGCCGAGATGCGTCATCAGCAGCGTGCCGGACAGGCCGCGGCCGCGGTGTGCCTGGTCGACCGCGATGGAGAGGATTTCCGCTTCGTCCGCGCCGATCCGCGAGATCGCGAATCCGATGGTCTTGCGGCCGAGCCGCAACCGATGCACGAGCGTGTTGCGCTCGCCGATCATGCCCTCGAACTCGCCTTCGCCCCAGCCGCGGGCAAAGGATTGTCCGTGCAGCTGCGCCAGTCGCGCGGCGTCGCGCGTGGTCGCCGGCTCGACGGCGGCCGTGCCGCCGCGCCACCATTCTGAAAGCCATTTCATCATGAGGTTGCGGCTTGTGCGGCGAGCGGTGGCTGTGCGGCCGGCTTTGCGTCGGGCGCCTTCAGATAGAACGGCCGCGCCGGCGTGGTTTCGGGATTGGCCGCGGCGCCGAGCCAGGCGACCCAGCCGATGTCGGGCGCGGGCTGGGCGTCGACCGCAACGGGTTGCGGACCGTCCTTCGGCCAGCGATCGGCGAGGATCCTTGCGGCATTGCCGACCAGATGCGGCGCACCGAATTGCGAGGCCGCGATCGCCGCGTCAATTGGAGCGACGCTCGGCCGCACCAGCTGGCTGCCGTCGCCGGCCACGATCTGGAAGTAGACGTGATCGTGCCGCGCGTCGATCGCCGAGATCACCGGCGCCGTTCCGCTCTGGCCGACGACGGTGGCGGCATAGGCCGATAGCGTCGTCAGCCCGACCGCGGGCCGCTTCGCCGCAAGCGCAAGGCCGCGCGCCGCCGAAATGCCGACCCTCAGGCCCGTGAAGCTTCCGGGGCCGACGGTGACGGCGAGGCGGTCGAGCGAGGTGAAGGCAAGATCGGCCGATTGCATCACACGCGCGATCATCGGCATCAGCGCTTCGGCGTGGCCGCGCTTCATCAGAAGGGATTCCTGCGCGAGCAGCTGGCCGGCGTCGGTGTCGAGAACGGCGGCCGCGCACGCCTCCAGCGCGGTATCGATGGCAAGGATCAGCATCGAATCAGCTTAGTCGGTCGAGCCGCGCTCGAACCAGTCCAAGTTTGATTTCTCGACAGGCGCACGATCGGCCCCGTAATTCTACGTGGACGCGAAGCCAACAAAATTTTCGCTCCCCATTTTCGATGCAGATGCATCAATTTGCAACCTTAGAGATAGCTAAGTTATTGAAATCTTGGCATTTTAAGCAATCCTTAGCAAACCAATGACACCGTCAACGGGTGGGAGAGTGAGTCAACGACGACTCAGACGCGGCGCTTTGGCAGATCAGGCCGCGCCCGTTCGGTCATTTGGAAGGGTTCATTTATGTCTTTTTGGCGAAGCGGTTCTTCGGCTAGGGAGGCTTTGGCTCAGGTCATTGCACTCGGCAAGTCGCAGGCAGTCATCGAATTCAATCTCGACGGCACCATCATCACGGCCAACCAGAATTTCCTGGACGCGATGGGCTACCGGCTCGACGAGATCGCCGGCAAGCACCACAGCATGTTCGTGATGCCGGAGGAGCGGGGCAGCGCGGCCTATCGCGAGTTCTGGGCGCAGCTCGGCCGCGGCGAATATCAATCAGCCGAATACAAGCGGCTCGGCAAGGGCGGTCGCGAGATCTGGATCCAGGCGTCCTATAATCCGATCATCAACGAAGCCGGCAAAGCGGTGAAGGTCGTCAAGTTCGCGACCGACATCACCGCGCGCAAGATCCGCAGCCTCGAAGATGCCGGCAAGATCTCCGCGATCGGCCGCGCCCAGGCGGTGATCGAGTTCAATCTCGACGGCACCATCATCACAGCCAACGAGAATTTTTTGGCCACGGTGGGCTATCGGCTCGACGAGATTCAGGGCCGCCACCACAGCATGTTCGTCGGACGCGGCGAGCACGACAGTGCGGCCTATCGCGAATTCTGGGCGAAGCTCGGCCGCGGCGAATTCCAGTCCGGCGAGTACAAGCGCTTCGGCAAGGGCGGCAAGGAGGTCTGGATTCTCGCTTCCTACAATCCGATCCTCGATGAGACCGGCAAGCCGTTCAAGGTGGTGAAGTTCGCCACCGACGTCAGCGCGCAGAAGCTGTCGAATGCGAATTTCGCCGGCCAGATCGAGGCGATCGGCAAGTCGCAGGCCGTGATCGAGTTCAGCATGGAGGGCAAGGTTTTGACCGCCAACGAAAACTTCCTCGGCGCGCTCGGCTATGCGCTGTCCGAAATCGTCGGCAAGCATCACAGCACGTTCGTGGGCGCCGACGAGCGCGACAGCGAAGCCTATCGGGCCTTCTGGGCCAGGCTGAACGCCGGTGAATTCCAGTCCGGTGAATATCAGCGCGTCGGCAAGGGTGGCCGGCAGGTCTGGATCCAGGCCTCCTACAACCCGATCCGCGATCTCAACGGCAATCCGTTCAAGGTCGTGAAATACGCCTCCGACACCACCGCCCAGGTGATCGCGCGCAAGCGCAGCGAGAAGGTGCGCGACATGATGGAATCGGTCGCCGCCGGCGCCGAGGAGCTCAACGCCTCGGTGCGCGAGATCGCGGAAGCCATGACGCGCTCGCGCGAGACCGCATCGACCGCGGTCGATCGGGTCGAGGCGGCGGACCAGCAGGCGCAGCGGCTGACGCAGGCGGCGGAGTCGATGAGCATGATCGTGCAGCTGATCGGCAGCATCACCGGCCAGATCAATCTGCTGGCGCTGAACGCCACCATCGAATCCGCGCGCGCCGGCGAGGCCGGTCGCGGCTTTGCCGTGGTGGCATCTGAGGTGAAGAACCTCGCCAATCAGGCCAAGCAGGCGGCTGATCGAATCGAGCAGGAGATCGGCAACCTGAGCGGCATCTCGGTCGACGTGGTCGCCGCGCTGGGGGCGATCCGGGGGGCGATCGAGGGTGTCAGCGAATATGTGTCGTCAACGGCCGCCGCCGTCGAGGAGCAGAGCACCGTCACCAGCGAAATGTCGGCGAGCATGCGCAAGGCCGCGGAAGAGGCGGCGAGTATCGGCCAGGCGGCGTAGGAGAGATCTCGCAGGGTGGGCAGCGAAGCGTGCCCACCTCTTCTTTTGGTGATGATTGCATGGTGGGCACGGCGCAAGCGCGCCTTTGCCCACCCTACGGCACTTCGCCTACATCGGCCGGACTTCGACCACGTCGGGCACGAAATGCTTGAGCAAATTCTGGATGCCGTGCTGGAGCGTCGCGGTCGATGACGGGCAGCCGGAGCAGGCACCCTTCATGTTGAGATAGACGATCCCGTCCTTGAAGCCGCGGAAGGTGATGTCGCCGCCGTCATTGGCGACCGCCGGCCGCACGCGGGTCTCGATCAGATCCTTGATCATGTCGACGGTCTCGGCATCGGCCTCGTCGAAGAACTCGTCCTCGTCGTCGAGCTCGGCATCGCTCGGGGCGGCACCGTCGGCGAGCAGCGGCGCGCCGGACATGTAGTGCTCCATGATGGCGCCGAGGATCGCGGGCTTGAGCTGCTGCCATTCACCGTTCGCCTTGGTCACGGTGATGAAATCCGATCCATAGAACACGCCGGTGACGCCGGGCACGTCGAACAGCTTTTCGGCGAGCGGCGAGCGCGTAGCCGATTCGCGGCTCGAAAATTCCATCGGGCTGCCGTCGACGACGACGCGGCCTGGAATGAACTTCAGCGTGGCGGGATTGGGGGTGGCTTCGGTTTGAATGAACATGGTTTTCTCCAGACGTCGCCGGTTCAAGGCCGGCGCGCAAGCTATCCAGTAGCAGATGGCGACGGGGAACGCACGGTCAAGGGGGAGTGGAGTATTAGTCCAACATTTTCAGCGGCTTGGGCTTTGCTTGCCCTCCCCTGGAGGGTAAGAAAGAGTGCCTACGACAGAGAATCCACGCTTCCGTCGCTCAGCGCGCCCGAGATGATCGTCACCGGCACCGGGAACGTGCCCAGCGCATGCGCGAGCAGCGAGACCAGCGGTCCCGGACCCTCTGCGCCGGGATTGGCGGCGAGCACCAGCATGGCGATGTCAGGGTCCTCATCGATCACCGCGAGCAGTTGTTCCATTGCATCGCCTTCGCGGATCACCCGCTCCGGCGTGATCGCGGCGATGCCGTTGGCGCGGCCGGCGGCGCGGTCGAGCGCAGCTTCCGCCGCCTCCTGCGCCTCGGCGCGCATGATCTCGGCCACCCCTAGCCATTCCTGACTCTGCTGCTCGGGCTCGATGATGCGCAGCATCACCACGCCGCCGCCGGCGCGGATCGCCCAGCGGCTGGCATAGTAGACCGCGCGATCCCATTCGGCGGTGTCATCGACGATCACGAGGCATTTGGGCTTGTGACCCGGCTCGAAGCAAAGTCGCTTGCTGGTCATGCATGTCCCGGAATGTGCACGGACGGCATGCTGCCACACTCCCTCACGCTTGGGGAGAGGAGAAGCGGCCGGTGCAGTGGGCGCCGGCCGGGTCTCGCAAACGCGGGAATCAGCGCCGGCGGATGAAGCCGACGATGTCCTTCGAGAGCTTCATGGTCTCGTCGGCGATGGCGCGGGCCCGGTCGGCGCCATCGTTCAGGATCGCGTCGATATGGCCGGGGTCGGCGACAAGGCGCTTCATCTCGCCGGCGATCGGCGAAAGTTTCGTGACGCACAGATCCACCAGCGAATTCTTGAAGCTGGAGAACTGGCCGCCGCCGAATTCTCTGAGCACGTCGGCCTTGGAGCGGCCGGAGAGCGCGGCGAAGATGCCGACGAGATTGTCGGCCTCGGGGCGCGCTTCCAGGCCCTTTTCCTCTGACGGCAGCGGCTCCGGATCGGTCTTCGCCTTGCGCACCTTCTGCGCGATGGTGTCGGCGTCGTCGGTCAAATTGATGCGCGAATTGTCGGACGCATCCGACTTCGACATCTTCTTGGTGCCGTCGCGCAGGCTCATCACGCGCGTCGCGGGGCCCGTGATCAGCGGCTCCGGCAGCGGGAAGAACAGGCCGTCATTGGCGCCTTGGCTGCGGATCGAGTCGCCGAAATCGTTGTTGAACTTCTGCGCGATGTCGCGCGAGAGCTCGAGATGCTGCTTCTGGTCCTCGCCGACCGGAACGTGGGTGGCGCGGTACAGCAGAATGTCGGCGGCCATCAGCACGGGATAATCGAACAGGCCCACGGACGCGTTCTCGCGGTCCTTGCCGGCCTTCTCCTTGAACTGGGTCATGCGGCCCAGCCAACCCATGCGCGCGACGCAATTGAAGATCCAGGTGAGCTCGGCGTGACCCGAGACCTGGCTCTGGTTGAAGACGATGTGCTTCTTCGGATCGATGCCGCTCGCGATGAACGCCGCGGTCACCTCGCGGGTGTTGCGCGCGAGCTCGACCGGCCCGCCCCAGACGTCCACGCCTTGCGTGATCGCGTGCATGTCGACCACGCAATAGATGCAGTTGTGGGTTTCCTGCATCTTCACGAAGTTGACGATCGCGCCGAGATAATTGCCGAGATGCAGATTGCCGGTCGGCTGGACGCCCGAAAAGACCCGTTCAACGAATGCCATGGTAAGTCTTCCTGGAAAGTATTCGGCCGTCGTTTCCAACAGCGGCGCTGCCCCGTCAAGGGTAATTCGATGGCATCACGCCTCGGACTCGGTCCGGGCCGGGCGCTTCAGCACGTTAGCCGCCTCGCGCCATGAGGCCGCGCCGAGGACCTGCAGGAGCACGCCATAGACGGCGATTCCGGCCGCGATCTGCACGCCCAGGACGATGAAGCGGATCAGCCCGTGCGCCTCGGCGGGCGACAGGCCGGTCGTGAGCCAGAGCAGGGCGCCCATGGCAGCCGCGGCGAGCATGATCCGCGGCAGCCGGTTGCGGGCGGCGGCATCGACCGAGAAGCCGAACTCGCTGGTGCCTTTCCGCAGCAGCGAGATCGCACTGCTCCAGGCGCCGGCCGCGATGCTGGCAGCGATTCCGCTCGCGCCAAGGACGTGTCCGAGCACGACAGCGAGGGCGACGGCGACCACCAAGCCCTTGGCGGTCGCCAGCAGCGGCGTCATCGTGTCGCTGCGGGCATAATAAGCCGGCGACAGCGCCTTGATCAGCACATGCGCCGGCAGGCCCAGCGCCAGCCACATCAGCGCATGCGCGGTAGCCGTGCTGTCGTCCGCGCCGAACGCGCCATGCTCGAACAACAGCCGCACGATCGGCTCGGCCAGCACGATCAGGCCGAGCGTCGCGGGCAGCGCCAGCCCGGTCGCCAGCTCCAGCGCACGCGATTCCGCATGCGCCACGGCGTTACGGTCGCCGCTACGCACCGCGCGCGTCAGCTCCGGCACCAGCACTGTGCCCATGGCGACACCGACGATGCCGAGCGGCAGCTCGATCAGGCGGTTGGCGAAATAGAGCCAGGACACAGCGGAGGGCGTCGCGGAGGCGATGATCGCGCCCGCAACCATCAGCCATTGCGGGCCCGAGCTTGTGATCATGCCGGGGATTGCCTTGGCGAAAAAGCCGCGCATCTCCTGGTCGAAGCTGATCCGCAGCGGCGTCGCCAGTCGCGCGCTTCGCAGCGACAGCAGCATCAGCAATTGCAGCAGTCCGGCCACGCCGACGGTCGCCGCCAGCATCCATGCTGCGAAGCCGGCGTCGGCATGCCAGACGAGCAGCATTGCAATGGCCGCAATCAGCGCGATGTTGAACAGCAGCGGCGAGAATGCCGTCAGTGCAAAGCGCCCCTGCGCATTGAGCAGCCCCATCAGCACGGTGACAGGTCCGGCGAAGGCGAGATAGGGCAGCATCAGCCGCGCGTTCGCGACGGCGAGATCGAGCGTGCCGCTACCCAGAAATCCGGGCGCGATCACCGTGATGATCAGTGGCATCACAAGCGCGATCACGATCGAGATCGCGATCAGCGCCGCGCTGACCGTGCCGAGCACGCGTCCGGCGAAGGCGGAGGCGGCCCCTTCGCCGTCGCGATCACGGACGCGCAGCCAGGCCGGGATCAGCGCGGCGTTCAGCGCCCCCTCGCTGAGCAGCCGCCGCACCACGTTGACGAGCTGGAACGCCGCCAGAAACGCATCCGCCACCGCGCCGGTGCCCAACAGAGCGGCAATCATGGAATCGCGCGCAAAGCCGAGCAGCCGCGAGGCCAGTGTTCCCGTCGAGACCGTCAGGAAGGAGCGGATCATTGCGCCGACATAATACCGTTGCTTGCCCGGGCGGGGCCGGTCGTGATAGGCCGCGAGCCAGATTTCAGACCGACAGGAAGCGGATTTCCGCGGGTATCGCAATCCGCCAAACAGGATCAAGGTGAATGGCTGACGTGAAATATGACGTTCTCGGCATCGGTAACGCGCTGTTCGACGTGCTGGTCAAGACCGACGAGGCTTTTCTGGCCAAGCACGGCATGACCAAGGGCAGCATGTCCCTGATCGACGAGGCGCGGGCCGCCGCCATCTACGAGGACATGGGCCCGGCGACCGAAGTCTCGGGGGGATCTGCCGCCAATACCATCGTCGGCATCGGCAGCCTCGGCGCACGCGCGGCCTATGTCGGCAAGGTCAAGGACGACCAGATCGGCAAGCTCTATGTCCACGACATCCGCGCCGCCGGCGTCGCTTTCAACACGCCCGCTGCGAAGTATGGCCCTGCGACCGGCTGTTCCTACATCCTGGTCACGGATGACGGCGAGCGCACCATGAACACCTATCTCGGCGCTGCGCAGGATTTGTCGCCCGCCGACATCGATCCGGCCGAGATCGCTTCTGCCGGCATCGTCTATCTCGAAGGCTATCTCTGGGACCCCAAGAACGCCAAGGATGCCTTCGTCAAGGCGGCCCAGATCGCGCATGATGCCAAGCGCAAGGTGGCGCTGACGCTGTCGGATTCGTTCTGCGTCGACCGCTATCGCGACGAATTCCTCGGGCTGATGCGCAACGGCACCGTCGATATCGTGTTCGCTAACGAGTCCGAGCTGCACTCGCTCTACACGACCTCGGACTTCGACACCGCGCTGAAGCAGCTGCGCAACGACGTCAGTCTCGGCGTGGTTACCCGCAGCGAGAAGGGCTGCGTGGTGGTGACGCCGGCCGACGCTGTCGCCGCGCCGGCCTCGCCGATCGCGAAGCTGGTGGACACCACCGGCGCCGGTGATCTCTTCGCCGCCGGCTTCCTGTACGGCCTCGCGCGTAACCTTGCGCACAAGCAGTGCGGCGAGCTTGGCGCGCTCGCGGCCGCCGAAGTGATCCAGCACATCGGCGCGCGCCCGCAGGTGTCGCTGAAGGAGCTGGCGCAGCAGCGCGGGTTGACGGTTTAAGGGAAGTCGCGCCCCAACCGCGCTGTCATCGCCCGGCTTGCCGTCTTCGCTGACGCTTCGCCGGCCCAATACCGAGGTGCCCGGCGAAGCCCTTGGCGAAGCCGGGACCGGGCGATCCAGTATTCCAGAGGCGGTTGTGATTGAATCGAGAAGTCGCGGCGTACTGGATTCCCCGCTTGCGCGGGGAATGACCGTTGTGGCTCGCGGCCTAAGCCGTCTTCGCCGCCTTCAATCCCAGTCGCTGCTCCACCGCATCGCGCATCACGAATTTCTGGATCTTGCCGGTCACGGTCATCGGAAACTCGTCGACGAACTCCACATAGCGCGGGATCTTGTTGTGCGCGATCTGGCCGTCGCAGAACGCGCGAACCTCTTCGGCCGTCAGCGTCTCGCCCGGCCTGACGCGGATCCAGGCGCAGAGCTCCTCGCCATAGCGGGTGTCTGCCACGCCAAAAATCTGCACGTCCTGAATCTTGGGGTGGCGATACAAAAACTCCTCGATCTCGCGCGGATAGAGGTTCTCGCCGCCGCGGATCACCAGATCCTTGATGCGGCCGACGATGTTGCAATAGCCCTCGTCGTCGATGGTGGCGAGATCGCCAGTGTGCATCCAGCCATTGGCATCAAGCACGTCCGCCGTCTTTTCCTTCTCCTCCCAATAGCCCAGCATGATGCTGTAGCCGCGGGTGCAGAGCTCGCCGCGTTCGCCGCGCTTGACGATCCTGCCCTCGAGATCGACGACCTTGACCTCGACATGCGGATGAATCCGCCCGACGGTCGAGACGCGCCGTTCGAGCGGGTCGTCCGTCGCGCTCTGGAAGCTGACCGGACTGGTCTCGGTCATGCCGTAGGCGATGGTGACCTCGCGCATGTTCATCTCGGTGTTGACGCGCTTCATCACCTCGATCGGGCAGGGCGCGCCCGCCATGATGCCGGTGCGCAGCGATGTCAGGTCGAACTTCGGGAATTCGGGGTGATCGAGCTCCGCGATGAACATCGTCGGCACGCCGTATAGCGCCGTGCACTTTTCCTGCTCGACCGCGCGCAGCGTCGCGAGCGGATCGAAACCCTCGCCGGGATAAACCATCGTCGTGCCGAGCGTGACGGAGGCGAGGTTGCCCATCACCATGCCGAAGCAATGATAGAGCGGCACCGGAATGCAGATGCGATCCTGCTCGGTCAGGTGCATCGCACGTCCGGTGAAATAGCCGTTGTTGAGGATATTGTGGTGCGTCAGCGTCACGCCCTTGGGCGATCCCGTGGTGCCGCTGGTGAACTGGATGTTGACGGGATCGTCGAATTGCAAGGCAGCGCCGAGTGCAATGAGCTGCTCGCGATGCTGTGCTCCGCCCATGCGCGCGACCTCTTCGAACGGGATCGTGCCTGGTGCCGCGGGGCCACCGATCTGGATCACCATCCGTAAGTCCGGCAGTCGCGCTGCGGTTAGTTTTCCGGGCTCGGCGCCGGCCAGTTCCGGCAGCAGCGTGTTGAGCATCTCAATGTAATGACTGGTCTTGAACGCGGTCGCCGTGACGATCGCCTTGCAGCCGACCTTGCGCAGCGCGAACTCCAGCTCGCTCAAGCGGTAGGCGGGATTGATCGTCACCAGGATCAGGCCGGCCTTGGCGGCGGCGAACTGGGTCAGCGTCCATTCCGGCCGGTTCAGCGACCAGATACCGACCCGCTGTCCCCGCTCGAGGCCGAGCGCGAGAAAGCCGGCGGCGAGCGCGTCGACCCGTTCGGCGAATTCCGTCCAGGTCCATCGCACGCCGTGGCTTGGCGAGACCAGCGCCTCGCGATGACCCCAGCGCCGCACGGCGCGGTCGAGGCTGCGACCGATGGTTTCGCCGAGCAACGGCGTGTCCGAGATGCCGCAAACATAGCTGTCGGCTTGATCTGACAATTCGCAATCCTCTCGTCAAAGATAGTCAGTGCGATCTTTTTCGGTCGTCATGGCCGGGACAAGCCCGGCCATGAATTGTGGGGAGAACTCGGCTCGCCCTCAGGCCGCCCTCTTCCCGCTGCCCGCATCGAGCCCGGTATAGACACCACGCTCGAAGCCCGCGAAAGCCTCCAGGCACTTTCCATCCGCGAACGGCAACAGCTGCATCAGGATCACGCCGGTGACGTCGCGCGCCGGATCGATCCAGTAATAGGTGTTGGCGAGGCCCGCCCAGGCGAGGCTGCCTGCGCTGCGGCCTTCCGCCGTCCTGGCGGTGTTGATCATGAAACTGAGGCCCCATTTCTTCGCCTGCTCCGGGTAGAGGTCGACGTCGTTGGTGTAGATCGGCGCCGCCGTCGCCAGCTTGGTCATGTTGAGATCGCCCATCTGGTTCTGCCCCATCATGGCGATTGTCTCGGCCTTCAGCACCTGGTTGCCGTTGCCGCGGCCCTTGTTCAAGACCATCTGGGTGAGCTTGATGTAGTCCGCCGCAGTCGAATAGAGGCCGCCGCCACCCATGTGGAATTCGGGGTTCTGCTCGAGCTCGAACGGAATCGCGGCAAGCTGACCGTCCTCGCCGCGCGCATGCATGCCGACCAGCCGCTTGCGCATGGCGTCGGTGATCTTGAAGCCGGTGTTGCTCATGCCGAGCGGGGCGAACAGATTGTCGCGCAGATAAGCATCGAGCCGCTTGCCGCTGACGGCCTCGACGGCCTTGCCGACGAAATCGATATTGGTGCCGTATTCCCAGCGCGTGCCGGGATCGGTCATGATCGGCGTCTTCAGTGCCGCGTTCTGGCAGGTGGTGATCGCGGGCGTGCCGGTCTTTTCCAGATAAACCCCGAGATCGCCGTTCCACATGTTGTAGGCGAAGCCGGCGGTGTGGGTCATGAGCTGGCGCAGCGTGATCGCGCCCTTCGCCGGCCGCAGCTTCGGTTCGCCCTTGGCATCAAAACCTTCGAGCACCTGCGGCTTGGCGAGGTCGGGCAGCACCGAACCGATCGGCGCATCCAGCGACAGCTTGCCCTGCTCGACGAGTTGCATCGCACCCGCTGAAGTCACCGCCTTCGTCATCGAGGCGATCCAGAACACGCTGTCGTCAGTCATCGCATCGGGCTTGGACAGGTCGCGCTTGCCGAACGCGCCTTGATAGATCACGTCGTTGCCGCTGGCGGCGATCGCGACGACGCCGGGAATCTCCTTGGCGTCGCTCTTCTGGCGCAGGATCTCGTCGATCTGGGCTCTGCTTTGCATACGCATTTCCTCCGGTTTGATTATTGTTGGAAGCGAATGATTGTCCTCCTGCATGGTCCGCGCGGCAAGCGCGTCCAGATGCCCGCGCCGGTCGCGATGTCGTGACTTGACGGTCCGCGGCGTGCGCCCGACGAGAGAGGGCTGAACTGTAACACTCCGTCACAATCTGCGGTGGATGGCCGCAACTCACCGTGACCGTGGATGGGCTCTGGCGATATGTTTCACGTGTTTGAAGCACTTGAAACATTTTGTGCGTTGCGGCGTTTCCGCACGCGGCCAATCGACGGCCAACGTTAAGACTTGATGCAAATATTGGCGGTCGTTCATGACCGCGGGGGACCTCAGATGATTTCGTCCTGGAGTGAATGGAAGCGCTATCCCCGTCCCGGACGGGGCGACAATCTCGAGGCGCCGATTTCGCCCGGCATCTATGAGGTCCGGATCGCCGGCACCGGCGCGCTCTATTCGTTCGGCGCCGTCGACAATCTGGCGCAGGCGCTGGCGCTGCTGCCGGTCGGCTCGAAATCCTGGTTCGGCCGCCGCGACACCTCCGACGTTCCCGATCTCGAATACCGGACGTGCGCGACGTCCTCGAAGGCCGACGCCAAGGCAGCCGCCGAGCGCATGATCGGCCGGCGCGAGACCTATATGAGTGGCGCGGCATAACCGCGCCGCTGCCACTTTAACTCCCAGCAGATGTGCGTTGCGGGACGGTGCATTGCGTGCCGTCTGTCCCTATATTCGGGGCCGATCCGATCGCGCCCCGAGGAGTAACGCCATGACCCCGACTGCCGCCGCACGCGCCCCGCAAGCCACGTCCAATCTGCGCGACCGGTTGAAGGATCCGTCGTTGCTGAAGGAGGCCTGCTACATCGACGGCGCCTGGGTCGGCTCGCCGGTCTTCGCGGTGAACAATCCCGCGACCGGCATCGAGCTCGCGAAGGTTCCGCAGCTCGGTGCAGACGATACAACCAAGGCGGTCGAAGCCGCCGAGCGCGCCTTTCCGGCCTGGGCCAAGCACACCGCCAAGCAGCGCTCCAACATCCTGCGCAAATGGTTCGAGCTGATCATCGCCAACCGCGAGGATCTCGCGCTGATCCTGACCTCCGAGCAGGGCAAGCCGCTCTCCGAGGCGCTCGGCGAGGTCGATATCGGGGCCGCCTATATCGAGTTCTTCGCCGAGGAAGCCCGTCGCGTCTATGGCGAGACCATCCCGACGCAGCGGCCCGATGCGCGCCTGCTCGCGATCAAGCAGCCGATCGGCGTCTGCGGCGCCATCACGCCGTGGAATTTCCCGAACTCGATGATCACCCGCAAGGTTTCGCCGGCGCTGGCGGCCGGCTGCACCGTGGTGCTGAAGCCCGCCAACGAGACGCCGCTCTCGGCGCTGGCGCTGGCCGTGCTCGCCGAGAAGGCCGGCGTGCCCAAGGGCGTGCTCAACATCATCACCGGTGACGCGCCGCCGATCGGCAAGGTGCTGTGCGAGCATCCGGCGGTGCGCTTCGTCGGCTTCACCGGCTCGACCGCGGTCGGCAAGATCCTCTACCAGCAGGCCTCCGTCGGCGTGAAGCGGCTCGGCCTCGAGCTCGGCGGCAATGCGCCGTTCGTGGTGTTCGACGATGCCGATATCGATGCGGCGGTCGAAGGCGCGATCGTCTCGAAATACCGCAACATGGGTCAGACCTGCGTCTGCGCCAACCGCATCTACGCCCAGGACAAGATCTACGACGAGTTCGTGCAGAAGCTCTCGAAGAAGGTCGCGGCGATGAAGATCGGCGATGGCACGGAGAGCGGCGTCACGCAGGGCCCGCTGATCAATTTGAAAGCGGTCGACAAGGTCGAGCGCCACATCGCGGACGCCGTCAAGCGCGGCGCCAAGGTCGTCACCGGCGGCAAGCGCAGCGAGCTCGGACGTTCGTTCTTCGAGCCGACCGTGCTCGCCGACGTCAAGCCGGACTCGCTGGTGGCGCAGGAAGAAACCTTTGGTCCGCTCGCGCCGGTGATCCGCTTCAAGGACGAGGCCGATGTGATCGCGATGTGCAACGCCTCGCCGTTTGGCCTGGCTTCGTACTTCTACTCCCGCGATCTCGGCCGCGTCTGGCGCGTCGCCGAAGCGCTGGAATCAGGCATGGTCGGCGTCAACACCGGCCTGATCACGACCGAAGTCGCGCCCTTCGGCGGCGTCAAGGAAAGCGGTTTGGGCCGCGAAGGCTCGCGTCACGGCATGGAAGAATATGTCGAGATCAAATACGTGATGATGGCGGGGGTGTAAGGGCCTAGCTGTCTCCACACCGTCATGGCCGGGCTTGACCCGGCCATCCACGACTCACGCCGCTGGACAAAGAACGTGGATGCCCGGGTCAAGCCCGGGCATGACGAGCGGCATCAGTAACGCAGTTCAAGGTGGGCTGAGCCAGGGACTGTCCACATCGGCGACGATACTCTTCGCCCAATCTATGAATACCCGCACTTGAGGCGCCAGATGCTCGCGTGCCGGAAACATGATCGACAGCGGGCGATGGACGGGGCGCAACTTCGGGAGGACCCGCACGAGCTCTCCGCTGTTCAAGTAGTCTTTGACGACGCAACCGGGCACCTGGATGAGCCCCATGCCGGCGAGCGCGCACGCAACGAAGGCCTCCGTGTCGTTCACGAGGACACCGGTTTCAAGGCGAAGTTCGCGCTCGTCAGTTCCCCGCGGCAGGCGCCAAGGTATGGCGATATGGCCCCTGCCTGAGAAATAGTTGACCGCGAGATGGCCACGCAGGTCCTCGACAGTTTCCGGAACGCCGAACCTGTCGAGGTAAACCGGTGATGCGCAGATCAACATGGCCATCTTGGCGAGAACGCGCCCGACGAGGCTGCTGACCGGCAGGTCGCCTATCCTCAGAACACAATCGACACCCTCCGCGATCAGATCGACCGGCTGATCGCTGACGCCAAGAATGAGATCGATGTCCGGGTATTTCGCCTGGAAGTCCGGAAGATTGGGAATGATCAGCGGCTTCGCAATCGCGACCGGGATGTCGACCCGCAGGCGTCCTTTCGGCGCGTCGCCCACGCCGCCAAACAGGTTACGTGCCTGGCCGACCTCGTTCAATATTGCGACCGAGCGATCATAGAACAACCGCCCTTCACTCGTCAGGGAGGTCTGGCGCGTCGTTCGATGTAGCAGCCTTGCACCGATCGACTCTTCCAGTTCGTTCACGGCGTTCGTAACCGTCGGTCGGGTCGCGCGAAGGGCCTCGGCCGCCCGGGTGAAACTCCTGTTCTCCGCCACGGCCACGAAGACCCTCAATTGCTGCAGGAAATCCACGCGTCTTCTCCGTCCGGGGCAATCGAGCCCGTCCTTAATTGTTACTCGATGGCATAACAATCAAGTTCGAATTTCACCACTTCTGACGAACAAAGGGGGAAGCTATTTCCGAAGCCGCCGAATAATCCGGAGCGGTAGTAGATGGTGCGCATCGTTCGCTTTCACGAGTATGGTGATGCCGACGTTCTCAAGATCGAGGACGTCGATGTCGCGGCTCCCGATGCTGACGAAGTCCAGATCGATGTGCGGGCGATCGGGCTCAATCGAGCCGAAGTGATGTTTCGCCGCAACGCCTATGTCCAACAGGCACGATTGCCCAGCCGATTGGGCTACGAAGCGGCTGGCGTCGTCAAAACTGTCGGCGCGTCGGTGCGCGATTTCCGTCCGGGCCAGTCGGTGAGTGTCATTCCGACCGAAGACATGGCGCGATGGGGCACGTACGGCGAGGTCATCAATATTCCGGCCCGCCACCTGGTGGTGCATCCCCAAAACCTCACCTTCGAGCAAGCCGCTGCGTCATGGATGAAATATGTCACCGCGTGGGGCGCGCTGATCGAGCAGGCGAAGTTGAAGGCGGACAACTATTTGGTCGTAACGGCGGCATCCAGCAGCGTCGGGACTGCGGCGTTTCAGATCGCGCGTGCGGTGGGGGCGACGGTCATCGCGACGACGCGGACCAGCGCGAAGAGCAAGGCGCTGTTGGATGCAGGTGCCCATCACGTCGTCGCAACCGCCGAAGAGGATCTCGTCTCGAGGGTGATGGAGATTACGAACGGCAAGGGAGCGCGCGTCATATTCGATCCGATCGGCGGCCCCGCCATCGAGCAGTTGACGCATGTGATGTCTCATCGGGGAATTTTGCTCGAGTACGGCGCCTTGAGCGCGGACATTGGCGCGTTCCCCCAATTCGCTGTGCTTGGGAAGAGCCTGACGATCAAGGGATATTTGTACAACGAAGTCGTGCATGACGACGCAGCGTTGGCGCGTGCGAAGGCGTTCATCTCGGAAGGCCTTTCATCCGGGAAGCTGAAGCCGCTGATCTCCCGGAGCTTCAAGTTCGAACAGATCCAGGAAGCGACGCGCTTCCTGGAGTCGAATGAGCAGATCGGAAAGATCGTAGTCACTGTCTGAAGTTCGCGACGCAGTTAGGGGTGATGGGAATGACGAATTCGAACGCCTGGCAGGCTCCCGGCCTGAATCGACGTAAAATCGGCGACTATGTCGTCACCGCTGTCGTCGACGGCATCGTCGCTGTGCCGTTCGACCTCCTGTCCGGAATAGGACCTGACGAGGCGATGAGCATGACGGTGGCGGCGGGACGTCCGTCGTCATCTGCGATGACCGTCAGCGCCTATCTGATCGAGGGACAAGGCCGGACCATACTGGTGGATGGCGGTGGCGGCGGCATCAACGGTTGGGGTGGTCGACTGCACGCGTCGCTGGCCGCTGCCAATGTGAACCCGCTCGCAATCGACCAGATCCTCCTGACCCATGCCCATCCGGATCACATCGGAGGTCTCGTCGGGGCCTTGCCGTCGGCGCCTCAGTTTCCGAACGCCGAGATCGTGATGCACGACGCCGAGTTCGCCTTCTGGACGGATGACGCGAACCTCAATCAGGCCCCGGATCCGGTCAAGCCGTTCTTTCACGCGGCCCGTGCTGTATTCGAGGCCTATGGCGCCCGGCGCCGGACGGTCAGCGCAGGGCAAGTCGCGCCCGGCATAGAGATCGAACATCTACCCGGCCACACCCCGGGGCATAGCGGCTATCGGATCGATGGCGGCGGTGCGTCCCTGCTCATCTGGGGTGACATCGTTCATTATCCGGATATCCAGGTGTCCCGGCCCGAAGTGACGATTGCGTTCGACGCGGATCCGCAGGCGGCCGCAGGAACTCGAAGGAAAATGCTGGAAAGAGTGTCCGCGACCGGAGAACTCGTCGCTGGCATGCACCTGAATTTCCCCGGGTTCGCGAGGCTTTCGAAGCAAGGACAGTCGTTCGAGATTCGTCATGAGCCCTGGTCTGCGGAGCTCATCTGAGGGGAGACGGCTTGGCTCGCCACCTGCCCAACCGATTTGGTCAGCCGTTGAGCCTTACCGCCTCAGCACCGCGATCGTCCGGTTCGCAAACGCCACCGCTGTCATTCCCCGCGAAAGCGGGGAATCCAGTACGCCGCAGCCTCTCCGTATCCCATCGCCGTCTCTGGAATACTGGATCGCCCGGTCAAGCCGGGCGATGACAGTTGAGGGTGTAGCGGACAGCTTTCCAATCCCTTCATTGCGAGGAGCGAAGCGACGAAGCAATCCAGACCGTTACCGCAGAGGGACTCTGGATTGCTTCGCTTCGCTCGCAATGACGGAGCGAGAGCAAACAGCTGGGCCTAGATCTTCAGCTCTTTCCCCGTCACGCGCCTGTAAGCTTCGAGATAGCGCTTGCTGGTTGCATCCACGACGCTGGCGGGCAGCGGGGGCGGCGGCGCGTCGCCATTCCAGCGGCCGGCGTGGCGCTCGACGTCGAGATAATCGCGCAAAGGCTGCTTGTCGAAGCTCGCCTGCGGCTGGCCGGGCTTGTAGGCATCGACCGCCCAGAAGCGCGAGCTATCCGGCGTCATGACTTCGTCGATCAGGATGATGCGGCCGTCCTTGTCGCGGCCGAACTCGAACTTGGTGTCGGCGATGATGATGCCCTGTTCGCGGGCGAGCTCTTCGCCGAGCGTATAGACCGCGCGCGTCATGCTCTCGAGCGTGTAGGCGACCTCGTCGCCGACGACCTCGCGCATCTTCGCGATGGTGATGTTCTCGTCATGGCCGGTCTCGGCCTTGGTCGCCGGGCTGAAGATCGACGGCGCGAGCTTCTCGCTCTCGACGAGGCCCGCCTTCAGCTTCTCGCCGGCCAGCGTGCCGCTGGCGGCATATTCCTTCCAGGCCGATCCCGAGAGATAGCCGCGGATCACGCATTCGATCGGGAAGACGGTGGTGCGGCGCGACAGCATGGCACGGCCGAGGATCTCGGCGCGATGCGGCTTCAAGGCCGGAACGGCGGCAATGATCTCGTCGGCGTCGGCGCTGATCATGTGATGCGGCACCACGCCTTCGAGCTCGTTGAACCAGAATGCGCTGATCTGGGTCAGCACCGCGCCCTTCATCGGGATGGTCTCGCCCATCACGACGTCGAAGGCGCTGATGCGGTCGGTGGTGACGAGCAGCAGGCGGTCGTCGTCGACGGCGTAGATATCGCGCACCTTGCCGCGTCCGATCTTGGGCAGGGGCAGGTCGCTGGAGAGCATGGCGGTCATCGGCAGGGCCTTCGCGGACAAGTTCTTCGGACAGGAGATTCAGGCCGCACTGGATGGTACGGCCTAAATCGGGATAGCCTATTCCGGCAGCGGAATGAACTCATGTTCCTGCGGAACTGCGGCGAAGCGGCCGGTTTTCCAGTCCTCCTTGGCCTGCTCGATCCGCTCCTTGCTGGAGGAGACGAAATTCCACCAGATGTGGCGCGGGCCTTCCAATGCATCGCCACCGAGAAACATCATGCGCGTTGCCTTCAGCGCCTTCACGGTGACGTGGTCGCCGGGCCGGAAGATCAGCAGCCGCGGCCCCTCATAACGCTCGTTCGCGATCTCGACCTCGCCGTCGACGACATAGATCGCGCGCTCCTCGTGGTCGGGGTCGAGCGGCACGCTGGCGCCTGCGACCGCCGTGACCTCGGTGTAGAACCAGGGCGAGACCATCGTCACCGGCGAGGTGATGCCGAAGGCGGAGCCCGCGATCACCCGCGCGGTAAAATCGCGCTCGGAGATCATCGGCAGATCGCCGGCGCCGTAATGCTGGAACGACGGCGCGATCTCTTCGGATCCGGCCGGAAGCGCAATCCAGCTTTGCAGGCCGAGCATCTGCTGGCCCGAGGCGCGTTGCGCGTCCGGGGTGCGCTCGGAATGGGCGATGCCGCGCCCGGCGGTCATCAGATTCATCGCGCCGGGCGCGATCTCCTGGACGTTGCCCTCGCTGTCGCGATGCATGATCGAGCCGTCGAACAGATAGGTGACGGTGGCAAGCCCGATATGCGGATGCGGCCGCACGTCCATGCCCTTGCCGGAGACGAACTGCACCGGGCCGAAATGATCGAAGAAGATGAAGGGCCCGACCATCTGCCGCTTGCCATGCGGCAGCGCGCGCCGCACCACGAATCCGTCGCCGAGGTCGCGGGTGCGCGGCACGATGACGAGATCGAGTGCGTCGCAGGACATGGGATCGCCGAGCACGGGATCGTTCGAGGGTTGCCAGCTCATCTTGGTCTCCTGTTTCTTGCTGGTATGATCGTAACAGAACAATGTCGGGAACGGGAGGAGACCGATGATCCCACCGCTCAAGCCAGGCGCCAGGCTGCTCGAGGTCTCAGGCCCCAGAATCGAGACGGAACATTTGATCCTGCGCCCATGGTGCGCGAGTGATATTGCACCGAACGCCGCGATGCTGTCCGATCCCGGCACCGCCCGCTTCATCGCCGCCGACGGCAAGCCGGTCACGACCGAGATTGCCGGCTGGCGTAACGCGGCTGTGATCTCCGGGCACTGGGCGCTCCACGGCTTCGGCATGTTTGCGGTCGAGGAGAAATCGAGCGGCAGCTACATCGGGCGGGTTGGTCCGTGGTGTCCGCCGGGCTGGCCCGGCTTCGAGGTCGGTTGGGGCATCGCCAGGGAATTCCGCGGCAAAGGTTATGCGGTGGAAGCGGCCAGCGCGTCGATCGACTGGGTGTTCGACAGTTTTGAGATCGACGAGATCATGCACTGTATCGAGAGCACGAATACGCCGTCGCAGGGCGTGGCGCGCAGCCTGGGAGCCCGGAAGGAGCGCGAGATCGATCTGTTCGGCAAGCCGGCCGACGCCTGGATCACGTCGCGCGCCGCGTGGACCCGGCGAAATTGAATCGGTCTTTGATCTGAACTAGGTTCGCGTCACGCGCGCGCGTGCGCGATCGGGTCGACCGGATGCTGCTTGCCCATCTCGAACTTGCCTTTCGCGCCGGCGCCGTGGCGCCGCTGTTGGTGTTGGCGGCATCGTTGTTCTCGGACTTCCGCAACGTGCTGGCGGCTCGCCTCGGCGCAGCCTTCGCGCTCGGCTCGGCCGCGCATGCGGTGAGCTATTCGGTCGGAGTGACGTCGCTGGTGCCGGCCTGGCATGCGCCGCTGATCGCACTGTCGACCGGAAATATCGTGGTGTTCTGGCTGTTCACGCGCGCGCTGTTCGACGACGATTTTCGCCTGCGCTGGTGGCACGGGTTGGTCTGGGGACTGGTGACGGCCTTCAGCTTCGCCGGGTGCGTCTGGATCGCGCCGGGCGGCCACGTGCGGTTCTCGGTCACCGTTGTGAATCTGATCGTGCTCGGCTTCATCGCGCTCGCGGTGGGGCAGACGATCACCTCGTGGCCGGCCGACCTGGTCGAGCGCCGGCGGCGCGCCCGCGTCTTCATCGTCTGCGCCGCTGCGCTCTATGGCGGACTGAACGCGCTGCTCCAGATTGCCGTCGCCGGCAGCGACGTCGGCGATGCCGCCAACACCATCAATGCAGGCGTGCTGGCCTGCGTCGTCGCGGCCATCGCCTACGCGATGATGCGCGTCGATGGTGCCGACCTGTTTCCGGCGAACGCGGGAATCACGCCAGCGGTCATTCTGAGCCATCCCGCAGCCACCGATGAAGCCGCCGACCAGAAGCTGATCGATGCCCTGATGCGGCTTATGGCGGACGAGCGGATCTATCGCCAGGACAACATCACCATCGGCGTGCTGGCGGGCCGGCTGAAAATTCCCGAATACAGGCTGCGCCGGCTGATCAACCAGCGGCTCGGCTACCGCAATTTCAATGTGTTCCTGAACAACCACCGGATCGAGGAAGCCAAGGCCGCGCTCGCCGATCCCGCGCAGGCCGAGGTCCCCGTCATCACCATCGCGATGGACGCCGGCTTCCAGTCGCTCGGTCCCTTCAACCGGGCCTTCAAGGCGGTGACGGGCGTGACGCCGACGGAATACCGGCGGCTGAAGGTGAGCGCGGCGTAAATTCTAAGCCTTTCTAATCACGCCGAAATTCCAGAATCGACCAGCCCGGTTCAGTTTCAGCCAGTCCATTTTCCAAATCCGGCGAGCACTCCTCCGACCGCTCCGGCTTCCTCCCGGCACGTTCCCCGAAGCCGGAGAAAGCCCGTGACCCGCCGCCGCAAGATCATCCTCCTCACCACCGCCGTCGCCTGTATCGGCCTCGCATTCGGCGCGGCTCGCGCGCGCAACGCGCCGCAGGTCGCCACCGGCTTCCTCGCCGACATCCTCTGCGCCGAGACATTTGTCTCCGGCCTCGATCCGCAGCGCACCTTCACCGAGACCACCGACGCGATGCCCGGGACTAGCCTGATCACCTGGGCGATGGACTACCGGGTCGACCGGGCGCGCAAGGACGTCACCGTGACGCTGTTCAGCCTCGGCCGCAGCCATGCCGTCTATCGCGAGGGGCTGGGCTGTACGCTCGAGCACGGCGCTGATATCGCCGACGTCGCGCCGCCGGCGGAGGACAAGCAACCCGCATTGCTCCCCGAGATCGCGGGACCTTCGATCGTGCCGCCGCAAAGCGAGGGGCTATCGGCCGCACTCGATCGCGCCTTCACCGAACCCGCGCAACCGCCTTATCGCCGCACCCGCGCCATCGTCGTCATGAAGTCGGGCCGCGTCATCGCCGAGCGTTATGCGGATGGTGTCGGGCCGGAGACGCCGCTGCTCGGCTTCTCCATGACGAAGTCGGTGATCTCGGCGCTAACAGGCATTCTCGTGCGCCAGGGCAAGCTCAAGCTCGACGGCCCTGCGCCGGTCGCCGCGTGGACAAATCCGGACGATCCCCGCCACGCCATCACCGTCGACCAGCTGCTGCGCCACACCGCGGGCCTCGCGCTCGGCAGCTCGCTGCAGGCTTCGCTCGGCTCCGCCTTCGAACCGGTCAATCGCATGAAATTCATCGAGGACGACATGGCCGCCTATGCCGCGAGCATTCCGCTTGCGATCGCGCCGGGCACGGTGTGGAATTATCACGACGGCAACACCATCATGCTCGCGCACCTGATCCGCAACGCCGCCGGCGGCAATCCTGCCGACGCACTGCGCTTCGCGCGCCGTGAGTTGTTTGCGCCGCTCGGCATGCGCCACGTCACGCTCCAGCTCGACGGCGCCGGCACGATCGAGGGATCGAGCGAGATGCTGGCCTCCGCGCGCGACTGGGCGCGTTTCGGTCAGCTCTATCTCAATGACGGCGTCGCCGGCGGCAAGCGTATCCTCCCCGAGGGCTGGGTGAATTACGCGGCGTCAGCCACGCCGAATGCCTGGGTCGGCATCGGCGCCGGCTTCTGGACCAACCGGGGCGACAGCTTTGGCGCGAATTTCCGCGTGGAGCACGGCTGGCCGCGCGATGCCTTCTTCGCCAAGGGCACGATCGGGCAGTACACGATCGTTATCCCGTCGGAGCGGCTTGTGATCGTGCGGCTGGGCCGCTCGCCGAACTGGCCGCCGGAAGCGGACGGCGTGTTCGATCTGGTGCGGGATGTGGTGGCGGTAACGCGCGAGAAGGGGACAATGGCGGGGGTGGATTGAGTTCTTTCTTACCCTCCCCTGGAGGGGGAGGGTCGATCGCGCGCAGCCCGAGCGGGGTGGGGTGATGGTCTCTCCGCGACGAACAGTGCCCGAGTGGAGAGATCACCCCACCCCGTCACGCAATCTCGCTTCGCTCGATCGCGTGCCGACCCTCCCCCTCCAGGGGAGGGTAAGCGACTCCTACCTCCCCAGCTCCGTGGCCTTTGCCACGCGGTCGAACCGCTCCAGCGTCATGATCGCGTCCGCAAACTTCTCCGCGCGCGCGTTCAGCACCGGGCGCGCCAGCGTCAGAAACTTCTGCTGCATCGCCTGCGCATCGGGGAAAGAATTCGGCTCGCCCGAGGGATCAGCATAGAGCCGCTCATGCACGCCATCGTCCGTGGTGATGCTGACGCGCGCGCCAAAGGGATGGGTGCGGCCGACTTCGAGGCGGTCGTCCTGCACCACGTCGAACTTTTCGGCGAGCGCGTCGATGGCGGCGTCCCCAAGGCGGTTGTAGTCGTCCCAGCCGAACGAGCCCTGGTCGAGCGCGAGCGCGCCGGTGAAGAACATCGAGAACTGGCCGCCGACGATCGAGGTCGGATGCCGCTTGGTCGCGGCATCGCCGGTCAGCGTGATGCCGTTCCGATGCAAACCGATCTCGACGCGCTTGACCTGATCCGGCGTCAGATTGTGCTCGCGCCGCATCGCGATCAGCGCGTCGATCGCCGCATGGGTGTAGCGGCAGCTCGGATACGGTTTGACGCCGATCTTCATCGTCTCGTAGGTCTTGCCGAGTTCGGCCACGGCCTTGTCGGGATGCGCATCGTCGGTGTAGCCGGCGAGCAGGCCGTGCTTGCCCTCGACCGATTCGGTCGCGCCGACGAAATCGTTGCGCGCCAGCGTCGCGGCGATCACGCCATTCATCGCGGCGGCGCCGACCTGGTAGCGCTTGTTCCAGGCGCCGTTGACCAGGAACTGCAGCGAGCCCGCGGCCTGGCTGCCGGAGACGCCGAAGGCGGCGATGATCTGCTGCTCGGACAGGCCGAACAATTTGCCGGCGGCGGCGGCCGCGCCATAGGTGCCGGCCGTCGCGGTCGGATGGAAGCCGCGCGCATAATGCGAGGTCGGGTCGAGCGCGTTGCCGAGCCGGCAGCAGACCTCATAGCCCGCGACGATCGCGGTCAGCACGTCGCGGCCCGACGCGCCGACCATTTCGCCGACGGCGAAGGCGGCCGGAACCACCGGCGCGCTCGGATGCAGCGAGGAATCCGCGTGGGTGTCGTCGAAGTCGAGGGAATGGCCGAGCGCGCCGTTGAGGAGGGCGGCGACCGCGGGCGTCCAGGTCTTGCTGTCGCCGAACACGGTGGACTCGCCCTTGGTGTCGAGCGCGAGCGCTTCCAGCATCTTCAGGATCGAGGGGGTGGATTCCGCCTCGCTGCGGGCCCGGATGGCGCTGCCGAGGAAGTCCAGCGTCAGCACCTTGGCGCGATCCAGCACCTCCGCCGGAATATCCTGGTATTTCAGATTGACGACATAGGCGGCGAGCGTTGCGGTTTCGTGAGCCATCGTGTTTCCTCGTTTTGGCGCGCAAGTTAGGCGGGCTGATTTGGCCTTTCAAGCGGCCTTGGGGCCGCGGGCATCAGCCATGCTTTTGCCTGGCTTCAAAAGGATCGGGACTTCTGACGATGGCATTTGCAAAACGGCTGTTCGACCGGATTCGGTCGCGGCGGACGCAACTCGGATTGGCGATCCGGGTCACGGTGGCCGCGGTGGCGGCCTATGCGATCGCCACCGCGCTGCATCTGCTCTTGCCGCTCTGGGCCGTCCTGACCTCGCTGATCGTGACGCAAATGAGCGTCGGCCGCTCGCTGAAGGCGACGCGCGACTACGTGCTCGGCACCATCGGCGGTGCCCTCTATGGCGGCGCCATCGCGATCCTGATCCCTTATTCCACCGAGGCGGGCCTGTTGGGGCTGCTGGTGCTTGCGGTCGCGCCGCTCGCCTTCGTGGCGGCGATCAATCCTAGCCTCAACGCCGCCACGGTGACCGCCATCATTGTGCTGCTGGTTCCGACCATGCATCATTCCGATCCCTTGGCGTCGGCGATCGACCGCGTCAGCGAGGTCGGGGTCGGCGCCATCACTGGCCTGCTGGTCTCATTCCTGGTGCTGCCGTCGCGCGCGGTGCGGCAGATCCGCGCCAGCGCGGCCACATTGCTCGAGCTGATCGCGGATGCCTTCACCGAACTGCTCGCGGGGCTCACGCGCGGCCGCGACAACGACGCGCTGCACCGGATCCAGGACGGCATCGGCACGGCAATGGTCGGTATGAATGCCATCGGCGCCGAAGCCGAGCGTGAGCGCTCCGCGCGACTGTCGAGCGGACCCGACACCGGCCCGCTGCTGCGCACTGTGCTGCGCTTGCGCCATGACGTCGTGATGATCGGCCGTGCCACGGTGGTGCCGCTGCCGGCCGAGGTGCAGATGCGGCTTGCAGCCCCGCTGACGGAAGTCTCGACCGTGATCGCGCGGTTCCTTCGCTCCGCCGCCGCTGCCTTGCGCGAGGGCGCCGGCGCGCCAGCGATCCATCCCGTCCACGTCGCGCTCCAGCATTATGCCGAGGCCGTTGCCGCCGTCCGTCATGACGGCCTGATTCGCGGCCAGCCCGGCGACACCGCCGAGCGCTTCTTCGCCATCGGCTTCTCGCTGGAGCAGATGCACCAGAACCTCTGCGATCTCGATCGCGTCGTCGGCGAATGGTCGGAAGCCTCGACCGACAAGTCCGCGCGCGTGGCGGAATAAATCTAGCTACAGATCGAAGAACGCGAGTTGCGTTGCGTCGCGCCGCTCGATGCCATCGGTCAGCGCCTTCAGCGCAACGTCAAGACTCGGCTGCGGCTGCTCCAGCTCCCACGCGCCGTCATGGTCCCACTGAAAGCACCGGCCATAGCGGTCGCCGGGCTCGACATGGAGCAGCAGGCAACGGCTGAGCTGCGACGGCTCGGCAACCGGCACCAGATGTTTCAGCGAGACGCCGTATTCTTTTCGAAAATAGGCGCAGGCCTCTTCGAGCTCGTCCTCGGAATGGGCAATGAAGTCCAGGACATTGCGAAGCTGCGTGGCGAGTTCATCAGGCGCATAGAAGCGAAGCTCGGACGATGATTCGGGCAGCCGCACCAGCAATTCGGTCTCGCCGCGCGTCAGCAGGAACTTGCGGTAGTCATCGGGGAGCCGGACGCCGAGCGCCTGCTCCGCTTTGCTCACGTCCGCTTCGCTCGCCGGCGTACCGGGTTTCCAGCGCCAGCCTTTGCTTGATGTTGCCGCCTTGCGCCGTGCTTCATATTCGGCATAGCCGGGAAACGCCATGATGTCCTCATAGCCGCCGAACCGCGACCATTGATAGGCGTCGTCGAAGGCTTCTTCGCGCCGCTCGGGAAAATAGCCGCAGAGCAGCTCGGCGCGCTTGAGGATGCGCGTGTGGTTCGGGGCGGCTTTGCAAAGATGCTCGATCGTCTTCAGTGATGCCTCGGGATTGTCGGCCTGAAGATAGACGTCGCTCAACAATTCCAGGATGCGCCCTTCGAGATCGCCCTCGTAGATGGACCACGCATAATGCGGCTGCCCGGCAGCGCGCCGCGCAACGAGCGTATCGCGCGCCTGTTCTGCAAAGCGCACCGCCTGTGCGAGATCTTCACCGGCGGCCTTGCCGCGGCGGGCGGCGTGCCAGAGATAAAGCGGCTCGTGTTCGGCCGGCGTGCCCGTGAGCGCGTCGAGCTGCGCGGCCTGCTCGGCCATCGGCGCGCTGAGCGCCAGGATCATCAGCTC
The DNA here is from genome assembly GCF_000284375.1 of Bradyrhizobium japonicum USDA 6. Taxonomy (NCBI): domain Bacteria; kingdom Pseudomonadati; phylum Pseudomonadota; class Alphaproteobacteria; order Hyphomicrobiales; family Nitrobacteraceae; genus Bradyrhizobium; species Bradyrhizobium japonicum. The sequence continues at coordinate 867,801 of NC_017249.1, forward strand.
ATCGAGCCCCTTCTGCCAGTCCGGCTTGGCTTGCGGACTGGGCCCGAGGTCGCGCAGCGTGTAGTTGGTATGATCCGTCTCGACATAGCCGGCCGCGACAAGCTTGGCGACATGGCGGCGGAAGGCTGCGGCGGCGCCGGCGATGTCAGGAAATTCCTTGCGCAGAAATTCGTTCGCGTCGGGATCACCCTTCCAGTTCATATGAACGCCGATCACCATGGGATCGCTGCCCGGGACCAGCATCAATTCGCGATCGTCATCGCCGGGTGCGCGGTGGAAGAACTTTGCCAGATACATGCGACCTCCGAACGCGCCGCCGGCATCGGGGCGCCACGTCTCAGTCGCCGCCTTGGCGAAACCGGTTCATGTCTGGCGCTTCGTCAGGCCCTTGCTTTGCATGCGCCAGACCAGCAGATCGATGCGGTCCTGGCCGAAGAACGGCTCGCTCTCGAACACGAAGGTCGGCACGCCCCAATGACCGGAGGCGGCATGGTTCTTCTCGTTCTCGGCGATCACCCGCTCGTAGCGATCGGGGTCGGCGCTGATCGCTTCATCCATCGCGGCGAGATCGAAGCCGGCCGCCTTCGCGGCGCGCGCGAGGTGATCGCCTTCGTTCCATCCCGCCACCGAGCCGTCCCACAGCACGCGCGCGATCGCATCGGTGAATGCGAGCGAGCGGCCTTCGAGCTGGGCCATGGCGCCCAGCCGGGTCAGGCGGTGGATGTAGGGCTGCTCGGCCGCGACATCGAACGTCGTCTTGTCCTGCACGATCGGATCGGGTCTCGGAAAGCGGAACGGGATGCCCTCGTGCTGCGCCACGCGCGTGCTGTCGAGCACCACATAGCGAATGAAGTTCGGGCTGGCCTTCTTGAAGAAGCCGGGCACGCGGACGGCGAGCGGATAGACCGGCCGCAAATTCACCGCGAGATCGTACTCTTCGACGAGCTTGAGCGTCTTCGGCAGTGCCAGATAGCTGAAGGGACTGCGGTAGGAGTAGAAGAGGTCGACCGACAGGGTCATCGCACCGGCTCCATGATCCCGATCATCCCGCCAGTCTGCGCGTCAGCATGCGGAAGCGCAAGATCAGGAGCCCGGCATAGACGAACGTGCCGGTCGAGAACCCGATCCAGACGCCGACCGCGCCGAGCCCGGCATTGAAGGCCAGCACCCAGGCGATGGGAAAGGCGACGCACCAATAGCCGATCGCTGCGAACAGCAACGTCATCCTTGTATCGTTGATGCCGCGCAGCGCGCCGGCCATGATGGTCTGGAGGCCGTCGGCGATGAAGAACGTCGCGCCGACCAGCAGCAGGTTCGCCGTCAGCTCGACAGTGGCCGCGCTGGCCTCGCTGCTCCCGAAGAACAGCCGTCCGAGCTCGTAGCGGCCGAGGATGATGGCAACGGTCAGGGCCGAGACCAACGCTATTCCAAGCACGGCCGCGACGAGGCCCGCGCGCCTCACCGCGGCCGGGTCGTCGCGGCCGAAAGCATGGCCGACCCGGACCGTCGCCGCCATGCCGATACCAAGTGGGACCATGAACAGCACGGCCGTGATCTGGAGCGCGATCTGGTGCGCGGCAAGCGCCGTGGTCGAGATCAATCCCATCAGCAGCGCGGCGGACGAGAACAGGCCATATTCCAGCAGCAGGGAAAACGAGATCGGTGCGCCGACCGCGATGAGCTGTCGCATCAGGGGCCAGTCGATCCGCCACAGATGGGCGAGCGGGCGGTAGTCCGCGAATGGCTTTCGCCATGCGGCGATGGCGAGCACGGCGAGGAAGGTGCCGAGATTGACGAGCGTGGTCGCAAGCCCCGCGCCGAACAGGCCGAGCTCCGGCAGGCCGAACAGGCCGTGGATCAGGCAAAAGACCAGCGCCGCGTTGGCGGGGATCGCCGCAATGGTGATCCACAGCGGCGGCTGCGGCCGGTTCACCGCGCTCATCATGCTGCGCAAGGCGATGAAGCCGAGCGCCGGCGCGATGCCCCAGGCCAGCCCGTTCAGATAGCGCTGCGCGAGCGCGGCCGATTGCGGCGCCTGCCCGAGCGCCAGCAGGATGCGCTCGCCATAGAGCGGCGAGGCCATCATCGGCAGCGAGATCAGGAGTGCGACCCAGAGGCCGGCGCGCAGCGAGCGGCGGATGCGCTTGACGTCGCCGGCGCCGAACGCCTGCGCGGCCAGCGGCGACACCGCGGCCATCAATCCGAGCCCGAAGGTGAAGCTGACGAAATAAACCGTATGCGCCAGCGCGGCGGCTGCGACCGCATCCTCGCCGAGCCGCCCGATCAGCGCGAGATCGGTCGTGATCATCGCGATCTGCCCGAGCTGCGTCAGCATCATCGGCACGGCCAGCCGCAGCGTCTCGACGAACTCTTCGGCGAGATGGTCTTGCGGCACGCCGGCTTGCGGCTGCGGACGAGGCTGGACGGTGTCGAGCATGGCGGTTGCAATAGCACAGCCGCACGTCGAAAACATGGCTCGTGTCTCTTCCCCTCTCCCACAAGGGAAGAAGGAAGAAGCTTCTCAGCCCTTCCTTTCAGGCACGCGCCTGATCTTCGCGCCGAGCGCGTTCAGGCGTTCGTCGATGCGCTCGTAGCCGCGCTCGATCTGGTCGGCGTTGTTGATCGTGGAGGTGCCCTCGGCGCAGACCGCGGCGAGCAGCATCGCCATGCCGGCGCGGATGTCGGGCGAGATCATCGATGCGCCGCGCAGGCGGCTGGGGCCGGCGATGATGGCGCGATGCGGATCACAGAGAACAATTCGCGCCCCCATGGCGATCAGCTTGTCGACGAAGAACATCCGCGATTCGAACATCTTCTCGAACATCAGGATCACGCCGTCGCATTGCGTGGCGGTGACGATCGCGATCGACATCAGATCGGCCGGGAAGGCCGGCCAGGGCTGGTCTTCCAGCTTCGGCACGTGGCCGCCGAAATCGTCCTGGATCTTCAGCGTCTGGTTCGAGGGCACGATGAGATCGTCGCCCTCGATGCGGCAGACGATACCGAGCCGCTCGAATCCCATGCGGATCGAGCGCAGATGCTCGACGCCGGCGCGCACGATGCGAAGCGGGGAGCGCGTGACAGCCGCAAGCCCGATCAGCGAGCCGACCTCGATATGGTCGGGCTGGATCCGGTAGGTCGTGGCGCCCAGCGTCGCCGGCCCATGCACGATCATGGTGTTGGTGCCGATGCCCTCGATTCGCGCGCCGAGCGCGACCAGGAAATTGGCGAGGTCCTGCACATGCGGCTCGGAGGCCGCGTTGCGCAAATGGGTGACGCCGTCGGCTGCGACGGCTGCGACCAGCGCGTTTTCGGTTGCGGTGACGCTCGGCTCGTCCAGGAACACGTCAGCACCGGCGAGCTTTGCCGCGCGGAATTCGAGCCGGTCGGTGGCGGTGACCTTGGCGCCCAGTTGTTCGAGCGCGAGCACATGGGTGTCGAGGCGGCGGCGGCCGATGACGTCGCCGCCGGGCGGCGGCAGCATCACTTCGCCGCAGCGGGCGAGCAGGGGGCCCGCGAGCAGGATCGAGGCGCGGATGCGCACGCAGAGCTCGGGGTCGAGGTCGGCGGCGCGGATGCTCTTGGCGTGGATGTGCAGCGTGTTGCGGGCGGTCCATTCCGCCGCCGCGCCGACCGAGCGGATCAGCTCGACCAGCGTCTCGGTGTCGCGGATCCGCGGCACGTTCTCCAGCGTCACCGGATGCTCGGTGAGCAGGGCGGCTGCGATGATCGGCAGCGCCGAATTCTTGTTGCCGGACGGCTCGATCGAGCCCGAGAGCCGGTGACCGCCCTCGACAATGTACTGGATGGGCGCCACGGGGTTCTCGCTGTCCTGTTGGGTGGGGCTGTTTCGGGCGGAAACTACAGAGAATTGAGCGCGGGAGCAATTGCGGCGGCCGGGGTTGGTGGCCCCGAGGAGGCTGCCAACTCCTCATGGTGAGGAGCGCGGAACGCGCGTCTCGAACCATAGAGGCCCGGCTCTCGCCCGCCGCCATCCTTCGAGACGCCTGCTATCGCGGGCTCCCCAGGATGAGGATGGGAGCTCGTAGCGTGCGGCGGGTCAGAACAGACCGATGATGTTCGCCACCACATATAGGATGACGATCAGCATCAGCACGCCCATGGCCAGGAAGGAGATCTCGATGGCGATGGCGCCGCTCCCGAGTGCGGCCGCGACACCGGCGAGGAGCCTCTCCTCGCGAAACACGAGCGCGAGGACGGAGAACAGGATGGCGAGCAGGCCGAGCGAGATCGCGCCGATCGAGGATGCCTCCCGAAGCTGGCTTCCCGTCGATTTCTCGCGCGGCGGCGCCTGGTACTCGACGCCCTTGACCCGTGCGATCAGGCGATCCTTCAGGCGATGGCCGGTGTCGACAATCACCTTGTCCGCCGGCGGCGGCGGATAGATCACGGGTATGACCCAGTGCGGCAGAACGGCCGCAATCAGCGCCAGCACGCCAATGATGCTGCCGATCACGCCGAGACGGCGGGAGGGGAGAGCAGGGCTGGTGGTTGCAGAGCTGGTCATGGCCACGACATTTCCCGGCCGGAATTGGCCGCTGGGGTTCATGCCGTTTCGTCGCGATGGCGGGTGGTGAGGTTCAGGGGACGGTGTTGCGATGACGGTGGTGCGCTCCCTCCCCCGCTTGCGGGGGAGGGTTGGGGAGAGGGTCTCTCCACGGTGGGATTGTCGAGATCTGCAGAGACTGTCCCCCAGAGGAGAGAGCCCCCACCCGGCGCGACACGCCGACCTCCCCCGCAAGCGGGAGAGGTTGCAGCGAGTGCTTGGCTAGCAGATCAAAGCCAACTGCCCTCAGATATCGATCGTCGCGCTCAGCGAATGTTCCTGGATGAAGTCGCGGCGCGGCTCGACCACGTCGCCCATCAGCTTGGTGAAGATGTCGTCGGCCTCGTCGACCTCCTTGACCTTCACCTGCAAGAGCGAGCGCACGTCGGTGTCGAGCGTCGTCTCCCAGAGCTGCTCCGGGTTCATCTCGCCGAGACCTTTGTAGCGCTGCAGCGAGATGCCCTTGCGGCCGGAATCGGTGACTGCCTCGAACAGGTCCGAGGGGCCGTGGACCACATGCTCGCTGTCTTTCCGCCGCAGCCTGCCGGAGCGGGCATAGACGTCCTGGAGCTTTGGCGCGTACTCATCGAGCTTGCGGGCCTCGGCGGAGCCGAGCAGCGCGTCGTCGATGATGGCCGCTTCCTTGACGCCGCGCACGGTGCGCTCGAACACAAATCCCTGGCCCTCGACGAATTGCCCGACCCAGCCGCGCTCGACCTCCTCGGCCTGGTTGTCCAGCCGGGTCGCGATGTACTGCGCCGCGGCCGTGGCGTTCTCGGGATTGCCGTAGACCGACTTGTTCAGCACGCCGGTGATGGCGGCCTGCTCGATGACCTTGCGGTTATAGCGACTGTGCAGATTGCGCAGGATGCTGCGGACGACGCGGGCGTCCTCGACCAGCGCGCGCAGATCGCGGCCGGTGCGGTCGCCGCCGGTGCCGGGGATGAAGACGCAATCATCGAGGCCGGCGTCGATCAGATAGTCTTCCAGCGCCCGTTCGTCCTTCAGGTACTGCTCGGACTTGCCGCGTGAGACCTTATAGAGCGGCGGCTGGGCGATATAGAGATAGCCGCCGTCGATGATGTCGCGCATCTGCCGGTAGAAGAAGGTCAGCAGCAGCGTGCGGATGTGTGCGCCGTCGACGTCGGCGTCCGTCATCACGATGATCTTGTGATAGCGCAGCTTCTCGACCGAGAACTCGTCGCTGATGCCGGTGCCGAGCGCGGTGATCAGCGTGCCGATCTGCTCCGACGACAGCATCTTGTCGGGACGGACGCGCTCCACGTTGAGGATCTTGCCGCGCAGCGGCAGAACCGCCTGGAATTCGCGGTTGCGGCCCTGCTTGGCGCTGCCGCCTGCCGAGTCGCCCTCGACGATGAAGAGTTCGGATTTCGCCGGGTCCTTTTCCTGGCAGTCGGCGAGCTTGCCGGGCAGTGAGGAGACCGAGAGCGGGCTCTTGCGCGTGAGCTCGCGCGCTTTTCGCGCAGCTTCGCGGGCAGCTGCCGCCTGGATCACCTTGCCGACGATCATCTTGGCTTCCGAGGGGTGCTCCTCGAACCAGGCCTGGAGCGCCTCGTTGAGGACGTTCTCGACCACGGGACGCACTTCCGAGGACACCAGCTTGTCCTTGGTCTGCGACGAGAATTTCGGATCGGGCACCTTCACCGACAGCACGGCGGTGAGACCTTCGCGACAGTCGTCGCCGGTCAGCGCGATCTTTTCCTTCTTCGCATTGGCCTCGGCATAGCCGTTGACCTGGCGCGTCAGCGCGCCGCGGAAACCGGCGAGATGGGTGCCGCCGTCACGCTGCGGGATGTTGTTGGTGAAGCACAGCACGTTCTCGTGGTAGCTGTCGTTCCACCACAGTGCGGCCTCGACGCCGATGCCGTTGGCTTCCGCGCGCACCATGATCGGCGCCGGCACGATCGCCTTCTTGTTGCGGTCGAGATATTTGACGAATTCCTCGACACCGCCGGAATAGTGCATCTCCTCGCGCTTCTCGACCGCGTGGCGCATGTCGGAGAGGATGATGTTGACGCCGGAATTGAGGAAGGCGAGCTCGCGCAGGCGATGCTCGAGCGTGGCGAAATCATATTCAATGTTCTTGAAGGTCTCGGGCGAGGCCAGGAACGTCACCTCGGTGCCGCGCCGGCCCGGTGCGTCGCCGACCACCTTCAGCGGCGCGACCGCATCGCCATGGGCGAACTCGATGTAGTGCTCCTTGTCGTCGCGCCAGATGCGCAAGCCGAGCTTGCTCGACAGTGCGTTGACGACGGAGACGCCGACGCCGTGCAGGCCGCCGGAGACCTTGTAGGAATTCTGGTCGAACTTTCCGCCGGCATGGAGCTGGGTCATGATGACCTCGGCCGCCGAGATGCCTTCGCCCTTGTGGATGTCGACGGGAATGCCGCGGCCGTCGTCGCGCACCGTGACGGAATTGTCGGCATTGAGCACGACGTCGACGCGCGTGGCATGGCCCGCCAGCGCTTCGTCGATCGCGTTGTCGACGACCTCGTAGACCATGTGGTGCAGGCCCGAGCCGTCGTCGGTGTCGCCGATATACATGCCCGGGCGCTTGCGGACGGCGTCGAGACCCTTGAGCACGCGGATCGATTCCGCCCCGTAATCGCTCGGATTTGAGGGCTCGTTTTCGGCAGGTGTCTGCCGAGCAGGTTCTGTCATGAGAGGCCTTCGAGATGTCGCCCGAATCAGCCGCGCAAAAGGCGCTGATTTGCAGGCTATTTGTGCCATGAAAGACCGCTTGCGCCTAGCGCAAAGTATCCTCCGGCAACCCTTTGATCAGATAGGATTTTTGGGCCGGTTTTCAAGGCGTCGGAGGGCCGATTCCGGGGCTCGTGAAAAGGGCGATTCGAGGGGGTGTTTTTGGCCCTTGAAGGCGTGGATTTTGCGGGGCGCAGAGGAGCGCGTTCCCGGGCACTGTGGTGCTCCGGAACAGGCCACCGGGGTCAGTAGATCTGATCCGGCTTCTTATCGTCGTCAAAGCTGAGGGACCAGGCCTCGCCTGTGGCCACGGTGATGGTATCGGTGCGCAACGGATAGCCCGACACGACTAGCTTGTAGGAATATTTGCCGGGCGGCAGATCCAGCGTTTGCGGGTGATTGACGCCGCCCGCGATCTTGACGGTCTGATCGTTGATCATGAGCGAAGCCACGTCCGGCACGAGATAGCCGAATATCAACCGCGCCTGTCCGGGCATCGGCAGGAAGTTGGCCTTGGCCGCGGCCTCCGTATTCCGCTGCACCAGGCTGACAATGGTCTCGCCCTTCGCGCGGCCAAGCTTCAGTGTGGCCGGCCCCTTGGGGGAGGCAAAGGCGAGCTGCACATGATCGGCGGCAATCTCAGCGCCATCTGGCCCTTCCTCCCAGCCACGCTTCGCGAGCTCCCTGCGGTAGAAGGCGAGCACATCGCTGAGCTGGGCCTGCACATGGGCTTCCAGTCCGACCCGCAGCGGGATTGCGATGCCGGTCACATGGGTGGTGTTGGAGCTGGAGGAGCTGTGTTGCTTCGGCACCGGCATGTCGGCGTCGGGATCCGCCGGTGTGAGTGCGGCCGAAGTTTGCGGTGATCGGTGCATCCATCCACCGGCGCTTGCGGCGACCAGGCCGCCTGCGAGAAGAGCGAGGCCGCACACGAACAGCCGCCATCGTGCCGGGACCTTCGTCCCGCGCCTTACCGTCGTCATGCTCACTCTCCAGGGATGTCGCGCGTTGTGATCTTCGCGCCATGCAGCGGCTGCGACACAGTCGCCGCCTCCAGCGACTAGTCGCCCCATGAACCGGACAGGTTCACAACCTGGCCGTTACAGGCACAGGCGGCGGGATCAATACATCTGGAGCGGAAGCACCTCGCCGGTCGGCCCCACCAGGAGGCCCCAGGCGTCGCCGGCGGCTACGGTCAGGGTCTCGTTGCGAGTGGGCTGTCCGGGCAGGCGCAGCGCGTACTGATACTTGCCGGGCGGCAGATCGAGCATCGGGCCTTTCGGCGATTGCGGGCCGCCGGCGCCGGCTGCGATCTTGATGGTCTGCTTGTTGATCGTCAGCGAGGCCTCCTTCGGCCCGATATTGCCGAGCATCAGCCTGGCCTGGCCCGCCTTGGGCATGATGTCGGCCTTGGCCGCTGCCTGCGGATTCCGCTGCACTAGGCTGACCGTTGTCTCCTCCCTGGCGCGGCCGAGCTTCAGCATGGCCGGACCCTCCGGCGAGGTGAACGCCAGCTCCGCCCGCTCGGCGGTGACCGTCGTGCCGTCAGTCTTTTCCTGCCAGCCGCGCTTGGTGAGCTCTGCGCGATAGAAGGCGAGGACATCCGAGAGCTCAGCCGGAATGCTGGCTTCAAGCTCCTTGCGGAACGACTGGTCGCTGCCCGGGAATTTGGTGGAGCTGACCCCGCTTGAGCTACGCTGCGTCGGTACCGGCAGGGCCGCGTCGGGATCGGGCTTGAGCGGCTCGGTCGATTTGGCTTGGATCGGCTTTGCTTCTGCGGATTTGGTCTCAACCGGTTTCGCTGCGGCCACGACCAGGCCGGTGCCGTTGGCGCTGACATTCACCTTCGGGCCCATCTGCATCACGGTCATCGAGATCGACTTGCCGGCCTTGGAGAATTCCATCACTGCCATGTTGGGCTGGTTGATGACGGAAGGCTGCTCCTTCCAGCCCGCGTTCTTCAGCGATGCGCGGTAGAAGGTGCCGAGCGCCTTCACGCTCGAGGTGGAAGAGAATTCGAGCCGGCCGTCGCCGCCTTCGAACTTCACGCCTTCGGCGGTCTCGGGCAGCGGCACCGGCGTCTTGCTGTCGGCGAGCGCGTTGAGCGGCGTATCGGAGAGCGCGGCGGCCTGCACCTTGCGGCGGGCCTCGTCGGCGGCGATGACCTTCTGTGCGGCTGCCGCGGCATCGCTGAAGAACTTGTCGTCGGCCTCCTTCTTCGCCTTGGCGCGAGCGGCAAGCGCGGAGTCCTTCACCTGCGCGGTCAGGCTGACCATCGTGAAATCGTATTTGCGGCCGAGCCGCAGCACGCCGGTTTCATCAGTGTTGGAGATCTTGATCGCGATCTCGTCGCCGGGCGCGAGCGGTGCGCTGCCATCCTCCTGCCAGCCGCGCGCGGCGAGCTCGCGGTGATAGAAGGCGAGCACGGCGGGCAGCTCGGCCATCACGGCGGCCGACATCTCGCGCTTGTTGGAGCTTGCGCTGCCGAGGCTCCTGGCCGTCTTGGTCGGATTCGGCCGCGGTAGCCCGGCGAGATCGCCATCGGCCTTGAGCTCGCTCGGCAAGGCGAAGGGCGCGACGCGGATGTCCACATTGGTGCGGCCGTCGTCGCGGCGCGTCAGCGTCACCATGACCGGCTTCTGCTGGTAGAAGCCGCCTTCCTTGCTGTCAGGGTGTGCGTAGAAGGCGCGCAGTCCGTTGGGAACGGTTTCATCCAGGCTGCTCGTCCAGCGCGCTGCCGTTTCCGGCGTGAGCTTCTGCCAGCCGATCGCGGCCATCTGGCTGGCGTAGAAATCCGACGTTGCATCGAGCGCGCTGGGCGCGATGCAACCGAGATAGGGCCTTGTCCCATCGAACATGATGTCGCTCGCGCCGTCGGGAAACGGCACGTTCCCGTAGATCCGGTCGGTCGAGTAGTGGACCACGGACTGGTCGGGCCGGCCGAGGCCCTGCGTGAGATAGACCGATAGGCCCAGCCGTCCCTTCTTGAAGTTCAGTGTGGTGCTCTTCTCCTCCAGGGGCCTCACATAGGGCACCCAGCCGTCGGCGCTGAGGAGTTTCTTCACCGCCGGCGATGTTACGGCTTCCGGCGTCGGCATGCGGTATTCGACGCGGTAGGGATCGGGACGCGAGGTGTCTTCCACCGCGCCTTCGAGCTGCGGCAGCGCATGGACGTCGACGATGCCTCCGTCGGCGGCGGCCGCGATCGAGCAGCTCGCCATCAGGACAAGGCCGCAGGCAAGCAGCTGCCATCGTGCCGGGACTTGCGTCCCGCGCGGGATCATCGACATCGTCACGTCTCCAGGATATCGCGCCCGGCTCGGGCATGCGCATTTGCAGGCTGCGACACCGTCGACGCGGCCTCAGACGAGAAGTCGCGGCAGAAACCCGTGAGGTTCAATACAGCAGGAGCGGCGACCACGCCTCTCCGTCGCGCCCGACCGTAAGCTCCCAGGTATCGCCGACGGCGAAGTTGAGGATGTTCGTCGTGGCTGGATGGCCCGGCACGCTCACCTCGTAGGAATATTTGCCGGGCTGCAGATCCAGCGAAACCGCGTAGGCGCCGGCGGCGTGCTTGATGGTCTGGTCGTTGATCGTGAGCGTGGCTTCCGTTTCGCTGATATTGGAGAACACCAGCTTGGCCTGGCCGGGCTGGGGCATCACGTTGGCATTTGCCGCGACAGATGCGTTCTTCTGCACGAGATTGACGGCGGTGCTGGCGTCCTTGCGGTCGAGCGCCAGCATGCCAGGTCCGAGCGGGGAGGCGAAGGCGAGCTGGACGTGATCGGCGGAGACTACCGCGCCATCGCGCTGCTCCTGCCAGCCGAGCTTGCTGAGCTCGGTGCGGTAGAAGGCGAGGACGTCGCCGAGCTCGGCGGGCACGGTGGCCTCCAGCCTTGTGCGGAGCGGCGTTTCAACGCCCTTGACGACGGTGGTGTGCGTTCCTCGGTAGCTGTAACGGGTCGGCGCGGGCAGCTTGGCAGCGGGGTCCGGCGTGAGCGCCGACGCGAACAGCGGCGACAGATGCGGCACCCAGGCGCTGGCGCTTGCTGCGAGCATGCAGCTTGCGAGGAAGACGAGGCCGCACGCGAACGCCCGCCATCGTGCCGGGGCTTGCGCCCCGGGCCTTACCGTCCGCATCTCACTCTCCAGGAATGTCGCGCATCGTGTCATCGCGCGATGGGTAACGGCTGCGACACCGTCGGCGCGGCCTCTGGCAACTAGTCGTGGCGGAAAACGGTCGGGTTCAATGCGAGGTCTAATGCCGGGCCGAGACTCGTCCGCTCTCGACGTCAAAGACGTCGCCGCCTGCGCCAATGTCGGCAAAGGCGGCGGGGTCGGCGCCGGTCAGCCACACCTGCGCACCGAGCTTGCGCAGCTCCTCGAACAGCGCCGCGCGCCGGTTCGGATCGAGATGCGCGACGACCTCGTCGAGCAGCAGCAGCGGCACGATGCCGGTCATCTCGGCGACCAGGCTCGCATGCGCCAGCACGAGGCCAATCAGCAGCGCCTTCTGCTCGCCGGTCGAGGCATCGCGCGCCGGCATGCTCTTTGGCGCATAGATCACCTGGAGATCGGTGAGGTGCGGGCCGTCTGTGGTGCGGCCGGCGATGGCATCGCGCGGGCGGTTGTCGCGCAGGATCTGGCGGTAGCGGTCCTCGACCGACGTCGCGGTCTCGTTGAGCAGCGCATTCTCCATCCAGCCGTCGAGCGCGATTTGCGCGGACGGAAAGGCTGAAGCCTGCGCGCGCGCGTTGAGCATGCCCGTGAGCCGCGCCGCGGTCTGGCCGCGCGTTGCGGCGACCGCGACCGCAAGCTCGGCGGTCTCGCGCTCGATCGCATCACACCAATGGTCGTCGTAATTGCGCGTCTCGAGCAGGCGGTTGCGCGACCGCAGGGAGCGTTCGAGCGCGGAGATCCGGCTGGAATGCTCGCTGTCGATGGCCAGCACCAGGCGGTCGAAGAAGCGCCGCCGCTCGGAGGCCGCGCCCATGAACAGCCCGTCCATCGCCGGCGTCAGCCACACCATGCGGATGTGGTCGCCGAAGGCGGTGGCCGAACTGACCGGCTCGCGGTCGATGCGGCAGCGCCGGCTGACCGCGGCGTCCGCCCGTGGCGCGTCGATGCCGGTGCCGAGCGTGGCGAGCCCCAGCGCGCCCTCGACCTGCGCGGACACCGCCCAGGAGCCGTCGCCCTGGTTGTCGGCGACATCTTCCAGCGTCGCGCGCCGCAAGCCGCGGCCCGGCGACAGGAACGAGATCGCCTCGATGCAATTGGTCTTGCCGGCCCCGTTCGGCCCGACTAGCGCCACCATGTCAGCCGCCGTCTCGAGCCCCGCCGCCCGGTAATTGCGAAAATGCGTCAGCGTCAGGCGTTGAATGCGGGAGGGGGTCATCGGTTCTTCGTCATGGACGCGATTCTTCCCCTCTCCCCTTGTGGGAGAGGGTGGCGCCTCACGAAGTGAGGCGACGGGTGAGGGGTATCTTACCGCCCGGCAAGCTTTGCAAGGATGTCTTCCAACACAGAAGTGGGTTGCTGCAGCACGTCATTGTTCCAGTAGCGCGCTATGGCGAAACCCTCGGCGGAAAGTACGGTGTCACGAGCAGCATCACGTTGCGATTCTGCGTGCTGGCTTCCGTCAATCTCGATTACCAGCTGCTTATCGAAGCAGACGAAGTCAAGGATGTAGTTCTCGATCGGAACCTGTCGGCGAAATTTGTAGGCCGATAGCCGTCGATCCCTCAGCAAACGCCACATGGCCGCTTCCGCATCCGTCGGCTCGTGCCGCATGTTCTTCGCGAACTGGCGAAGATGCTTGGCAGTCGGCCGATGATGCGGGTCGCGCGGCATCGGCGTTCATTCTGAATGTCGGTGGGGCGCGGTGGCTTCACCCTCTCCCCTTGCGGGAGAGGGTGCCGTCGCGAAGCGGCGGCGGGTGAGGGGTTGTCTCGGCATAGGAAGTGCTGCGAGAGGCCCCCTCACCCGAGTGAGGTCTTGGTCGATAGCAGAGCTGCCCTCTCCCGCAAGGGGAGAGGGCGCAGCAACGTGCATCGCGCCTGGTTCATGAGGGATTGCTTGGGGTCCGTGAGGGAACACGTCCCTCACACCCGCATCGGCATCAGCACGTAGAGCGCGCTCTTGTCGTCCTTGTCCTGCACCAGCGTCGGCGAGCCGGGGTCGGCGAGCTTCAGCGTGGCGACGTCGCCTTCGATCTGGGCGGCGATGTCGAGGAGGTAGCGCGAGTTGAAGCCGATATCGAGCGCGTCGGAGGCGTATTCGACTTCGAGCTCTTCGGTCGCGCTGCCGGAATCCGGGTTGGTGACCGATAGCACCAGCTTGCCCGGCGACAGCGAGAGCTTCACGGCGCGGCCGCGCTCGCTGGAGATGGTGGAGACGCGGTCTACCGCGTTCTCGAAATCCTTCTTGTCGACGACGAGTTCCTTGTCGTTGCCCTGCGGGATCACGCGGCCATAGTCGGGGAAGGTGCCGTCGATCAGCTTCGAGGTCAGCACCACATTGCCGATGGTGAAGCGGATCTTTGCCTGCGACAGCTCGATCGTGACTTCGGCCTCGTTGTCCTCGATCAGGCGCTGCACCTCGCCGACGGTTTTTCGCGGCACGATCACGCCGGGCATGCCGTCGGCGCCCTTGGGCTGGACCAGGTCGAGCTGGGCGAGCCGGTGGCCGTCGGTGGCAACGCCGCGCAGGGTGGCGGCCGTGGCCGTGCCCGCGGCGTGCAGATAGATGCCGTTGAGATAATAGCGCGTCTCTTCGGTCGAGATCGCGAACTGGGTGCGGTCGATCAGCCGCTTGACGTCCTTGGCGGCGAGCGAGAACGAGTGCGACATGTCGCCGGCAGCGAGATCCGGGAAATCATTCTCCGGCAGGGTCTGCAGCGTGAAGCGCGAGCGGCCGGCGCGGATCGCCAGCACGGCGCGGTCGCCGTCGGCCTCCAGCACGATCTGCGAGCCGTCAGGCAGCTTGCGCACGATGTCGTAGAACATGTGCGCCGGCACGGTGGTGGAGCCCGCGGTCGCGGTTTCGGCCGGGAGCGTCTCCGTCACCTCGAGGTCGAGGTCGGTCGCCTTCAGCGACAATTTCGCGTTCTCGGCGCGGACCAGCACGTTGCCGAGGATCGGAATGGTGTTGCGGCGCTCGACCACGCGGTGGACATGACCCAGCGATTTCAGGAGTTGCGCGCGTTCGACCGTAACCTTCATTGCACTACTCGCCCGATCCCCAAGGAAACACAACATTGGAAGAGCCGGGCGGCGGGACGCGCGCCACGGCACCGAAGACCCCGAAAAGCCGGATCATCCAGCCGATATGACCAAAGCCGTCAGGGTCGCGCAAGGTGGCGCGGAAAGCCATCGGTTTCAAGGGATTGGGGGGTGGTTCCCCACGATTTACAGCCCAAAAGGAGGGCGGCCGTCCCGGCAAACGAACACCGCCGCCCAGGCATGGCCGGGGCGGCGGGAGAATGGCAGGAGCCTTAGGCGTTTATTCCTGAAGCTGGCGCTTCAGCGACTCGACTTCCTCGGACAGCGCCGTGTCCTTGTTGACCAGCGCCTCGATCTTGCGCACGGCGTGCAGCACGGTGGTGTGGTCGCGCCCGCCGAAGCGGCGGCCGATCTCGGGCAGCGAGCGCAGGGTCAGCGTCTTGGCGAGATACATCGCCACCTGGCGCGGACGGACCACGTTGGCGGTGCGGCGCGAGGACAGGAGGTCGGAGCGGCTGACGTTATACTGCCGCGCCACCACGCGCTGGATGTCCTCGATCTTGATCCGCTTCGGCTCCTGCGGCCGGACCAGATCGCGTACCTCGCGCTCGGCCATCTCCAGCGTCACCGGCTGGTTGTTCAGCTTCGAGTGCGCGAGCAACCGGTTGATCGCGCCTTCGAGGTCGCGGCCGTTATGGGTGATGGTGCGCGCCAGATAATGCAGCACCTCCTCAGGCACGTCGAAGGTGGCGTGATGGCTGCGGGCCGCCGCGACCCGCGACTTCAGGATGCCATGCCGCAGTTCTTCGCCGAGCGAACCCATCTCGACCACGAGACCGCCGGCGAGGCGCGAGCGCACGCGATCGTCGAGGCTTTCGAGGTCGGACGGCGGACGGTCGGCCGCGATCACGACCTGGCGGCCGGCATCGATCAGCGCGTTCAGCGTGTGACAGAACTCGGCCTGGGTCGACTTGCCCTGCAGGAACTGGAGGTCGTCGATCACGAGCACGTCGATGCCGCGCAGCGCTTCCTTGAAGGCGAGCGCCGTCTGCGTCTTCAGCGCGGCGACGAAGCCGTACATGAATTTTTCGGCGGTGAGATACAGCACCTTGCGCTCGTTGCCGGAATTGCCGGCCCAGGTCACGGCCTGGAGCAGGTGCGTCTTGCCGAGGCCAACGCCCGCATGGATGTAGAGCGGGTTGAACATGACGGGATCGCCGCGACGCCCTTCGGCGACCTGACGTGCCGCCGCATGCGCCAGCGTGTTGGAGCGGCCGACGACGAAGCTTGCAAAGGTCAGGCGCGGATCGAGCGGCGAGCCGCCGAGCGCGTCATGATTTGCGGAGACCGGCGCAGTCGCCGTCGAGCGCAGTTCCGGCGCGGGCGCGCGGCGTGTTTCGACCGGAGCAGGCGCTTCCTTCTGCTGCACGACCGGGCGCACCGCGGAGCGAACGGTGAGATCGATGCGATGCACCTCCGGCGCCTCGGCCTGCCAGCACGACAGCACGCGCTCGGCATAATGCGCCTGAATCCAGCTCTTCAGGAAGCGGGTCGGCACCGAGAGCCGCACGCTCTCCTCCTGCACGCCTTCCAGATCCATGCGGGCAAACCAGCTCGTATAGACGTCTTCGCCTACATTCGAGCGCAGCCGGCTCTTCACGCGTGACCAGCGATCCTGTTCCGATGTGTTCATCGTCAAAAAACTTCTATTGAGAGATAAAGTTGCGTTGTGAGTGCCATGAAGGTCCCGCCAGGATCCTTCGAAGGGCACGACCTCGAGCGATTCCATCGTTGGACACAGCTCCGCCGTTCGGCGCGAACGCCGCGGGTCGGACTTGCGATGTCAGAGATGGAGGGGTCGCGAGGTCAGCGCGTACTCGGCGCTCCGTCACACGCGGGAGGCTGGAGGTTGGGCTGATCTAAACCGGCATCGTTGGAGTAGGTGGCTTGTTTTAATACCGCGTTGAGTCCGTAAGACATGATACCCTCCCCGTCCTGCCGTGATTGCTCACGGCAAGGTCCTGCGTGTCCTGAAGACAACTGCGACTGACGTCGCCGATGTCCTGCCCGTCTGCACTGTTCGTCCGCTCGGCTACGCCATCAAGTGTGTCGCGGTAGTTTCATGACATCTCTCGTTTGCGTCTGGCGCGAACGGGATCGAAGATCCCGCTTGGAGACATTCAGACAAAGAGCTACCGTTCCCATATTGCTATGGGTCTTGAACCGACAATCGCTTGTTGAAGCGTCGCCAACGTGCACACCGCCGCCGATTTGCACGCTCGCCCCGTTTCTAAAACCGCGCTGGTCATTAGATCGTGGGCGCTGCGGACGACTTAAGGAATACACTATGCGGAAAGACTCGCAATGAAATTGATTCACACTTGAGGCGACTAAAAACTTGACCAGCGTTAACGCCGCGCGGGAGTTGTGCACAGGCTTGCGAGCAAGAGTTTGAATCCGTGCACAGATTCGAAGGCGCCGTGCGTCATGTGACAATTCTCCGCCACCGCCAAAAATTTTTTACAAAAGCGTCACGCGCACGCCTTGCGGGCAATTTTTCCAAATGCTTGTCGCCACTATGTCGATAAGTGATTATTGAGACACCGCTTTTTGAGTCTCGTTTCGCAGGGTAACTCCATCGCGAAACCTGTTCCGGGAAAACTACGGTGTGCAGAACTCTCGCACGCGCGGATTCAACTTAAGCCCGCCCCGCAGGGTTTTTTCGCAGCGCAGTGAAAGTTTCCGCTGTTGCAAAAACATCGGCTCGTAAAATCACGGGTGCTGCACAGCGAAGGCGTCGCTACTCTTCCAACGGAAGTGTGGTCGCCCAACGACCGCAAGTGCGAATTGTGACAGGCAACAAAAAGCCCGGCGGAAGCCGGGCTGATTGACGAGCGCGATGTCGCTCCGATCAGTCGATCGGATGACTCGACGAGCTTACTTCGCGAGCTTGGCGATCTGCGCGGTGAGCCGGGAGACTTTGCGGCTGGCGTTGTTCTTGTGAACGATGTTGCGCTGCGCGGCGCGCATCAGCGCGGGCTCGGCGTTCGCCATCGCCTTCAGCGCGGCGGCGCGATCGCCGGTCGCGATGGCTTCTTCGACGGTACGCACGGCACCGCGCATCTGGGTGCGGCGCGACTTGTTGACGGCGGTGCGGCGGGCGATCTTGCGCGTCGCTTTCTTGGCGGAAGTCGTGTTGGCCATGGTCTCAATATCCTTTGCGGTACCGGTCGCGTCTTGGTCGGGTAGCGCCGGCTGCTTGACCGCTTAATCGACGCTCGGATTTAGGGTGTTCGGTTGCTGGGCTGTTCCCGGAACACGAGCGACGGCCTTGCGGTCGTCTCTGAGGCTCCAAGCCTTTAAAGCTCATGGAGCCTGCAACTGCTCAAAGAACAGCGGCGGCAGGATTGCGCCCACCGCCAGTTGGCGCCCTTATAGAGGGGGTCTGCGGCACCGTCAACGCTTTCCGGGGCCGGAAAACAGGCCATGGGCGCTCCAGCGCGCGCCGTAACGCCCTGAAGAGGTTGAATTTCTGCCGTCGCCCGGCTATTGGCTGGCGGCATTGCAAAGGCCGTCCGGTCGGACGGCCATATAGGTGAGGCATGATCCGCGGCTTTTTCCGACTGATTGGGCTGTTGCTGCTGGCCGGCGGGTTCATCTTCATGGTCTATGACGGCGCCCGCTGGGTGGCCGACCAGACCCTGCGGTTCACCCGGTTCGGCCAGTTCTGGAACGACATCAACCAGGCCAGCCAGACGGCGTTCCGCTCCTGGGTCGAGGCCAAGGCGCCCTGGCTCTGGACCTCGGTGATCCGCCTCGTGCTGGATCAGCCGGTTTTCGCCGTGCTCGGCATTTTGGGCATCCTGCTGATGATCCTGTTCCGCCCGCGGAAACCCTTGATCGGATATTCCCGGGATTGATCTTTCAATTCCCGCGGAGACTGAACCTCGCGTTGACGGCAGCCGTAACAAGGCTGCCCCCTCCTGCGTAGATACCTATATTCCCACCTTGATCGCGAGCGCGCCGCCTGAGCCCTTGGCTTGTTGCATTGGCTCGAGCGACGGACAGCTCGTCTCGGAGAGCCAAACATGCTGTTTATGCGCAAGACCACCGCATTGCCGAGCGCCACGGAGGCGCTGCCGGGCCGTGCGCAAGCCATTCCCACCGCGACCACCCATTTCGTCAACGGCGCGAAGTTGCAGCCGCCTTATCCCGCGGGCCTCGAGCAGGCCGTGTTCGGGCTCGGCTGCTTCTGGGGTGCCGAGCGCAAATTCTGGGAGCTCGGCGACGGTGTCTACGCGACCGCTGTCGGCTATGCCGGCGGCCACACGCCGAACCCGACCTATGAGGAGACCTGTTCAGGGCGCACCGGCCACACCGAAGTGGTGCTGGTCGTGTTCGATCCGAACAAGATCTCTTACGAGAAGCTCCTGAAGACGTTCTGGGAGAGCCACAACCCGACGCAGGGCATGCGCCAGGGCAACGATGTCGGCACGCAGTACCGAAGCGCGATCTACACTTATTCAGATGCGCAGAAGAAAGCGGCCGATGAATCGAAGGCGCTCTATCAGAAGGCGCTTGCTGCAAAAGGTCTCGGTGCCATCACCACCGAGATCGCGCCCGCCGGCGCGTTCTATTTCGCCGAGGACTACCATCAGCAATATCTGGCGAAGAACCCCGCCGGCTATTGCGGCCTCGGTGGCACCGGCGTGTCCTGCCCGATCGGCGTGGGTGTGAGCGCGTAAGCGAAATCTTCGCCGCGGCGACATTGGTCGCGGCGTGCGCATCCGACCCTCCCCTGGAGGGGGAGGGTTGAAGCGCTCAACGCTTTGTTAACCATAACCGGTGCAAGACTGGAGCCGTCTCGTTTCGAGGGATAGGTCCTGTGCCGGTTGCACGCGCGTTTCGATGGTCGATCCTGACGGCTTCCTTGGCAGCGTCCGCCGCGCTTGCCCTCGGCGGCTGCATGCAGACCGCCGGTCCCGTCGCGGTCATGCAACCCCGTGCCGATCTCGACTCCATGGCCTATGGCCAGCCCTATGGCGCACCGCAGCCGGTCGTCGCCGACGGTGGCGGCGCCATCAGCGCGCTGCGCAATTCCTTTGCCGCCTCGCCTGCACCCATGCCGGTCGGCTACGCCGCGCCGATGGCGGCGCCGGTTCGCTACGACTCCTCCTATCATCTCGATGCCGGCGACAGGCTGCGCGTCGTGGTCTACGGCCAGGAAGGCCTCACCAACAGCTACGCCATCGATGCCGGCGGTTCGATCACCATGCCGCTGATCGGCGGGGTGCCGGCCCGCGGCCGCACCCCGGCGGGTCTCGCCGGTGAGATCGCCGCGCGCCTGCGCAACGGTTACATCCGCGAGCCCTCGGTCGCGGTCGAGATCGAAGCCTATCGCCCGTTCTTCATCCTCGGCGAAGTCACGGCACCCGGCCAGTATCCTTATGTGCCGAACATGACGGTCGAAAGCGCGGTCGCGATCGCCGGCGGATTCTCGCCCCGCGCCAAGCGCGACGTGGTCACCGTCACGCACACCGAAGCCGGCGGCGCGATGCGCGCCATCGTCCCGCTCGGCACTCCCTTGAGCCCCGGTGATACCGTGTTCGTCGGCGAGCGCTGGTTCTAGCTCACCGCCTGAAATCCAGCCGTCCGTTCGGAAAGCATCCGTCGATGCGCGCGCCATCGACCACGAGCCCGACCCATGGCCGCGTGATCACAGGCGTGGTCAGGTTGATGTACTTTCCGACCAGGCGCGTGCCCTCGCGCGCAGCATCGATCAGGCCGTGCCGGCGGCCATGGTCCCAGTCGAAACGCAGATAGACCCGGCTCCCCGTGACGCGGACTTCGGCGCGCCCCTCTTTCCATCTGTCCGGCGTATCGCCCGCAATGGTCGGATCGGCGCCGCCATTCCATCTGCTAGCCCAGATGCCTTCGAGCGGATCGGAGAGGGCGGCAATGGATGTCCATGCCGCCGCGTTGACGTCGGCCGCATCGCCGGCCGGCGTAGCGGTCGCCGCGTAGACCATGACTTCAGAATCGTCCGGGCCCGGGACGTCCATGGTTCCGAACGGATTGCGGATGACGAGGTGCGTGATGGCTTGCTGCATGGCGATCTCCCGGCGCGAGTTGGCTTGATCGGCCAGCTCTATCGCCGGGCGCCGTGATGCAGCCACCCGATTCCTGCTCTCTCCTCCTGTCATTCCGGGGCGCGCGTAGCGCGAGCTATGATGCGCAATCGCGCATCTGAGAATCCATAGCCGCAGTTCGTGGTTATGGATTCCGGGCCTGCACCGCTTCGCGGCGCATCCCGGAATGACGGAATGACGGAAGAAAGATGTGCGCCTTACGTCAGATGCTTCGCGAAAAACGCCAGGCTGCGCGGCCAGGCGATATCCGAGCTCGCCTTGTCGTAGCTCGGCCGCTCGTCGCAATGGAAGCCGTGCTGGGCGCCGGGGTAGATGAAGACCTCCACATCAGGCCGCTTCGCCTTGACGGTCTCGACGTCGGTCAGGGGAATGCCGGCATCCTTCTCGCCGAAATGCAGCTGTGTCGGCACCTTCGGTTTCTCGTCGGCGAAGCGCACCACCGCGCCGCCGTAATAGCCGATCGCGGCCTTCAGGCCTGACAGCCGCGTCGCCGCGACAAAGGCGACGCTGCCGCCCAGGCAAAAGCCGATGATGCCGACCGGCCCGACGCTCTTCACCGCGTCGATCGCGGCCTGGGTGTCGCGCAGCATCGCGTCCCAGTCGGGACTGGCGACGAACTTGCGCGCCTCGGCGATCTCGTCGGGCGTGTAGCCCGACTGGAAGTTCGGCGAGGTCCGGTCGAAGATCGACGGCGCGATGGCGACATAGCCTTCCCTGGCGATGCGGTCGCAGACCGAGCGGATGTGGTGATTGACCCCAAAGATCTCCTGGATCACCACCACCGCGCCCTTCGGGGCGCCTGAGGGATCGGCGCGATAGGCGCCGAGCTGGAAATTGTCGGAAGCCGTCAGCTTGATGTCTTGTCCCACGCGGGTTGTCCTTCTTGGTTGGTCGTCGATTGGGAATCTGCTTGCTCCAAGCCCGGCCATGACGATGCGGCAACTTCAACGCACGACCGCGCGGATGCCTTTCCTCTGTGTCATGAAGGGGCGGCCTTCACTCCCACATCCAGTTCTCGCCGTAGTCTTCCTTCCATCCCGCCAGCCGTCCGTGACGGAACTGCAGGAACAGGCGGTGGCGGTAGGGGATCAGTCCGCTGCCGCCGAGATTGCGAAGCGCGAGATAGATCTCGTTGCCGGGCCGCCCGCGCACATATTGCAGCGGCTGCCCCAGTGCCCGCGCGGTCTGCTCGGCATCCATGCCGAAGGCGAGCGGCGTGTTGTTCGACAAGGTCGCAACGAAGGGCCGGCGCGGCGGCATGCCGCCGAACGGCTCGGCCTGCGCAGACACCGATAGCAGCACCGCACTCGCAGCCAGTATCGCTTGCTTCATTGCCAGTGTCCCTGTCCGACCGTCCTATCCCGGCAAGTTCTTCAGGAAAGGCACCACCGCGTCAATAAAAGCCTTGGGCTGATCGATGTTGACGGCGTGACCGGCGGCGGGGATCACGACCTTTTGTGCGTCGGGGATCTTTGCGGCCATGTAGTCGGACGCGGCGAGGAACGGTGCGTCGTCGGCGCCGACCACGATGAGGCAGGGCACCTTGATGTCGGGGAGCAGCTCGATCACGCGGGCGTCGCGCTGGGTCAGCATGCCGCGTGCGGCGAGCGCCAATCCCTGGGCGTTGCGATGGCGCGCGGTGGCGCGCTCGCGTGTCGCCGACTTCAGCATGTCGAGACCTTCATGGTCGAGCTTGTCGGCGGTCGCAAGCGCCCGCGCGTTCCAGGCCTCGCGCGCGTCGTCCTTCTTGAAGCCGGGGCCGGTGTCGATGATCAGCAATGCGCGGGCGCGTTGCGGATAAGCGCGATAGAACGCGAGCGACATGTAGCCGCCGAGCGAGAGCCCGCCGATGATGGCGCGCTCGGCGCCGACCGCATCGAGGATCGCGGCCATGTCGCCGACGGTGAGCGCTTCGCTATAGGCATGAGGATCGTCGGGATAGTCGGACTGGCCGTGGCCGCGCATGTCCCACAAGATCAGCTTGTGATCCCTGGCGAGCGCGTCGACCTGGCCATGCCACATCGCCGAGGTCGAGGAATAGCCGTGGGTGAGCAACAGCGGCGGACCCTCGCCGTAAGCTTCGTAGTAGATCCCGACGCCGTCCCGATCGATCCTTGGCATTGTTTCCGCCCTTTCTTGTTTCTTGTTCACTCTAACGACGATGACGGTGCACCCTCTCCCCTTGCGGGAGAGGGTGGCTTCGCGAAGCGAAGCCGGGTGAGGGGTCTCTATCCTCACGAATGGTTTCGCGAGCGGAGAGAGACCCCTCATCCGACGCCATAGCCGAAGCGTCGCTTCGGCGTCCTCTTTAGAACGGCGACCGAAGGTCGCCTACGCCCCTTCTCCCGCAAGGGGAGAAGGGGACGTCCGCGTCGTCAGTTGCATATTGGCCGCTAAGTTACCTCGAAGAAACTGCCTGAACGTGATGGCACGCATGTGTCCTCTATTGCGTCCAGTCGCTGCATCAACGCCGTTGTCGCAATGCACAACACTGAGCTGCCGCGATAGTTTCGATCGATTCCAAATTGCATTTGCCTCTGGCTGCGAACCCGATCATTCTCGCGCTCAAGGTGGGCGCCAGCCCGGTGGGCGTCCACTGTTCAAGTTGCCGCCGTAAGCGGCTTCATGCACCGGCAGGGGAAGACGCCTATGCCAACTCTCACCATCAACGGGCGGAGTCTGTCCGTGGATGCGGCGAACGACACGCCGCTCCTCTGGGCGATCCGCGAGCAATTGCAGATGACCGGCACCAAGTTCGGCTGCGGGGCCGGGCTGTGCGGTGCCTGTACCGTGCACGTCAACGGCGAGGCCGTGCGCTCGTGCCAGACCATGGTCGGCGATGTCGCCGGCAAGAAGATCACCACCATCGAAGGCCTCTCCGCCAAGGGCGATCATCCGCTGCAGAAGGCGTGGATCGCCGAGCAGGTGCCGCAATGCGGCTACTGCCAGTCCGGGCAGATCATGCAGGCGGCCTCGCTGCTGGCAAAGAATGCCAATCCGACCAAGGAGGAGGTCGTGGCGCATATGGACGGCAATCTCTGCCGTTGCATGACCTATTCGCGGATCCAGAAGGCGATCATGCGCGCCGCCACCGAGATGCGCACCGCATCCGTCTCCGGCAACGAACGGAGGCCCACATGAATAAGCACGTGAACACCATCACAGCAGAGACGACCGATCTCAGCCGCCGCTCCTTCCTGGTCGGCACGGCAGCGACCGGCCTCGTGCTCGGCTATGCCGGCGTGCCCGGCATCGGTGAGGCGCTCGCTGCGCCTTCGAACTTCGAGCCGAGCGTCTGGTATGCGATCGCGCCCGATGGCCTGGTCACCGTGACCTGCGGCAAGGCCGACATGGGCCAGCACATTGCCTCCACCATGGCGCAGATCGTCTGCGAGGAATTGGGCGCGAAGTGGAGCGACATGCGCGTCGCGCTTGCCTCCAACGATCCGAAGTTCAACGACCCCGTGCTCGGCGCGCAGATCACCGGCGGCAGCTGGTCGACCATGATGAACTTCGACGCGATGAGCCGGGCCGGCGCAGCCGGACGGACGGCATTGACGGAAGGCGCGGCCGCCGCGATGGGCGTGCCGGCGTCGGAGCTCGTGGTGCGCGATTCCGTGATCTCGCATCCGAAGTCGAAGAAGCAGATGTCGTTCGCCGATGTCGTGAAGAGCGGCAAGGCGACCAAGACCTTCACGCCGGACGAGCTGAAGGCGATCAAGCTGAAGACGCCGGACCAGTACACCATGATCGGCGTGTCGGTGCCGCAGCTCGACATCCCCTCCAAGACCAACGGCACGGCCAAGTACGGCATCGACGTGATGCTGCCGGGCATGGCCTATGGCGCGGTGGTCACGCCGCCGGTGCGCTTCGGCGCTACCGTGAAGTCGGTCGACGACTCCGCTGCGAAGAAGGTGCCGGGCTTCATCAAGGCCGTCACCCTCGACGACAAGACCGGCACGACATCGGGCTGGGTCGTCGCGGTCGCCAGCACCTATGCCAACGCCAAGAAGGCGGCGCAGGCGCTGAAGATCGCCTATGACGGCGGTCCGAACGCGAAGGTCTCGAGCGAGTCGCTGCTCGACGAAGCCAAGCGGCTTCAGAAGCTCGACGATTCCGGCCAGTTCTTCGTCAAGGATGGCGATCCCAACGCGGCGTTCGGCTCGGCCGCAAAAGTGCTGGAGGCGGAGTACACCACCAGCATCAACATCCACGCGCCGATGGAGCCGATGAACGCCACGGCGGAGTTCAAGGGCGACATCCTGCACATCTATTCCGGCAACCAGTTCGCGACGCGCTCCGGCGCGATCGCGGCAGGCGCCGCCGGAATCGATCCGAAGTTCGTGGTGATGCACCAGATGTGGCTCGGCGGCGGTTTTGGCCGCAGGCTCGATGCCGACATGATGGTGCCGGCGGTGCAGGCGGCGAAGGCCATCGGCAAACCGGTGAAGGTGATCTACACGCGCGAGAACGACATGACGATGGATTTCTCGCGTCCGCTCACCTACCAGAAGGTCAAGGCCGGCGTGGACGGCGACGGCAAGCTCGTCGCGCTCAGCCACGACGTCGTCTCGGCCTGGCCGACCGCGCGCTGGGGCATCCCCGATTTCCTGACGCCCTCGGTCGACAAGAAGGGTCCGCTCGATTCCTTCACGGTGAACGGGGCCGACTTCTTCTACACCGTGCCCAACCACTATGTGCGCGCGATCAAGAACGAGCTCGCGCACAATGCGACGCCGTCCGGGCAGCTTCGCTCGGTGGCGCCCGGCTGGACGTTCTGGGCGGTCGAAAGCATGATCGACGAGATCGCGGCTGCGACCGGCAAGGACCCGGCGCAGTTCCGTATCGCGCTGCTCGACGGCAAGGGCAAGAACGACGGCGGCGCGCAGCGGCTGCGCAACACGTTGCTCGCCGCGATGGGGCTGTCCGGCTACGGCACCAAGCAATTGCCGAAAGGCGAGGGCATGGGCGTGGCCTGCGTCTCCTCGCAGGAACGCGCGACCGCGAGCTGGACGGCGTGTGTCGCCCATGTCGCGGTGGCGCCGTCGGGCGAGGTGACCGTGAAGAAGCTCACGGTCGCAACCGACGTCGGCACGCAGGTGCATCCCGACAACATCCGTGCCCAGGTCGAGGGCGCGGCGCTGTGGGGTCTGTCGCTGGCGATGTACGAGAAGGCGACGCTGAAGGACGGTGGCATCGAGCAGACAAACTTCGACAGCTACACGCCCTTGCGCATGAGCCAGATGCCCGAGGTCGCCGTCGCCGTGATCGCCAATGGCGAAAAAGCCACCGGCGTCGGCGAGCCCGCGGTGACGGTGGTCGCCCCGGCAATCGGCAACGCCATCTTCAACGCCTCAGGCGCCCGCATCCGGGCCCTGCCGATCACGGCCGAAGCCGTGAAGGGGGCGATGAAGGCGTGAGACGGAAGGCTGCTTGAGACAATCCGCCGGAGGCCAACTCCGGCGGATTTGTTTTGAGGCTGTCTCCACAATCTCGCTGTCATGCCCCGCCTTGTGCGCAATCGCGCACTGGAGCGGGGCATCCGGTACGCCGCGGCCTCTCGGCTCCGGCGCCTCGGAATACTGGGTCGCCCGGTCGAGCCGGGAGACGACGGCGGGGCAGGGGGAGGGTGAGCTCCCAAATTCCCCTTTGTCATCAATGCCTCTTCTACTGTGCATGGGGTTGTTTTCGCTGTTTTGACTGGAAGCAGGGCGGGACCCCAATTCCCTAAAATTGCAGCCAATTCCGGAGGGTTCCGTTGAGCACGCCTCTTAAGGGCCGGAGAACCTGATCCGTCTTAGGCTGACGCCAAATCCAGTCCCGTGCTCCTGGGGAAGCCATGAACGCGCCAGCCAAATCCGCCGCCAAACGCCGGCTCTTGCTCGCTTCCGACCGGAGCGACGAGAGCACCGAGCTTGCCAGCATCCTGAAGGCCGTGGGCGACGTTTCGACGGTGACGACGCAGGACATTCCCGAGCAGCCGTCGCGCGATCTGTCCGGTCTCGTGGTCGACATCAATCTGCGTTCGCCCGAGAGCGTGCAGCGGGTGCGCAACAAGCTGCGCGGCGACGGTTATCGATCGATGCCGCGCCTGTTCGTGCTCGCCGATGCCCTGCATCACGGCACCATGCAGGCCTGGGCGCTGGGCGCCACCGACACGATCTCGCGGCCGCTGCAGCCCGATGCGATCCTTCAGCGCATCCGCGCGGCGTTCCCCGACACCGCCACCTATGACGCGACCGATCGCGGCAAGACGCTCAACCGCGGCGTCGAGGCGGCGCATGCGGTGCTGGCGAAGATGTTCGAGAAGCTGCCGCTCGGCGTGCCCCTGACCTTCGACGACGTCATCGCCGCCGAGAGCAAGATCCTGAAGGCGATCAAGCACTCCTCGCTGCGCGAATGGCTCACCACCGTCGGCTGCCATCATGTCGGCAGCTACCGGCACTGCCTGTTCGTCACCGGCTTCGCCGTCGCCTTCGCGCAGCATCTCGGCATGCGCGAGGACGACCAGCGCCGCCTGACCCGCGCCGCGCTGCTGCACGACGTCGGCAAGGCCTTCGTTCCCTCCGCGCTGCTCGACAAGCCGGGCAAGCTCACCGACGAGGAGATGGCCGAGGTCCGTCAGCATCCGCGCCGCGGCTATGACGCGCTCGCGGAGCAGGGCGGCTTCCCGCCGGAGATGCTCGACGTCGTGCTGCATCACCACGAATTCCTCGACGGCTCTGGCTATCCGAATGGCCTGTCGTCGAACCAGATCAGCGACATCGTGCGGGTCACGACGATCGTCGACATCTACGCGGCACTGGTGGAGAAGCGCGCCTACCGCATGCCCTTCACCCACTCGCGCGCCTTCACGATGATGGAAGGCATGGGCGGCAAGCTGGATCAGCAACTGCTGCAGGCGTTCCGGCCGGTGGCGCTGGGATCGTTCTGAGCGAGATGCCGTAGGGTGGGCAAAGGCGCCTTTCGCGCGCCGTGCCCACCATGCTTCCTCATTCGCTGCATGAATGGTGGGCACGCTCCGCTTTGCCCACCCTACGAGAGCCGTCGTTGGGCGCGGCCGCTCACCCCACCATCTTCCGCAATTCCGCCTTCTCCACCTTCTCCAGCGTCGAGCGCGGCATGTCGTCGACGAGCCTGATCTCGCGCGGCACCTTGAAATCCGCGAGTCCCGCGCCGCAGGCCGCCATCACGCGATCATGCAGATCGGGCGCCGCGCCCGCGACGCCGCCGTGCGGGATGATGAAGACAACGGGCACCTCGTCCAGCATCGGGTGCCTCTTCGCCACCACCGCGGCTTCGCGCACGCCGGGCACCACCGCGATCACCTGCTCGATCTCGGAGGCCGCGACGTTCTCGCCGCCGACCTTCAGCATGTCCTTGGCGCGGTCGCCGAACCTGATGAAGCCGTTTTCCAGACGCTCGACGCGGTCGCCGGTGAGGAAGAAGCCGTGCTCGTCGAAGCTTTCGCGCGTCGCCTTTTCATTGTGCAGATATTCGGCGAACAGCGACAGCCCGACGATGCCCTTGATCGAGAGATTGCCGGTGTCGCCGACCTCGGTCGGCCGTCCGTCATCGTCGGTGATGCGGATCTGATATTCGGGCGCGGCGCGCCCGATCGACATCGGGATGTTGGGCTGGTCGACCTCGCCGACGATGCCGTGGGTGATGGTCTCGGTCATGCCCCACCAGCCGATCATCTTGACGCCGAAGGCAGCGAAGGCCGGCGGTTCGTTGATGGCGGTGCCCCACAGGCGGAATTTGTGATCCCGGGGGACCTCCTGCGCGAGCAGGGCCTTCATGCAGAACGGAATCGTCGAGGTCCAGGTCGAGCCGTGCTCGCGCGCGACGCCCCAGAAGCGGCTGGCGGAGAACCGCGGCTGGATCACGCAGGTGGCGCCGACCCACAGCGTTGCCAGCATCGAATAGGCCAGCGCATTGGTGTGGAACAGCGGCAGATAGGTCTGGTGCACGTCGCTCGCGTGCAGGTCCTCATGCGCGGCGTTGATCTTGGCGCCCCACAGCGCGTTGGCGTGGGTCCACAGCACCGCTTTCGGGCGCGAGGTCGTGCCCGACGTGTACTGCACGCTGCACGGCGCGAGCGGGTCGGCCGCGCGCCTGGGACGGTCGGCGCTGTCGGCGAACAGTGAATCGAAACTGTCGCCGCGCGAGACCGCTTGCGCGGGCGCCACGCCCGCATCGTGCGAGGTCACCGCCAGCCAGCGGATGTTGCGGCAGTTTTGCGCGACGAGCTCGGCATAGGCCGGTTGCGTGATCGCGGCGACCGCGCCGCAATGGTCCGCGAAATATTCCATCTCCGCCGGTGCCGAGCGGGTGTTGGTGGTCACCGCGATGGCGCCCAGCTCGACGCAGGCGAACCAGGCCAGCAGCGCCTCGATGCAATTGTCGAGATGAATGAGCAGGTATTCGCCCGGCTTGACGCCGCGCCTCGCCAGCCCCGCCGCGAGCGCGCCGACCCGCTCGTGAAACTCGCCGTAGCTCCAGCGCCGCGCCGGCGCGTCGAACGGCGCCCAGATCAGGAACGCATGATCGCGGCGCACCGCGGCGCGCATCTTCAGCAGCCAGGGTACGTCGAGCCCGTCGAACGGCCCTACGAGTCCGGATCCGGTGTGTTGAAGTGGCATGGCTCCTCCCGTGCAGCCTGCATCTTGATGGCGGCTGCCTTTTGATTATTGCGTCTTCCTGCCATCGGGTGGCGCGGGGCGCAAATTGGGGGAAGCGGAAGATAAGCGCGGCGTACCTCGTGGTGCGCGCACACTCTCTCCTCCGTCATGGCCGGGCTTGACCCGGCCATCCACGCCTTGCCGCGCGAAGAACCTGGATGGCCGGGGCAAGCCCCGGGCATGACGACGGAGTGTGTGGCCGGCAGCGCGACTTGGCGCGCTAGTCCTCGTACGAAGAAATCTCGATCAGGCTGCCATCCGGATCCCGGCAATAGACCGAGCGCAGCGTGCCGCGGGCGCCCTGCTTGGGAACCGGGCCTTCCTCGATCGCGACGCCTTGTGCCTTCAAATGCGCCACCACCTCGTCGGGCGCGGCAGAGGTAAGGAAGCACAGATCCTCGCTGCCGGCGGTCTGATGGTCCGCGGTGAACCATTCCACCTTGTCGGCATCGCGCGGCCGGACGTTGATCTTCTGGTTACCGAATTGCAACGAAGTCCGCGGCGCTTTGCCGCCGCCGGGGTCGAACACCTTGACTTCCATGCCGAGAATCCTGCGGTACCACTCGGAGGTCACTGCGACGTCGGTGACATTGATGACGAGATGATCGAGGGCTTCGACCTTGACCGGCATGCCTTATCCTTTCGTCGTGATGCGCCGGGCGCACTTTCCGCCTGCGGCAAGCTTTGTTACAACCGCGTCGACGCCACTTTGAAGCCATCTGGCTTTCAAGAACAACACGTTGGGAGAACCCTTGAGATGATCACTCGCCGTACCGCGCTGGGCCTGCTCGCCGCCAGTCCGCTTGCAGCCACCCCGCTGTCGAAGGCCCTTGCCGCCGACTATCCGGCCCGGCCCGTGAAATGGGTGGTCGGCTATCCGCCGGGCGGGGCCACCGACATCCTGGCGCGGCTGATCGGTCAGCGGCTGTCGGAACGGCTCGGCCAGCAATTCGTGATCGAGAACAAGCCGGGCGCCGGCAACAATATCGGCACCGAATCGGTCGTCAATGCCGAGCCCGACGGCTACACGCTGCAACTGGTCAATCCGGCCAACTTCATCAACGCGTCGCTCTACGCCAACCTCAAATTCAACTTCGTGCGCGACATCGCGCCGGTCGCCTCGTTCCAGCGGGTGCCGAACGTGATGACCGTCAACAAGGACGTTCCGGCCAAGAACGTCGCCGAGTTCATCGAATATGTGAAGGCCAATCCCGGCAAGGTGAACATGGCATCGTCCGGCAACGGCACCTCGGTGCATCTGTCCGGCGAGATGTTCATGGCGATGACCGGCTGCAAGATGCAGCACGTGCCCTACCGCGGCGCGGCGCCGGCGATCACCGACATGCTCGGCGGCCAGGTGCAGGTGATCTTCGACAACATGCCCTCGATCATCCAGCACATCCGCTCCGGCTCGCTTCGCGCGATCGGCGTCACCACCACGGAGCGCTCGTCGCAGCTGCCCGACGTACAGCCGATCGCCGACACCGTGAAGGGCTACGAGGCCAGCGCGCTGTTCGGCATGGGCGCGCCGAAGAACACGCCCAAGGAGATCATCGCCAAGCTCAACAATGAGATCAATACGCTCATGAAGGAGCCCGACATGACCAAGCGCCTGGTCGAACTCGGCGGCGAGCCGCGGGTGCAGACGCCGGAGGCGTTCGGCGAGGAGATCAAGGCCGAGACCGAGAAGTGGAAGAAGGTCGTCGAGTTCGCCGGCCTGAAGGTCGAGTAGCGATCTTGTGACCCCTGAGATTGGAGCCCTGCCGCCTGGCAGGGCTTTTTTCTTTGCGCACTTCGTTCCGTTGATCTGGAATAAAATGGCGCGGCGAAACCTGATGATGCATGGCGCGTATCTCGCGCCGTGCAGAGAGGACTCTGGATCATGCGCAAGACGCAATTGGCGCTGCTGACGCTGGGCGCGACGGTCCTTGCCGGCTTCGTCACCATCATGCCCGCGGCGGCCCGCGACTATCCCTGGTGCGCCCAGGGCAGCGAGTATGACTATCCCGGCGAATGTGCCTACAGCACTTATGAGCAATGCCAGGCCAGCGTGTCCGGCCGCTTACTGTTCTGCGGACCCAATCCGCTCTTCGCCTATGGCCAAGCGCCGCAGTCTCGGCCGCAACCACGTCGCCGCCCGCGGCCCATCGCAACGTACTAGTCGCGCGCGCATTGCGCAGCTGCGTATTTTTTGCGCGATCGTTCCGGAATAAACCGGCTCCGCGAGCCTTTCCCTCTATGAGGTCGCATGTCGCGCGGCGAACATGGGAGATCGGTCATGCGCAAGGCGCAATTTGTGCTGGGCAGCATAGTCCTTGTGTGGCTCGCTGGCGGGAGCCCGGCGCGCGCGGACTATGATTACGCGTGGTGCATTCAGAACTCGGAATACGGCTATCCCGGCGACTGCTCCTATCAGACCCGCGAGCAGTGTCTGATGAGTGCGTCGGGCCGCAAGGGCTATTGCGCGCAAAATCCTGGCTACACGGCCGTGCGGTCTCCGCCGTCACTACGCGGTCGGCGCGTTCCGCCATACTAGTCGCGCCTTACACTGACCTCTGCCTGATCACGCAGTCGTGCAGATCCGGACGCGCGGGTTCCTGCTTGACGCTTTCTCGCATACGTCTATACTAAACCATATGGTTAAGTATAGAGACGAGACGCTCGACCGGACCTTTGCAGCGCTGTCCGATCCGACGCGACGTGCCCTTCTCGCACGGCTCGGCGAGCGGGACGGCCTGTCGGTGAGCGAGCTGGCCGCGCCGTTTCCGGTCTCGCTGCCGGCGATCATGAAGCATCTCGACGTGCTCACGGATGCGGGCCTGATCGTGCGGGAGAAGACCGGACGCACGGTGTCCTGCCGGCTCACCGCGCAGCCGATGGAGCAGGCGATGAACTGGCTCAATCGCTACGCGCAGTTCTGGTCCGACAAGTTCGACCGCCTCGCCGCCTTCGTGGAGGAAGAGACATGGCCAACGCAGCCGTCAACGCCGATCCCGGCACAGCCGAACGTCCAAGCCTCACGCTCACGCGCCGGCTCCGCGCACGGCCGGAGAAAGTCTACGCCGCCTGGACGCAAGCCGCGCAGCTAGTCCAGTGGTTCGGGCCGCCGAACATGAAGCCGGCGACGCTGGACGCCGAGCTCGATGTCCGTACCGGTGGCCGCTACCGCATCAGCTTCATCGGCGGCGACGGCGAATATTTCGAGGCCGGCGGCACCTATCGCGAGGTCGTGCCGAACGAGCGGCTGGTATTCACCTGGGCCTGGCATTCGACGCCGGAGCGCGAATCGCTGGTGACGATCACGCTGAAGCCGGATAGCGCCGGCACGCTGATGACCTTCCATCACGCCCAGTTCTTCGACGAAACCGCACGCGACAATCATCAGCGCGGCTGGAGTTCGTCCCTCGACAGGCTCGACGCCTTCGTCGCCTGACACCATGGAGGATACCGTGCAGCAACATCAGATCGTCTCGCGCGAGCAATGGATCGCGGCCCGCAAGGCCCACCTGGCGCATGAGAAGGAGCTCAGCCAGGCCCGCGAGCGCCTCGCCGAGCAGCGCCGCGCACTGCCCTGGGTGAAGGTCGACAAGAACTATGTGTTCGACGGACCGAACGGCAAGTTGACGCTCGGCGATCTCTTCGGGGGCCGCCCGCAGCTCGTGGTGCAGCACGTGATGTTCGCACCCGACTGGGAGGCCGCGTGCAAGAGCTGCTCGTTCTGGGCCGACGGTCTCGATCGCATGGTGCCGCACCTCGCCGCCCGCGACACCTCCACGGTTGCGATCTCGCTGGCACCTAGCGCCAAGCTCGAGGCCTTCAAGAAGCGGATGGGCTGGACCTTCGACTGGGTCTCGTCAGGGAGCAACGACTTCAACTACGACTACGAGGTCTCGTTCACGCGCGAGCAGATCGACAAGGGTGTGCCCAAATACAATTTCGGCACCACGCCGTTCTACGGTCCGGAGCTGCCCGGTATCAGCGTGTTCTATCGCAACGAGGCCGGCGAGATCTTCCATACCTATTCATGCTTCGCGCGCGGTCTCGACATGATGAACGCGGCCTATCAGTATCTCGACCTCACCCCGCTCGGTCGTCACGAGGACGGCCTGCCCTATCCGATGGACTGGGTCCGCCTGCGCGACCAGTACGAGCCGCAGGCGAAGGGGGCGTGCTGCCACGGGTGAGGGGATAGGCGCGTTGTGTCCACATTGACGGTGTCATCGCCCGGCCTTGACCGGGCGATCCAGTATTCCGAGACAGCAGTGAGTGAAACGAGAAGCCGCGGCGTACTGGATTCCCCGCTTGCCGCCTACGCTAAAGCTTCGGCGCCCCTAGATTGAAGCCCCGGCGAAGCCTTGGCTAGCCGGGTCGCGGGGCATGACAGCGGAGGCTGAAGCGCGCCCTACCGCTTGGCGTCGGCCTGCTCCGTGCCATTGCACGAGATCAGCATCGTGTACGGCCGCGCGTTGCCGGCGATGTCGGTGGTCTTGAGCTCACCCTTGGGCTCGGCGGTCTGGTAGGGCACCACGGAATTGTCGAGGAAATCGCGCAGCATGCCGGTCTTGATGGCGAAGTTGATGTTCTCCGGAATGTTGCCGGTCGCAGCGACGATGCGCAGTGCGGGGATCTTTGCGGTGACCACGCCCACGATCTGACCGGTGGTGTCGAACAGCGGGCCGCCGCTATTGCCGGGCTGCACTGGCGCGCTGATTTGCAGGAAACGCGTGTCGTTGCGCATGCCGCTGAGCGAGCTCGCGATACCGGTCGTCACGGTGAAGTCCGACGTGAGCAAGCCATGGAAGGGAAAGCCGATTACGATGACGGAATCGCCGGAGCGGATCGAGCGATCGCGGATCCGCGCAAAGTCCCTGAATGTCGTCGTCGACGGCGCCTGCAACAAGGCGAGATCGTTGTTGACGTCGCTCGATACGACGCGCAGCACCATCGCGGCCTCGCCGGTGAGGTTGCCCTTGATGTCGCCGACGCAGCCGTCGATCACATGGTTGTTGGTGACGACGTGGCCGTTCGCACTGACCACGAAGCCGGTGCCGGTCTTGGCCCTGGCAACTTTACCGCCGGCCGGCGGCGCCTGCTTGTCCGGCGCAGGCTGCGGCTTGGCGGCGATCCTGGTGAAGTCGCCGGCCTTTTCGAGCCCGTCGGCTTTCACCTTGGTCACGCAATTGGCCAATGCGGCAATCACCGGCCCGGTCGAGGTCAGATCGAAATTCAGAACGGCGCGGCCGGCTGTCGCCACCATCAGGCTCGCCTTCTGAAACGTACGCACAACATTGACCGGCATGATGGCCGTGAGCATGTTGGGCTGGTACGCCGTGGCGAACAGCCTGGCTTGCTCCTGCCCGTCAAAGGTCACGTCGATCGCGGCGTTCTCGCCCTTGTTGAAGCGGTAGCTGGGACTCGCAAAGGCGAGCGACCATGTGCCGGCGGAATTTTGGCTCACGACGAGGATGACGCCGTTCGCATAAGGCGTCGTCGCGGCACAATGGGAGAAAGCGCCCGTCTCGTCATTGCTGAAGGCGCCGCCGATCCAGTTGCCGACATTGACGCTGCCGAATGGTCCTTTCGCATGCGATGCCGGCGACGCTCACCTGCAACAGAGACGCAGCGACAAATGACTTAAGCCACATACTTCCTTCCCCCGGAATGCTTTTGAAGCCATCTTATCCGGCCGAAGTCATGCGGCGCAACCGACAGTTGTTTACGTGGATCGGACCATCCGGCTGCGACTTCCGGGCTTGCCTTTACTTTGCGGTGCGATATACTTTGCGATACAAAGTAACGGGACGGGCGGTCCCGGTTGATTGGGCGGAGCGGGGTTTTGGCGTTGCCAATGCGCGATCTCGACAAGGCACTGGCCGACATCGTGGCGATCCGCAACCAGATTGCGGCGGGCACGGCGTTCCGCGGCTATGGTCCGGCGACGATCGCTGCGACGGGCGCCGTCGCGCTTCTTACCGCAATCCTCCAATTCTGGCTGCTCGGCGATCCCACCAGCGAGCCGGTCGGCTTCTTCTTCGGCTGGTTCGTGGCCGCGGTGCTCTCCGTTCTGATGATCGGCATCGAGATGCGCGCGCGGTCGCGCCGTCATCATTCCGGCCTGGCCGATGCCATGATCCACCAGGCGGTCGAGCAGTTCCTGCCCGCGGGCGTCGCCGGCGTGCTGCTCGCGGTGGTGATGTGGAAGTTCGCGAGCGAGACGCTGTGGCTGCTGCCCGGCCTGTGGCAGATCCTGGTGTCGCTCGGCATCTTCGCCTCGGTTCGTTCGCTGCCGCGCACCGTCGCGCTCGCCGGCGCCTGGTATTTCGTGTCGGGCTTCGCGGTGCTGGTCCTGGCGAGCCAAACCCACACGCTGTCGCCATGGACCATGGGGCTGCCCTTCGTGATCGGGCAGTCGGTGATGGCGGGCATTCTGTATTTCGCGTCCGGAGACCATGATGTCGAAGACTGACAGCGCACCCTTTTCCTATGAAGGGCTCGACCGCGTCATCCACGAGAAGGCGCGGCTCGGACTTCTGACCTCACTAATGGCGCATCCGAAGGGCCTGGCATTCGCCGACCTCAAGCAGCTCTGCGGCCTCACCGACGGCAATCTCAGCCGGCATCTCGCCGTGCTCCAGGAGGCCGGTCTCGTCGAGGTGACCAAAGGCTATGAGGGCAACCGCCCGCACACGACCTGCCGCCTGACCAAGGCCGGCCGCCGCCGCTTCCTCGACTATCTCGCCGTGCTCGAGCGGCTGGTGCGCGA
This sequence comes from Bradyrhizobium japonicum USDA 6, assembly GCF_000284375.1. Taxonomy (NCBI): domain Bacteria; kingdom Pseudomonadati; phylum Pseudomonadota; class Alphaproteobacteria; order Hyphomicrobiales; family Nitrobacteraceae; genus Bradyrhizobium; species Bradyrhizobium japonicum. Next base: position 903,905 of record NC_017249.1, read on the forward strand.
CGCCGCCAAGGCCGCCGGCCGCGACGCGCCGCCGCTTGGCCGTCTCGGTATCGTCTCGACCTGATCCCCCTTTTTTGACCGGAGACTTTGCAATGCAAAGCGACATGACCTCTCGCAACGAGAAGCTTCACGTCGGCATCATCATGGACGGCAACGGCCGGTGGGCGACGCGCCGCGGCCTGTCGCGCGTGCGCGGCCACGAGGCCGGCGTCGAGGCGATCCGTCGCATCGTCGAGGCCGCGCCCAAGCATGGCATCGGGACGCTGACGCTCTACGCCTTCTCCACCGACAATTGGCGCAGGCCGAAAACCGAGGTCGCGGCGCTGATGACGTTGCTGCGCTTCTATCTCGCCAACGAGGTGCAGAGCCTTGCGAGGAACGGCGTGCGCCTCACCGTGATCGGCCGCCGCGACCGTCTGCCCGACGGCATCGCCAATGCGATCGCGCGCGCGGAAGCCGCCACCGCGCACGGCAGCGCGCTTCACCTGCGCATCGCGGTCGACTATTCCGCGCGCGACGCCATCCTCAACGCCGCAGCGAAGGCGGCGGCACTGACGAGCCTCACCCGCGAAGCCTTCTCGCAGCTCGTCACCGGTGAGGTCGGCCTGCGCGACGTCGATCTCATCATCCGCACCTCCGGCGAGAAGCGGCTGTCGGACTTCCTGCTCTGGGAAGGTGCCTATGCCGAGCTGCACTTCACCGAGCGGATGTGGCCCGAATTCGACGCGAGCGATCTCTCCGCGGCGCTGGCGTCGTTCCACGGCCGCGAGCGCCGCTTCGGCGGCCTCCAGGCGATCATGCCCGACGAGGTGCCGTCACTCTCCCGGGTGTGACGCACGGCACGGGACAACGAGCTGTTCGTTTTCGGCCGCATGATTGGCAGCGGTGTCCAAGCCGCGGACGGGCGGTCTCGGTTAGGTGTGCGGTCCACGCAACCTGCCGAGAGCATCACGCATGTCACAGCTGTTTCCGGGAGCCGTCGCCGAGCCGGTCGAACTGGCCGAAGCGAACGGCATGGTCTGCATCAGGGCCGCCAGCGTATCCGACGTCGAGAACCTGTCGGTCTATTTCACCGGCCTGTCCACGATGTCGCGCAACAAGCGCTTCATGGGCGCGCGTACCGACTTCGCCCTGGTCGCGGCCGAATGCGTGGCGAGGACGGGCCGTCCCGGTTATTTCACCCTGCTCGCCGAAGTCAGGCAGCAAGGGCAGCACACCATCATCGGCGAAGCGAACTACACCTATGATGCGACTGCACGGCATGGCGAGTTTGCCATCTCGGTCGCCGATGCGTTCCAGCGCCTGGGCCTCGGCTTGCAGATGATGACGGCAATGGAGACGCGTGCGGCCGATCTTGGCCACGAGATGATCGCGGCCGAGACTGCGCGGACAAATGCCGAGATGCGTGGTCTGGCAAAGAAGGCAGGCTTCCGGGATACCGGTCTCGGGGACTGGCAGTCGGTTCACCTCGCAAAGCGCTGTCGCGATAGCCGTCCGCGCGTTGCCGCCTGGCACGGATCGTGCTCTAGTACCGCCTGGATTTCCCCAGCGATGGGAGCTTCGGCGATGCGCGCAGTTTTGGATCATTGCACCGGCGGAACGGAGCGGCAGGTTGCGGCCGGCACGCTCGTCGTCACCGAGGGCGGCACCAGCAGCGGCCACCTCTACGTGCTGGTCGAGGGCAAGCTCGACGTGCTCAAGAGCGACATGGTGGTCGCCACCATCGCCGAGCCCGGCGCCGTGTTCGGCGAGATGTCCGTGCTGCTCGGGCTGCCGCACACCGCGACGGTGCGGGCCAGCTCGGATTCGGTCATCTATGAGTTCGAGGACGCGGCGTCGTTCCTCATACAGAAGCCGGAGGTGGCGCTGCTGCTCGCGCGCACGCTGGCGCAGCGGCTCAACGCCGCCAACACCTATCTCGCCGATCTGAAGGGGCAATATGCCGGCCACGGCACGCATCTCGCCATGGTCGGCGAGGTGCTCCAGAGCATGATCAACCTGACGCCGCTCGAGGTCTCGCCAGGCTCGGATCGGCAATCCGATCCAAGGATGTGAGCCAGTCCGGCGGCTCCACGATGGTGTTTGCGGGTCGCTTCAGCGGTGCGCCGAGGTCGATCCATTGCGCTTGGCCCGCTGCCAGCCAGAACGCCTTGTTCGCAGCGAGATCGAGCACGATATGCGTCGGCGGCCGTCCCGGTTGCAGGCCGGCGTTGAAGACCCAGGTCTGGCCGAGCCGGTCGAACCACGAACCGTCGGCGATGAAGGGCGACTGGTGCACATGGCCCGAGATCACCATCGACGGCTGATACTGCATGATCCACTGCACCAGATCGAAATCGCCGAAGAAGCGCTTGCCGCCCCAGCTGGTCGGCGAATTCGCCGGCGGCGCATGATGCGCCCAGATCCAGCGCTGCGGGCGGCTATCGGCGGTGGCGCGCAGCTGCTCGACGATGCGCTGCTTGACCAGCGGGCCATCCCACCACGGGCACACCGTGAACAGGGTGTCGCCGATGGTGAGGCTGTCGCCGTCGCAAGTGATCCCAATCTCCCGCACCTCCGAGATCCAGCGCGAGATCTTTTCGCCCTCCGCATTGCGTTCGTCGAGGTCGTGATTGCCGGAGCACAGGATCACGCGGGTCTGTGCGGCGAGCAGCGCGAGGTACTTCTTCACCACCACGATCTGCGCGCGAAAATCCACCATCGAGCCGATGTCGAGGGCATCGCCGGCGAAGATCACGAGATCGAACTGCGGCGCCGCGCTGACCAGCCAGTCGAGCTGCGGCAGCGAGTAGTGCAAATCGGCCACGACCAGGCAACGCATTGAAAATCCATGGGCGGGTTTGAAAATGTCTGGGAATTCCAAAACGCTATTTATAAAGCAAGAAGCAGACCAGAATGGCTGCCTCTCGTCGTCAAGCCAATGGCCGGCCGCATGCTGCGCCGCATTGGCGTGCGCAGGTGGCCGGGCACCGCAGGGCTGGACCGTGCCATCGAATTCTGATGTCGTGGCGCATCCTCAAACGCCCGTAGCCGCATGACCTCCTTCAAGACCATTCGTGCCCGCGCCGAGAAACGCAAGGGCGGCCCCAGGGCGCTCGACAAGCTGATGCCCGAAAAGCCCGACCTGAAGGGGCTGGCCAAGCTCGGCGACGATCGCATCCTCGCCGAGATGACCAGGCGGGTGTTTTGCGCCGGCTTTGCCTGGAGCGTGATCGATTCGAAATGGGACGGTTTTGAAGCGGCGTTCCTGCATTTCCAGCCGGCCAAGCTCACCTTCCAGCCCGAGGACTATTGGGAGGGCCTCTTGCGCGACGCGCGCATCGTGCGCAACGGCGCCAAGATCATGTCGGTGCGCGACAACGCCAGCTTCGTCCAGGAGATCGCGAGAGAGCACGGCAGCTTCGGCAAGTTTCTGGCGAAATGGCCGCCATCCAACCAGGTCGGCCTGCTCGATCTCCTGACCAAGCGCGGCAGCCGGCTCGGCGGCAACACCGGGCAGATGCTGCTGCGCTTCGTCGGCTGGGATGGTTTTGTCACCTCCAAGGATGTCGTCGCCTGCCTGCGCGATGCCGGCCTCGACATCGCCGAAGAGGTCAAATCAAAGGGCGATCTCGCAAAAGTACAGGCGCAGTTCAACGCCTGGGCCGAGGAGACCGGTCTGCCCTACACATATCTGTCGCGCATCTGCGCGCTCTCGGTTGGCGATAACCGAAGCGAGCATTAGGTCACGAGAACAAGGAGAAACAAAATGGCAAAAGCCTATTGGGTTGCGACCTACCGCGCGATCAAGAGCCCCGACGCCATGGCGGCCTACGCCAAGCTGTCGCGTCCGGCCATCGAGGCTGCCGGTGGGCGCGTGCTCGCGCGCGGGATGCCGGTTGCGGCCTACGAGCACGGCCTGATGGAACGCGTCGTTCTCATCGAGTTCGACAGCGTCGAGCGCGCCAAGGCGGCGTATGAAAGTCCCGCCTACAAGGCTGCTCACGACTTGCTCGGCGACGGTGCCGACCGCGACATCCGGATCGTCGAAGCCGCCGAATAGCCGCATCGACAGGCGGATCGTGTGCATCGTGTGGCGATCCCGTGCCGTGAGCGCGGCGGATGAAACTCGCGATCACGAAATGCATTTTTCCGGAACATTCGTGCGCAACACCCGTTCGGGAATTTGAGCCAGGCGACACAGGCGCAGGGAACGCCCGTTTTGGCTCAATTCACTGAAACCCGGCACGACAGAAACGGAGCAGCTCATGAAGCTCACATCCGAACAGGTGAAGCAGACCGTCAACCAACTCGGCGCCCAGGTGCTGCCCGACGAACATCCCGCCATGCCGCAGCTCAACAGCATGTTCGGCGAGCACACCTTCTTCGTCGACGAAACAGGCCTGAAGGTGCTCGAGCCGACCCCCTCGGTCGGCGCCGAGCGCCAGACCGGCGAAGTCGTCAGCCTCGCCGACTGGAGCGATGTCAACCTCACGCGCCTGATGGCCCATGAGCCGGAGCCGACGGGCGTGATCGTCGTGTTCGAGCATGTGAGACATTGATCGGCCCGAGCGGATCGGCCTTCATCGGTGGCGGGTCTGAAAATCCCGCCACCTTCATGCCTGGTCTGGAGCCGCGCCGCGGGACAGAGTCTCGCCTTCGCGGCGGGCCTTTCCAGGCTGGTTCAAATACCGAAAGTCAGCTGCGGCTCCGCATCGTCCCCGTCCTGGAGGGCAGACAGCGATACCCCCAGGAGCCTGACGCGCTTGGGCAGCGGCATCTCGGCTTCGAGCAGGCCGCAGGCCAGCCGCTCCAGGTCGTCCCGGCCTGCAACCGGCGCTGTGACGGACCTGCTGCGCGTGATGATCTCGAAGTCGGCGAACTTGATCTTCAGGGTGACGGTGCGGCCGCGGTTGCCAGTCGTCTCGCAATGGCGCCAGACCTTGTCGACGAGCGGCTTGAGCTCGGCGGCCAGCGCGCCGTATTCGTCGAGGTCGGTGGAGAACGTCGTCTCCGCGCCGATCGACTTGCGAATCCGGTTGGCCCGGACCGGCCGCTCGTCGACGCCGCGTGAGATCCAGTAGTAATAGGCGCCCGACTTGCCGAAATTCGCATTCATGAACTCCAGCGTCTGGTTGCGGATGTCGAGGCCGGTGAACAGGCCGAGCGCATTCATCTTCGCGCTGGTCGCCGGGCCGATCCCGTGGAACTTGCCGACGGGCAGCGTCTCGACGAAAGCGGGCCCCATGTCCGGCGAGATCACGAACTGACCGTTGGGCTTGCGATGATCGGAGGCGAGCTTTGCAAGAAACTTGTTGTAGGAGATGCCCGCCGAGGCGTTGAGGCCGGTCTCGGCCTTGATCTTCTCGCGGATCAGCAAGGCGACGTCGCGCGCCAGCGGGATGCCTTGCAAATTCTCCGTCACGTCGAGATAGGCCTCGTCGAGCGACAATGGCTCGATGATGGGCGTGTGTTCGGCAAAGATGTCGCGGATCTGCCTGGAGATCGCCTTGTAGACCTCGAAGCGCGGCCTGACGAAGATCAGGTCGGGACATTGCCGCTTCGCCGTCACCGAAGGCATGGCGGAGCGAACGCCGAACTTGCGGGCCTCGTAGCTCGCGGCCGCGACGACGCCGCGTTCCGCGGAGCCGCCGACGGCAACCGGCTTGCCGCGCAGCTCCGGATTGTCGCGCTGCTCCACCGACGCATAGAAGGCATCCATGTCGATATGGATGATCTTGCGGACGGGCGAGGCCTCGCCAGTCACCGTGTCGGATTCGCTCATGGGACGATGATACAATTGCCCGAAGAGAAGCGCGAGGTGATGGATGCTTCAGCTATTGGTCTTCGTCGGCGCTGTGGTCGGCATCGGCTGGTTGATCGGTGCGACCAATCTTCCCGGCGCGTGGTATGCCGGCCTCGCCAAACCGGATTTCGTACCGCCGAACTGGGCGTTCCCGGTGGCGTGGACCATCCTTTACATCATGATCGCGGTTGCGGGATGGCGGACTTTTCGCCGTGAGCGATCGGGTCGAGCGATGCAGGTCTGGGCCGCGCAGCTGGCGCTCAATTTCGTCTGGTCTCCGGTGATGTTCACGATGCACCAGATCGGCGCCGCGCTCGTCATACTCATTTGCCTGTTCGTTGCGATCGTGACCTACATCAGTCTCGAGACATCACGGGACAGGCTGGCCGCCGCGTTGTTCGTGCCTTACGCAGCCTGGGTCGCCTTTGCCGGCGTGCTCAATGCGGCCATCTGGCGCTTGAATTGAGGCGATTTGTCCAAGGTTCATCAAAGAGCAATCTCAGGCTTGTGAGTGGCGAGCCTAGGCCCGCGTTCCTATATGGGAGCGCGGAGGACAGCCAATGCAATACAGCTCCGAGCTCATTCAGACCATGCGCCAGGCCCTCGAGACCGTGATGGCGAGCGTACCGGCCGATCAGTCGGTGTTCGGTCTGAAAGCCGCTGTCGCCGAATGCATTTTGAAGGCTGCCGCGCACGGTCATACGTCGTATGACGCCCTGGTGACGTCCGCCTCCGATCAGATCCAGTCGATCATCTCGATGCTGACCTGAGTGCCTGCTCTGGGAGGCAGGCGGCAGATCCGGAGTTCATGCCGACGGAGGCGCCCATAGGAACTCAGGACGAATGCCCTGCTGGATGAGGTCCGTGCCAAGCGACTGAAGTGTGAACATGGCGCCGATGCTGGGTCTTGCACCGCTTGTCCAGCACGTTTGAAGGCCGATCAAGAGCTGCGACAGGGCCTGATTGAACGCAAGTGACGGACTCGGTGTGACGGTCGATTGCTGAAAATCGAACCAGGTCGGAAACGGAATTGGTGCTCCCGTAAAGCTCCAATGGCCAGCCGCATCCTGCACCAGCGTTTTCTCGGTGTAGATTTCCTTGAAGACATAATAGTGGGCGAACGTTGCATTGTCGGTTGGGGGTTGGTTAGGAGAGCCTTCCGTACCTTCACCTTCGCCCTTGATCAGCAGGATCGCCGCCTGCGCATCGGCGATGCTCTTGATCGGCTTGGCTTCCCCCGAATTGACCGCGAAAGCGCTGGCATTGATCGCGGGATTGACCGTGGTGAAACCCTCGGCGATCGCATCGTAGAAATCGCCGATCGTCGCGGGTCCCGTTCTTGCGGCGAGCGCGACCGGTGGAAATTCCGGATACTCGATCTGCATGAAGACCTGAACTTGGTCTGGCGTAAGCGGCTTCAGATCAACGGGCAATTTTTGCAGAATTCCTCCGGGCAGGACATTGGTCGGGTAGCTCGGAATGAAGGCCGCATTGGCAATGGATGGCACGCCGCCGATCGCGGTCAGCATGTTGCCTGCCAGGGCAAAGTGATACATCTCCTGCACCACAATGTCCTCAATCATGCCGCCGACGCCGCCCGGGTCGCTGTTGATCGACCATTGCGCGCAAAGATAAGGCGGGATGGTAGAGAACTCCAATTGCATCGCGGTCTGGAGTGCGTCTTTCAGGTCGGAAAGCGTCGCAATGCGATCCTCGACGAACTGGGCGATGGTTTTCATCTGAAGCACCCCTCCCGACTCGGTTGGTTGCGAAGCCCTGTCCCTGGCGCCGCCACTGGACCGACGTCGTCAAGCAGGTTCCGTGGTGGCTCATTGCTTGCGGGACGAGCGCTCCTGGGTGATTCAGTCCGACAATAACCGGATATCGGTCTGCGACATCACGCCTGTAATCGGACCTGCCCCGATGATCGCGACCAGAAAAATGCTGCGATCAGGCTCATTTTCCGCAACGCATAAGCAGTAATACAATTTAAGGGTGCAATCAATTGCGCAGTTGATCAGAGATTTGTGACCGTTTTTCCACTCGACGTGCTTAGCAGCCGGACGCGCGCGACGTCGCGAAGGCCAGATTGCGAGCCGCAACATTTGATGGATAGTGCCGTCACCGCGTCAAAAGCCGGCACACAGTCTCGGTAAGGAATAACTCGGCAAAGAGTAAGGAGACTGGCGCACCCGACACGATTCGAACGTGTGACCTTTGCCTTCGGAGGGCAAAGGTGAGGATATTGCCTCTGCTTACCTGAAATCCCTTGGAATTGATGATCCCCGGATATAGGCTGAAATCGAACTGATTTGGGGTTATGGTCGCTACTCCGAATTTCCCCCGTATTCCAGGCGCTTGCTTACCCAGTGCTTACCCGAGGGAACTTGCCAAAGCTTACGAAACGCACTGTTGATGTCGCGGAAACAATCGGAGCCGACGTCTTCCTATGGGACGACGAGCTGCCGGGCTTCGGGCTGCGGGTGAAGAAGAGCGGCGTGAAGTCCTTCATCGTCCAATACCGGAATGCCAATGGTCGGAGCCGCCGGCTCACGCTAGGTCGGTATGGAGTCCTGACGCCAGAAGAGGCCCGCAAGGACGCTAAGCTGGCCCTGGCGGACGTCGTGAGGGGCTCGGATCCCGTTGAGAGCAAGAAGCTCGCCCGAGGCGCAATGACGGTTGAGGAACTGTGCAGGGGTTACCTGGACAAGGCTGAGCGCGGCCTAATTCTGACGCGGCGGGGCGAGACCAAGAGCAAGACGACCCTGTACAGCGACAAGGGGCGCATTGAGCGCCATATCATCAAGCTCGTTGGCAAGAAGACCGTGAAGGGCTTCACGTCCACCGATGCTAAGGGCCTTCAGCGCGACATCATCGCCGGCAAGTCCGCCGCTGACGTGAAGACCAAGAAGCGTGGCCGCGCGATTGTGACGGGCGGGAAGGGGACAGCTGCCCGGACGATGGGTCTTCTCGGCGGAATCTTCACGTACGCCGTCGATGAGGGTTATCGGCCCGACAACCCCGTAAGCGGCATCAGGCGACCAAAGGATCAAACGCTTGAGTGGCGCCTGGATGATGCAGGCTATCGTCGCTTAGGCAAATGCCTCGCCACAGCAGAGGCGAACGGCGAGCATTGGCAGCCGATCCTAGCGAGCAGAGCCGCTGCGATGACGGGCTGCCGTCTGGATGAGGTCGAAGGCCTGCTCAAGACTGAAGTCGACCTTGTCGGAATGGCGCTTCGGCTCGGCGACAGCAAGACCGGCAAAAGCGTCCGGCCTGTGGGGCCAGCCGTTATTGCCGTTCTGAAGACGGCAATGGCCAGGTCGAAATCCAAGTTCGTCTTCCCCGCCGTCACAACCGACTCGAAGCACCACACCGGTCTAACCCGCTGGCTGAAGAAGGTCTCTGCCAAAGATGTACCGGGGATTACCTGCCACGGGCTGCGACATTCGTTCAGCTCGACGGCCGAGGATATCGGCTATTCCATCCCGACCATCAAGGCGCTGATTGGACACTCCCGGGCGAGCGTCACCGAGGGTTATATTCACAAGATCGATTCGGCGCTCTTGGCTGCGGCCGATCGGATCGCGCGACACATCGACGATGCCATGACAGGACGGAAATCACAGAAGGTGGTCAACCTCAGGAAGGCCTAACCACTCGGCGCGGCTAGGGTAGCTCCCGAAAAGCTGGTCCGCACCAGCCTGCCGCGTCGTCATCATGCGGGCGCACTAGCGGAGGTGCGAAGTCGTGAAGAATACGAGGGTCTATTTTGGTGCGGCCGGACGACTACTGCCGACGGATGAGCAAAGGGATACGAAGCAGCGTGAGCTTGCGGATAAGCTGACATCCATCGCTCGCTTTAAGGAGCAACAGCTCTTGCGACGCGATTGGATTGCGGTTGACGACGTGATTGATTGGAGATCCCGCGATCGAGAAACCGGGGTCGAGCGCCAAGATTATCGGATCTCAGCTCTAAGAGATTTCGACTTGGCCATCCGGACAGGCGCTCATTTCTTTATAGGCGAACAATCTAGGATACTTCTAACTTTTCCATTTGTTGATGTGCCTGCAGCGCTAAGTAAGGATCCATTTTCTCTCCCCGCGTCCTACTGGCTGTCTCGGGCGGAATGGCAAGCGCAGCACGAACTGGCGCCTGCTCAACACGATGAATCCGACGAAGCCAAACTAAAGAGGTTGTTTAAAAGCCATCTTCAATGGGCATGGATTCCACGCGAGCTGTGTCTGCGTTGGTCAGAAAACGTACCATTCAAGCCGCGACCTGAGTGGTTCAAGAACGGAACACCGGTTGCGCAAGACGACGATTCTGGCGCTGAGAAAACTCTCGTCTCAAAGCGTCGCACCAATAACGCGAGGGGACGGCCGAAGGACTATCCGTGGGACACGATAATCAAAGAGTATGCGCTAAGCCTGGTGAAAAAGCACGGCGTCCCAGGCGAAGGCAACAACAAGCTTCCGCGGCGAGAAGATTTGGTGAAGGCCATTCAGAATGAATGGGCCCAGACGCGGGACATCCATCTAGCCACGTCCAGCGTCCGTCGTTACGTCCGAAAGTGGCTCTCTGAACTCTGATCGCTATTCTCATAATTGCGAGTCTGAATTATGAGCAATTTTGAACTGGTTATGGGCGGATCGTAGCTCCGGATAACTGTAATCGCTCTCTCATCGATGACGAGGATTTCCTTCGTTTGACGAGAGGCCCTCATGAGCGAAAGCACAGACCTAGTTCCCGAACGCATGCTGCGGCGCGCCGAAGCGGCCAAGTACGTTGTCGCGACATACAACGTCCCCTGCTCGCCCAAGACGCTCGCAAAGCTTGCCTGTGTAAGCTCAGAGGGGCCGCCCTTCCGGCTCGCGGGGCGCTTTCCGCTCTATCCCGTCTCCGGACTCGATGACTGGGCCAAGAAAAAGATCGGGCCGCTAGTCCGGTCGACGTCCGAAGTCCGGCGCGTTGCCTAACACCACACCCAAATGAAAACCCAGCGGTGCGATCCTCTCTTGCAGGATCAGATCGCGCGCGCCGGGCTTCGAAGGAGCCTTAGTTTGAAAGTCTCTATCAAACGACCACCCAAAACTCAACCGGTTTGCGATCTGCCCCTGTTCAAGTGGCGCATTCTGGCCGTGCACCCGACCACCCGAGCCGGCCGCTTCGTCGCACGGCGGTATCGTATCCACCCGGCAGTTGCAGATCTTATCGCAGGCCTCGCTGGTATAGGCGCGGGGGGTGAGCAATGAGCAAGCTGACCATCCACAAGTCCGACGGGGCACGCCAGACCTTCACCGGTCGCCAAGCTTGGATGTTGCGAAGATTGATCGACGCTGGTTCGAGGGGGATCACGCTGCTCGACCACCCGGCCCCGCGAGGCTCGCATTACATCTATATGCTTCGGAAGGCGGGCCTGAACATCTCGACGACTAACGAACCACACGAGGGGCCGTTCCCAGGGATGCACGGTCGCTATCGTCTCGAGACGTCAATCACGCTTGTGTTGGGGGAGAACGGCCAGCAATGACCTTTCAGTCCCGATCACCACTCACGCCGTTTGAACTCGCCAGGCGAGCCCAAGTGCTCACGGCAAACCGGGAACCAGACGTCGCCTTGGACGGGGTCGACGCTCGCCAGTATGGCGAGCATGCGGCTGGTATCATCCGCGACTGCAAACGAGACGTAGCTTCGGCGCCAGCCGATAGGAAGCTTGCGGCCTTCGAAGCGGCCGCTGCAACCCTCAGCGCCGCAGTCGCCGATCGATGGCTGCCGAAAGCCATCATCGCGGATCGTCTGCAGGAAATTGCAGACGCTCACAGCGCGTTCGGTAAGTCGCCGGAGGACGTCCAGCGCATCATCTCGAACGCCGTGGCGAAGATCGACGTCAAACCGATCGAGCTGCCAGCAAAGCCCTTGAAGCGTCGGCTGATCGCGCATCGAGCCAGCGACCTCGAGCCGGAGAAGCTTGTCTGGGTTTGGCCGGGCCGCATCCCGGAGGGTAAGCTGGTGCTCCTCGGCGGGCCGCCTGGACTCGGCAAGAGCCAGTTGACCGCGTTCATGTCGGCTACCGTCTCGAACGGCGGCCATTGGCCGTGCGGCGAGGGCTCAACACTCCCCGGAGGCGTCATCTTCATGAGTGCGGAGGATGGCGTGCAGGACACCATCATCCCGCGCCTCATGGCGGCGGGGGCAGACCGGAAGCGCGTTCACATTGTGTCGGCTGCGACCAAGCCCGACGGGACGGGCAGGAAGACGTTCAGCCTAAAGACTGACGTTGATCTCCTGGAGGAGATGGCCAAGAAGATTGGCACGGTTAGGCTGATCATCGTTGATCCCATATCGGCGTACATGGGTGGCAGCGACGGCAATGGAAATGTCGAGACCCGTGAAGTCCTGGAGCCGCTAGCCGACATGGCCAACCGTCTTCGGATCGCCGTTGTCGCCGTGACGCACCTCAACAAGGGTGGTGGCGGTGGCAACCAGAGCGCCTTGAACCGGTTCGCCGGCTCGATCGCGTTCGTGGCCGCGGCCCGGGCGGCCTTCGTCGTGATCGAGGATCATGAAGACGATGAGCGGAGGTTCCTGCTGCAAGCCAAGAATAACCTCGGCAAGAAGTGCAAGGGGCTCGCATTCCGGCTCGAGCAACGCCTGGTCGGGAACGACGTGATGTCATCCAACGTCATGTTTGAAGGCGACCACGTCAGTGAGTCGATCGATGAGGCTTTGTCAGCGTCCGAGAACCGCGGGTCCAAAAAGGGGCAATTGGGTGGTGGCAAAGAAGATGTCATGCGGTTCCTGCAGGACGTCTTGTCGGCTGGTCCCGTGGACGTCCTAGAGGTCGAACGCCAGGCGCGAGCTGCCGCTTTGCTGGAGGATGACAAGCGCTTGAGCAAGAGCAAGGTGTTCCGGGACGCCCGCGATGCTCTCGGCGTGACGTCCTCACGGGAGGGGTTTGGCCCCGGCTCGCGGTTCGTCTTGGCCCTGTCTCTGTCTGCGACGCCATTGGCGCCCATTGGCGCCATAGACATTCCCTCCCAAAACAGGGCGCCAATGGACGATTTGGGCGCCAATGGAGAGCTCGGAGGTCTGCAATGACGGCTCGAAGGGCCGCCGGGCCCCCTGGCTTTTCCGGTGCGAGTGCGATGGCCAATTCTATACCGCCGGCATCGGCCGGTTCGAGGACGGCCGGATCGCTGAAGTATTCATCAACGGAACGAAGGTTGGCACAACTGCTGAGGCCAACGCTCGAGATGCCCCGGTTTGTCGCTTCCCTAGCTCTCCGGCACAGCTGTCCCGCCGAAACTATCCGACGCGCGCCTTGGTTCGACCGGGTAGCCCAGGTGGTCCATTGGCAACGCTGCTCAATACGGTTGTTCGTGAGGACTATCTAGAACGACCGTACGTCAGGCCGGCGATCGGAATTGCAGTTGTTTTAGAAACAGAGAGGGCAATGAGCGGTAATCGGAAAAAGGGTTGGTCCCAACGGGACATCGAGTCGTCGTTCTGGATCTTCTTTGAGGACTTGGTCCGCGACGGCGATTTGGCGTCTTTCTTCAAACACGCCGGCATCACGATCGAGGCGGATTGTGAATGGGATAATTTCAAGCGCCGCTTCACCTCTCGGGGCCGGCTTGATTTGGACCTGTTCTTGGACACTGTCGTCAGCTGGCCGCCAATCGCAGCCCGGGTCGCCGAACTAAAAGCAGAGAAATTATGCCGCGATCAGCGTTCCGGTCCTTGACCTCGCAGCACTGGGAGATTGACCTGCGTGACTTGCGACGGCAGCAGGGGATTGTCTCGCGTGGCGGTATCAAAGCGTTCTGCGTGGGCAACCAAGTGCTAATCGAATGCGGCGGCCGGCAAGTAGCGTCAATCTCCTTAACGGCGATAAGGCCTCATTTCGGCGGCCGGCGGTTCTATCTGCGCTGCCCGGAGTGCCGCGGTCTGGTGCGGATTATCTATAGCCCTCAATTCGTCTGTCGGCGTTGTGCGGGATTGTTGCACCCCTCGACGAGGCAAAGGGGAGGAGATCGAGCAATAGAGCGCGCGGTACGGCTCAGGCGCCGACTAGGCGGCGACGGCTGCCTTTTGGAGCGGTTCCCGGCGCGACCGAAAGGCATGCATACGAAGACTTGGTTGCGCCTCTTCAACGAATGTCGCCATGATGAAATCCGTGGGATCGCTTATGCGACGGATCAACTCGGTTTTCGCGATTATCCCCCGACTGAGTGGATGATCGCATCTACTCTTTGAATTTGAGAGGGGCGCTATCCAATCGCAACTTTACGGCGATGGCCAACATTCACTTCGTCGACAACGATAGGCTTCTAGACCACTCCGTCGAACAGGCTGTCATCGAATTCGGAGAGAGCGGCAAGATCTTCACCGCTGCGGAAGTCACCTCGGCCAAGGATCGGCTTCGGCCGATGTGTATGCTGTTCTCGGGGAAGAAATGAGGTCCCCCTCTATCGAATGGCCGTATTCCTCGATGCGCCAGTCGGACGCTCGAAACCTAGCTCCCGAGTTCCGGCGCATGCCGACCAGCCGATTAAGCAAGCCAGTAATACAGCCTTGTTCTCGGCTGATTCGAGCGTGACCTTTTGTGCCCTCGCCGCGTACGAGCGTGCCGCGTGATTAGGATCGTCGCGCTTGGAGTAGCTTGGATTGGGGAGGCGAAGGAATTAAGGATGGCTCTGATTCCCAGAGGGGAAGCGCTGTTGCCATAATATCTCCGTTTCGTTGCGAATTGGGCTTGGGCCGGACGTGCCGGCTCGAACGGAGTTATTTAGAATCCAACGGCTGATAGGTTCGTGAGAAAGGTGAGTTTTTCTGACCCAGAAATTGCTACCCACGAATCTCCACGTCACGCAAAATATGCCCTTGTCGGGGCGACAAGAATGACACTACTCTAAGCTGTTTCGCACACAACTACACTAAAAAAATCACACTTTGCGACCACGAAGTACTGCGGAAACTTTGAGAGGAATTGGCATCGAAATAGTCAATACAGAAGCACAAGGAATTTTGAGAATGGCACGTACCGGTGGTTTTCGACACCTCATCTACTTCATTGACGGTACATGGCTCTGGGCTGGAAGCGATAGCAATTTTAATGTGTATTCGAACATCTACCGGCTCAATACACTGCTAAGCGCTGATGACGAAAACGGCCGCGCACAAATCATACACTATTCGAGAGGACTCGGTTCTGGGACCGGAAAGGCTAAGAAGTGGCTGGCCGGCGCCTTCTCCTTCGGGATCGATGAGCTCGTTGCAGATCTGTACGTCAATATCTGCTCGAATTTTGAGCGGGGAGACAAGATTTACATCTTCGGGTTTTCGCGAGGAGCCGTGGTTGCTCGCGCACTTACGGGACTTCTCTCTCACGGAATTCTCAAAGCCCACCATATCAATCGATTTTCCCAGGTGTGGGCGTCTTACGTGCGCAGCGGAGAAATCCTTCCAGCCGGACAATCGGAATCAACACTGGTCAAATTGAGGTCGGCGGCCGAAGGGAAACTCGACGACAAGAGCTTCTCAGATCGGACTCCGAGAATCGAGTTTGTCGGCTTATTCGACACCGTCTCCGGCGGTCACGGCCCTTCTGAAATAGCGCAACAGCTCAGGCTAAGCACCGGCCTCGTCCAGCCGAATGTGAAACATGCCGTTCATCTTTTGTCTATTGACGAGACGAGACTGTTCTTCAAACCGGTTTACTGGGCTGGACTTGGGTCCAGTCCAAACGGCCCCACTTTCCGCACCAAAAGGACACTCGAGCAAATTTGGATGCCTGGCGTTCATTCCGACGTCGGCGGCACATACGGCGAGAGGCACTTAGGCAATTTGGCGCTTCTTACGATGATTGATCGCGTGATTGCGCGGACTGAGCTTTTCTTCGATTTGAAGGAGGTAAGGAAGCTACAGATTCTCCCAGAGAGTGGCGATCCTATTCGAGTGCACGATGAGTTTAACGGCACATGGCGCCTGTGGTCGGACGCGAGCCCTCGCCTCGTAGATCGGGGTGTTATCCAAGCAATTCATCCGTTCGCGAAGAAAATGACCTCCCTTCCCGTCAACTACAAGGACAAAGCGAACCAGGACCTTTACAGATTGTCCCCAGAGTTTAGTTCGATGAACGAGGCCGAAGAATTTCTCTCCGGCCACTTCAAAGGCGCTTACTGAATTCCCCGCATTCAGCGCCATGCTGTGAGCGGGGCGGCCACGCAGGGCCTCGCTGAAGCGCACGGCGGACATAAAGAGCCTGCCTGCAGTCTTGCGAGAGAGCTTCTCGCAAACAATAAGATCCCGAGGAAACAAAGGAGTAGAAAGCGTCCTAAGATCGCTGGTCTGCCCGTTGCCCAAGTGTCAAATTCAGAGGACGGCGGCTCCACCAACAACAGGAGCCCATCATGGCGCGTGCATCTATCTCTCTCGTTTCCGTTCAGAAGCCGACCGCGAACACACCGGTCCTCCAGCGGCGCAACAAGTTTACGTCGAGCATCGAGCAACAGATCACCAAGATCGGCCTCTTCCGTGAAGGCAAGCGCATTTCGCACACGACCGACGAAATTGTCATCCAAGCTAAGAATGGCCTGCTGTCGGGCCTATTTTTATTGTTTGTCCCGCTATCGGGTTTGATCAGTTATCTCATCCTAGTACCCGGAATCAGAGCTGAGTGATACGGCGGCCTTTGAAACGGCGTTGACGGACCTTTTTCTTGGTCCAGACGAAGGGCTCGGCTCTGTCGTTGTATGCGTTGACGTAGGCATCGATGTGTTCCTGAAGCTGCTTGAGGCTCGTGAAGGAGGTGCCGCTGAGCGACTGCCCCTGCAAGATGGAAAACCATACTTCGACCTGATTGAGCCATGACGCACTTGTCGGCGTGAAATGAAATTGCACGTTGGGGTGGGCCTTGAGCCAGTCCTCGTTCTTTTTATGGGTGTTGAGGTTGTCGAGGATGACGTGAAGCTTGCGGTTCGGAAAAGTCGCGGTGACGCTGTTCATGAAATCGAGAAACTCGACGCGGCGCCGGCGTTTTGAATGGGTCGCGATGATCTTTCCGGTGGCGACTTCGAGCGCCGCAAACAATGTTGTGGTGCCATGCCGCTTGTAATCGTGGCTTTGGCCGGTTAAGGCGCGGCCATTGGGCAACTTCAGATAACCCTGCGCTCGCTCCAAAGCCTGGATCGAGGGCTTCTCGTCCACGCACAGCACAATGGCCTTCGCCGGCGGCGCGACATAGAGGCCGACAACATCGGCGGCTTTGGCCGTAAAGTTCGGGTCGTTGCTCTCGCACCAGGACTTGCGAGCCACCAGGTCAATCTTGTGGCTGCGCAGGAACCGCCAGACATATTGGACATCGACATCGCCCAGCGCCTCGGCCAGCAGGGGGCCGGTCCAGCGCGCAAACCCTTGCGGTGGCGGCTTATCCAGCAGCTTCAGAATCCGCTTGTCGGTCGTCTTCGTATAGATCGGCTGCTTGCCAGGCCGCGGCTTGTCTTGCAGCCCTTCAAGGCCATGGTCGGCATAGCGATGCCGCCAAAGGCTGACAATCCGCGGCTGGACCCCAACTTCCTTGGCGATCGACCGGGTGCTGCGCCCATCCGCCGCCAACAGAACTATCCGCGCCCGCTTCAAATCGCGCTGCAACGTCACCGGTGAGCGACAGCACGCCTCAAGCACCTTGCGATCTTTCCTCGAAAGGTGGACTTCTCTTGCTTCGGGTATCATCCCGACCTTGAATCACGACTCACGTTCCAAGAAAAGTGGGTACTAGGGAGCCAAAACTACGCTTGGATCAACGCCTGTGGTTTGCTGATCGTTCTCCATGTTTTGCTGGATTTTCACGACGATCAGAGCAGTCCACTTAGTTGGCGTGAGGTTTTGGTTCATTCCCTCTACGTACGCTGCTTCAGTCAGCGGCTTCATCGCTCTCCTGATGTGCTTGATGATGGGCCTCTTTGCTCATGAGGCTGCAAGGCAAGGACACCAAGTTAGAGACGTAACGCTCTATGTCGCAGCTGCGATCCTTTACGGTGGTTGCGTCGTTTGGTCGTATTTCCACAATTGGCGGAAGACTCGATCGTACATCTTGGCTGCTAGCTTGACTGTCCTTCAGACAATATCCGCCATATTCGTGATAGGGCTGTTGTATCTATGGATGGACGGTCGCAATACTAGGCGGTACGAGCGCGAAGACGGTACTAGCTAAGAAGACACTCCGCTCGGTGCTCGGAGATGAACGGGCCGATGTCTCATTATCTTTGATGGGTGCCGCCGATAGGCACGAGGTCACCAATGAAGCCATCGTGTGTGAGCGCGGAAGGATGCGACGGAAAAGGTCGCCAGGGGCGCCGGCCCGCGAGAGAGCTACACGTCCTACAAGATTTTCGACTTTACTGCGAGCACTGCGATGCAGAATGCGAATGACCAACGGTGGGACATGACATTTCCCCGAATGAGGAGATCATCTACAGCTCCGGGAAAAAATATCGCCGGCTGTGGTTGGTGGGCTGTTGACGCTGGAAGAAGCTGTTGCCGATACGATCGGTTACCGCAATCCGCGACGGGAAAGCGGCGCGCCGACAAGTTCGCCGAATTGGTCGCTGCGGCCTATGAGTTCGCCCATCGGCCAAATGGCGTAGACTTTCCCGAGAAATCCACCATTCTGAAAGTTTCTCACGTCGTAGCCGAGGTATGTCGCTTTTGGTCGAGCCAAAAACGTCATTTTACGTCCACCAGGTTTTTTGAAGCCCGCCGGGGCTTATCAGTTCAACCTTGGTGTAGTCGCCACATCTAACCTTCTTCTGGAACCAAACAGGTTCCCACGAGAAGCCAGTTTTTCCCACAAATCTCAAGTGGAGCGTCTTTGTCCGTTCACTTTGTGACGACGCATCCTCTTTCAATGCCACCTTTATCCCATCGTCAACCTGGGCAAGCCCAGTGACGATAAGGGTACAAACGACGCGGGCAGATGGATATGAGTGTTCCCAAGCATTCCAATCTTGTAGGGCAATGTCTCCCATAATGACCTCCTGCGGATCTGCTACTAGGACACAATCAATTCCACTCCAGCATAACACGAAGCCAAAACCTCGCTGGTCACAAGCCAATCGGGTCACGGTTGCAATGCTTGGGTCAAAATGTGTCGAGACGTAACGGGCACGATCGCCTGCAGACAAGGGCGATTGTTGTGGAGAGGCAGCGTTAGGCCTGACTCAGCCGAAGGGTTTTCTGACAAACTTCTCAAGTTCTTTTCCGAACGGGAAAACTCCATCCCTAATGAAATCCCTCGTGTGTATCCAGGGATCCTGGATGAATTTCCTTACATCTCCCCCTATGCCCAATGCATCCAACACGTCATCACGCGCCTTGGGAATTAGGGCGTTGTCTCCACCAAGCGGCCGCCCTTTGTAAATCTCACCCAGGTCGACATGGGCAGCAGCCATATTTCCTGTAAGCAAGACAAACGGGAGCATGGCGACGGTCAGCGCAATATCCGAAACCTTTTGCGCATCACCTATCCAGTCAGGAACGGCTTCTTTGTCACAGGCATTCTCGCGGACCTCCGCACTGGTCACCGCCTCGGCCTTCATCTCGTTGACCTTCCCACGTAGCTTCAATAAGTTGATAGTGGCGATGCCGCCTTGAATTTCCTTTGCTGCTGGGTCTCTGCCGGCAGCCCTCTCTTCGTCAATCATCTTCTCAACTTCACGTATTCGCGGCCCATAAAATTCTTCCACCTTCTCACGAATTTTATTTCCGTAGGCGCGACATTGGGCATTGGTTATGGTCATCTGCCGATCCCCTTCTTCAAGAAAGTCTCATCCAGGTTTACCCGCGCACCTAAAATGTCAGGGGCTCTCAACCAAACGGCTTCCGGATACGCTCCTCCACATGACGCTTCGCGCGATCCAGAATCTCTTGTGCCGCACTTGCAGCAGCTCTCGCAGCATCCTCCAGCTGCTTCCGCTCGGCGTTCATAGCCTCTTCCAGGCGCTTCTTCTCGGCATTCACGGCCTCCGCTGCGGCCCTCCCAGCGTCCTCTGCTAGTTTTGCTGCATCTTCCAGGGCCCTAGCAGTATCCTCCGCTAGTCTCGCAGCTTCCCTTGCAGATTGCTCTGCCCACTCAGTGGTCTCGTTCAGAGGGTCGCGCAAAAACTTCGCAGCATCCCCTCCAATGTGGAGAGCTTCGAGTACTTCCTCTCTTGCTTTCGGAATCAATGCGTTGTCGCCACCCAGCGGATATCCTTGATAAACCCTGCCCAAATCAATCTGGGCAGCAGCGTAATTCTTGGTCAACTCGACAAATGGAAGCATCATCAATGTTGCAGCGATGTCAGACGTTTTCTGAGCATCGCCGAGCCAATCCGGTACGGCTTCGGCATCGCATTTCTCTTCTTGCCTCCTAGCTTCTTCCAGAGCAGCCTCCCTGGCTTGGCGAACCTCCTGCGCATGCCGGTCGTAGTTCATAGTGGCCAATCCACCGATTACGGGCGTTTTTTGGGGATCGTGCCCTTCAGCCTTAGCTTTTGCGAGTAGCCCATCGGCGGCCGCAATACGGGGGCATAGAATTCTTCCGCCTTCCCTCGCAATGTATTGCCCCAGTCGACGCACTGCTTCTTATAGATCGTCATGGCGGGCCTCTAAAATTTGATCCCGATCTTTTCCAGAGCCTTGCGGATTTCATTATTTGGACCGGGTCCCTCCGTTATGTCGGACCATGCGTTGCGTAAGGCCTTCACGATTTCATTGTTATCACCCAGTCCATGTGTAAGGTCGTGCTGCGCAGTCTTAAGCGCTTTCACTATTTCATTATTGGGACCGAAGGGCTCCTTCTTGCCTAGTTCGGTAGCTAAGGATTCCAGAGCGATGATGACCAGTGCGGTAACTGGGTCGATGCCTGTGCACTCACCGCTACTGCAAATGACGCCAACCGTATCGGGCATATTACTTCCTCCTTGGTGACCTCACCTATGAGAGTGACATTATTCCTTGATGACCTCTGTCTTGGATTTGTTGCCGGCGGATCTATCCGCTGCACGCCATCTGTGATCGCGTCGATTGGCTTGCCTCTCGTGATTGCGGACGAAGCGCTGCAATTGCAGGCCATCAATACAATGCGCTGAAATCTCTATCGACGTTATCAAGATGCAGCGTCGCCTGCATGACCCAAATGGGCCAAGCGTCAGTGGACCTGATAGCCGTTCAACAACCCCGCAAACAAAGTGACGAGCTCTGCTTGCCGATGCGTACCAGTTTTGGCGAAAACAGCCTTCAACTGGTTACGTGCGGTCGAATAAGAGATGCCCAATTCGGCGCTGACCTCCTCCAGCATCCCGCCCCCAGCGATAGCCTTGGCGACCTTTGCCTCCGCTGAAGTAAGGCCAAAGCAAGAGCGCAACACGGTCTCGGGCGGGCGAGAGCGTGCGTCGGGATCCACGATCACGATGATCGCCTGACATGGTGAAAGTGCACCCGCCGATACGCGCGAGAGACGCATCGGATAGGCTAGTAGAGAGTGTCTTCCGGAGCGCGGCAGCAGAACTGGGGACATGGTCAGCGCAGATGAGGAGCACGACCACAGTAATTCGTGCAACGCGGCATTGAGAGCGGAGGTGGCTTTCCTGTCCACGGAGACTAGACGTCGGCAGGTGACTCGAAGATCGCGTCCCAACAATAACTCAGCCGCATGGTTCAGCTGCAACACCTCGCCGCATCGGTTCAGCAGCGCAACTGGTGAACCAGATACATTGAAGGCGTCGAGCGCTGCTTCCGCGCGCGCAAAACCCAAGGCCTGCGCGAGTGCCGCTCCAGATGTCAACTGCTTTGAAAGGCAAGCCAGTTGCTCAATTTCAGCCGGATTGAACGGGCCCTCTCTGATCGACCTCTGTATAGATAAGCACCATAGATCATCACCAGCCGCGACTCTAACCCCGGCAAACCATCGTAAGCCGAACGGAGCAAGAAACTCCTGGTAATACGGATGTCCAGAAATTTCAGCAGGCGACGCAAAGTCGAGATCAGTGGTGACGCCCCGCTGCACCATGGTCTGAACACCGCGATATCGCTCGTCACGGTGTATCCAGCCATCTCGTATGTAAGTATCGAGCGAAGCCCTCATCGAGCCGCTGCATGGTATGCTTGGCAGGCGACCTTTGATCGGCAATAGCAATGCTCCGGAGCCGCTAGTGGCCTCCGCCACCACATCCATCGTCTGATCCCAAAGAGACGAATCAATAGCAGCGTCGGCAAACGCGGCCCGTATTCTTTCTAAATTGAATGCTGTACCCATCCTAATTCTCCGGATGGTGGGGTCGCTTAGAGAAATGTCGAGGCGTGCTTTTAAACGTCAGCAATTCGGTGCAGAGAAGACTGTTTGTCGGCGTGATGCCGATGGATACACCGCTGGTTATTCACGTTCCGGACTGCATTCAGTAGTAGTCACCACCAATTTTAGTACGTCACGAAGTTCGGAAGAGCCCGGTCGGAATAGACACCGGGCCGCAGCTGAGGCCTCCCTTTTGGAGCGCATCGACTTGGAGCGCATCGACGGAAGACATCGGCATCTTCGCTTAACGAAAGCACGCTCGGTTACGTCATGCTCTTATCGCGCGACAGCCTGATTGACTCTCGACGGTCGCTTTAGGTCGAACCGACTGCTTGCGGCGACCGTTCGGGAAGTCGCGCGCTAATCCTAATCAGCCTAGTCCTTTTCCGATGGCTGGCCTGCATGCTCGAGGAATTTCGCACCGAATGCGACTGCAAGTTTAAATGGACGAGCGACGGCGATTGTGAAGCGGCTCAGAAAACACTTTTTGGATTTGTCGCTTGCCTGCTTCCAACTTTTTGAAACGACTTTGGCTGTATCGAGGTGGTCCAACTTTATTATGTGGCTAGCTTTTCGATATCGAGTCCCCCTCCACTCGCCGAGTGTCCATCCACTAGCAGGCGGACCTTTTCATATGTCCCCGATCGTATCTCCTTCTGGAACCATACCGGCTTCCAGGACGTGCCATAGTTGTATGCTGGGAAGTTCAGATAAAGAACTGTTGGCTCATCACTTCGCCCAGCAACTTCTTCTAGCGCGGGCGTTGTCGCGGCCTCCACCTCCACCTTTCCGGTAACTATCAGCGTCCGTTTTGATATGTCGAAATCATCCCCCGTCTTCGTTCAATCTCCGGGGATTCCCATGCCCTCCAGAATTTTAGATTTACGTGGCCCATGAGTGGCCTCATCAAAGGCTGAATACCCTCTGGTAGAACCAGATGGTATCGCAAGCGTTGATTGCCGTTAACTAAAAGTTGCCGTTGTGCGGCACCACGTCGCATTTGATGTGTCTGATGGGCTTACCTTCCGCGATTTGAGAGCTTGTTCGCCCCATCAATTCGGCCGAAGTGGCGGAGCGTATTGAGTAGGTGGAAGACACGGTACTCCGATCGAGGGAACTACACGCAGTTCAAGTGAATGTTTGGGAATCTGGAGTCTCTTGAAAGTCGAGTAGAAAAGATGGCTTCCGAAAACAAGAAAGCTCTCGCTGCTATTACCGATGCTCGCGCGAAAGCCCTCGAAGAAATTGGGAAGGGCGCGTGAATCGAAGTAGACAACGTAAACGTCGTCCCTGTGCGGAAATAGGCGCGCGAGCTCGTTATCACCTCCGCAACAAGCAATTGATCTGCGCTGCTCAACGGCTTTGGGTTGCCTCAAAGACAGGGCGAAACCAGCCGTCCGCGAAGCGCTTCGCGTTTGGCCTCGCAAGCTGGCAAGGGGGCGTTATCAGGCCCCCGAAGGTTGGGGGCTGGGCTATGTGGACTTAGCTTCGCAGCAAGTTGGCATTGCGGCTGGGCTTTCCGGTGACGAGCGTTTGATCGAGGCATACGAGACCGGCGACCCCTATCTCGGCTTCGGGAAGCAGGCAGGCGTGATCCCGCCAGATGCGACGCGTGAATCGCATTTCGGCCGCGCGCGCAATGTGCAAGGCGATCGTGCTGGGCCTCAACTACGGTCTGGGAGCGGACAGGATGGCCTATCAGGCCGGAATTTCCCCGGCCCTGGCTGTCGAGTTGATCACGCGCCACCGCAAGACGTACCCGCGCTATTGGCAGTGGAACAGCCAGGTAGTGACGTCCGCGCTGCTGAGCAACGAAACGTCGTCAATCTTCGGGTGGCGTCGACGCATTCATAAATTCGACCGGTAGCCTAGCGGCGTTTCTCGACGATCACTTGATCGCGTTAGCTGCCTGCCAAGCCCGCGACTGCAGCAGTGCCGAAGTTTGTCAATGTTTCAAACCGCTCGATCTTGCCTTCCTAGCTGTTTGAGAGACGCACCGTGAAGGCACTGTTTAGGTCACTTGGCTGGATGTTGAGGTTTCGCAAGTGGAGCAGCAGCGTAAGCAGCAGTGCAGTGTGCTTCGAACTCTCGGGCACGCAAAAACTCTCCCCCGCATAGGGAATGCTGGCGAAGCATCCCAGACCGTGACCACGAACGATGTTTAGAAATGGTTCGTCCTGGATCAAATCCCTAGCTTGATTTGTGAAGTAGAAGTTTCTCCAACTCAGGGGCTGATTATTCAGTAGCCTACCAAAGTAATTGAAGACGCCGATTGGCGATCGAAGGCTAAGAAGGAGCTCCACCTCACCGACATCCGCAAATCGATAGGTGAGTTGAACGGTTTTGCTTTGATCGCCACAAAGGGGCCGAAACGCGACGCCAAGTGAGCGTGTCGGATCGAAGCAAAATCTCCCATGAAATCCGGCTGAAGCCCCATCGCTCGAAGTCGCCGCGCCTTTTGCACCCTTTGCTGCGGCTGGCTTGTCTGCAGACGTCGACTTTTGCAGTTCTGCGGTGAGGCCGACGTTAGTCAGTCTCCCCATCAAATTGACAAAGAGAGAAAAGCTGCACCGCTTTGCTTCGGAAAGTAACTTCCCCTCGCCGTGCCCAATCAATTCAAGACACGTATTGTCCTGGTCACGTGATGGGTCGTTTACAAGTCTGACAAGCTCCCCTGTCGTTTTTCTTCGGACGTAGATACTTTCGACAATGGAGAAGAAGACGGGTTCGCGGGGATAGGCCCCAACCAGAAATGCGACTGTCTTTAGATCGATTGGCGATAACATGCCAGTCGAAAATTGAGTCGAGACGAGTGGGGCGGACTGATAGTTTCCCGAGACCCCGCTCTGAACCGAATTCGATATCTGATATTGATGTTGCGCCACCGTTTGCAGTGGGCCAAAGGTTACAGTTGGTAGACCCGTGTTCAGCGACTCAGTCTGGCCGCCCGATACCTGCGTAATTGCCACGAAATTGAGTGGCTGTAAGTGACTTGAGCGGACGATATTGACTAGCGTCTCTTGGTTTTGGGCGAGTTGAGAATTCCTGTTGCCGTCATAGATGCGCTCTCCAAATTGATCAACAGCGGCACAAGATGCGAGCAGCAGAAATGAGAGGGGTACAATTCTTGAAGCGAAATCTAACTTCTTGAACATGGATTCGCTCCTGAACGAATGAAGCGCCGGCGACTAGAGTGGCGTGCCTATTTTGTCTGCAATTGAAAGCGTTGGTTCTCAAGACGCTTTATTTCCAACTGATGTCCCTGAATCTCGCCTTGCAGGCTCTTCAGTTGGTCTCTGTGGAATTGAATCTGATCCCTGATGACGTCGTCTTGCGTGCAGCACACCGGACCCCCGGGCCTGTAGGGCCAGATGGAGCAGGACGGACTGGTGGAGTGGGTTTGCCTTTGGTCGGTTTACCGGCGGACAGATCAGGAAACCCCGAAAGCGAATTCTGCGCGCAACAGATATTGCCGAAAAATAGCCAAGCAAATACAGCGGCTGCAATGACTTTCATGGCGCCCCCGAAGACGTAAGAAGACCTAAATACAACTTCTATAAGAAAGCCACTTAAGGTTTGCAGAGTCAACGGGCAAACGCAGCTTGGCCGAAGCGCGGAGCGGTTCGGTTTTCAAGAGCCGTCGGCGAAGCCGGCACCCATCAGCACAAATTGCATATCTCGTGTCCTCGTGGTCGGCCAACATCCCAAAGCCTTGGCCAGGGGAGTGGCCTCCCTTGAACGGACACTTGGGGAAAGCCTGGGTCAGGTCAACAAAACCCTTGAGAGCTGGCCCCATACACCGTTTGGTCCTAGCGCCAAAGTAGCGGTTTTCAGTAGTCTGCAACTGACGCTATTAAGGCTCTCTCCCAGGAAGCAAGTCCGGAAAACAAGGCGCATGTCCAAAATCCGAATGGTTCATCTGTCCGACATTCATTTTGGCCAAGAGGACAAGGACGGCACATTCCACCATCAAGATGACGTGCGGGACGCTGTGACGCGTGATTGCAAGGTGCTGCGCGAAAGATTGGGGCCTGTCAATGGCATCCTTGTAACGGGCGACATCGCCTATGCGGGCAAGAAGGCCGAATATGATCGCGCTGGAATTTGGCTGGACAAAATCTGCGACATTGTGGGCTGCGAACGGCGGGCCGTTCACATTATTCCAGGAAACCATGACGTTGACCGATCGCGAATTGATTATGGTGTCGAACGTATGCACCAGGATTTTCGCGTCTGCTCCCCCGATGATGTTGACAAGATACTGACAAAGATTCTCGGGGCCGATCCAAAGGAGCTCAGCACGAGCGGCGTTGCTTTTTTCGAGAAGCTGGCGGCCTACCGTGAATTCTCAAACCGATACGAATCTGACTTTCAGAGCGAACGGCGCCCGGTTTGTATCAAGGAGGTCAAATTTCCGACTGGTCATGTGCTGAGATTTTTCGGGATGACTAGCGTTCAAGTCTGCGACGGGAACGACACAAAAGGCACAATGATCCTTGGCAGCAGCCAGTACATCTTCAAACCAGAAGATAATGTGGAGTATGTGGTGATGTGCCATCACCCGCTTCATTGGTTCAAGGACGAGGCTGATGCCTTGCCTCGGATCCGTACGCGAGGAAGAGTTCTACTCGCGGGGCACGAGCATCAAGCCCGTTTCCGGAAGATTATGGAAGGCAATGCGGAATATCTCATACTGGATGCTGGCGCGACGACTCCGCCCGGAAACGAGAAGCGTTCGCCCTTTTCTTACAATTGGCTAGAGTTCGGCCTATCCGAAGCGAACGGCAGCTTTTCACTGAATGTTTCGGTGTTCCCCCGCAAATGGATTCACGACAAGGCGGAATTTGACACGGATCGGGAGCGAACCGATGGAGCCGAGTTTGAAAGATTTTCCGTGTCGTGCCGAAACTACTCCAAAATTGCTGAGGCCCCGCCAGCGGAGACCGTTTCCGCAACGCCAGTCGGCGTAAGCGAAGAGGAGGCTGCAACCATGCCTGACGAAGAGCGGTTTGCAAGACTTCTCTATTTCTTCTGGCGGTACCTCGACTGGCGGCAAAGGTATGCAGTCCTCGCGAAGGTCGACGTGTTGCCGAAAGGGCTAGAACGACCGATGCCGCAGCTCGTGGAACGAAGTGCGCTTTCGACAGCGCGGGACAGAAATAAGCTTGCTGAAGTATGGGACGAGGTAATGACGCACGTCCCAGAGGCAGAGCGACAACAAAATCCATTTTGACGGAGGTGGAAAATGCTTTCGAAGGTTTTTGAGTGGAGCCGAATTATACATCCGGCGCCTGAAGATGATTTTGTGACGAAGCGAACGGCCGTTGTTGGCGCTCTAGTAGAGGCGTTCTCTTCGAACGTCGAACGGATGATCGATTGCGCTTGCATTGCCGCGGTGGGCGTCACAGCACGCTTCACGCAGGAAACGCCGATCATTTCTGAAATCATTGCGGCAATAAAAAGGAACAGCCTGCGACGCCAGAGGCGTTGAGCGAAAACCATCTGAACGTGTGGTCGTGCTGCGCGCTAGTGGTGGGCGAAATCGCCGAGAGACGGACGAAGAAATGGGGTCGCTCGGCGAGCTCTGATGCCGTGGTCGCAGTGGCGTTGGCCGCACTTTCGAACAAGCGGCCTCCGACCGAGAAATACCTTCGCGATATGCTAGCCGACCTGATGGAGGTATGCAAAGCTGCCGCAAAGAGCTCGGCGGGATATCGGCATAGCCGCTGGACCTTGCCGACCTACATTGAGAAAATCAAAGAGGCCGCGGATGTCCCGGCCTTCTGGACGGAGGCCAAGGAGCAATTCTCCGGCTTGGCAAATGCAATTGAGGTCAACGAGCAAGTTACGCGCGAGGAGCTTGATACGCTGTGGTGGGCCTTCAACGGCATATCGACAGGCACCGAAGCTCCGTTCGCTGATGTGACGGCAGGGTTAGTCGCCCTCGACAGCGCCACGGAGCTATCAGAGCTTGTCTTGATGCCCCCGCTGCCGAATACGCCGTTTTTGCTAAGTCGCATCTTGAAGGTAGGCCGTAAGCCGCAAGACCTTGAAGAGCAGAGCCTTAAGGACCTGCTGAGCCACTGGGATAAGGCGGCGGCGGAGCGCTATTTGGCGGATCGCGAGAACGCCTCGACACTCATCCTAGGCAACCCTGCGGTGTTCCCGATGTCGTGGGTTTGCCACCGGCTGGCCGAGGGTACCTCGTTTTTGTCCGATATGAGAAAGGTGACGGGTTGGGACCCCGCCGGTAAAATGCGGCCAGACCGCTTGGCGTTTCAAGTTTTCCAGGAGCGGGTCGCGCAGCGACTCTACGAAAACACGCTCGAGTGACCCATGCGGCTCACCTGTTCAAAGCAAGATTGCACTGTTTCGGCCACGGGTACGTGCTTGTTGTTAAACAAGCCCCCCGAGACATGTCCGAATGCCAACGTTCTGGATGATAAGGACGAGAAACTAGTTTCGGCCGACGGGACCGCGCCTGAGGTGGACGAGGAAGCCGAAGAGGTTGCCCGCACCTTTTTCTCTGGCTTCGAGCTTGGAACGTCTGACGCGGCAGAAATCATGCGTGCCAAATACGGTACGGTGATTGCTGTGTTGGGTCAGTACGACACTGGAAAGACGTGCTTTCTCGCATCGCTTTATCTGATGACGGCATGTCGAGGTATTGGCAATGAGCTTGGCTTCGCGGGAAGCTTAACCTTGAATGGGTTTGAAGCGCGCGCACGGCGGCTACGCGAGTGGAAGGACGGCGCGCTCCCAAAGCAGCTTGTGGATCACACGGTGCTGGCCGATCCGCGAAAACCAGCCATCGTGCATCTTGGCCTTCGTGAGCGGTCGAGCGATAGGCGCCGGCACGACTTGCTGATCACGGATCTCCCGGGTGAGTGGTCGACTGACCTCATTAAGGATTCTGGCGTCGCCGATCGCTTTGCGTTTTTGAAGCGAACTGATGGAATTGTCATCGCGCTCGACGGCCCTATGCTCAATGGTTCCGAGCGACATGCGGCTGCACACAATGCAAGGCTACTCATCAGCCGGTTGGCGGATACGCTGAATGTCGATCGTTCGCTTCCTTTTGTGCTAATGGTCACTAAAGCCGATGAGATTGGGATGGAGGTTCCAGCTATTGTTGCGTCTATCCAAGAACATGCCATTAGAGCTGGCTTTCCTCAAAAGTGATCCCCGTTGCTGCCATTTCACGGACGCCAGCTCAGATAAAATCCGGCACGGGCGTCATGGACGTTATTGAGTACATCTTGGGAAGGAACGGCATCCTGGACGCGCCCAAGCTTGCCCCCGCTGTAGTTGCAGACGGGCGCCACTTTTCGCGAATTCGAGGTTGAGCATGAATGCGAGCCCAATGCCAATTTCTTCAGTCGTCTTGGTTGGAGGCCCCGATAGCGGAAAGAGCAACTATATTTTCCGGCTGTGGCTTGCAATGAACCAGGGCGACGGAAAGATCGTTTGTGACGGGCTGCCTGATCACTTGGACTATCTTCAGGTAGGAAGTCAGTCTTTGCTAAAGGGCGAGTTTGCGCAGCACACCCCGCTTGACGTCGTCAGCGAGAACGTGATTCCGTTTAAGATCAATAGTGGAAGCGAAGCGTATTCCGGAAAGCTGATTGTTCCTGATTACTTCGGTGAGAGGTGGATGTACATCTTCCGCAAGCGAGAATGGAGCGAGGAGTGGGAAGATCGAATTTCCCAACCGTGCGGAATTCTGATGTTTGTGCGTGCCAGCTCGGATCAGATTGTCAGTCCGCTCGACTGGATTCAATGCGAGCGAATGTGGGGAGTCCCAATCGTTGATGGAACTCAGCAGGAATTGGAAGCGCCGACTCAAGTAGTGATGACGGATTGGTTGCAATTTTTCGCTGAGGCGTTTGCAGGCCGACGGGGCGGAGGCGAGCGCCCAAAGGTGGCTCTTATCATCGCGGCTTGGGATCGTGTACCCAAAGATCGGCAAGCCGAAGGTCCAGCCGCTTACTTATCGCAAGAATTTCCGCTGCTTTCGCAGTTTGTCGAATCCAATGACGACCAGTTTGATTTCGCGGCATTTGGCGTCACGGTAGCAGGTGGAGATTTTGATCATGAACCAGAATTCAAGAAGCAGAGCCTGGATCAGGACAATCCGCTGTCGGGTGGATATGTTATGCACGAATTGAGTGGGGCCCCCACTATCGCTAAAGATATGACGTTGCCGATTTCTTGGGTCATGGGTTTCGAGGCGGAAAGGCGGAGCTAGGAGCCGTGTCGCTTCCACAAATCCATCAATTGCTGCACGGATACCGCAACGGCCATGAGTTGCTGGCCGGTAGCGTCAAGCTTCCTCCTGGCGACGCTGAGTTGGTTGCCCGTCTAAGTGATTTGTCCGGCACTCTTCAGAGTGATGTTCGATTCCAGCCGTATGTGACGATTTACCCCCTGCCGTCCGGTACGTACTATGCGATAGCACGAACCTGGCTGGATAAGGATGCGCCTCGAAGTGGTTGCGTGCTGACGCGAACTGCACTCGTTGCCATGGTTGACTGGCAATTGGGTAGTGTCAGTCTTTCCGACGTATTGAACAGTCTTTCGCTACCCCGCCGCGATGACCCAAGTTCGATCCAGCGCCCATTAGCGACGGAGACGAGCTTCTTTTCATCTCCTCATATGCTGGGACTTCAGTTTGAGATAGAGGCTTTCGTAGGGAAGTATTTTGGCGAGGGAATCAAGCCGATCGTTTGGCTGCGCGATGATGATGCAGACGAGATCCTTGGGGCGATTTGCCGCGTCCTGTGGCCGCGGATTAGAAGACGGTTTGCGGCGTGCACCCTAAGTTTGCAGCCGCGCAATCTGGCAAATGCGCCGTTCGATCTCCTGTTCGCACCGACAGCGGTCTATTCACGGTTCTCAAAGATCGCTCGCGAAAATCTTATCGAAAGTTCTAGCGCCGGGAAGTCACGTCGAGCTTCCGAAGAGTGGATGACAGAGCTCGCTCGATCGATTGCGGGTTCAAAGTCGCTACCCGTTCCCGGCGATTGGCCGGACCTTGATAAGGCATTGAGCTCCGAGCCGACGGCCGTTCGGTGGCTTTATCTGCTAAACGATCTGCGCGCGCGGACGCAACAATCGCCTACGGCAGCACTTGGCGCAATGGACGTTGTTGAGAGGTTGTGTCCTGATCCCGTATCGGAAGTGCATCTCAAGGGCTCAGTTGCTGAATCCGCATTGTTGGCGGCGGATCAAATTGGGGAAGCGCGTGACGCCCTGTCTTTCTTGCAGCTTGTCTGCGAGAGACTGTCGCATCCTCCGTATTCGGCCATTGGCGATAAGGTTCTAGATGATCTGCGGTTGCGTGTCGGGAAATGGGGATGTTTGTCGCTGGATCAAGCGCTGGCGAGCTACGAGGAGTTGATGGGACGAACCAGTGCGGCGGACGCTGCGCGGCGTTCGTTTCGGATGGGTTTGATAGATGGCATTAAGTGGCATGAGCAGTCCGGGTCGTCTAACCTCATTGCTTTGCATAAGTTTGACAGCGCCGCTGCCGACGTTGTTCCGCTCCACTCTACTATCGGACGCAGCTATCTGCGCCTTCCGAAAGAGGGAGAGTTTCGGCCCTCCAAGGACCTTGTCCGCTGGCTTCAGAATCGCTCCAGAGATGTTGACTGGCCCGACTGGGCGGCGATGCTGAGTAGGGTAGAGGATACCTCGGCCGTCGACGACCAGCTTTTTGGCGAGTGTTTTTTGCGGTTGTCCGACAATGACGTCGGAACTTTACTGGATCAATTGCCAAATTCTCAGGTAGGAGTGTCGCTCGCGCAGGCGATAGAAAAGTATCTTGTTCCGGGGCATTCGTTGTTGGTCCGCCGCTGGGCCTTTGCCTTGGGAGCGGAGTCCTCGACCGGCAGTCGTCTCGCTGCTTCGACATTTGATCTGTCGTTGTCTGGAATTCTAGAGCTGCTGGATTATGAGCCCGCAAATGGGGCGATAAAGCTAGCGGTTCTCGTGCAGTTTTTGGCAAGTATTCCCTACACTGCGCATCTACCGAACTGGTTACGAGAGGCGCTTGACCGAAGACCAAGGATAGTTGTCGATCTTGCGCAGGCTGCATCGGCCAAGTTCGATGGCGCCGCGCAAGTGCTCTCTCGGATTTTACGTGAGCTGGATATTTTGCCGTTGGAAACAGTGGGCATATTCCTGCCAGCGATCCGGGATTGGACTACCAGCCCTATACTGGAAGACTTATGCCCGCTCCTCGTTCGCACGATCTTCGTAGGGGCATTGCGCGGCTCGTGCGACATTAAGGAACTGAAGCAGATCGATCAGGTGCCGAGCCTCGCCAACTGGATATTAGAGGCTGATAGTGCGCGTCTTACGAACCTATTTGGCGCGGAGCTTGCACGCAGCAGCGAAGTCTATGACCGCGCTTGGCTTGTCGTTGCGGAATCTCCTGATGCTCTCTACCGCTCCCGACGGTTCATATCGGTCGGAGTGATTGGCCAACTGCTTAGGCAACCTAACGTTAGTTGGTCCCATGAGGTTTCTGGTTCTTGGCGAACCATTCTCGAACGGGCGGAAGTCCTTTGTGAGCCGCGCTTCTACGTGCGCCATTGCGTCCAGGCATTGGTCTTTTCGTTTGCAAATGGCCGTTTGCCGGTCGGTTCGGTCGTGCGCAGCGCTTTTCCGAGCGTTTACAAAGCGGTTGCTGAACAGGCCCCTTATGGTGATGAAGCAAACAGTCTTTTGTCCTTTGATTGGGATCGCGCGAAGGGCCTGAGAAGAAATTTGGTGGACTCCTTTTATCAGTCTAGTTGGGCTGAGGGTGATTTAGCCTTGACGGCTGCTGAGTCTTTTGGGCTAAGAAAGTTATTCCGGCGCGTGTGGCGAAAATGGTCTGGGGAGGAATATGTAAGGCGCACGATTGCTGATTTGGGGCGACGAAACGAAGCTCTGGCCATCTCGTGTATGAACGAGCTGATCTCATATTGTGAAAGGCCGAATTTCTACGAGCCGTGGGATTGAATTGAAGATCCATTCGAGCTGCTGGGGAAAGTCTGTTTGCCTTACCAATCCTTCGATTGAAGCAGTTTCATTGCCGCGCGCACTGTTAAGTTTTTAGGGCGGACTGCAGTTGCGCGGTCGATCATCGATCGTCCTCGCGCAAGGTCGTTCCCAACGGAACGTCAAGCTATCCTACTGCTTTCTGGGGCTTGGGTGCGATAGGCGAGACCTACTAAGATCACCGCTGACTACTCGCCTGTGAGTAGCCCAAACCCGAAAACACTAAGGGAATCGCCGTGTTCGTGGTTGCAGTTCGTGGAGGCGCTTGTGGCAGGGGCTTGAACATCTGCAAAGCGATTGTATGCTCTAATTGCTTCGTTATGTCGGCTGACTTCCTACTGACACGCTGAATCGTACCCCACCAATCCACCCTCACCACAATTACCTCCATTCCGACTCTTATCGACACATATCGTCTTGCAACCGGCCTCTTTGAAGGTGGTCTCGGAGACCCTAGTTCCTTCATCCGGGCATGAGCGGCGCCTCACATCAGATGTTAGAGATTCGAGAGATCGAGTTTCTTGCGAACTGGCTTGGTTCGGCAGCGCGAGCACAATCGCAGTGTTGAGTGTCGCGTACGAGCGAAGGGAGAGTCGATCGAGCGCCACGGTAAGGGCTCCAACAATGGGCCACGCGGGATCTCGGAAAACCGGACACTATTATAAGAAAGGCACGCTTGTCGATAAGTACCGTCGGGCGCGTCGTGTAGGCCAAGATTCCGACGGAGGCTCCGCGCCTGATGTGGGGGCCGCCCTGTCGCAAGAAGCTTGAGCGTCGAGACGACGACAGAAGCTAACGGTCTGCTTACCCTGTGCTTACCCAAGCCAGGTCGGCAATAGCGCGAAACTGCCGAAGTGCTTCATTTTACTGGCGCACCCGACACGATTCGAACGTGTGACCTTTGCCTTCGGAGGGCAACGCTCTATCCAGCTGAGCTACGGGTGCTAGTCGAGGTTCATTTAGCCGATTGGCGGGGGTGGGCAACCGCTTCTCGCCGGCCGTTTTCAGGCCGATTTGCGCGGGGTGCGGCCAGGAACCGGCTCCCGGCCGTGACAGGCGAATTCGGCAAGCAGGCGTTCGGAGCAGATGATGCGGTTGCGGCCGAGCCGTTTTGCCGCATAGAGCGCTTCGTCGGCTGCACCCAGCAGCCGGTCGGGGCTGCCGTCGGCCTCGGTGGGAATATGGCTGGCGACGCCGACGCTGAGGGTGACGTGGTCGCCGGCGCCAACAGCTCCATGAGCGATCCGCAAGGCCATGACGGCACGGCGGATCTCCTCGGCGATGGCGCAGGCGGCATCGCAATCCATGTCGGGCAGGATCAGCGCGAACTCTTCCCCGCCATAGCGGCTGGCGAGGTCGAGCGGACGCACGGCATGGCGGCTGACGACATCAGCGACCGCGCGCAGGCATTCGTCGCCGCTCTGGTGGCCGTGCCGGTCGTTGAACAGCTTGAAATGATCGACGTCGACGAACAGCAGCGCCATCGGCTTCTGCGTCCGCTGGGCGCGGGCCCATTCGCTCATCAGCATCTGGTCGAAGGCGCGCCGGTTCGACAGGCCGGTCAGCCCGTCCTTGGTGGCGAGCTCCTTCAGCGCCATCTCGGCGCGCTTCTGATCGGTGAGGTCGCGCAGCGTCTCCACCACGGCGATCAGCTGGCCGGCCTCGTCGTGGATGGGGCCGGCGTCGATCGCGAGATAGAGCTGGCTGCCGAGCTTGGGCATCACGCACCAGTTCTCCGCGGAAAAGCCGAGCCCGTTGTGGCCGCGTGCGGCATATTCCGGATAAAACTCCGGCAGCTGCTCGGGACGGTCGAGCGCCACGAGGTCGGCGAGGCAGGGGCGCCGGGTCTCGTAGAAGGCCTGCCAGTGTTTCGTCGTGCCGATCACCTCCGCGGCGGGGACGCCGGTCAGCCGCTCGCAGGCTCTGTTCCAGATCACGACGCGGCGCTTGGGGTCGATCACGAAGGTCGGCACCACCAGATGCTGCATCAGCCGCACGGCATAGGAATCCGCGACGTCGACGGCTTTCGCTGATGTTTTCCGCGGCTTCGCCATCTCAGGCCACCGCCGCCACCGGCGCGGCATCGTGCGGACCGAACAGCTTTCGCACTTCAGTGGCCGGCTTCGGTTTGCTGAACAGATAACCCTGCATCTCCGTGCAGCCGAGCGCGCGCAGCATCTCGCGCTGCGCCTCGGTCTCGACGCCCTCGGCGACGGTGGTCATGTGGCTCGCCGCGGCGATGTTCACCACCGCCTGCACGATCACGGGCGCGCCGCTGGTCTCCGCGATGTCGGCGACGAAGCAGCGGTCGATCTTGATCTTGTCGAACGGGAAGCGCTTCAGATAGCTCAGCGAGGAATAGCCGGTGCCGAAATCGTCGAGCGCGATGCGTACGCCGATGGACCGGAGCTGGTGCAGGATCGAGAGCGCGGCCTCGTCGTCGCGGATCAGCACGGCCTCGGTGATTTCGAGCTCGAGCCGGGAGGGGGCGAGCCCGGAGGCGGCGAGTGCGCCGGCAATCCGCAGCGCCAGCGTGTCGCATTTGAGCTGCACCGGCGAGACGTTGACCGCAATCCGCACATGCGCCGGCCAGGTCGCGGCCTCGTTGCAGGCCATGCGCAGCACCCAGTCGCCGAGCTCGTTGATCAGGCCGGTATCCTCGGCGATCGGAATGAACTCCGCCGGCGACACCCAGCCGCGTTCGGGATGCCGCCAGCGCAGCAGCGCCTCGCAGCCCGACACGTCGTTGGTGCGCAGGTCGACCAGCGGCTGGTAGTGGATCTCGAAGCCGCCATTCACCAGCGCCTGGCGCAAATCCTGCTCCATGGTCAGGCGCGCCTTGGCGCTCGCATCCATCGCCGGCTCGAAGAAACGATGGGTGCGGCGTCCTTCGGCCTTGGCGCCATACATCGCAAGATCGGCGTGCTTGATCAGCTGGTCGAGATCGGTCCCGTCCTGCGGCGCCAGCGCGATGCCGATGCTGGCGTCGGTGGAGAGCTGATGGCCGAGGCAGTGATAGGGCTGGCGGATCGCCTCGTAGATCCGCGTCACGAATGACAGCACATCCGCAGAAGACTGGATTCCGCTCTGGATCACGGCGAATTCGTCGCCACCGAGCCGCGCGATCAGGTCGCTCTTCTTGAGGCAGCCGCGCAGCCGGGTCGCGATCGCCTTCAGCAGCTCGTCGCCGACGTGATGGCCGAGCGAATCGTTGATGCCCTTGAATTCGTCGACGTCGATATAGAGCAGCGCGAACTGCTCGCCGCCGGCGACCTTCGCCAGCTCGCGCTCGATCTGGTCGCGGAACAGCGTGCGGTTCGGCAGGTCGGTGAGCGCATCGTAATGCGCCATATGCGCGATCTTCTCATGGGCGCGCCGCCGCTCGGTGACATCCTCGACGACGCTGATGAGGTAACGCGGCTCGCCGGACTTGTCGCGAATGCCGATCCGGGTCGAGGTGATGTAGCGCGGTCCCTTGGTCTGGCTCTGCCAGGCGTGCTCGTCCTTGAACAATACCCCGGGCGCCTGCAGCGCCTTGCTGTCGTCGTCGGTGACGATCCTGGCGGCGGCCTCCGGATACATGTCGAAGGGAGTCTTGCCGACGATGACGTCACCCGACTGGCCGAACTGTTCCTCGGCGGTCCGGTTGACCAGCAGATATTGCCGCGTCAGGGCATCCTTCACCGTGATCTGCGAGGGGATGTGATCGATGATCTCGCGCAGGAACATGTAGTTGCGGTCGCGTTCCTGCTCCAGATTGCGCCGCTCGGTGATTTCCTCGATGGTGGCGACCCATCCGCCCTGCGCCAGCGGGGTGTTGATGACCTGGAAGGCGCGGCCGTTGGGCAGTTCGTGGATCCTGCTGGAAACCTTGCCTTCGGCGACGACCCGCATCACATCGGCGCAAAACGTCTCGACGTCGCCGCCGAACGCGCCACGCTCCTTGCGATGCTGCATCGCCTCGCGGATGTGACAGCCGGGCTTGATGACGTCGTGGGACAGGCCGAACATCTCGGAGTAGCGGCGGTTGCAGGTGACGATAAATCCGGCAGCGTCGTACAGGATCAGCCCTTGCGACATGTTGTTCAGGGCGGTGTCGAGCCGCAGCCGTTCCGCTTCGATCCGCTCCTGGGCTTCCCGGTTCTGCCGGCTGATCTGGCGGATGATCAGGAAGAGGATCAACGCGATCACGATCGCCGAAAGCGTTGCCGTGGTGACCATGAAGCCGGTCTGCTGACGCCAGTCGGCCAGCGCGGCGCTCGTGGTGTTGGTCGCGACGATGACCAGCGGGAAATGCGACAGCGAGGCCCCCGAGCCGAGGCGGTCCTCGCCGTCGATCGGACCCTTGACGCGCAGCGTGTGCCGTCCGCCCTCGGCCAGCATCTTGCGCATCAGCGGCGCGTCCTTGAAATTCCTGCCGATCAGCTCTTCGACATGCGGATAGCGCGCCAGCATCTTGCCTTCGCGATCGAACAGCGAGATCGCCGTACCCTCCGCAAGCGCGACAGATGCGAAATACTGTTGGTAGCTGTCCGGATCGATCCGCCGGACCATGGCGCCGAGGAAGGTGCCGTCCGCGCCGCTCAGCCGCCGCGCGACGATCGTGGTCCATTTTCCGATGATGAAGCTGCGGACCGATTCCAGGATGACCGGTTCGGCCATCGGGTCGGATTTGAACGTCTGGAAATAGGCGCGCGAGGAGACGTTGATCTTGGGCAGCGGCTGGGCCCGCGACCAGTTGATCAGCTCGCCGTCGGCATCGTAGATCGCGATGTCGCCGAGATAAGAGACGGAGCTGATCTTGCTCCGGAGCATCTGGTTCGTCGCGAGCCCGGACATGCGCTCGCGGAACATCGCCGGCGAGGTGATCTCCGGCAGGTTCATCTGCCCGATCAGGTCGGCGGCGACGACGTCGGAATCCTGGAATTGCTGATCGAAGTGTCGCGCGATCAGCTGCACCGTGTTTTCAAGCTCGCGCTCGC
Source organism: Bradyrhizobium japonicum USDA 6 (assembly GCF_000284375.1). Classification (NCBI taxonomy): domain Bacteria; kingdom Pseudomonadati; phylum Pseudomonadota; class Alphaproteobacteria; order Hyphomicrobiales; family Nitrobacteraceae; genus Bradyrhizobium; species Bradyrhizobium japonicum. Next base: position 942,055 of record NC_017249.1, read on the forward strand.
GGTTGGCCAGGGTGCGCTCGCGGAATTCGCCGACGGCCATGGCGGTCACGGCGAAGATCCCGGCGACCAGCAACACGCCGCACAGGGTCAGCCAGAGGACAGGACCACGCCGCGCCAAGGCCGCCCAGCCGTTGGTCGCGGCTGATGACATTCCGGCTGTCGCCGTGGAAAAGACCTGGCGCATTCCCCCTCCCTGGAAGGACAGGAATACACCGCACAAATGGCGCAAACCTTAGGAAAGCCAGTTACCTAAGCATTAATCCGGTTGTGTAGTCGCGCCCGTATGTCGTGAGGCGGGAATCACGTCGCGGTTGTACCGTGCCCATCACAACCGCTGCGCTGCATCATTAATGCCGGCTTAATGCGACGCGCTCGCGCTCTTGTCGCGGCCGGCATTGCGAAGACGTCCGACGACGCCGGTCGGGAAGAAGTAGACGCTGGCGATGAACAGCAGCCCAAGCCACAGCAGCCAGCGGTCGGGATGCAACAGCCCCGGCAGCAACGGCAGGCCGGCTTCGCTCGCCGCCTTGGAGGCGACGCCCATCAGCGATTGCAGATAGTTCTGGGCGAGGATGAAGATGGTGGCGCCGATGATCGCGCCGTAGATCGTGCCCATGCCGCCGATCACCACCATCAACAGAATGTCCAGCATGATCGAGAAGCTGAGCGAGGTGTCGGGGCCGGCATAGCGCAGCCACAGCGCGTTCAAAATGCCGGCGCTGGCGGCGACCAGCGCGGCGAGGCAGTTGGCGTAGGTCAGGTGGAAGACGGTGCGAAAGCCGAGCGCCTCGGCGCGAAAGCGGTTCTCGCGGATCGCCTGGAGCACGCGTCCGAACGGCGAGTTCACGACGCGCAACAGAGCGAGGATCATCAGGGCCGAGACGGCGAACACCAGGTAGAAGGTGAGGATGCGGCCGTTGATCTCGAATCCGAACAGGTTTTTGGAGATCAGCACCGTGCCGGGCCGCAGCAACTCCGGCAGCTGAAAGCTGCGTCCGTCCTCGCCGCCGGTCAGCCAGGAGAGCTGCGAGGCCAGCACCTGGAAGGCGGATGCGACCGCGAGCGTGATCATGGCAAAGAAGATCGCGGCGACCCGCAGCGAGAACAGGCCGATCGCGAGCGCGAGCAGCGCCGCGAGCGGCAGGCCGACGACGATGCCGGTCGCGACCGCGGCCCAGTTCGGACCCATCCCGTATAGCGCGATCGCGATGGCGTAGCTGCCGATGCCGTAGAACATGGTGTGGGCGAACGACACCGAGCCGGTATAGCCGAGCAGGAGGTCGTAGGAGGCGACCAGCGCAGCGAAGACGCAGATCTTGGCCGCGACGTTCAGCGCCTTGGCGCCCGGAAACAGGAACGGCGTCGCCGCCAGCGCCAGGATGATGAGGACGAGAACGAGCGTGAGCACGCGGCTCTTCGGCGGATCGCCCGACAGGAGCATCATCGGCTGGTCACCGCATAGAGGCCGCGCGGGCGCCACATCAGAATGGCGACCATCAGCAGGATGTTGGAGACGAGGGCGAGTTTTGGCACCAGGAAGCCGCCGTAATTGGCCACCATCGCGACCAGGATGGCGCCGATGAAGCAGCCGCCGATCGAGCCGAGGCCGCCGATGATGACGACGATGAAAATCAAGACGGTGAGGTCATCGCTCATGGAGGCGTGGACCTGCTCGCGATAGAGCGCCCACATCACGCCGCCGAGGCCGGCGAGCGCCGATCCCGTCATGAACACGCCGAGGAACAGGCGGCGGATGCGATAGCCGAGCGCCTCGACCATCTCGCGGTTCTCGACGCCGGCGCGGATCAGCAAGCCGAGCTTGGTGCGGTTGAGCACGAGCTGGATCGCGATGAAGACGGCAAGCCCGATCAGCATCGCTAGCACGCGGTATTTGGCGATCGCGACGTCGCCGAGGATGAAGGAGCCCCGCAGCGATGTCGGCAGCGGCATCGGGATGATCTGCGGCCCCCACAGCGCATAGAGCGTCTGCTCGGCGACGATCAGGCCGCCCGTCGTCATCAGGATCTGCTTCAGATGCTGGCCGTAGACGGGCAGGATCAGCACGCGCTCGACGACCAGGCCGAGCGCGCCGGACACTGCCATCGACAGCAACGCTGCCGGCGCCAGCACTGCGAGGTTCATCCACAGCGAATCCGCCTGCATCGAGGCCGCGAACGGCGCCAGCACGAGGGTTGCCACATAGGCGCCGACGGCGATGAAGGCGCCGTGGCCGAAATTGAGCACGTCCATCAGGCCGAACACCAGCGTCAGCCCCGAAGCCATGATGAAGATCATCATGCCCATGGCGAGACTCGCGGCGGTCAGCGTCAGCCAGGTGCTGGGTGACCCCACCAGGGGGATCATCGCAAGCGCCAGTGCGATCGGCAGCAGGATCGGCGCGAGATCGCGCTTCGGCTTCGGCAGCGGATCATTTGCGGCGAGTTCAGTCACTGATGCGCCTCCAGGCTCAGGCCGAGCAGCCGCTCCTGCAGCGGCACGTCGGCGGCGAGCGCCGCCATCTCGCCGCGATGGACGATGGTGCCGTTGTCCATGACCAGCACGTTGTCGCCGAGCTCGCGCGCGGCAAAGAAATTCTGTTCGACCAGCAGGATCGTCGCGCCCTTGCGCTTGATCTCCTTCAGGCACTCGATCAGTGCCATGACGATCGCGGGCGCCAGCCCCTTGGTCGGCTCGTCGATCAGCAGCAGCTTGCGCGGCTCGACGATGGCGCGCGCGATCGACAACATCTGCTTCTGCCCGCCCGAGAGGCTTCCCGCGCGCGACAGCCAGAACCGGCGCAGCGCGGGGAAGAAGCCGAAGATCCAGTCGAGCTGGGTATCGTCGAGCGGCCCGTCGCGCGCCGCCAGCACCAGGTTTTCCTTCACCGTGAGGTCGGAGAACACCGCCATGCTCTCCGGCACGTAGCCGACGCCGAGCCGCGCGATGTCGGGCGTGGCGCGGCTCTCGATGCGCTCGCCTGCGAGCGTGATTTCGCCGCTGGACGCCTGCCACAGGCCCATGATGGTGCGCAGCGTCGTGGTCTTGCCGGCGCCGTTGCGGCCGAGCAGCATGGTGGTCTGGCCCTGCGGGACCGCGAGGTCGATGCCCTGGAGGATATGGTAGCGGCCGATATGCGTGTGCACGCCAGAGAGTTTGAGCAGATCGGTCATGCGGCACTCTTTGGAGCAACGCCGAGATAGGCTTCCTGCACGATCGGCGAGGCGATCACCTCGGCCGGCGGCCCGTCGGCGACAAGTTGTCCGTTGTGCAGCACGATGATGCGGTCGGCGAGCGAGCGCACCACGTCCATCTTGTGCTCGACCAGGAGGATGATCTTGCTCTTGTCCTGCTTGAGCTGCGCGATCAGGTTCAGCACGACCGGCACCTCGTCGATGCTCATGCCCGCGGTCGGCTCGTCGAACATGAACACTTTGGGTTCGAGCGCGATCATCAGCGCCACCTCGAGCTTGCGCTGGTCGCCATGCGACAGCGCAGTCGCGGCGACGCCGCGGCGATTGCCGAGTGCGACCTGGTCGAGGATGGCATCGGCGCGTGCGATCAGGTCGCGGCGAACCATCCAGGGCCGCAGCATGTCGTAATGGGTGCCGCTGGCCGCCTGCACCGCGAGGCGGACGTTCTCTTCCACGGTGAGGTTCGGAAACAGGTTGGTGAGCTGGAAGGCGCGGCCGAGGCCAGCGCGGGTGCGCAGTGGTGCGGAATGCTGGGTGATGTCGGTGCCGTCGAACAGGATGCTGCCGTGTGAAGCGCGCAGCTGGCCCGAGATCAGGTTGAAATAGGTGGTCTTGCCGGCACCGTTCGGCCCGACGATGGCGGTGAGCTCGCCGGGGCGGAACGTGCAGGTGACGTTGTTGACCGCGACATGGCCGCCGAAGCGGATGGTGAGGTCGCGGGTTTCGAGGGAGAGCGTCATTGTCTTGCAAATGATGAGAGAGAAAATGTTTCCGCGATCTCGCTGCGCTCCCTCCCCGCTTGCGGGGAGGGGTGGGGAGAGGGTATCTCCACAGGCGAGGACCCCCAAGAGGTGAGAGCCCTCTCCCGGCCTCTCCCGCAAGCGGGAGAGGTGAAGATGCACTACCGCTTGTTGCGGACCGGAACGTCCATGTCCTCGATCTTCAGCTCGCGCACCGGCTCGAGCACGGCCCAGGCGACGTTCGGATCGACCTTAACCTTGAAGTGATACATGCTCTGCAGCGCCTGATGGTCCTCCTTGCGGAACACCATCTTGCCCTTCGGCGTGTCGAACTCCAGGCCTTCCATCGCCGTGATCAGCTTCTCGGTGTCGGTCGACTTCGCCTTGGTGACGGCGGCGACGACGGACATCGCGGCGGCGAAACCGCCCGCGGTGAAGAAGTCCGGCGGCGCGTTGAAGCGCTTCTGGTGCTCGGCGACCAGCCAGTCGTTCACCGGGTTCTTCGGGATCTCGTAGTAGTAATAGGTGGCGCCTTCCATGCCGGGCAGGCCCTTATACGCCGCGAGCGCCGGCAGGATGTTGCCGCCGGTGGAGAGCTCGATGCCGTAGCGCTTCGGGTCCATGTCCTGGAGTTTCGCCAGCGGATTGCCGGCGCCGGCCCAGATCACCCAGATCACCTTGCGGCCGGGCTTGTCCTTCAGCGCGTCGAACAGGCGCTGGCCGACCGCGGTGAAGTCGGTGGTGTTGGTCGGGGCGTATTCTTCCGCGGCGAGCGTCGCGCCGGTCTTGGCGAGCGCCTCCTTGAAGGCGGCGACGCCGTCGCGGCCGAAGGCGTAGTCCTGCGCCAGCGTCGCCACGGTGACGCCCTGCTTGCCGATCGCGACCGCGTTCGAGATCGCGTCCTGCGAGGAGTTGCGCGCGGTGCGGAAGATGTAGCGATTCCACTTCTCGCCGGTAATCTGGTCCGCGACCGCGGGCTCGACGATCAGGATCTTCTTGTTCTCCTCGGCGACGGGCAGGATGGCGAGCGCCGCGGCCGACGAGGTCGTGCCGATCGCGATGTCGGCCTTGTCGTCCTGATAGGCTTCCGCGAGCGCGGCCTTCGACAGGTCGGGCTTGCCCTGGTCGTCCTTGGTGATGACGACGATCTTGCGGCCGTCGAGCGTCATGGTGCCCTTGGTGGCGTATTCAAAACCCATCTGCAGGCCGGTTTCGGTCTGCTTGGCATAGGCTTCGAGCGGGCCGGTCTTGCCGTAGATCAGCGCGACCTTGAGGTCGTCGGCCTGCGCGGAGGTGTTCGCGGCCAGGCCGAGGATGGCTGCCGTGAGAATGAGCGATCGACGCACGATGATTTCCTCCTTGAATGAACTGCCTTGATCACAGCGATTTGCACAAGTGTGCATACATTGCAATTCCACCTTCCGGCGGAGCTTGCACGAGGCGCATGTGACAGTCTCTTGACGTGCGCGTGCCGGATCGTCGCAGGCTCGCGACGCGTTCGCGTTAACGATCCCCCGGCTTCACATCAGCCCTTGCGTTTCCTCGGGCCGCCTCAGAGCAAGCCCTGCGCCAGATCCGGAGCTTTGCGCGGAATGGCTGAAAATGCGGCCGATCATGCGCGAATGCCACAGGCGAGTGCCGATATGATGGTGTCAGGAGTCCGAGACTCCGGACACGTGCCGTCTCGAAAGTCAGACAGGCGGCGATCCAGACGCCAGCCCGAACTTGGCGAGCTTCTTGTAGAATGTCGCGCGCGAGATGCGCAGCATCCGCGCGGCTTCCGAGATCTGGCCGTTGCTGGCGGCGAGCGCATGCTCGAGCGTCTGCTTCTCGAACTCCGCCTCGGCTTCGGCATAGGGGACGACTGAGCCGGTCATCTGCGGTGCCGGTCCGGGGCCGGCCTCCGCGCTGACCGGCAGGATGTGAACGAAATCGTCGCCGGTCAGGCGCCCGGAATCGCTCAGGATCAGCGCACGTTCCAGAATGTTGCGGAGCTCGCGGACGTTGCCGGGCCAGTCGTAGCGCGCGAGCGCCGACAATCCGCTCGGCGTGATCCTGGCATTGAGGAAGTCGCCGGAGGCGCTGATGTCCTCGATCAGCCGCGCGCAGATGTCCGGCAAGTCGTCGAGGCATTTTCTCAGAGGCGGCAGGTCGATCGAGAGCACGTTGAGGCGGTAGTAGAGATCGGCGCGGAAGGCGCCGTCGCTGACGCGCTTGCGCAAATCCACATTGGTCGCGGCAATGACGCGCACGTCGACCCTGCTGATCTTGTCCGAGCCGAGCGGCTCGATCTCGCGCTCCTGCAGCACGCGCAACAGCTTGGCCTGCAGTTGCAGCGGCATCTCGCCGATCTCGTCGAGGAACAGCGTGCCGCCATCGGCGATCCGGAACTTGCCCTCGCGCCCCCTGCGGTCGGCGCCGGTATAGGCGCCAGGCGCAGTGCCGAAGAACTCGGACTCGATCAGCGTTTCCGGGATCGCCGCGACGTTGACGCTGACGAACGGTCTTTCCGCGCGCGAGGACGCATTGTGGATCGCCTGCGCCAGCAGCTCCTTGCCGGTGCCGGTCTCGCCGGTGAGCAGCACGGTCACGCTCTGCCGTGCCGCGCGCTTGGCGAACTCCTTGGCCTGCGCGATCGCCGGTGTCGTGCCGACGAAATCGGCAAGGGTGAAGCGCGCCGCGCGGGCGTTGGACAATTGCCGCCGCGCCAGCCGCAGATCGCTCTCGAGCTGGGTGACGCGGGCGAGCAGCGGCTTCAGGCTCTCGAGATGATCGTAGAGCACGAAGCCGATTGCGCCGATGACGTTGCGGTCCTCGTCCTCGATCGGCATGCGCGTCACCACGAGCTGCTCGCCGCCGAGCTCCATGATGTCGAGCAGGATCGGCTCGCCGCTCTCGGCGACGTTCCGCATCAGGCTGTTCGGGATGATCTCTTCGATCGGCCGGCCGATCGCTTCGGTGGTGTGCTTGAGGCCCAGCGAGGCCAGATATTTCTCGTTGACGTAGATCACCCGCCCGCCGCGGTCGATCGCGATCGCGCCCTCGCACAGATGCTCCAGCCGCTCGAACAGCGTCACCATGGCCCGCGCGCGGACATAGGTGGGATCGGTGACGTCGGGAGAGGGTGGTGACATGGCGCGCCTCGGGGAGGTCCGCCTGTTTCTTACCAAAAGTGCAGCAATTTCAAAGGGGGAATTGGGGGCGAGCCCGCCCTCACCACGGTCATGCCCCGGCTCGACCGGGGCATCCAGTACGCCGCGGCCTCTCGATTCAACAATAACTGTCTCTGGAATACTGGGTCGCCCGGTCAAGCCGGGCGACGACATCGAGATTGGAGCGGCGCTTGTGTCCCTACCGCCGGTACCCGCTCGCCCGCGAATAGCCCTGGCGGTTCTGCTGCGTCGGGCGGGCGGAGACGCTGGCGCGGGATTCGCTGGAGGCGGGGGTGGCGAGCTTGAGCTCCTCCAGGAAGATCGGCCGGGCGAAATAATAGCCTTGCGCGTAGCGGATCTTGGTCGCGGCCTGGAGATAGGCCAGCTCCTCGTAGGATTCGAGGCCTTCGGCGATCACGGTCATGCCGAGCGCTTCGCTCAGGGATTCGATCGCGCGCAGGATGCCCTGGCTGCGCGGACGCTTATGGATGTCGGTGATGAACGAGCGGTCGATCTTGATCTCGTCGGCGGTGATGTCGGCGAGCGCCGAGAGCGAGGAATAGCCGGTGCCGAAATCGTCGATGGAGATGCCGACGCCGAGCTTGCGGAACATCGGCAGGATCTCGGCCTGGAAATGATTCTTGGCGACGAAGGCCTCTTCCGTCAGCTCGATCATGAAGCGCCGCGGAAAGCCGGTCTCGTCCAGCGCCCGCGCGAAACTGCGCATGAATTCGGGGTTGCCGGCCTGCTTGGCGGCGACGTTGATGCTGATGGTCGCTTCCGCGCCGAAGCTGTCGTTGATCAGGTCGATCGACTTGACGATCTCGGCGAGCACGAGATGGGTGAGCTCGTCGATCAGTCCCAATTCGCCGGCAAGGTTGATGAACGAGCCCGGCGCCTGGATCACGCCCTCGTCGTCGCGCAGGCGCACCAATGCCTCGATGCCGGTCACGGCCTGGGTGCGGATGTCGACCTTGGACTGGAACGCGCAGCAGAAGCGCTTTTCGAGGATGGCGAGCCGCAGCGACTGCTCGATCTTCATCCGCGCCAGCGCCTCGCGCTCCATGCTGGCGTCGAAGAAGGCCGCCGAGCCCTTGCCGCTGTTCTTGATGCGGTACATCGCGATGTCGGCGTTCTGGCGCAGCGTCTCGAAGCTGCGGCCGTGGTCGGGATAGAGGCTGACGCCGACGGAGGTGGAGGCGAAGACCTCGGAATTGTCGATGAAGAACGGTGCGGTCAGCCGCTCCAGCGTCGCTTGCATGAATTCGGCGACTTCCTCCTGGCTCTGGATCGGGGAGAGCAGCAGCAGGAATTCGTCGCCGGAGATGCGCGACAGCATGTCGGAATCGCGCAGGTCGCGCCCCAGCCGCTTCGACAGCTCGACCAGCAGCGCGTCGCCGACGGCGTGGCCGTAATAGTCGTTGATGTGCTTGAAATTGTCGACGTCGAGAAAGGCGAGCGCGAACCGCTCGCCTTTGCCGTCGCGCGCGAGCAGACCGCCGGCGCGATGCTCGATCACGCGTCGCGAGGGCAGGCCGGTCAGCTCGTCGAAATAGGCCGAGCGGAACAGCTGGTCCTCGAAATTCTTCTGTTCGGTGATGTCGGAGGACGCCGAGATCAGCAGCTCGCGTCCGGCGACGCGGACGGGGCGATGGGTGGTCAGCAGCACCTGGCGTGCAGCTCCGTCGTGGAGCGCTTCCTCGGAGATGACCGCCTGGCCGGACCTCAGTGCCCGCTGGCAGGCTTCCCGGCGCGGCGTCAGATCGGGCGACGGACGGCTGCCGTCCATGCCGAGCTGGGCGGCCGCGACATCGTTAACCAGGAGAAGCTCGCCCTGCGCATCCTGCACGGTCAGACCGGCCGGCAGCATTCTAACGATTTCCTTGAGAAATCCGAGTTCGGCTTCACTCGCGCCGGAATATCTGTTGTCGTTCATAGAAGTCATGAATCTTGTTGTTTCAGCGCGCCTTTGCAATGGACGCGATCTTGCGCAGTTCCCGCTTAGGTTTGGTTAAGGGGTACGGAGAAATACGGGGGTGTTTTGCGGCGATGCGACGCGCCCGACCCATCGTCATTAACGGGGCGTCAACGCGCGCAGCGAAACTGCGAGCGGGGCGCGCGTCGCCTGCGCTCGTGTCGCGTCTAACCGTTCTGCGGGATGCGGCATTGCATGATGCAATGCAGGCCGGTCTTGAGATACGAGACCTCGGACTTGCCGTCGAAAGCCGACAGCGCCGACTTCAGCAGCTTGGTGCCGAAGCCGGGCTCGGAGACCTTGTCGATGCTCGGGCCCTCGGTTTCGTCCCAGGTGACGGTCAGACGGTCGCCGCTGACGGTCCACGACACCTGCAATAATCCGCGCGGCGCGGAGAACGCGCCATATTTACCCGCGTTGGTGGCGAGTTCGTGAAACATCAGCGACAGCGTGACGGCGAGCTTCGGCGGCAGGAACAGCCGGTCGCCGTTGAGCGTGAAGCGGACATGGCCGTAAGGTCCGAGCTCCGCGATCAGGAGATCGCGGATATCGCAGCCGCCCTTGTCGATCCGCGAGATCAGATCGTCGGTTGCGGCCAGCGACCTTAGCCGCGGATCGATCCGGGCCCAGACCTGCGGCTGGTCGTGCAGCACCTGGTGCAGCACCGCGTGCGCGGTCGACAGCTTGTTCTTCAGCCGGTGCTGGAGCTCGTCGACCAGCAGCTTGCGATAGTCTTCTTCCTCGATCAGGCGTTTGGAAATCCGGCGCTGCTCCGCCAGCATCGCGCGATAATGCTCGACGCCCCAGATGGTGAGTGCGGAGACGCCCCAATAAAGGGTCAGCAAGGTGAACCTGGAGCGATCGGCAAGAGCGTCGCTGAAATTGACGACAACGCCGAGCACGCCGCCGACCAGCGCGGTGATGATGCCGATCCGCAAGCCGCCGAATGCGGCGGCAAAGAACACGGCCGGAAAGTACGGGGTGAAGTAGACGTCGGGCCGCACATGCGCGAGACCCCAGCGCGCGACCGTCGCAACCAGCAGGCAGGCGACCGCGAAGCCGAGGCTCAGAGCGAGCGATGGCGGCGCCACGCCCTGCCAGCCCTTGCGGAATTCGTCGATCAGCTTCTCCATGCCCGGCCCGGTTGCGCTATGCGCGCGTAAATCGAGAAAGGAGCGGGAATGTTACGCATGTCGCATGCACAAGCAAAGCTTGCCTTGTCGCGGACCGGCAGGAATAGTGACTGTCGCGGCGCCGAGATCGATCGGCGTCCGTCATTTGGCGTCAGATCATTCGAAAACAGGAACATTCCATGGGCAGGCTGGATGGCAAGGTTGCGGTGATTACGGGCGCGACGAGCGGGATCGGCTTGCGTACCGCGGAAGTCTTCGTTGCCGAAGGTGCCAAAATTGTGATCGCGGGGCGGCGCATAGCGGAAGGCGAGGCGCTGGCGAAGCAGCTCGGGGCCGCCTGCATCTTTCGCCAGACCGACGTTACGGTCGAAGCGCAGATGCAGGCGCTGATCGCGCTCTCGGTGGAGAAGTTCGGCCGGATCGACTGCCTGTTCAACAATGCCGGCGGCCCGGCGCAGACCGGGGGCATCGAAGGCCTCGATGTCGAGCGGTTCGACGCGGCGATGGCGACCCTGGTGCGCAGCGTCATGCTCGGCATGAAGCATGCCGCGCCCGTCATGAAGAAGCAGGGTTCTGGCAGCATCATCAACAATGGCAGCATCGCAGGCCGTCTCGCCGGCTTTTCCTCCTCGGTCGTCTACGGTGCGGCCAAGGCGGCGGTGATCCATCTCACCAAATGCGTGGCGATGGAGCTCGGCGAATCCAACGTGCGCGTCAACTCGATCTCGCCCGGCGCGATCGCGACCGGCATTTTCGGCAAGGCGCTGGGGCTCACGACCGATGCGGCGGAGGCGACGCCGGCCGTGATGCGCGAGGTCTTCAAGACCGCACAGCCGATCCCGCGCGCGGGCCTCCCCGATGACATCGCGCAGGCCGCGGTGTTTCTGGCGAGCGACGAATCCAGCTTCGTCAACGGCCACGATCTCGTCGTCGACGGCGCCGTCACCGGCGGCCGCAACTGGAGCCAGCAGCAGCAGGGCTACGTCGCCATGCGCAAGGCGTTCGATCAGGGGGCGTAGAAGGCCAATTATTTGCTGTCATTCCGGGGCGCACGAAGTGCGAGCCCGGAATCTCGAGATTCCGGGTTCGATGCATTGCATCGCCCCGGAATGACGGCGGTGCCTAAACCGCCTTAACCCGCACCCTCAACCCATCCCGCGGCTTCGGGATCGGCCACATCTGCCATTCCGGCTTGTAGCCCGGCTCCAGCGACACCTCGATGTTCTGCAGGAAGTGCCGCGCGAAGCATTTTGCCTGCATGTAGGCGAAGTGCAGGCCGAGGCACATATGCGCGCCGCCGCCGAACGGCACCCAGGCGAAGCGATGCCGGTTGCGCTGGGCTTCCTCGGTGAAGCGCAAGGGATCGAAGCGATCCGGCTCCGGCCAGATGTCCTTCATGTGGTGGGTGTAGAGCGGATTGACGCCGACGGCGGTGCCGGCCGGAATCGTAAAACCCTTGAAGGTGAAATCGCGCATCGCGCGGCGCGGCATCGACGGCACCGGCGGCTTGATCCGCAAGGCCTCCTTGAACGCCATCTCCGACAGCGGCATTTTCTCGAGGTCGTCGAAGCTGCTCGGCGAACCCGGTGCGAGCCCGAGCGCAAGAACTTCTGCGCGCAGCCTGTCCTGCCAGTCCGGATTGGCGGCGAGCTCGCCGATGAAGGAGGTCAGCGACGAGGTCAGCGTGTCGTGCGCCGCCATCATCAGGAAGCTCATATGGTCGATGATGTCCTGCTCGGAGAGCAGGGCGCCATCCTCGTGGGTGGCGCGGCAGAGCTGCGAGAACAGATCGTCGCCGCCGTGATTGCCGCGTCGCAGCGGGATCTGCTCGCGGAAATAGGCGACGATGCGCTTGCGGCCCTTCACGCCGGCCGCCATCTGCGTGCCCGGCAGCGGCCGGCGGATCGGGGCGACGGCGGCCGCGACCATGTCGACGAAGGCGCGGTTGATCTCGTCGACCTCCGGCCCGATATCGGCGCCGAGGAACGACGCCGCCGCGAGGTCGAGCGTGAGCTGCTTCATCGCCGGATAGAGCTTCATCTCGCCAGGCTTCGCCTTCCACTGCGCGACGCGCGCGGCAATGCCGCGATCGAGATCGCTCAGGTACGACTTCATCGGCCCCGACTTGAACGCGACCGACAGCGCCTTGCGATGCAGACGGTGCTCGTCGAAATCGAGCAGCATCAGGCCGCGCGGAAACAACAGGCCGAGCACCTTGTTCCAGCCATGGGTCGAGGAGAACAGCTTCTGCTGGTCGAACAGCACGAGCTCGTTGGCCTCGGGGCCGAGCAGCACGACATTGGTCTCGCCGAAAATATGGGTGCGGTAGACCGGGCCGTATTTGGCGCCGTTCGCCTCGACATGTCCCTTGGGGTCGGCGAGCACCTGAAAGGTCTTGCCGATGATCGGCCAGCCTTCGTCGCCGGGGATGTGCGTCAGCTCGTTGCGCTTGGGGGCGATGAACGGAAGCGCAGGGGCGACATTCTGCATCGACATGACGATTGCTCCGGTTGACCGACCGAAAAGCCGCGCGAACACAGATAACTACGGCCCGCGCCAGCTGACCAGGGTCAGCATAGCACAGGCCGGTATGTCTTTCTTGTGAACGTCGTTACAAGCGTAATTCCGACGGGCCTACCGCTTCGCCGCTTCCTTCTGCAAATCCGGGGCGTTGACGGCGGGAATGGCGACGCGGCCGGCGCCGGTCACCTTCAGGGCCTCTGCGGCCTTCTCGTTCTCCATGATCTTCGCCATCACGGCCTGCCCGGCGCGTTCGAAGATCGCGCGATTCTCGATCACGAACTTTTGCGACTTGCGCAGTCCGTCGATATAGCCGTTGATCTCCGGCACGACGTAGCGCGCCACCAGGTCCCAGCTCCGGCGGGTATTTTCGGGATTGGCCCAATCGTGGACGAAGCCGATCACGGCGCCGACGCCGCCCGACACCTGCATCACGTTCTTGATCATCTTGACGAGGTCGTCGGGCGTGCCGATGACGGAGGCCGCGCCGTCGACGAAAGCGGTCTTGTCCACGGCCTCGTCGGGCGAGGCGAATGCGGTCAGGCCCGGCCGCTGCAGCGTGCCGACATTATATTCGTTGTGCCAGCGCATCAGGCCGGCGCCGGCTTCGCGGCGGGCCTGCTCGCGGGTCTCGGCGAGGTGCCAGGTCAGCAGCACGCGCCAGTTCGCCCGATCCACCTTGGTGCCGTGCTTCTTGGCGGCGTCCTCGGCGAACTGCCATTGCTGCTGCAGGGACATCAACCCCTGCGTCGTCATCGAGCCCAGCGAGATGATGCCGATGCCGTATTTGCCGGCGAGCGTCATGCCCGAGGGCGAGATCTGCGAGGCCACCACGAACGGCATCTCCTCCTGCAAGGGCAGGATCTGGAGCGCGGCGTCGTTCATGGTGAACCAGTCGCTCTTCGCGGTGACGCGCTCGCCGTTGAACAGGCGGCGGATCACGCCGATGGCCTCGTCCTGGCGGTCGCGCTGCGTCATCGGGTCGATGCCGAGCGTGTGCGCGTCCGACGCCAGCGCGCCGGGGCCGGAGCCGAAAATGGCGCGGCCGCCGGTCATGTGGTCGAGCTGCACCATGCGCTGGGCGACGTTGAAGGGATGATGATAGGGCAGCGACACCACGCCGGTGCCGAGCTTGATCCGCTTGGTGCGCTCGCCGGCCGCGGCCAGAAACATCTCGGGCGAGGCGATCATCTCCCAGCCGGAGGAATGATGCTCACCGCACCAGAACTCGTCATAACCGAGCGCGTCGAGTTGCTCGACCAGGTCGAGATCGCGCCGGAACTGGAGCATCGGATGCTCCCCGATCGGGTGATGCGGGGCAAGGAAGGCTCCGAACTTCAGGCGCGCCATGGCGTTCTCTCCGGCTGAATTTTCTGTTTGTTGAGGCGATGAGGCTACGTGCTGGCGATAGCGAACGCAATCGCGCGGTGTCCCGCGCGGCGGAATGCAGGCATGCGCAGCGAAGACCGCTCTCTTCTCCTTCTCCCGATTCTTGCGTGCAGACGCTTCCACACCGTCATGGCCGGGCTTCTCCCGGCCATCCACGACCTTTGCGGCGCTACGAAGAACGTGGATGCCCGGGACAAGCCCAGGCATGACGAGAAGACGGCGAGGAGAACATCACCGCGTCATCCTGTTCCACGCATCCAGCCCGGCGATCTTGTACGCCTCCGCCAGCGTCGGATAGTTGAACGTGTTCTGGATGAAATAGTCGATGGTGCCTTTGAGGTTCAGCACGGCCTGGCCGATATGGATCAGCTCGGTGGCGCCTTCGCCGAGGATGTGCACGCCGAGCAGCCGGCGCGTCTTGGTCGAGAAGATCATCTTCATCATGCCGCTGTTCAGCCCCATGATGTGGCCGCGGGAGGTCTCGCGGAAGCGTGCGATGCCGACCTCGTAGGGAATGCCGCGCGTGCGCACCTCTTCCTCGGTGAGCCCTGCGGTCGATATCTCCGGCACCGAATAGATGCCGTAGGGGAAGAACTCCGGCGGCGCAAGCGGCTCCATCCCGAGCGCGTGGCAGGCGGCGACGCGTCCCTGCTCCATCGAGGTGGAAGCAAGGCTCGGAAAGCCGATCACGTCACCGGCGGCGTAGATGTGCGGCACGCTGGTCTGCAAGGTCACGGGATCGACGGAGATGCGGCCGCGATGATCGACGACGATGCCGGCGGCCTCCAAGTTGAGGCGGTCGGTCGCGCCGACGCGGCCGGCCGCGAACAGCAGCATTTCCGTGGTGACGTGCCGCCCGTCCGACAAATGCGTAACGATGCCGCCCTGCGCAGTCTTCTCGATCGAGTTGACCTTGGCGCCGAGCCGCAGCGCGACGTTGCGGTCGCGCAGCTCGTGCACGAACTCGTCGATCAATTCCTTGTCGATGAAATCGAGGAAGGTCGGCCGCGGTTCGATCAGGGTCACCGGCACGTCGAGCGCGCTGAAGATGGTGGCGTATTCGACGCCGATTACGCCGGCGCCGATCACAGCCAGGCTGCGCGGCAGCTTTGGCAGCTCGATGATTTCGTCGCTGTCGAGCACGGTGGTGCCGTCGAACGGCACGTAGTCGGGGCGGAACGGGCGCGTGCCGCAGGCGATCAGGATGAAGGCGGCCGACACCAGCTTCACTTCGCCGATGGCGCTGGTGATCTCCACTTCGTGCGGTGAGACCAGCCGCGCCTCGCCATTGGCGGTGCGCACCAGATTGCGACTGAACTGATGCTCCAGCACCTCGACCTCATGGTCGAGCGTCTTCTGCAGACGGATCATCAGGTCGCTCGCCGCGATGTCCTGCTTCACCTTGTAGGAGCGACCGTAAAAGCCGCGCTCGCGCCAGCCGGAGAGATTGAGCACGGTCTCGCGCAGGGTCTTTGAAGGAATCGTCCCGGTATGGACCGAGACGCCGCCGACCCGCCGGCCCTTCTCCACCACCAGCACGGCCTTGCCGAGCTTGGCACATTGCACCGCGGCTCGGCGCCCCGACGGGCCCGAGCCGATCACCACCATGTCGTAGTCGTACATCCGGAAGACTTCCGAGCCCGCAAAATCAGCGGGAATTGCCATGCAGCAATCGGGCCAAAGCGGCAAGGGGAAAGCAAGTCCTACCTCGGAGGTAATCGCGCCAATGACGCTGATCTGCGAGTCTTACGCGCAAATAAATCGCTGAAAGCTCGCGCGAAAATGCATCAAACCGTCACAAAACAAGTCGATTCGTCGCGCCGCTGGGCCGTGCTGGCGATCGTCGTCGCTGCTCAATTCATGTTCGGCGTCGACGCCTTCATCGTGAACGTCGCCATCCCGACCATCGCGGTCGATCTGCATGCGACGCCGGCGCAGATCGAATCCGTCATCGCGATCTATCTGATCGCCTACGCCACGCTGGTCGTCACCGGCGGCCGCCTCGGTGACATCCACGGCACGAAGAATGTCTTCCTTGCCGGCGTGCTCGGTTTCACGGTGACCTCGCTGTGGTGCGGGTTGGCGCAATCGGGTGCGGAGCTGATCATCGCACGGCTGGCCCAGGGCGCGACTGCAGCGCTGATGGTGCCGCAGGTGCTGGCGACGCTGCATCTGCTGTTCACCGACGAACAGCGCAGCCGCGCTTTCGCCATCTACGGCATCGTGCTCGGGCTTGCGGGCGCCGCGGGCTTCCTGCTCGGTGGTCTCCTGGTCACGATCGACCTCGCCGGTACCGGCTGGCGCTCGGTGTTCTTCGTCAACGTGCCCTGCGGGCTCGTCATTGCGGCCGCCGCCTGGCGCATCATGCCGTCAGTGCCGCGCCGGGCCGGCACGCGGCTCGATATCAACGGGAGCATGGTGCTGTTCGCGGGGCTGTTGTGCCTGATCGGACCGCTGCTGTTCGGTCACGATGTCGGCTGGGCGCCGTGGCTATGGGTCGTGATGGCGAGCGGCGGCGCGATCCTCGTCGCCTTCTTGAAGCTCGAGCATGCGGTGGCGCGTGCCGGCGGCATGCCGCTGATCGATCTGACGCTGCTGTCCGACGCAGCCTTCCTGCGCGGGCTCGGCGCGGCGTTCTTTTTCTTCGTCGCCAATCTCTCGTTCTATCTCGTCATGACGCTGTTCATGCAGCGCGGGCTGAAGATACCGCCGCTCGCAGCCGGCATGGCCTTCATTCCGCTCGCGCTGGCTTTCGTGGTCGCATCGCGTCACAGCGGCGCGCGGGCGCGCCATCGCGGGACCAAGGTGTTGATCGAAGGCTGCATGTTGCAGATCGCGGGCCTCGCGGCACTCG
This sequence comes from Bradyrhizobium japonicum USDA 6, assembly GCF_000284375.1. Taxonomy (NCBI): domain Bacteria; kingdom Pseudomonadati; phylum Pseudomonadota; class Alphaproteobacteria; order Hyphomicrobiales; family Nitrobacteraceae; genus Bradyrhizobium; species Bradyrhizobium japonicum. The sequence continues at coordinate 959,009 of NC_017249.1, forward strand.
CGCTGGTCACGGGCTATATCGATGCGCCGGCACCGATCCTGCTCGCACTCGTCATGATCATCTTCGGCTACGGGCAGGGGCTGGTGATGGCGCCGCTATCCGGTGTGGTGCTCTCGACGGTGAAGCCTGTCGCGGCAGGCTCGGCGTCCGGCATGTACGGCACGACGGCGCAGATCGGAAATGCGGCCGGAGTGGCCGCAATCGGCGCGGCATTCTTCGCGGTTGAAGCGTTGCAATCGGCGCGCGCAGGCTTCTTCGTTTCGCTCGCCGCGTTTGCGGCGTTAATCACGATCTGCGCCGCATTTCTGGCGTGGATGCGCCGCGTCTCTGCACGAAGTTGAGGCATTGCGGTTAATTCATGCGGATTCATGCGGATTCCTGCGGATTTTTGCGTGATTTCGGGTGATAGACAGCACACGGGCTTTTTATTTTGCGCCGCAGCAACTATTTGGTTTGGGTGAACGTTGAACGTCGCCTGCCAGGAGTTGCCGTGTCGCTTGCCAAAAATCTCGCTCTCTTGAGACATCTCCCAAAGGTGGATGGTCTGCGCCTTGCCGAATTCGGCCGGAGCGCGGACGTGTCCAGCCCGTTGGAAGAAGTCACGGGCTTCGGCGACAATCCCGGAAACCTGCGCATGTTCGCGTTCGTGCCGGTGCAGCTCCAGAAGCCGCGCGCGCTCGTCGTCGTGCTGCATGGCTGCGGCCAGACCGCCGCTGCGTACGATCTCGGCGCGGGATGGTCGACGCTCGCGAGGCATTACGGCTTCGCGCTGGTGATGCCCGAGCAGCAGCGCGTCAACAACGGCAACACCTGCTTCAACTGGTTCAATCCGGAAGACACTGCGCGGGACGGCGGCGAGGCGCGGTCGATCCGCGAGATGATCGCGCATATGGCCGAAGCGCACCGCATCGATCCCAGGCGCGTCTTCATCACCGGTCTCTCCGCCGGCGGCGGCATGACGTCGGTGATGCTCGCGACCTATCCGGAAGTTTTTGCGGCCGGTGCGATCATCGCTGGACTTCCCTACGGCATCGCGTCGAATTTGCGCGAGGCGCTCGACGGCATGTTTCATTCGCCGGAGCGGCCGGAGCGCGAACTCGGCGACTTCGTGCGGCGGGCCTCGAACCATCGCGGGCCGTGGCCGAAGATCTCGGTGTGGCACGGCAGCGCCGACCGCACCGTCAATCCGGGCAACGCCAGCGAGATCGTCAAGCAGTGGCTCGATTTGCACGACCTGCCGGCCGTGCCGATGGCGGAGACCATTGTCGATGGCTATCCGCGCCAGGCCTGGTGGAACAAGGACGGCGAAACGCTGGTCGAGTCCTACGCCATCACCGACATGGCCCACGGCACGCCGCTCGGCCTCGCCGACAATGATCAGCGTTACGGCATCGAAGGCGCGTTCCTGATCGAGGCCGGTATTTCCTCGTCGTACCACATCGCAAAATTCTTCGGCCTCACCGGCTGGATTCCGGGCGCGGCCGGGAAGCAGGCCGGGCCCGGGGCGTCGAAGCCGGCGCCTTCACCCGCACCGCATCTCGCCCGCTCGATCCGTGCCGCCGTCGCCGAAGAGCCGGCCGAGCCGAAGCGCGAGGCGGCTCGCGGCTTCGATCTCGGCCAGATCATCACGCGCGCACTCACCGCGGCGGGATTGATGAAGTAGCCCCCACTGTCGTCCCGGGGCGCGACGTAGTCGCGGGCCGGGAATGACGGCTACGCCGTCTGATCGATCCATTCGATCGGCGCCACCGTCACCTCGCCGCCCGCGACCTTCCGCGTCATCTCCTGATAGGCCTTGAAGAAGTCGCGCGATTGCAGCGCTTTTTGCGCGGCCTCGTCGGTGACGCTGGCGAGGTGGAAGTAGTTGCCGTCGTCGCGGTTCTTCAGGACCCGATAGCCGATCCGCCCCTTCAACTCCGGATCGCCGTCGATCGCCTTGATGAAGCGGCCGATCTCCTGGTGCCAGGCTTCCGTCGTGCCGCTTTTGAATTCGTACCTGATCATGAAGTGCTTCATGTGACGCTCCCTGTTCGTCATGTGCGCCATCATCTGCGCCTTGCGGGCGATCCTGCAAGTATGGACAAATTTGATAGTATGGACTTTTTCGGCGTCGCTCCTATCCTTATCGCATAGCGTTTTCGAGCGAAGTGGATGCCGGTTCGCGTAAAGAAAACGCGTCAAGACAAGAATGGCTGGCTGCGCATGGAGGAGACGACATGGCAAGGGCAAACCCGGCGCGCACCTGTCCGGTTGCGGCCTTTCAGAAGATGATCAGCGGCAAGTACAAGCTCCGCATCGTCTGGGACCTCAGGGACGGCCCGCGCCGCTATGGCGAGATCAGGAGCGGCCTGTTGCGCGGCGCGGCCGGCAGCGCCGAGATCACCCCGCGCGTGCTCAGCCGCGAATTGAAGGCGCTGACCCAAAGCGGCCTGATCGACCGCAAGGATTTTGGCGAGGTGCCGCCGAAGGTCGAGTATCGCCTGACGCGCAAGGGCAAGAGCTTCGTGCCGGTCGTCGCCGCGATCCGGCAATGGGGCGAGCGCAACCTCAGTGAGACGGCGGCGTTGGCGGAGGCCGCCGAGTAACGCTCACATCTCGCCGGTGATGAACGGATTGGTCATCCGTTCCTGGCCGATGCTCGAGCCGGCGCCGTGGCCGCAGATGAAGCCGACGTCGTCGCCGAGCGGCAGGAGCTTGGTCTTGATCGAATTGATCAGCGTGGCGTGACTGCCGCCGGGCAGGTCGGTGCGCCCGACCGAGCCGGCGAACAGCACGTCGCCGACATGGGCAAAGCGCAGGTCCTTGTTGAAGAACACCACGCTGCCGGGCGAGTGGCCCGGGCAGTGCAGAATGTCGAACTGCAGGCCGCCGATCGACACGCTGTCGCCCTCGTCGAGCCAGCGGTCGGGCTCGAAATTGCGCACCTCCGTCATGCCGAAGCGCGCGCCGCTCTCGACCACGTTGTCGAGCAGGAATTTATCCGCGACATGCGGCCCCTCGATCGGCACCTTCAGCGCATCGCGCAATTCGGCCGCGCCGCCGACATGGTCGATATGGCCGTGCGTCAGCCAGATCTTCTCCACGGTGACGCCGGTCTGCTTGATCGCGTCCAGGATCTTCGGCACGTCCCCGCCGGGGTCGATCACCACGGCCCTCTTGCCGGGCTCGTCCCAGATGATGGTGCAGTTCTGCTCGAACAGCGTCACGGGGACGATGATCGCGCCGGCCTTGGCTTGAGTATCATTTTGCTCGGTCATGGGCCTCACAATGCCGATTTTTGCCATGCCGCCAAGCAAAAGATTCGTGCCTCGCCCGGGAACAGCCGCACCCGCCGTCACACGGCCGTCCCAATTCGCTTGCTGGTTTGAACCGCGGCGTTGTTCCGCGTTCGCTCGCGCGAGACGCGGATTTTTGGGTGGGTTTTCCGGCATGGCTCAAGGCGGCGACAATTGGTGGCGCGACGGCATCTTCTATCAGATCTACCCGCGCTCCTTTCAGGACTCAGACGGTGACGGCATCGGCGATCTCGCCGGCATTCTGCGGCGGCTGCCTTACGTGAAATCGCTCGGCGTCGACGCGATCTGGCTGTCGCCGATCTTTCCCTCGCCGATGGCCGATTTCGGCTACGACATCTCCGACTATACCGGCATCGATCCGCTGTTCGGCACGATGGAGGATTTCGATGCGTTGCTCGCGGCAGCGCATGACAACGGGTTGAAGCTGATCCTCGACCTCGTGCCCAACCACACATCAAGCCAGCACCCCTGGTTCGTCGAGAGCCGGTCCTCGCGCGACAACCCCAAACGCGACTGGTACGTCTGGCGCGATCCGGCCGCCGATGGCGGTGTCCCGAACAACTGGCTGTCCGAATTCGGCGGCAGCGCCTGGCAGTTCGACGAGACGACAGGTCAATATTACTACCACGCCTTCCTTGCCGAGCAGCCGGACCTCAACTGGCGCAATCCGGATGTCCGCGCGGCGATCTACGACGCGATGCGGTTCTGGCTGGAGAAGGGCGTCGACGGCTTCCGCGTCGACGTGATCTGGCACCTGATCAAGGATGCCGAATTCCGCGACAACCCGCCGAACCCGCATTACGTCGAGGGCCGGCCGCCGAACGAGAGGATCCTGACGCAATACTCCACCGACCAGCCGGAGGTGCACGACGTCATCGCCGAGATGCGGCGCGTCACGGATGCGTATCGCGACCGCGTGCTGATCGGCGAGATCTATCTGCCGCTGCACCGGCTGATGGCCTATTACGGCAACGATCTCACCGGCGCGCAGATGCCGTTCAACTTCGCGCTGCTCTCGACGTTCTGGAGCGCGCGCTCGATCGAGACAATCGTCGAGGATTACGAGGAGGCGCTGCCGAAGGGCGCCTGGCCGAACTGGGTGCTCGGCAATCACGACCGTCCGCGCGTCGCAAGCCGCATCGGGCCGGAGCAGGCCCGCGTCGCCGCCATGCTGCTGCTGACGCTGCGCGGTACGCCGACGCTCTATTACGGCGACGAGATCGGCATGCACCAGCTGGCGATCGCACCGGAGGACGTGCGCGATCCCTTCGAGAAGAATGTGCCCGGCATCGGCGTCGGTCGCGACGGCTGCCGTACGCCGATGCAGTGGGATGCGTCGCCGGCCGGCGGCTTCTCCGGCGTCAGGCCCTGGCTGCCGTTGCCGGAGGACCATATCCACTGGAACGTCGCCAATCTCGAAGCCGATTCGCGTTCGATCCTCAGCCTGTACAGGCGGCTGATTGCCTTGCGGAAGGCATCTCCGGCGCTGGTCGCGGGCGACTACCATCCGATAGCCGCGCAAGGCGATCTGCTGGTCTATCGCCGCGAGGCCGAGGGCACCGCGATGATCGTCGTGCTCAATCTCGGGCCCGACCCGATCGCCGTGACCACCAGCGCGATCCGTTTCGGCAGCGAGATCTTGCTGTCGACGTTTCTGGATCGCGAGGGCGAGAGGCTCGAAGGCGTGCTGGACCTGCGCGGCAACGAGGGCGTGGTGGTGATGCAGCCACACATCTAGCCGTCGTCCCGGACAGCGGTGGAGGGGATCGTCGACGCTCTCTCCTCGTCATTGCGAGCGTAGCGAAGCAATCCAGACTGTTGCCGCGGAAGGATTCCGGATTGCTTCGCTGCGCTCGCAATGACGATTGTGGAAATGGCGGAGCAAACTAGCGCGTCTCGATATCACTCCGCTTCAACAGATAATCCAGCCCGCCGACCCGGTACCAGCGATAGCCATAGGGCTCCAGCACGACGCGATGCTGGCCGCGCTTGTCGGCGTGGCTGTGATCCTCCGCGAGCAGGTTGATCAGGCGCGCGCCGGCGTCACCGGGCAGTCCCGCCGAGAACGCGATCTCGCGCGGCTTCTCATCCAGATTGTGCACGAACAGCACGGAATTGTTGCGCCAGTCGTAGCGCATGATGAACATGGCGGGATCGCGCGTCGGAATGATCGCGAAGTCGCCCCAGCCGATCTCGGGCACCTCCTTGCGCATGCGGACGATGCGCTCGGTCCAGTTCAGCATGGAATTGGGATCGCGCCGCTGTTTCGCGACATTGACGTGCTCGTAGCCGTAGGGGCCCGTGTCGATGACCGGGCATGCGGGCTTGTTGCTCTTGGTGAAGCCGCCATGCGGCTCGGTCGACCATTGCATCGGCGTGCGCGCGCAATTGCGCTCGGGGAGCGCGAGATCGTCGCCCATCGCGATCTCGTCGCCGTAGCGGATGACGGGCGTCCCCGGCAGCGTGCACATCAGGCTGTAGGCGAGCTCGAGCCGCCTTCGGTCGCCGCCGACCATCGGCGCGAAGCGGCGGCGAATGCCGCGATCGTAGAGCTGCATGTCCTTGTCGGGACCGAAGCGCTTGAACACCATGTCGCGCTGTGCCTTGGTCAGCCGCCCGAGATCGAGTTCGTCGTGATTGCGCAGGAACAGGCCCCATTGCGCGCTGGCCGGCCGCGGCCTGGTCGCCTTCAGTGCCTTCGCCAGCGGACGCGAGTCGCCCGATGCCAGCGCATAGAACAGATGCTGGTTGACGTGGAAGTTGAACATCATGTGCATGCGGTCGCCGTCGCGGCCGAAATATTCCATGTCCGTCTCAGGCCGCACGTTGGCTTCGGCGAGGATGATGGCGTCGCCCTGCCGCCATTGCAGGAATTCGCGGAACGCGCGCAGCATGTCGTACTGCTCGACCGGCTTCTTCACCTTTGCGCCCTTGGTGGCGATCACGAACGGAACGGCGTCCATGCGGAAGCCGGACACGCCGAGCTGGATCCAGAAGCCCATGATCTTCAGGATCTCGGCCTGCACATGCGGGTTCGAGGTGTTGAGATCGGGCTGGAAATCGTAGAAGCGGTGGAAGAACCAGGCGCCGGCTTCCTTGTCGCGCGTCCAGGTCGATTTTTGCACGCCGGGAAACACCATGCCCTTGTTGGCGCCGGCCGGCTTCTTGTCCGACCAGACGTACCAGTCGCGGTAGGGCGAATTCTTGTCGCGTCGCGCCTCCTTGAACCAGTGGTGCTGGTCGGAGGTGTGGTTGACGACGAGGTCGATGATGACGCGGATGCCGCGCTGCTTGCAGCCATGGGTGAATTCGACGAAATCGCCGAGCGTGCCGTAGCGGGCATCGACGCTGTAATAGTCGGCGATGTCGTAGCCGTCGTCGCGGCCCGGCGAGGTCTGGAACGGCATCAGCCAGATCGTGGTGATGCCGAGCCCGTGCAAATAGTCGAGCCGCCGCAGCAGGCCCTTGAAGTCGCCGACGCCGTCGCCGTTGGCATCCATATAGGTGCCGACGGAGAGGCAGTAGATCACGCCGTTCTTGTACCAGAGATCGTCGATCATGCGCGAGCCGCCTCGATGCTCCGCCGAGGGTAGCGGCGGCTGCGTGATAAGTGCGTGGGGGAGGGGAGGTTCCGTGTGCGCCTCATAGCTCGCGCTGCGCGCGCCCCGGAATGACGGGTGGAATGGAATCGGCTAAGCTCCCCCTCATGGACAGCACCGCCCGCAACATCGCCCTGGTTCCGCCGCCCGACCGCCGCCAGTCCGAGACGGCGCTGGCGATCGCGCGCGGCACGGCGCGGCTGCTGCGCTCGCTCGGCTTTACCTGCATCAGCGAACTGCCGCTGCCGTCGGGCCGGCGCGCCGATCTGGTGGCGCTCAACGAGCGCGGCGAGATCTGGATCGTGGAGATCAAATCGTCGGTCGAGGATTTGCGTGCCGACCAGAAATGGCACGAATACCGCGCCCATTGCGACCGGCTGTTCTTCGCCTTCACGCAGGATCTGCCGTGCGAGATCTTCCCGCAAGACACCGGCCTGATCATTGCGGACGCCTATGGCGCGCACATGCAGTGCGAGGCGCCCGAGCACAAGATCGCCGCCGCCACGCGCAAGCAGATGACGGTGCGTTTCGCGATGGCGGCAGCGCTCCGGATCAACCGTCTGGTCGACCCGCAGGGCCACGCGGATTTTTGGGAGTAGGCCGTCTCGTGTCCCGGACGCGCTGCAGCGTGCAACGCTGCTGCGCAGAGCCGGGGCACGAGAGCCGTAGGGTGGGCAAAGCGACTTGTCCGCCGTAGCTCGAAGAGCGAAGGCGGAAGCGTGCCCACCATTTCAACCAACCACGATTGAAGCAGGGACGGTGGGCACGGCGCTGCACGCCTTTGCCCACCCTACGAGACCGTTACCGCGGCGCGCGCTTGGCCAGAATCCGCTGCAACGTACGACGGTGCATGTTCAGCCGCCGCGCCGTTTCCGAAACGTTGCGGTTGCACATCTCGTAGATGCGCTGGATGTGCTCCCAGCGGACGCGGTCGGCGGACATCGGGTTGGTCGGCAACTCGGATTTCTCCGAGCTGGTCGAGAGCAGCGCGGCGACGACGTCGTCGGCATCCGCGGGCTTCGACAGATAATCGATCGCACCCATCTTCACGGCAGTCACGGCGGTGGCGATGTTGCCATAGCCGGTCAGCACGATGGCGCGGGCTTCGGGGCGCTTCTTCTTCAGCGCGGAGACGACGTCGAGACCATTGCCGTCGCCGAGCCGCAGATCCACCACGGCGAATGCGGGCGCGGCCTTGCCGATCTGCGCAAGGCCATCCGAGACGGTGTCACACGACGTCACCGCAAAGCCACGGGTCTCCATCGCGCGCGACAACCGCTCCAGGAACGGCTTGTCGTCCTCCACGATGAGAAGCGAGCGGTCGGTCTGTTCGTTCAGTTCGGCGATGGCGTTCAAGGTGTTGTCCTCTCTCTGCACATCTACATATGGCGTCGCAATCAGGCAGTGCCAAGGCCGCAAATAGTCGATCGGGCCTCTCGTGCGACGCAAGGTCGCGGCCTATCCTATTGTTTCTTCGAGCGTCTCGATAGTCTCAAAACGCTCTCTCGGCCAATTGATGTGAACCACTGCACCGTGTTCCGGAAAGGTCCGGTTGGTAAACGAGACCTTGGCCCCGGTGCGTTCCAGCAAGGTGCGCGCGATGAACACGCCGAGCCCGAGCCCACGCCGCTCGCCGCCGCCGTCATCCAGATTGCGCCGCCGCGACAAATAGGGCTCGCCGATCCGGTTAAGGATGTCGGGCGGAATGCCCGGGCCGTCGTCGGAGATCACGAGCTCGATCGTGTCCTTGTTCCACCATGCATTCACCTCGACGGTGGTGCGGGCGAAATCGACCGCGTTCTCGATGATGTTGCCGACGCCGTAGAGGATCGCCGGGTTGCGCGAGCCGATCGGCTCGGCGAAGGCCGCCACCGCGATCCGCACCTTGATGTCGACGCCGAAATCGCGGTGCGGGGCCACCACCTCCTCGATCAGCTCCGACATTTTCATGCGGTCGAACGGCGCGCCTTCGGAGGAAAGCTGGGTGATCTTGCTCAAGATGTCGCGGCAGCGCTGGGTCTGCTCGCGCAGGGTTTTCAGGTCGGCGGCGAAGCTCGGGTCCTTCACCGTCTTTTCCAGCTCGCGCGAGATCAGGAAGATGGTCGCGAGCGGCGTGCCTAGCTCGTGCGCGGCTGCCGCAGCCAGGCCGTCGAGCTGGGTCAGATGCTGCTCGCGAGTCAGCACCAGCTCGGTCGCAGCCAGCGCGTCGGCGAGCTTGCGCGCCTCCTCCGTCACCTGGAACGAGTAGAGGCTGGTGACGCCGATCGCGAGCACGATCGAGAGCCAGATGCCGATGAGATAGATCGGCGGCAGCACCAGGGGATCGTCGGAATCCCAGGGCAGCGGCAGATGGAAGAAGAACAGGACCGAGGCACAGGCCACCGCGAGCAGGCCGAGGCCGAAGGTGAGGCGGGCCGGCAGCGCCGTGGCCGAGATCAGCACGGGCGCGAGGAACAGGAACGAGAACGGGTTCTGCAGTCCGCCGGTGAAGAACAAGAGCCCCGCCAGCTCCACGATGTTCAGCGCGAGCAGTCCGGCCGCCTGCATCGGCTTCAGCCGTTGCAGCGGATTGGACACGGTCTGGAGCGCCAGGTTGAGCGCCGCCGACAGCGCGATGATGCTGACGCAGGGGACGATCTCGACGTTGAACTCCAGCCCCTGCGCCACGATGAAGATCGCGGCGAGCTGGCCGAGCACCGCCAGCCAGCGCAGCCGCAGGATCGTGTCCAGGCGGATATGCCGCTGTTCGTGGCGGAAGTCGGTATCGGCGGTCTCAGTCATCTCGGCCAATGTGGCGGTGCCTTCTCGGTCACAAACGCGGGGCTCGCGGAACCACCCGGATTACAAGCCTTGCGCTATCCGCTGCAATAGCAGAAGAACGGCTAGCATGACCGGGAACGACAAAGCTTCAAGTCCGCCGACTGTCGCGGAGCGCGGCTCCTCTGCGGCCATTGCGGTCGATCACCTCGTCAAGGTCTACAAGCAGACCCGCGCCGTCGACGATATCTCGTTTTCGCTGCCGCGTGGCAGCATCACCGGGCTTCTGGGCGGCAACGGCGCCGGCAAGACCACGACGATCGCGATGATCATGGGCCTGGTGCTGCCGACCTCCGGCCGCGTCAGGGTGCTCGGGCATCGGATGCCGGAGGAGAGCGCGGCGGTGCTGGGGCGGATGAATTTCGAGAGCCCCTATGTCGACATGCCGATGCGCCTCACGGTGCGGCAGAACCTCACCGTGTTCGGCAAGCTCTATGCGGTGAAGGACGTCTCCGATCGCATCGCCAGGCTGGCCGACGAGCTTGATCTCACCGAATTCATCGACCGCGCCAACGGCAAGCTTTCCGCCGGGCAGAAGACCCGCGTCGCGCTGGCGAAGGCGCTGATCAACCGGCCCGAACTGCTGCTGCTGGACGAGCCCACCGCCTCGCTCGACCCGGATACGGCCGACTGGGTGCGGGCGCATATGGAGCGCTATCGCAAGGAGAACAACGCCACCATCCTTCTGGCATCGCACAACATGCTCGAGGTCGAGCGGCTCTGCGATCGCGTCATCATCATGAAGCGCGGCCGCATCGAGGACGACGACACGCCGGAGGCCATCATGGCGCGCTACAACCGCACCACGCTGGAGGAGGTGTTCCTGGACGTCGCGCGCGGACGCGTGAACGGTGCGAAGGAGGCGGCGCGATGAGGCGTAGCTGCAATCGTAGCCTGGATGGAGTCTGTCATACCGGGGCGCGACATGGTCGCGAGCCCGGGATCCATAACCACAGGATTGAATTTGACGAAGACTCGAGGTTGCTGGTCTCGCCCCGCAACCGCCGCCTGTGGTTATGGATTCCGGGCTCGCGCTCCGCGCGCCCCGGAATGACGGGGCTCTATCCGGGCTACTGGCTCTATCCGGGCCGCGCGGTGCTGCCATGACAGAGCTCTCCCTCCACCGCGGCGTTTCCATCCATCGCATCGGCGCGATGATCCTGCGCTACTGGTATCTGTTGATGTCGTCCTGGCCGCGGCTGCTCGAGCTGCTTTATTGGCCCGCGCTCCAGGTCATCACCTGGGGCTTTCTCCAGCTCTACATTGCCGAGAACGCCAATTTCTTCGCGCGCGCCGGCGGCACGCTGATCGGCGCCGTCATCCTCTGGGACATCCTGTTCCGCGGCCAGCTCGGCTTTTCCATCTCGTTCCTGGAGGAGATGTGGGCCCGCAACATCGGCAACCTCATGATGAGCCCCTTGAAGCCGATCGAGTTTCTGCTGTCGCTGATGATCATGAGCATGATCCGGCTCGCGATCGGCGTCATCCCGATGACGCTGCTCGCGCTGTTCCTGTTTCACTTCAACGTCTACGCCCTCGGCCTGCCGCTGATCGCGTTCTTCTGCAATCTGATCTTCACGAGCTGGGCGGTCGGCATCTTCGTCTCAGGGCTGGTCTTACGAAACGGCCTCGGCGCCGAGAGCATCGTCTGGACCCTGATGTTCGCGATCATGCCGCTCGCCTGCGTCTACTATCCCGTCAGCGTGCTGCCGGGATGGCTGCAATACGTCGCCTGGTCGCTGCCGCCGACCTATGTGTTCGAGGGAATGCGGGCGCTTCTGATCGAGCAAACCTTCAGGACCGATCTGATGTTGCGTGCGTTGGCCGTCAATGCGGTGCTGCTGGTTGCATCTTTTGGGGCATTCCTTGCCCTTTTGCGGAGCGCCAAGAAGCACGGCTCGCTGCTCTCGAGCGGTGAATAATCTCACTTTCCCGTGGATTCAGGCTGATTTAGCCGTTCCGGCTACGTAGATGTACGGAACCATGCATTGACGCAATATTACGCATTCGGCAGTATGTTGCGATGCGAAGGGGATTTTAGTGATGCCTATTGGTGAGTTCGGCGGCGCGCCGCCCCTGGCGGCCGAAGGCAGTCCGGTCCTGACGACGCCGATGTACTGGATGTACGAGATGGCGCAGGCCTCTCTCAATCCGGCGCGTGCGGTCACCGACGCGACCAGGCTCCTGTTTCAGAATCCCCTCAATCCGTGGACGCGCACCGAGGTCGGCAAGTCCGTCGCCGCGGCCTGCGAATTGTTCGAACGTACCACGCGCCGTTACGGCAAGCCGGAATGGGGTCTCAACGACACCGAGGTCAACGGCATCCGCGTCCCCGTCGAGGTCCGCTCGGTCTGGGAAAAGCCGTTCTGCAAGCTGCTCTACTTCGATCGCAAGTTCGCCCGTCCCTTGCGCAGCCCGCAGCCGCGGGTGCTGATCGTGGCGCCGATGTCCGGCCACTACGCGACGCTGCTGCGCGGCACGGTCGAGGCGTTCCTGCCGGCGCATGAGGTCTACATCACCGATTGGGCCGACGCCCGCATGGTGCCCCTGAGCGAAGGCCGCTTCGATCTCGACGACTACATCGACTACGTCATCGAGATGCTGCACGTCCTTGGCGGCAACACCCATGTCATGGCGGTGTGCCAGCCCTCCGTTCCCGTCGTTGCCGCCGTCTCGATCATGGAAGCGCGGCGCGACCCCTTTGTGCCGACCTCGATGACGCTGATGGGCGGCCCGATCGACACCCGCCGCAATCCGACCGGGGTGAACAAGCTCGCCCAGGAGCGCGGCATGGACTGGTTCCGCAACACCGTCATCACCAAGGTGCCGTTCCCGCATCCGGGCATGATGCGCGACGTCTATCCGGGCTTCCTGCAGCTCAACGGCTTCATCAGCATGAACCTCGACCGGCACATGGACGCCCACAAGCGCCTGTTTGCCAATCTGGTGAAGGGCGACGGCGACCTCGTCGACAAGCATCGCGACTTCTACGACGAATATCTCGCGGTGATGGATCTCTCCGCCGAGTATTACCTGCAGACGGTCGACACCGTGTTCGTGAAGCACTCGCTGCCGAAGGGCGAGATGACCCATCGTGGAACCCGCGTCGATCCCTCCAAGGTCAAGCGCGTTGCGCTGATGACGGTCGAAGGCGAGAACGACGACATCTCCGGTCTCGGTCAGACCGAAGCAACGCACACATTATGTAGTGCGATTCCCGATCATCGCCGCGTTCATTACGTTCAGAAGGGTGTCGGGCACTACGGTGTGTTCAACGGATCGCGGTTCAAGTCGGAGATCGTGCCGCGGATTCACGACTTCATGGTCTCCGCTGCGAATCCGAGCTCGATGCAGGCTCTCGCAGCCGAATAGTCGCGGATTTCGGCTTTCCCGTCGAAATTTCCGACCCTTCCGGAGCCTCCGGAAGGCTCTGGTTCCCTCCAGATTCGCGGTATTTAGGTAGCGATATAGGAGTGAGTCACCCCTCACCCCTTGGGGGTGCCGCATGCGTCCAGCGGGGGCGAAAAAATAGGGTTCCAACCCCAGTCTGTAGGGTCTCCCGGACGCCAGACCGCTGTATATTGGGCAAATGATTTGTTTTTGCGCCGAGCGCTTTCCCTGGCGGCGGTTATGGCAGAATCCGGGCGCCCTCCTGCCCCCCGGACTGACAGACATGGCCACACGCGCACTCCTCTATCGGCGCCCCCACGAGCCGAAGACCCTCGTCATCACCCATGGATCGCAGTTTTTTGCGATCCGATTGCGCCGGCACCGTCGCGCGCGCCGCTACACGCTCAGAATCCATCCGAGTGATCGCGAAGCCATCCTCACGATCCCGCCGCGCGGCACGCTGGCCGAAGCCAAGGACTTCGCGTCGCGTCACGGCGCGTGGATCGCGGCACGTCTCGGCCGTTTGCCGAAGGCTGCACCGTTCCAGCCTGGCACAGTGATACCGCTTCGCGGCACGCCCCATCGCATCGTTCATCGCGCAGGCAGCCGTGGCACGGTGTGGACCGAGACGCGCGATAGCGGCGACAAGATTCTCTGCGTCGCCGGCGGGGTCGAGCACGTCGACCGCCGTATCAACGACTTCCTCAAGCGCGAGGCGCGTCGCGATCTCCAGCGCTCGGCGGAGGCCTATGCCGTCGAGCTCGGCGTCAGGGTCAAGCGCCTATCGATCCGCGACCAGTCCAGCCGCTGGGGCTCCTGCACCTCGGCCGGCTCGCTGTCGTTCTCCTGGCGCCTGATCCTCGCGCCCCCCTTCGTGCTCGACTACCTCGCCGCGCACGAAGTCGCCCATCTCGTCGAGATGAACCACTCGGCGCGGTTCTGGCGCGTCTGCGGAAAGGTCTGCCCGTCGATGGAGCGCGCCAAGAAGTGGCTCGATACGTATGGCAACGACCTGCACCGGTACGGCGTCGAGGATTAGGGCGCGCCGAGGATTAGGCCTCGCTCCAACCCAGCAAACACTGTCATCGCCCGCCTTGTGCGCAATTGCGCACTGGAGCGGGCGATCCAGTATTCCAGAGGCCGTAGTGATTGAATCGAGAGGCCGCGGCGTACTGGATTCCCCGCTTGCCGCCTACGCTGAAGCTTCGGCGCCCCTAGACTGAAGCCCCGGCGAAGCCTTGGCGTAGCCGGGTCGCGGGGAATGACAGCGGAGAGTGGGGCGGCGTCAAGCAACCTTCACGCACTGAAATCCGCGTTCGTCCCCGACCGCGCGCGTGACGCCAGATAAGGCGCTTGCTGCTGCGCCATCACCCTTTGGCCCTCGGCCAGCATCGCCTGGAAGGCCGCGTCGAGTTGATCGCGACTATAGGTCGTAGAATTGCTTTGACGCGGTGTCCATTGCGATTGCGTGATCGCGGTGGACGCTGTTTCGATGGTGCCGCCAAGCAGCTTGGCGTAATTGTCGGCTCGCCATTGCGCCAGATCAGGTCCACTCAGGCCGGGAGGATCCTCGAGCTTGCCGATCTTTGCGGCCGCCGCGTTGGTCATCGTCGAGGACCCGCCATTGTACAGAGTGGCGACCACCTTGCCGTCAACCTTCACCTGGGCATAGGTGTTCTCACGCGTATCGTCCGAGACGGCCGGTTGAGTCGCGTTCGCGCCGTGGGTCATCAGCCAATTCGTTGCCATCAGGTCGCGCAGGACCGGGTTATCCGCCACCGAGATCGGCTTGGCGCCTTGCAGCGGCTTGAGTTGCGACACGTCAATTCCGGGTGCGGTGGTCGCTGCGTCGGTTTCGGGCGGCACCTCCGAGAGGACACCCGATGTCGGGCTTGAATTGGACGTTGATGCGGGACGCAGATAGCTCGATGCCGGGTTGGACAGGCCTGAAATCATGGAACGCTCCTTCCCACTAAACCCGAGCTTTCGGGACACAACCTAAGAGAGCAAATCCCGGGCCGATTGCGGAGGCTTGAAGGCACTGGTGTTTTGGCGTTCAGGGATATTTCGGCATCGGTAAATCTTGCCGTCTTGGGCAGGACTTGCCGAAGCCGCGGCGCGATGTCAGCCCGAGCAAACGCTGCTGGCCGCATCCATCACTGTCATCGCCCGCGAAGGCGGCGATCCAGTACGCCGCGGCAGCTGTTCTGAATCTCGACGTCTCGGCGTACTGGCTTCCCCGCTGGAGCCTGTCATCGGGCTCGCCGAAGGCGAGACCCGGAGGCGGGGAATGACAGTTGAGAGTGGGGCGACGTCAGCGCGCTTTGCGCGATCCCCGCCATACTTCGCGACGATTGCGCAGCACGCTCGATTTGTCCCGCCGGATCAAACGTTTCCCACAATTCACCGCGCATCACGCCGGATATCACCGGCTACTGTGCATGGGGTTGTTTTCGCGTTTTTTGTTGTGAGGCCGTGGGGACCTCAGCTCGAAGCTACCGGTTTCCGCCGAACAGCCGGTCCATCAGCCAGCCGTCGAGGCCTGCGGCGGCTTCCGGCCGCACATTGGCGCGCGTCGGAGGCGGGCGATAGCCGCCATTGCTCGCCGGTGCCGGTCCGGGCGCTGTCATCGCCGTCGGCGGCGACACCTGCGATGCCGCCTGCGCGAGGTTCGAGAGGCCCCAGGTCGCTTGCGAGTTCGGCAAGGCGGCCACCGGCACGCCCTCGTGCGCCGTGCGCATGAAGCGCGACCAGACTTCGACCGGCAGGCCGCCGCCGGTCGCCTTCTTGGTCGGCGAGTTGTCGTCATTGCCGAGCCAGACGCCGGTGACGAGGTTGGCGGTGTAGCCGATAAACCAGGCGTCGCGGTAATCCTGGCTGGTACCGGTCTTGCCGGCCGCCGGCCAGCCGGGAATCTCCGCCTTCTTGGCGGTGCCTGATATCAGCGTCTCCCGCATCATCGTGTTCATCATGCCGACATAGCGCGGCTCGATCACCTGGTTGTGCTCTTCCGCTTGCCGCATGTAGAGCAGCTTGCCGCCGAGCGTCCTGATCCGCGTGACGACGTGCGGCGCGACCGCGAAGCCGCCATTGGCGAAGGGGGCATAAGCGCCGACCAGCTCGACGACCGAGACTTCGGAGGTGCCGAGCGCGATCGAGGCGTTGGGCTCGAGCTTCGAGGAGATGCCGAGCCGGTGCGCGGTGCGCACCACGTTCTTCGGCCCGACCTCGAGACCGAGGCGGATGGCGACGGTGTTCAGCGACATTGCCAGCCCCTGCGTCAGCGTCACCGCGCCGAAATATTCATGGGTGTAGTTCTCGGGCTTCCAGCCCTTGACCTCGATCGGCGCGTCCTGGCGCACCGTGTCCGGCGTCAGCCCCTGCTCGAGCGCGGTCAGGTACACGAACGGCTTGAACGAGGAGCCCGGCTGGCGCTTCGCAGTGACTGCGCGGTTGTACTGGCTGTCGGAATAGTTCCGCCCGCCGACCATGGCGCGTACCGCGCCGTCAGGCGTCATCGCCACCAGCGCGCCCTGGCTGACATTGAACTTGACGCTCTTGGCCGCGAGCTCGTCGATGATGGCGGCTTCCGCCACGCTCTGCAGCTTCGGATCGATCGTGGTCTCGACCTTGATGCTCTCGTCGATCTGGCCGACCAGATCGTCCAGCACCTCGCCGATCCAGTCGGCGACGTAGTTGAGCGTGCCGGCGCCTGCCGGCTTCACGTTGTAGGAGGGGTGGCCGATCGAGGCCTGTGCCTGCGCTTCGGTGATGAACTTGGCATCCGCCATCGCCGCGAGCACGATCTGCGCGCGCGCTTCCGCGCCTTCCGGATTGCGGTTCGGCGCCAGCCGCGACGGCGATTTGACGAGGCCCGCCAGCATCGCGGCCTCGGCGACGGTGACGTCCTTCGCCGACTTGCCGAAATATTTCTGCGCCGCGGCCTCGACGCCATAGGCGCCCGAGCCGAAATAGACGCGGTTGAGATAGAGCTCCAGGATCTCGTTCTTGGAATGCTTGCGCTCCAGCCAGATCGCGAGCTCCGCCTCCTGCAGCTTGCGCGCCATGGTCCGCTCCTGGGTCAGGAACAGGTTTTTCGCGAGCTGCTGCGTCAAGGTCGAGCCGCCCTGCGAGACGCCGCGATGGAGCACGTTGGTGACGAGGGCGCGCAGGATGCCAACCGGGTCGATGCCGAAATGCGAGTAGAAGCGGCGATCCTCGATGGCGATGAAGGCCTTCGGCAGATAGGGCGGCAGGTCCTTCAGCGAGACGTTGGCGCCGGCCATCTCGCCGCGCTGCGCCAGCATGCTGCCGTCGATGCCGACGATCTGGATCGTCGGCGGCCGCTTGGGAATCTCCAGCGACTGGATCGGCGGCAGATGGGCGCCGACATAGATCACGACACCGATCACGGCGATCATGCCCCATAGGCCGAGCACCGCGCCCCAATAGACGAGGCGGCCGAGGCCAAAGCCTCCGCCCGACTTCGACCGGCGCTTGGCGCCGCTGCGGCCGGCTTGTGCCTTGCGCTCGCGCGGCGGCTCGTCGCCGGCATCCTCGCTCTTGCGCTTGGCGGATGATTTCGTTGATTTCTTCGGCTTGTCCTCGCCGCCGGGGACGCGGTCGGCCGGGGTCAGGCGCAGATCGGCGAGCGCAGCAGGCAAGCCGAACAACGGCTCCTTCCGCCCACCCTTTTTCTTTCCCCACGCCATACGCAAAACACCCGGTCAGCCCGCCCCACCGCACGCTACCGGTCGCTGTTTAAGGCCCGGTTACCCAGAGCTTAACGCGCGATTAGGAGGTGCGGCATTCGCCTGCCGCAGTTCCGCTCGCCGGGCGGCAGAGCTAGGATCGCCCCCATAAAACAAGAGGGAACCGGCATGGGCCATATCGATCCGAGCAAGGAGATTTTCGCGCAGTTCCGGGACAACGACCGCCCCGGCCCGATCCACATGCTCAATCTGGTGCGTTTGCGCCAACAGGCGGCCTATCCCGACGGCCGCAAGGCGAGCGGAGCGGAAGCCTATGCCGCCTATGGCCGCGAGAGCGGCCCGGTGTTCGAGCGCCTCGGCGGCCGCATCGTCTGGCAGGGCAGATTCGAGCTGATGCTGATCGGCCCGCAAGAGGAGCGCTGGGACCATTGCTTCATCGCCGAATATCCAAGCGTTGCCGCCTTCGTCGAGATGATCCGCGATCCCGTCTATCGCGAAGCGGTGAAGCATCGCCAGGCCGCGGTGGAGGATTCACGGCTGATCCGGCATGCGGTGCTGCCGGTGGGGAAGAATTTTGGGGAGATACCTTCTTAATTCGTAGGGTAGGCAAAGCGCCGGGGTGCGCGAACGCGCATCCCGGCGTGTGCCGCCACCTTCGTCGCGATCGTGGAGAGATGGTGGGCACGACGCTTGCGCGTCTTTGCCCACCCTACGACATGTGCCTTCGCGGCCTAACCGGCCGGGCCCGAATCCTCCAGGATCGGGCCGAACAGCTCCCAGCGTTCGCCGTTGAACTTCATCATCTGAAGCTGCTTGTTGACCCGGTAGTCGGTCGCCGAGGTGTTGGCCTTGATGCCCGGCAGCGCGGTGTCGCTGGTGACGTCCTTCAATGACGCCGCCTGCTTCATGACGTTCTCGCGCGTCAGGTCGTCACCGCACTGCTTTAGCACATGGACCAGCAGCTGCGCCGTGCTGTAGCCGTAGGTGTTGAAGTTCGAGTCCTTGTCGCCATCAGGATAGTACTTCGCCATGAAGTCGAAATACTTCTTCAGGCCCGGGTCGTCCTTCCAGGTCGGATCCAGCGGCTCCTTGCCGTAGTTGACGCTGATCAGGCCCTTGGCGGCATCGAGGCCTGCCGGCTTCAGCACCGCGCCGACCGAGGTCGCGTTGATGTCGACGATCTGGATCGGATGCCAGCCCATTTCGGCGATCTTTTTGATCGCCTGCGCGGCCTGCTTCGGCGTTGTCGCGCTGAAGAACAGATCGGCGCCGGCGTCCTTGATCTTGAGGATCTGGGAGTCGACGGTGGGATCTGAGACCTCGTAGGAGGCTTCGGTCACGATCATCTTGGCGGCCTTGTCGCCGAGGCCGGCCTTGATGCCGTTCAGATAGTCCTTGCCGAGGTCGTCGTTCTGATAGAGCACGCCGATCTTCGCATTGGGATGCTCCTTCAGAATGTACTGGCCGTAGATGCGGCCTTCGACGAAGTAGTTGGGGTTGAAGCCCATCGTCCACGGGAAGTTCTTCGGATCGGTGAACCTCGAGGCGCCGGTCGCTGCGAACAGCTGCGGCACCTTCTTGGAGTTGAGATATTTCTGGACGGCCGCGTTCACCGGCGTGCCGATGATCTGGAAGGTCAGCAGCACCTCGTCGCTCTCGACGAGCTTGCGGATCTGCTCCACGGCCTTCGGCGGCGAATAGGCGTCGTCATACTGGATCAGATTGATCTTGCGACCATTGATGCCGCCCTGGTCGTTGATCATCTTGAAATAGGCGGCCTGGGTCTTGCCGATCGACGAATAGGCCGACGCAGGTCCCGAGAACGGCATGGTCTGTCCGACCTTGATCTCGGTGTCGCTGGCGCCCGGATCATATTTTTTCTGGGCACTGGCCGCGGTGACCGACAGCGCCAGGGTCAGCGCCGTTGCCGTGACCAGATGCAGCATTCCATTCCTCATTCGCAATTTCCTCAGCTTGTTATTGCCGATGATCTGCCCGGGTGCTCTTGCGCACAGGACGTCACCGCTGAGGGCAATTGTGGATGAGGCGTTGCTGCAACGCAAGGTGAGCGGAGACGCGCAGTTCGTAGGGTGGGTTACGCCTTCGGCTAACCCACCCTACGCAGTCACTAGCCCGCCGGGCCGTTGTCCTCGATGATCGGGCCGAACAGCTCCCAACGCTCGCCGTTGAACCTCATCATCTGCATCTGCTTGTTGACGCGATAATCGTTCGGTCCGGTGTTGATCTTGATGCCGGGCAGCGCGAAGCTCGGGGTGAAGTCCTTGATGTTGGCGACCTGCTTCATCACGTTCTCACGCGACAGGTCGTCGCCGCACTGTTTCAGCACCTGCGTCAGCAACTCGGCGACCGAATAAGCATAGGTGTTGACCGTGTTGAGCTTGTCGCCTTCGGGGAAATACTTGTCCATGAAGGCGAAGAACGCCTTCACGCCCGGATCGTCCTTCCATTGCGGGTCACTCGGCTCCTTGCCGTATTGGGTCGAGATGATGCCCTTGGAGATGTCGAGGCCGGCCGGCTTCAGCGTCGCCGAGATCGGGCTCGCATTGATGTCGAGGATGTGCACCGGCGTCCAGCCGAGCTCGGCCACCTTCTTGATGGCCTGCGCCGCGAACTTCGGCGTCGAGGCATCGTAGAAGAGATCGGCGCCGAGCGACTTCAGCTTGACCACCTGCGAGTCGACGGTCGGGTCGGTGACTTCATAGGACACCTCGCCGACGATCATCTTGGCGGCCTTGTCGCCGAGGCCGCTCTTGAGGCCGGCGAGATAGTCGCG
Organism: Bradyrhizobium japonicum USDA 6; assembly: GCF_000284375.1. Taxonomy (NCBI): domain Bacteria; kingdom Pseudomonadati; phylum Pseudomonadota; class Alphaproteobacteria; order Hyphomicrobiales; family Nitrobacteraceae; genus Bradyrhizobium; species Bradyrhizobium japonicum. The sequence goes on from NC_017249.1 coordinate 979,617, forward strand.
GCCCATGTCGTCGTTCTGGTAGAGCACGCCGATCTTGGCATTGGGGTGATTGGCGAGAATGTACTTGGCGTAGATGCGTCCCTCGGACACGTAGTTGGGATTGTAGGCGATGGTCCAGGGATAGTTCTGCGGATCATTGAAGCGTGCGGCTCCGGTGGAGGCCAGCAGCTGCGGGATCTTCTTGCCGTTGAGATATTTTTGCACGGCGGCGTTCGCGGCCGTGCCGATGATCTGGAAGGTGAACAGCACCTCGTCGCCTTCGACGAGCTTGCGCACCTGCTCGACCGTCTTCGGCGGCGAATAGGCATCGTCATACTGGATCAGATTGATCTTGCGGCCGTTGATGCCGCCCTGATCGTTGATCATCTTGAAGTAGGCGGCCTGGGTCTTGCCGATATTGGCGTAGACGGAATAGGCGCCGGAGAACGGCACGGTCTGGCCGATCTTGATCTCGGTGTCGCTCGCGCCGGTGTCATATTTCTTCTGGGCGAGGGCTTGGCTGGCGGAGAACGCGAAGGCGAGCGCCGCCGTGGCAGCTATGAAGGCTCTGCGATTGTTCATCTTGGTTGTTCCTCCTGACGGAATTTCCGGTCGACGGTCTTTTCCCGTTGATTGCAACGGTCGCCATCGCTGCCGGAGAGTGTGGAGGAAGGTCCGGCGCCGCGCAAGGATCGCGACGCTGCGCCGAAGCGTCTCAGGTCAAGGGAATCAGGTCAGAAACAGCGCAACCAGCGCGATCGCCGCAGGCAGCGCCTGCACCAGCAGGATGCGGGTGCTGACGGTCGCCGCGCCGTAGGCGCCGGCCACGATCACGCAGAGCAGGAAGAATGCCTTGATCTGGAATGCGAAGGCCGGGTTGCCGTGGACGAGGCCCCAGATCAGGCCGGCGGCGAGGAAGCCATTATAGAGCCCTTGGTTGGCCGCCAGCACCTTCGTGATCTCGGCCTTTTCAGGCGTATTACGGAATGTCTTCAAGCCAAGCGGCTTGTCCCAGAGAAACATCTCCAGGACCAGGAAGTAGGCGTGCAGTGCGGCGACCAGCGCCACCAGGACATTGGTGATCAGAATCAAGTTGAGCCCCCCAAAGCGTCAGCTTTCGGGTGGACGTTAGCACGGCCGGCATGGCAAGTGCGATGGCGTGTTTCGATGGCCTGGTGTCGCAATGCCCGCTCGATCAACCAAACCGCCTGAACGATTCGGCCTCGATCGCCTGACGACGCCGATCGGGATCGCGCTGCTCGTCACCGATGCCGAGGGCGCCTTGCGTGCGTTCGACTGGGAAGACTACGAGCACCGCATGCGCGAGCTGTTGCGCCTGCAATACGGCGCCGTGGATCTGAGCGATCAGCCTGCGCCGACGGAGATGCGGACGGCGCTGTCGGGCTATTTCGAAGGCGATCTCGGCCAGCTCTCGGGCGTCGCATGGCGCATCGCCGGCACGCCGTTCCAACAGAAGGTCTGGACTGCGCTCGCAAAGATCCCCGCCGGCGCCACGATGAGCTATGGCGCGATGGCCGCTAGAATCGACATGCCCAAAGCCATTCGTGCCGTCGGCCATGCCAACGGCTCCAACCCGATCAGCGTGGTGCTGCCCTGTCACCGCCTGATCGGCGCGGACGGCTCGCTGGTGAAGTATGGCGGCGGCCTGGAGCGGAAGAGGTGGCTGCTGCGGCATGAGGGAGTGGAGGTTTGAAGGCGTAGTGCGCGCCAATCTCTCCCCTCGTCATTCCGGGGCGCGCGAAGGGCCTGGCCCTTCGGGCCATCCCGGAATGACGAGTGGAGAGAGGCGCGTGCGAGCAACCTGCCTCACGCCGCCGGCTGCACCGCCTTGTCGCCGGCCATGACGTGGGTCAGCGCGCTCTTGATTGCGGACTGCCGCGTCGGCGCGTTGATCTGCGCGCCCAGGAGGTCGGTGACGTAGAACACGTCGCGGGCGCGCTCGCCGAAGGTCGCGACATGGGCCGAGGCGATGTTGAGGTTGAGCTTCGAGATCGCGGTGGTCAGCTCGTAGAGCAGGCCGGGGCGGTCGAGGCCGGAGACCTCGATCACCGTGTAGCGGTCGGACCACTGGTTGTTGATGGTCACTTCCGGCTCGATCACGAACGGCCGCGCCTTGCTGCGCACGGTGCGCCGCGCCACCACTTCGGGCAGGCGCAGCTTGCCTTCCAGCACGTCCTCGATCATCTCGCCGATGCGCGTGGCGCGCCTTCCCTCGTCCTCGTCGCGATCGTATTCCCTCGAGATCGAGATCGTGTCGAGCGCGCGGCCGTCGGTCGTGGTGTAGATCTGCGCGTCGACGATGTTGGCGCCGGCCGAGGCGCAGGCGCCGGCGATGATCGAGAGCAGCCAGGGATGGTCGGCGGCGAAGATCGTGAGCTCGGTGACGCCGCGCACCTCGTCGAAGCCGACATTGATCGCGAGCTTGTGGCCGGCCTGTTCGCTGGAGCGGACGAAGCGGGCATGGCGGATCTTCCGCGGCAGCTCGACCTTGAGCCAATAGGCGGGATAGTGCCGGCCGATATAGGCATCGAGTTCGTCCGCCGGCCATTCGGCGAAGGCCATGCGGAATTCGGCGTAGGCGGCCGTCAGGCGCTTGCCGCGGTCGACTTCCGAGAAGCCGCCGGTCAGCACCGGTTCGGTTTCATAATAGAGCGAGCGCAGCAGCTGCGCCTTCCAGCCGTTCCACACGCCCGGGCCGACGCCGCGGATGTCGGCGGTGGTCAGGATCGTGAGCAATTTCATTTGCTCGACCGATTGCACCACGGCGGCGAAATTCTCGATGGTCTTGCGGTCGGAGAGATCGCGCGACTGCGCGACCGTGGACATCGTCAGATGCTCCTCGATCAGCCAGGCCACGAGCTCGGTGTCGGCCGCGCTGAAGCCGAGCCGCGGGCACAGCCGGCGCGCCACCTTGGCGCCCGCGATCGAGTGATCCTCCGGCCGTCCCTTGGCGATGTCGTGCAGCAGCGTCGTGATGTAGATCACCGCACGGTGCTCGGGCCGGATCTTGCGGAAGAGATCGCTGGCGAGCGTGAACTCCTCGATGCCGCCGCGCTCGATGTCCTGCAAAAAGCCGACGCAGCGGATCAGATGCTCGTCGACGGTGTAGTGATGATACATGTTGAACTGCATCATCGAGACGATCTTGCCGAAGGCGCGGATGAAATGGCCGAGCACGCCGGTCTCGTTCATCCGACGCAGCACGATCTCGGCGTTGTCGGAGGTCAGGATCTCCATGAACAGCCGGTTGGCTTCCGGGTTCTCGCGCAGCTGCGCGTTGATCAGTCCGAGCGAGCGCGTCACGTCGCGCATCGCGTCCGGATGGAAGGCAAGGTTGTTCTTCTGCGCCAGGCGGAAGATCCGGATCAAATTGACCGGATCGTGCTTGAACACGTCGGGCGCGGCGACGTTGATGCGGTTGTTGTCGACGAGGAAGTCGTCGCTGTCGGGGACGCGGCGCTTCGCGGGCGCGGGGCGCAGCCGCGCCATCATCCGGCTCAGCACCGGCGCGGGCTTGGCCTGCTGGTCCTCGAGCTTGGCGCAGAGGATGGCGGTGAGGTTGCCCACTTCCTTGGCGACCAGGAAGTAGTGCTTCATGAAGCGCTCGACGTCCTGCATGCCGGGATGCGAGGTGTAGCCGAGCCGGACCGCGATCTCGCGCTGGAGATCGAAGGAGAGGCGCTCTTCCGCGCGGCCGGAGTAGAAGTGCAGATTGCAGCGCACCGACCAGAGGAAGTCGGCGCAGCGGCGGAAGGTGCGGTATTCCTGCGCGTCAAACACGCCGCGCTCGACCAGCTCGTCGGTATCACGGACGCGGTAGACGTATTTGGCGATCCAGAACAGCGTGTGCAGGTCGCGCAGGGCGCCCTTGCCGTCCTTGACGTTGGGCTCGACCAGGTAGCGCGATTGACCGCCGCGGCGGTGGCGCTCCTCGCGCTCGGCGAGCTTTGCGGTGACGAATTCGGACGCCGTGCCCTGCACCACGTCCTTGTCGAAGCGCGCGACCAGTTCGTCATAGAGCGGCTGGTCGCCGGTCAGGAAGCGCGTTTCCAGGATCGCGGTGCGGATGGTCATGTCGCCGCGCGCCTGCCGGATCGATTCATCGACCGAGCGCGTGGCGTGCCCGACCTTCAGTCCCATGTCCCAGAGACAGTAGAGAATGGCTTCGGCCACCTGCTCACCCCAGGCGGTCTGCTTGTAGGGCAGGATGAACAGGAGATCGATGTCGGACTCCGGGGCCATCAGGCCGCGGCCATAGCCGCCGGTCGCGACCACCGCCATGCGCTCCGCGCCGCTCGGGATCGGCGAGCGATAGAGATGGTGGGTCGCCGCCGAATACAGGATGCGGATGATCTCGTCCTGCACGTGGCACAGCCGTTCGGCGCAGCGCCTTCCGTGACGGTCCTTCAGCAGGATCGCCTGCGCCGCGGCGCGCGCTGCGATCAGCTCGGCCTTCAGCAATTGCGCCATGGCCGTGCGGAACGTGTCCTCACGTCCCTGATGTTTCTCGGCAAGCGCATCGACCGCGGCGGTGATCCGCGCGGTGTCGAAGCGATCGTCCACCTCTGGCTTATACTCAGTTGCGACGCTGTCCATGTCTCACCGGATATAAGAGGTGACAGGCGCTGTCACCCGCCATTCTCTGGCAATAGTCGTTCCATGCTGGAAAAGGCCGGCCTCGGGCAAAATCGTTCTCGGCCGAGGGGCTTTCGGGATAGCGATTTTCTCGTTGACCTCTAGAAATAACTCATTGAAAAACAATGAAGTTTTTGAGGAGGCTGGGCATGACCGGGATTACACGACGCATTCTGTTGGCGGGGGCTGTTGCGCTCGCCATGACCCCTGCGGCACGGGCGGCGGATCCGCTCAAGGAAATCCGCATCGACTGGGCGACCTACAATCCGGTGTCGATGGTCCTGAAGCAGAAGGGTCTGCTGGAGAAGGAATTCGCCAAGGACGGCATCAGCATCATTTGGGTGCAGTCGGCGGGCTCCAACAAGGCGCTCGAATTCCTCAATGCCGGCTCGATCGATTTCGGCTCGACCGCGGGCTCGGCGGCGCTGGTGGCCAAGATCAACGGCAACCCGATCAAGTCGATCTACGTCTATTCGCGTCCCGAATGGACGGCGCTGGTGACATCAAAGGATTCCAAGATCGCGAGCGTTGCCGATCTCAAGGGCAAGCGCGTCGCGGTGACGCGCGGCACCGATCCGCACATCTTCCTGGTGCGCGCGCTGTTAGGCGCCGGCCTCACCGAAAAGGACATCACGCCGGTGCTGCTCCAGCACGCCGACGGCAAGACCGCGCTGATCCGCGGCGACGTCGATGCCTGGGCCGGTCTCGATCCGATGATGGCGCAGGCCGAGGTCGAGGAAGGTGCAAAACTGTTCTATCGCAAGGCGGATGCCAACACCTGGGGCATCCTCAATGTGCGCGAGCAGTTCTTGAAGGACTATCCGGACGCCGCCCGCCGCGTGCTCGCGGTCTACGAGGAAGCGCGCAAATATTCGCTGGCGAATTACGATGACCTGAAGAAGACCTTCATCGCCGTGACCAAGCTGCCGGACGCCGTCGTCGACAAGCAGCTCAAGGAGCGCACCGAGCTCACCCACAGCCGCATCGGCGCGCCCCAGCGCGAGTCGATCCTCGCTGCCGGCCTTGCCCTCCAGCAGGCCGGCGTCGTCGACGCCAAGGTCGACGTGAAGGCGACGCTGGATGCCCTGATCGACGACCAGGTCCCGCTGCCGACGAATTGAGGTGCTCTTACCCTCCCCCTCCAGGGGAGGGTAAGAGGCGCCCTTGCATTCCCCGACCAGACGCGCTTCCTACCGGCCATGATCTCCGACGCGCCAGTGTTGCAACAGACCTCGGAACCGGCCGAGAGCGCCGCCGCGCCCCCGCGGCTGTCGCGCTACGCGCGGCCGGTGCTGGGACTGTTGCTGCCGCTGATCCTCGCGCTCGGCTGGGAGCTGGTGGTCTGGCTCGGCTGGTCCAACGGCCGTCTGGTGCCGCCGCCCTCGCGCGTGTTTGGGACCATCACCGAGCTCGCCCGCTCCGGCGAGCTGGTCCGCCACATCGCCGCAACGCTGTGGCGGGTCGGCCTCGGCTTCGCCTTCGGCGTGATCGCGGGCACCGTGCTCGGCGCCATCTCCGGCTATTGGTCGCTGGCACGCCGGCTGCTCGATCCGACCGTGCAGGCGCTGCGTGCGATCCCTTCGCTCGCCTGGGTGCCGTTGTTCATCCTCTGGCTCGGCATCTTCGAGACCTCCAAGATCGCGCTGATCGCGGTCGGCGTGTTCTTTCCGGTCTATCTCGGCGTGATGGGCGCGATCCTTTCCGTCGATCGCAAGATCGTCGAGGTCGGTCGCACCTTCCGCCTCTCCGGGTTCGCCATGATCCGCCGCATCCTGCTGCCCGCGGTGCTGCCGGCCTATGTCGTGTCCTTGCGTGTCGGCCTTGGTCTGGGCTGGATGTTCGTGGTGGCGGCCGAACTGATCGGCGCTTCCGAAGGCCTCGGCTATCTCCTGCTCGACGGCCAGCAGCTCGGCAAGCCCGCGCAGATTCTCGCGGCGATTGTGATCTTCGCCATTCTCGGCAAGCTCACCGACTGGCTGATAGAGGTCGCAGCCGCGCCGTTCCTGCGCTGGCAGGACGCCTTCGGGCGTGCGAGGGGAGCGTAACGCGATGCTGGCGCTCGAGCGGGTCAGCAAGACCTATCCCAACGGCGTGCAGGCGCTGGCGCGTTTCTCCGCCGAGATCAAGCAGGGCGAGATCGTCGCGATCATCGGCGGCTCCGGCTGCGGCAAGTCCACGCTGCTGCGTGCCATCGCCGGCCTCGATCGCGCGAGCGCAGGTACGGTGACGCTCGACAGCGAGGCGATCAGTTCGCCGCACGCCAAGATCGGCATCATCTTCCAGGAGCCGCGGCTTTTGCCCTGGCTCAGCGTCGCCGACAATATCGGCTTCGGCCTTGCCGACCTGCCCGCGGCCGAGCGGCGCGAGAAGGTGGCGCGCGCGCTCGCCCGCGTCGGGCTCGCCGACAAGGCGCAGGCCTGGCCGCGCGAGCTCTCGGGCGGGCAGGCGCAGCGTGTCGCGATCGCGCGTGCGCTGGTGCCGCAGCCGGAAGTGCTGCTGCTCGACGAGCCGTTCTCCGCGCTCGACGCCTTCACCCGCAGGGATCTCCAGGATCATCTGCTCGACCTCTGGGCCGACACGCGGCCGACGCTCATCCTCGTCACACATGACGTCGACGAGGCCGTGGTGCTGGCCGATCGCGTGCTGGTGATGCGGCCGCGGCCGGGCCGGCTGTTCGACCAGATCGAGATCAATCTGGGCCGGCCGCGCGACCGCAATTCGCCGCTGTTCGAGAATTTCAAGCGAAGTGTGCTGACGTCACTCGACCGTTCGCTCGACCGCAACGTGCCCGACCGTGACGCAACCCAGGGTCCCGGTCAGGCCATGTGGTGGTGACATTTTCTCTCTGAGCCGGTACATCGAGGGACGATTTTTCCGGGAGAGAACAAGATGGACGCCGCAGCACTGCGCCAGATGCAGGCCCCGATCAAGGAACGCTACAAGACCGATCCCAAGACCGCGATGATCACGCTGAAGGCCAAGGGCTCGACCGACAGCGAAGGCATCGCCTGCAAGGTCGAGACCGGCCGCGCCATCGCAATGGCGGGCCTGCATCCCGCCACCGGCGGCTCCGGCCTCGAGCTCTGCTCCGGCGACATGCTGCTCGAAGCCTTGGTCGCCTGTGCCGGCGTCACGCTGAAATCGGTCGCGACCGCCATCGAGATCCCGCTGAAGACCGGCAACGTCTATGCCGAGGGCGATCTCGATTTCCGCGGCACGCTCGGCGTCGACAAGGAGACCCCGGTCGGCTTCGCCGAGATCCGCCTGCGCTTCGAGGTCGACACCGACGCGCCGCAGGACAAGCTCGATCTCCTGCTCAAACTCACCGAGCGCTATTGCGTGGTCTACCAGACCATCAAGAACGGCCCGAAGGTTTCGGTGTCGATGCAGCGGATCTAGCTCTCTTTACCCTCCCCTGGAGGGGGAGGGTCGATCGCGCGCAGCGCGAGCGGGGTGGGGTGACGGTCTCTCCACGTCGCACACTGCCCGTGTTGAGAGATCACCCCACCCCGTCTCGCACCGCTGACGCGCTGCGAACCGACCCTCCCCCTCCAGGGGAGGGTGAAGAGCACCGCGCGGAATGCCCCCGAGCTCCACTTCATCATCCTCCTCGTCCTGCGCATGGCGATCGCCGCGGCATTTGTCGTGTCAGCGTCGTTCATCGCCGAGCGCACCGGTCCGGTGATCGGCGGACTGGTGGCGACCTTGCCGATCTCGGCCGGTCCTTCCTACGTCTTCCTCGCGCTCGACCATGACGCCGCCTTCATCGCGCAAGGCGCGCTGTCGAGCCTTCCGGTCAACGCGGCGACGATCTTCATGGGGCTCACCTATGTCGTACAGGCGCAGCGGCGCAGTTTTCCGGCGAGCGTCGGCAGCGCGGTCGCGGTGTGGATCGTGCTGGCCTCCATTATCCGTCTGTTCGACTGGACTTTGACGGCCGGGCTCGCCGTCAACCTGGTCGCCTTCGGCATCTGCATTCCGCTGCTCGCAAAATATCGCCATGTGAAGATGCCGCTGGTGACACGCCGGTGGTACGACATCCCGTTCCGCGCCTCGCTGGTCGCGACGCTGGTTGCGATCGTGGTCTCGACCTCGGGATGGGTCGGCCCGCGGGTGAGCGGCGTCATCGCGCTCTACCCGATCGTGTTCACCAGCATGATGGTGATCCTGCATCCGCGCATCGGCGGCCCGCCGACCGCCGCCGTGCTCGCCAACTCCGCCTGGGGCCTGCTCGGTTTCGGTCTGGCTATTGCGGTGCTGCACGTCGCCGTCACGCAGTTCGGCTCTGCGATCGGCTTGAGTTGCGCACTCGCCACCTGCATCGGCTGGAACCTGACGCTGTGGTGGATGGGACGACGGAAGAGGCCGTTGCATCAGCCGCGCCGCGCTTCCTAAGGCGAGGTACGCTACGCTTGGGACCAGCCCTGCGTCAGGATAGTTAGTTACCGGGGCTGGCAGACCCGCTAAGCTGGCGACAGAGCAAGATCGGGGCGTGCGGTGGAGGGATTGTACAAGGTCGAATACGATATCAACGACGGCTCCGGCCGCAGCGTGCTGTACGCGCATGCCGGGAAAATGCTTGGCGGCAACACGGCCTTCGCCCACCTCGGCACCTACGAGATTGTGAACGGCGAAATCGTCGCCAGGCTCCGGACGAAGCGCCACAGCCGGTCGCCGCAGCACAGGTCGCTGGTCAGCTCCGACGCCGTCACAATCAGCATTCGCGGTCGACAGCAGGGCATGCTCTACCGCTTCGAGGGAGAAGTGGTCGAGGACGCCTCGGTGTTTCGCGCCGTGATGACGCCGCTCGGCGACGATGACGTTCCCCGCCCGGTGCGGTCGGCGAGGGCGGCATCGTCAGCGGACTCTATTCGATCGACATCCGGATGCTGGATGGAATTACCGGTGGCCATACCGGCGTGATGTTGCTGCGCGACGGCCGCATCCTCGGCGGCGATGCCTTCTTCTATTATCTCGGCGCCTATTCTTCGGCGAACGGTCGCTGGAAAGGCGAATTCGTCAATCAGGAACACACGCTGGCAAAGAGCGAGCATCCCTTGTTCGGTGGCTATGAGGTGGGCATCGGCTTCTCCGGCCACTGCGATGACAAGGGCGTCGACATGGAAGCGATCGCGCTCGCGGGCAAGCGCAGCATCCGCCTCGCCGCCACCTTGAAGCTGATCGAGCCGTTTGCCAGGGCGGGCCGCTGACGGCCAGTATGCCGGCGAACACGGCCAGGCCTTCGCAATTCCACCTGCGGCACACAACCCGGCATCGCGGCTCGCCTCATGGCTTGTCGGTCGGAGTAACCGCCGGAGGCGGAAGGTTCGCTGGCGCTACCTCGGCAGCTTGGCCTTCAACGCATAGAGCGCATCCAGCGCCTCGCGCGGCGACATCTCGTCGGGGTGCAGCGCCTTCACCGCGTCCATCAGCAGTTCGGCCTCGCTCGGCGGCGCGGCTTCGGCGGCGGCCCGCGAGGGCACGGCGAACAGCGGCAGATCGTCGGCCAGCGCCCGCGCGGTCTGGCCGCGGTCCTGCGCCTCGAGTTTTGCCAGCACCGATTTGGCGCGCGTGATCACGGCCGGCGGCAGGCCGGCGAGCTTGGCGACCTGGATGCCGTAGGAGCGGTCGGCGGAGCCCGGCAGCACCTCGTGCAGGAACACGACATTGCCCTGCCATTCCTTCACCCGCACCGTCGCGTTGAACATGCGCGGCAGTTTTGCCGAGAGCGCGGTCAGCTCGTGATAATGCGTCGCGAACAGCGTGCGGCAGCGGTTGCTCTCGTGCAGATGCTCGATCGCGGCCCAGGCGATGGAGAGGCCGTCGAACGTCGCGGTGCCGCGGCCGATCTCGTCGAGGATCACGAGCGCGCGCTCGCCGGCCTGGTTCAGGATCGCCGCGGTCTCGACCATCTCCACCATGAAGGTGGAGCGGCCGCGCGCGAGATCGTCGGCGGCGCCGACGCGCGAGAACAGGCGGTCGATGATGCCGATCCGCGCCCGCGTCGCCGGCACGAAGCTGCCGATCTGCGCCAGCAGCGCGATCAGCGCGTTCTGGCGCAGGAAGGTCGATTTACCGGCCATGTTGGGACCGGTCAGCAGCCAGAGCTGGCCGGATTTTTGCGCCGGTGTTGGCGAGAGATCGCAGGCATTGGCAATGAACGGCTCGCCATTGCGCTTGAGCGCCTGTTCCACGACGGGATGGCGGCCCGCCTCGATCGCAAAGCCGAGGGAGTCATCCACGTCCGGCCGCACATAATTGTCGTCGACCGCGAGCTTGGCCAGCGAGGTCGCGACGTCGAGCAGCGCAAAGGCGTGGGCTGCGGCGCGCAGATCGTCGCTGATATCAAGCGCCTTCGCGGACAGCCGCTCGAAGATCTCGAGCTCGAGTCCGAGCGCGCGGTCGCCGGCATTGGCGATCTTGGCCTCGATCTCGCCGAGCTCCGAGGTGGTGAAGCGCACCTGTCCGGCCAGCGTCTGGCGATGGATGAAGGTCGCATTCAGCGGCGCCGACATCAGCTTGTCGCCGTGCTGCGCGGTGACCTCGACGAAATAGCCGAGCACGTTGTTGTGCCGGATCTTGAGGCCCTTCACGCCGGTATGATCGGCGTAGCGCGCCTGCATCGAGGCCACCACGAGGCGCGAGGCATCGCGCAGGTTTCGCGTTTCGTCAAGCGCGGGCTCGTAGCCCTGACGCACGAAGCCGCCGTCGCGCTTGATCAGCGGCAGCTGCTCGTCCAGCGCGCTGGCAAATTCGGATGCGAGCTCGCGCGACGGACGCTGCAAGGCCGCCGTCACCAGCGCGATCTCCTGCGGCGGCTGGTCGAGATCGCCGAGGCGCATCAGCACCTGGTCGGCGGCGATGATGCCGTCGCGCAGGCCGGCGAGGTCGCGCGGTCCGCCGCGGCCGACCGAAAGACGGGCCAGTGCCCGCGACATGTCGGGCGCGCCGCGCAGGATGCTGCGGATGTCTTCACGCGCAGCGGAGTCCGCAACGAAGGCGCTGACGGCATCGAGCCGCCGCGCGATTGCGGGCGCGTCCGTCAGCGGCGCGGCCAGGCGCTGGGCGAGTAAACGCGAGCCGGCCGAGGTCACGGTGCAGTCGATGGCGTCGAGCAGCGAGCCGCGGCGTTCGCCCGCGAGCGTTCGCGTCAGTTCGAGATTGGCGCGGGTGGCGGGGTCGATCGCCATGGTCGCGCCCGAGGCCTCGCGCGCGGGCGGCGACAGCGGCGGATGCTTGCCGACCTGGGTGCGGTCGACATAGGTGACGGCGGCGGCTGCGGCGGTCGCTTCCAGCCGGGTGAGCTGCGCGAGCCCGTCCATGGTCGCGACGGCGAAATAATCGCACAGGCGTTTTTCCGCGGTGGCGCCGTCGAAGACGTCGCGGGTCAGCGGCGTCACCGCCGACAGCTCGCGCAAGGTCTGTCCGAGCTCGCTGTCATTGTAGAGCGCGTCGGTGACGATCGCCTCGTTCGGATTGATGCGCGCCAGCGTCGCGGCGAGCTCACCGCCCGAACATTCCATCACCGTGAATTCGGCGGTCGAGATGTCGATCCAGGCAAGCCCAAAACGGTCGCCGCCACCGGAGGCGCGGGCGCGCGCGATCGCCAGCAGATAATTGTTGGCGCGCGCGTCTAACAGCGTGTCCTCGGTCAGCGTACCCGGCGTGACCAGCCGCACCACGCCACGGCGCACCACGCTCTTGTTGCCGCGCGCTTTGGCGGCGGCGGGATCCTCGGTCTGCTCGCACACCGCGACCCGGTGGCCGGCGCTGATCAGGCGATGCAGATAGTCCTCGGAACGCTCGACCGGCACGCCGCACATCGGGATGTCGGCGCCCTGATGCTTGCCGCGCTTGGTCAGCACGATGCCGAGCGTCTTCGAGGCGATCTCGGCGTCCTCGAAGAACAGCTCGTAGAAGTCGCCCATCCGGTAAAACAGAAGCAGTCCCTGATGCGCCGCCTTGATCTCCAGATATTGTTCCATCATCGGCGTGACACGCGCGGCAGCTTCCGCCGGCGGTGCGGGCGTGGATTCGGGTTCTGGCGCGGGGATGGGCTGTTGCATTGTCATGGGCGGCGCAACCTACAAAATTTCGCCCCGTGCTCCTATCGCTTTGGCCGGATGGGGCGGGTTTTCCACGTTGTCCGCACCGCGGCATGCGCTAGCGGCGTGCTCGCCCTCCGGAACACGCAAGAAACCGTCAATTGACCTGCCGCGGGCGCCCTCCTAAAACTCCGCGGACATTGAAGAATTTGGGCCGGACCGCGGCATTCAGGGAGAACAACGATGCGTGACGTCTTTATCTGCGATGCCGTGCGGACCCCGATCGGCCGTTTCGGCGGCTCGCTCGCCAAGGTGCGCGCCGACGACCTCGCGGCCGCCCCGATCAAGGCGCTGATGGCCAAGCATCCCAATCTCGATTGGGCACAGGTCGACGAAGTTTTCTTCGGTTGCGCCAACCAGGCCGGCGAGGACAACCGCAACGTCGCGCGCATGGCCCTGCTGCTTGCCGGCCTGCCGGATTCGGTTCCCGGCCAGACCCTGAACCGGCTCTGTGCCTCCGGCCTCGACGCGGTCGGTGCGGCCGGCCGCGCCATCCGGTCCGGCGAGATCGAGCTTGCGATCGCCGGCGGCGTCGAATCCATGACCCGCGCGCCCTTCGTGATGGGCAAGGCCCAGGAAGCATTCTCGCGCTCTGCCGAGATTTTTGACACCACTATCGGCTGGCGTTTCATCAACCCGCTGCTCAAGGCGCAGTATGGCGTCGACGCCATGCCGGAGACCGGTGAGAACGTAGCCGAGGAATTCCAGGTCTCGCGCGCCGACCAGGACGCCTTCGCGATCCGCTCGCAGCAGCGCGCGGGCGCGGCGATCGCGGCGGGTTATTTCGCCGAGGAAATCACGCCGATCACCATCCCCGGCGGCAAGGCCGGCCCGATTACGGTCGACAAGGACGAGCATCCGCGCCCGGAGACGACGCTGGAAGCCCTCGCAAAACTGAAGCCGATCGTGCGCAATCCCGGCACCGTGACCGCCGGCAACGCCTCCGGCGTCAATGACGGCGCGGCCGCGATGATCCTGGCCTCTGAAGCCGCCGTGAAGAAGCATGGCCTCACCCCGCGCGCCCGCATCCTCGGCCTCGCCTCGGCCGGCGTGCCGCCGCGCATCATGGGCATCGGCCCGGTGCCGGCGACCCGCAAGCTGATGGAGCGCCTCGGCAAGAAGATCAGCGATTTCGACCTGATCGAGCTGAACGAAGCCTTCGCCTCGCAGGGCATCGCCTGCATGCGTCAGCTCGGCGTTGCCGACGATGCCGATTTCGTCAATCCGCATGGCGGCGCCATCGCGCTCGGCCATCCCCTCGGCATGAGCGGCGCGCGCCTCGCGCTCACCGCCGTCCACGGCATGGAAAAGCGCGGCGGCAAGCTCGCGCTCGCCACCATGTGCGTCGGCGTCGGCCAGGGTGTTGCCGTTGCGATCGAGAATCTGAACTGACGGGCCACCAAGTGGCCCGTCATCCCGGGGCGGTGCACTTGCACCGAACCCGGGATCTCGAGATTCCGGGTCTGGTCCTTCGGACCATCCCGGAATGACAGTGTTGGAGTTACGCAGGTCGCTTCAGGGACCGTCCCATGATCATCGAGCGCGAGCAGGACGTCACGGCCGCTGCACTGGCGGTGATGGAGCGGACGTCCGATCCGCGGCTGCGCCAGATCATGGTCTCCCTGGTCAAGCATCTGCACGGCTTCGTCCGCGATGTCCGCCTGACCGAGAAGGAGTTCCGGGACGCGACCGCGATCGTGGCCGAGCTCGGCAAGCTCACGACCGACACGCACAACGAAGTCGTGCTGATGGCGGGCTCGCTCGGCGTCTCGCCGCTGGTCTGCCTGCTCAACAACGGCGATCAGGGCAATACCGAAACCGACCAGTCGCTGCTCGGCCCGTTCTGGCGGCTGAACTCGCCGCGGGTCGAGAATGGTGGCTCGATCGTCCGCTCGGAGACGCCCGGCGCGCCGCTGTTCGTCAGCGCCCGCGTCGTCGACAGGGACGGCCGTCCCGTCGCCGGTGCGGAGGTTGATGTCTGGCACGCCTCGCCGGTCGGTCTCTACGAGAACCAGGACCCTGATCAGGCCGACATGAACCTGCGTGGCAAGTTCACGACCGACCAGGACGGACGCTTCGCCTTCCGCTCGGTGATGATGGTCGGCTACCCCATCCCGACCAATGGCGTGGTCGGCAGCCTGCTCGTGGCGCAGAGCCGGCATCCCTATCGGCCCGCGCATCTGCATGCGCTGATCTTCAAGCCCGGATTCAAGGTGCTGATCTCGCAGGTCTACGACCCCGCCGACCCGCATATCGACAGCGACGTGCAGTTCGGGGTGACGCAGGCACTGATCGGCAGGTTCCAGCGCCACGACACGCCGCATCCGACTGCACGAGACGTCCCGATCCCCTGGTATTCGCTCGACCACACCTACCGGCTGGAGGCCGGTGAGGCCGTGCTGCCACGTCCGCCGATCAAATAGGGCGGTCCTGCCGGGCGCAGGACGCCTGCCAAACCCGCTTCCCTAGATTAGTTATGTTCTATAATGATCGGGGAAGCGTTGACCGGCCGGAGCAAAATGGCCGGGGAGGAGTTCGCCAATGACATTCATCTATCCCGTCGATAGCAACAAGGCGCATCCGCTGCCGCTGTCGCCCGAATACAAGAGCTCGATCAAGCGCGCGCCGAACAAGCCCTTGATCCCGATGCGCCACACGCTGTCGGAATTGACCGGCCCGGTCTACGGCCACGAGACCGTGCGCGAAGGCGATGCCGATCTCACCACCCAGCACAAAGGCGAGCCGATCGGCGAGCGCATCATCGTGCATGGCCATGTGCGCGACGAGGACGGCCGCGGCGTGCCGAACTCGCTGGTCGAGATCTGGCAGGCCAATTCCTGCGGCCGCTACGTCCATGTCCGCGACCAGCACCCGGCGCCGCTCGATCCGAACTTCACCGGCGCGGGCCGCACCGTGAGCGATGCCGCCGGCTACTACCGTTTCGTCACCATCAAGCCTGGCGCCTATCCCTGGGGCAATCACCACAACGCCTGGCGTCCCGCGCATATCCATCTGTCGGTGTTCGGCCATTCCTTCGTCACGCGCCTCGTGACGCAGATGTATTTCCCGAACGACCCGCTATTCCCGTTCGACCCGATCTTCAATTCGGTGCCGGACGAGAAGGCGCGGGCGCGGATGGTGTCGTCTTTCGACCTTGAGAACACCCAGCCCGAATGGGCGCTGTGCTACCGCTTTGACATCGTGCTGCGCGGCAAGAACGCCACGCCAATGGAGAACACTTAAGTGCAGGACAACGGTATTACCCCATCGCAGACCGTCGGTCCGTTCTTCAAATACGGCCTGACACCGACCGGCGAATACGCCTGGAACGACGCGTTCACCAATTCGACGCTGACGCCCGACGTCACCGGGGATCGCCTCCGCATCGAAGGCCGCGTGTTCGACGGCGACGGCGTCGTGGTGCCCGACGTCATGCTGGAGATCTGGCAGGCGGATGCGCAGGGCCGCTTCGCCGACCCGCAGGACAAGCGCGCATTGCCGAATGCGAGCTTCCGCGGCTTTGCCCGCTGCGGCACCGACAAGGACGGCAATTATTCCTTCGACACCATCAAGCCGGGCGCGGTGCCCGATCCCGACGGCAAGCCACAGGCGCCGCACATCGTGCTTGCGGTGTTCGGCCGCGGCATGCTGCGGCATCTCTACACCCGCATCTATTTCAGCGACGAGGCCGGCAATGCCGCCGATCCCGTGCTGGGACTGGTGCCGGCCGATCGCCGCGCGACGCTGATCGCGGCGCGCGAGGCGGGGAAGGCGGTCTATCGGCTCGACCTGCGGCTTCAGGGCGACGACGAGACGGTCTTCTTCGACATGTGAGGCAGCAACGCGTGGCGGCGATATCGACAGCCGCCACGCGTTTCTCATCCAGCGCAACCGAGATGGTTGCTGCGTTGCATCGGGCCTGAGACGTTTCTGTTCGTGCCCCGAGTCGGTCTCGCTGACTCAAAACCGACCGATTGACGTCCTGTTTCCGTAATTTTCCGGTGCCCGCGGGATACAATTTCCGCGCGCAGCAATCCCGTGTTTACCGCAGTTGTTTAGGGTCCGTTCGGATTTCGACCTGCGCCATTGGATTGTTCCATGAAAATTCGTCTCTCGCTTTCTTCTGCAGTCATTGCATTCGGCATTGTTCTCGCCATCGGCTTTACGGCCGTCGTCTCGACCAGCCTTTACGCCCTGCGCGAGCTCAAGGTCGGCGGTCCGCTTTATTCCGACATCAAGCTCGGCAACGACCTCATCGCGGACATCCTGCCGCCGCCCGAATATGTGATCGAAGCCTATCTCGAGGCCACGCTCGCCATGCGCGAGCCGGACCAACTGGCGGCCCATGGCGAACGCCTGGTCCAGCTCCGCAAGGATTACGACGAGCGCAAGGCATTCTGGATCACCTCCAGCCTCTCCACCGATCTGAAGACGGCACTGGTGTCGAAATCCGACGCCGAGGTGCAGAAGTTCTGGAAGCTTCTGTCCGACCAGTTCCTGCCGGCCCTCAAGGCCAAGGACGTGGCCGGCGCCGAACGTGCCTATGCGCAGCTCAAGGATGCCTATACCGCGCACCGCGCCGTCATCGACAGCATCGTCGAGAGCGCCAACAAGCAGAATGCGGACATGGAGAAGCTGGCCGCCGAGCGCGACAGCTCTATCCTCTACATTCTCCTCGGCGTCTCCGCAGCCGTCCTGGCCTTCATTGCCGCAGGCCTGCTCGGCGTCGCGCTTGGCGTGGTGCGCCCGATCGTGCGCATGACGGACACGATGCAGAAGCTCGCGACCGGCGATCTCGCCGCCGACATCCCCTTCGCGCACCGCCAGGACGAGGTCGGCTCGATGGCGGGTGCGCTCCAGGTGTTCAAGCAGGGGGCGATCGAGAATTCGCGCCTGCGCGAGGAGCAGTTGCGGAAGGAGCAGGAGGCCGCGACGGCCAAGCGTGGCGCCCTGCACCAGATGGCCGAGACCGTCGAGCGCGAGACCGGCCGCTCGGTCGATTCCGCGAGCGTGGCGAGCCAGGGCGTCGAACGGGCCGCCTCCAGCCTGTCCGAGATCGCCCGGTCGCTGTCCGCGGAGTCGCAGGCGGTGGCCTCGGCGTCCACCCAGGCCCTGGGCAGCTCGCAGACCGTCTCGGCCGCCGCCGAACAACTGAGCGCCTCGATCCGGGACATCGCAACGCAGGTGGCGCGGACAAGCACGGTCACGAAATCGGCGGTCGCGGGCCGCGAGCAGGCGCGTTCGACCATCCAGGCGCTGGCGGGCGCGGTGAAGAAGATTGCGGAGGTCTCCGACCTCATTGGCGGCATCGCCGGCCAGACCAACCTCCTGGCGCTCAATGCCACGATCGAGGCCGCGCGGGCCGGCGAGGCCGGCCGCGGCTTTGCGGTGGTTGCGGCCGAAGTGAAATCGCTGTCCGACCAGACCGCCAAATCCACCGAAGAGATCGGGCGCCTGATCGCCGAGGTCCAGGCCTCGACCCAGGCCGCGGTCGATGCCGTCGAGACGATGGGAGGCCACATCGTCGAGATCGACGGAGTCGCGACCTCGGTCGCGGCGGCGATGGAAGAGCAGGACTCCGCAACGCGGGAGATCGCGCGGTCGATTTCCGAATCGGCATCCGCTGCGAAGGAGGTCTCGGCCAAGATCGCCAATGTCAGCCGCGACGCCGCCTCGGTGGACGAGCGCGCCACGGAGGTGAGGCAGGCGATTGCGGGCATGGCGGCCAACCTGGAATCGCTGCGGTCGGTCGTGGTGAGGACCGTGCGCGACTCGACCGAAGCGGCTTGAGTCGGGTGCGAGGTCTGCGGCTGGTGCGCGGGGGCGTGATCGTGCAGTATGGCGCGGGACAGGGGCATCGTGGTCATGACACCTCCACAACTGCCGGCGGTCGTTGAGCCCGCCCAACTGACGGCTGCGCTGCGCAGGGGTGGCGTGCTGGACGCTGGCGCGGTGCGCGAGGTGAAGGTGCTGCATGAGCGTGACACAATCCCGTCGCACATCGTGCGACTCGGCTTGCGCTATGTCGGGGAGTCTGCGGGTGCGCCGCAATCCCTGATCCTGAAGACCGCGCATTCCGCCTTCGCGGAGACGCTCGCAAATGGCGGGCGGCGCGAAGTGGCCTTCTACACGAAGCTTGCGCCGCAGATGCCTCCGGGGCTCGTACCGCGCTGTTTCGACGGTCATTTCGACGAAGAGAGCCAGACCTGGCATCTACTGCTCGAGGACCTCACCGACAGCCATGAGATCGCGACGCAATGGCCGCTGCCGCCCTCGCGCGCGCAGGCGATGGCGATCGTCACCACGCTGGCCCGCATGCATGCAGCGTGGTGGGACCATCCCGGTCTCGGCGAGACTGCCGGCACCTGGGCGAGCACTGAGGACAGCGCAAGCCACATGGAGACCTTCGCCGGCCATTACGATCGCTTCGCCGACCTGCTCGGCGACCGCCTCAGCGAAGAGCGCCGCATCCTCTACCGCCGCCTCATCGATCAGTCGGCCCGGCTATCTCAGCGTTACCACTCTCGCCGCCACGCTACGATCACTCACGGCGACGCGCATACCTGGAATTTTCTGCTTCCGCGAGCCGGCGTCGCGGATGGCGTGCGCATCTTCGATTTCGACCTCTGGGGCATCAACGTGCCGACCACCGACCTCGCCTACATGATGGCGATGCAATGGTATCCAGATCGCAGGCAGGCGCTCGAGCGGGCGCTGCTCAATCGTTACCACGAGACGCTGATGGCCAACGGCGTCAGCAGTTACACGCGCGGCGCGCTCGATCAGGACTATCGTCTGTCGGTGCTGTGGCACATCACCAAGCCGGTCTGGCAGTGGAGCATCAACATCCCGCCGTTGATCTGGTGGAACAATCTGGAGCGGGTGATGATGGCGGTGGACGATCTGGGCTGCGAGGAGTTGTTGTAGGAGCTCGTGCCGCCTGTTCGCTGTCGTCGCCCGGCTTGAGCGATCCAGTATTCCAGAGACGGTCGTGGAATTCGGAGAAGCTGCGGCGTACTGGATGCCCCGGTCAAGCCGGGGCATGACACCTGTGGCTACTCCATCACCGCATGTTCCGGCCCGGCGGCCTGCTTGCGCAGCGTGGCCTTGGTCGAGCCGATCAGCAAGGCGAGCGGGATGGTGCAGAGGATGAAGATCATCACCAGCATATAGTCGTGCGCAAACGCGATGATCTGCGCCTGCACGCTGACCATCCGGTCGGCCATGGCGCGGCCGGCGTCGGTGGAGAGATTGATCATGCCGCTGACGCTGGGCATCTGGAGCGCGTGGTTGAACGGGTTGATGTACTCGGACAGGATCGCGTAGGTCCGCCGCGTTCCCTGCGTCAGCTCGGCGATGACGACGGAGATGCCGACCGAGCTCGCGACGTTGCGCATCAGGGTCAGCATCGCGGTGCCGTCGGTTCGCAGCTCGTTCGGCAAGGTCAGGAACGCCACCGTCGAGAGCGGCACGAAGACGAGGCCGAAGCCGAAGCCCTGGATGACGCTGACGGTGACGATCTCCGGCACCTGGGTCAGGTCGGTCCACCCGGTCATCTGGAACAGCGAGCCCGCGGTCAGCGTCAGGCCGGTGATGATCAGCGTGCGCGCCTCGATATAGCGCATCATGCGGCCGACCAGCATCATGGCGAAGAAGGTGCCGAAGCCGCGGCTCGCCAGCAGCAGGCCGGCGGTGATGATCGGATAGCCGATCACGTTCTGCATGTAGGGCGAGGCCAGCGCCATGGTCGAGAACAACACGAGCCCCATCACGATCATGAACATGCAGCCGGTGACGAAATTGCGGTCCTTGAACAGCGCGAAGCGGATGAACGGCGTCGAGGTCGTGAAGGAGTGCGCGACGAAGAAATAGAAGGCGACGGCCGAGACGATGAACTCCGCGATGATCTCATTGGATTCGAGCCAGCCCAATTGCTCGCCCCTGTCCAGGGCGAGCTGAAGCGAGCCGATCGCGATCGCCAGCGCGGCAAAGCCGAACCAGTCGAATTTGAGGCTGATATCCTTCCTGGTCTCGTCCATGAAGATGATCAGCCCGAGCACGGTGATCACGCCGAACGGCAGGTTGACGAAGAACACCCAGTGCCAGGAATAGGTCTCGGTCAGCCAGGCACCGAGGGAGGGGCCCATGATCGGGCCCATCATCACGCCCATGCCCCAGATCGACATCGCCTTGGCGCGTTCCTGGAGCGTGTAATAGTCGAGCATGACCGATTGCGACAGCGGCACCAGGGCCGCGCCGAACACGCCTTGCAGTAGGCGGAACAGCACCATCTGGTTGATGTCCTGCGCCAGGCCGCACAGCACGGACGCGAAGGTGAAGCCGGCCGAGCAGATGATGAAGATGCGCTTGCGGCCGAAGCGGTTGGCGATCCAGCCCACCGGCGCCGTCATGATCGCGGCGGCGACAATGTAGGAAGTCAGAACCCAGTTGATCTGGTCCTGCGAAGCCGACAGCGTGCCCTGCATGTAGGGCAAGGCGACGTTGGCGATGGTGGTGTCCAGCGCCTGCATGATGGTCGCGGTCATGGCGCAGATCGTCACCATGTTCCGGCGCAGGCCGGGGACCATCAGGCTGGCATTGGGGCCGGACATCGGATCAGTCCTTGTCCTGGTTCGCCGTCGCCGACAATCCGAACAGGCCGGCAAGCGAGCGCTTGTGGCCGGTGTCGATGGTGGCGTAGACGCTCATGCCGGCCTTCAGCTTCCGCACGTATTTGTCGGTCTCGTCGAAATAGATCCGGATCGGCACGCGCTGCACCACCTTGACGAAATTGCCGGTGGCGTTCTGCGGCGGCAGGATCGCGAATTGCGCGCCGGTGCCCGGCGAAAGCGAACCGATCTTGCCCTTGAAGACGTGGTTCGGGAACGCGTCGACCTCGAGCGTCACAGGCTGTCCCTCGGTGACGTAGGTGAGGTCGCTCTCCTTCGGATTGGCGTCGACCCAGGGGTGGGCGACGTCGATGATGGAGAACACCGGCGTGCCGGCGGTGACGTAGCGGCCGAGCTGAATCTGCTCGACCTGCGTCGCAACGCCGCTCATCGATGCCCGCACCACTGCGTGGTCGAGATTGCGTTCGGCATTGTCGAGCTTGGACTTGGCCTGCGCGTAAGGCGGGAATTTCTCCAGCGGCAGGTCGGCGTCGCCGAGCAGCTGCGTCTTGGCCGTCGAGATCTGCTGCTTGACGTATTGCGCGATCGAACCCGACGTAACCAGCGCGTTCGCCGCGTTGTCGAGGTCGAGCTGCGAGCCGTAGCTGTTCTTCACCAGAGCCTGCTTGCGCTCGACGTCGCGCTGCTTCAGGTCGACGCCCTGTTGCGCGAGGTTGAGCATGTCGCCGTAGATCTTGATGTTGGCGCGGAGGTTGTCATAGGTCGACTGCGCCTGCATCAGCTGCGCCCTGGCCTCGTCCACCGCGAGGCGGAACGGCACGGGATCGATCTCGAACAGCTCGTCGCCTTGCTTGACGAGCTGGCCTTCCCTGACGACGACCTTCTGGATCTTGCCGGAGATGTCGGGTGTGACCAGGACCTTCTGCGCGCCGACATAGGCATCGTCGGTGCCGACATAGCGGCCGCCGTGCAGATAGAAGGTGATGCCGGCGCCGGCGACGGCGAGCGGCAGCACGACCAGGAGCAGGAAGCGGCGATAGCGGCGCAGGCCCGCCACCAGGCGGCGGCGCGGATCGGTGCCGGCTTTCTTGGTGGGCTTGCCGCTGTCGCTCTTCTGCTCGGGCTGGAACTTGAGGACCTGATCAGCCATAGCGCTGCTCCTTACGCGCTTGTTCCGCGCCGGATGTCTGGATCGCGTTACGCACGTTTTCTTTGATGGATTCGAGTTGGGTGAGGAGACGGTGGGCGTCCGCCGGGCTGATGCCGTCGAGTGCGTTCGCCGTGAGTTCCGATTTCAGGCCGCTCATCTTGCCGAGCAGCGCGCGGCCGGCCTTCTTGAGATAGAGACGCTTGACGCGGCGGTCCGAGGCGTCGCTGCGGCGCTCGATCCAGTCGCTGTCGCAGAGCTTGTCGATCAGGCGCGTCAGCGTGATCGGCTGCATCTCCAGCAACTCGGCGAGTTCCGACTGCTTCATGCCCTCGCTGCGCTCGACCTTGGCCAGGACCGCCCATTGAGCGCGGGTGATGCCGAAGCGCGATGCCTCCTTGTCGGCATAGACCCGCAAGAGGCGGTAGAGTTCACCGAGCGTGAACAGGAAGTTCTGGTCGACGGACCCGCGGGTCATAACGTTGTCTCCAATGAGCTTGACTATAATAAGCAAGCTTATGATTATTTCGTGGCGGATTAGCGGGACGCTGTCCCGCAGCAAGAGCATGGCTGACAGGCGCATTCCCGGTCGCGCTTTGGGTTCCGCGGTCGAAATGCTAGAAGGCAGGCCACATGACCCTCGCAAAGCCGGCCTTTCCTGCGCCTGACCACGATCACGGCCGCTGCACCGCGGACGCGCTGGCGCACGCCGAGACGGTTTGCAAGGCGCGCGCGCAGAAATTCACGCCGATTCGCCGCCAGGTGCTGGGGGCGCTGCTGTCCAGCCATAGGCCGCTCGGCGCCTATGAGGTGATCGACGAACTCGCCAAATCGATGCCGCGGCCGGCGCCGATCACGGTCTACCGTGCGCTCGATTTCCTGATGGCCAACGGCCTCGTGCACCGCATCGAAAGCCGCAACGCCTATCTCGCCTGCGCCGCTCACGACCACGACGCGACCTCGGCGGTGGCGTTCCTGATCTGCGAGCGCTGTGGCCTCGTCGGCGAGATCCCGTCGGCGTCCTTCGCCAAGGACCTCAATGCCGCGGCGCGCAGCTCAGGCTTCGCACCCAAACTGTCCGTGGTGGAGATCACGGGCATCTGCGCCCATTGTCAGAAAGCTGCATAAAGCAACAACGGCGCAAGCCGGTATTCGGGAAGAAATGTCCTCACCACAAGCCATACCGTCCGCCGGTCGCCCCCTCAGTGCCGGTGCCATCGCCCTGATGCTCATGCTGTGCCTGACCTGGGGTTTCAATCAGATCGCAGTGAAGCTGGTGCTGCCGGAGGTGCCGCCGATGCTCCAGGCGATGATCCGCTCGATGGGTGCGTTGCCGGTGCTGTTCATCGTCGGCAGCTTGCGCGGCGTCAAATTCTTCGAGCGCGACGGCACGTGGAAGGCCGGCCTGATCGCCGGGCTGATGTTCGGCGTCGAGTTCGTGCTGATCTTCCAGGGCCTGCGCCTGACCTCGGCCTCGCGCGCGGTGGTGTTCCTCTACACGGCGCCGTTCTTCGTCGCGCTCGGGTCCTACCAGGTGCTCGGCGAGCGGCTCGGCGGCACCCAATGGCTGGGGCTGGCTGTGAGCTTTGCCGGAGTTGCGCTCGCGATCGGCGTGCCGCAGCCCAATGTGGATTCGCACATCCTGCTCGGCGACCTCCTGATCGTGGCCGGCGCAGGGTTGTGGGCGGCGACCACGCTGGTCGCCAAGGGCACAAGGCTGCGCTTCGCGGCGCCGGAAAAGGCACTCGGCTATCAGGTCGCGACCTCGATCCCGATCCTGGGCACCGCCGCCTGGCTGTTTGGGGAAACCATCACGCAGACCCCGTCGCCGCTGTCGCTCGGCCTGATGGCCTTCCAGGCGATCTGGGTGGTCGGAACCACGTTCACGCTTTGGTTCGCGCTGGTGAAGACCTATTCGGCCAGCAAATTGTCGGCTTTTACCTTCATCACCCCTTTGTTTGGCGTGGTGGGTAGCTATTTCATTATGCACGACACCTTGAGCCTGACATTCGGGGCCGCTGCGATCCTTGTAATTGCTGGGCTTTTTCTGGTTAACCGTCCCAGCTCAACGGCTGCGGCGCCGCGCGATGCATTGCTCAACGTCACCAAAACCTGATATTTGGACCCCATGAACAAGCTCGAAAACCCCATTGATTCCGACATCGCGGGCCCGGCGCCTCGGCACCGGACCACCCAGGTCAAGGTCGGCGACGTCGCCGTTGGCGGCGGTGCGCCGATCGTCGTGCAGTCGATGACCAACACCGACACCGCCGACATCGACGGCACCATCGCCCAGGTCGCAGCGCTCGCGCGCGCCGGCTCCGAAATGGTCCGCATCACCGTGGACCGTGAGGAGGCCGCTGCCGCCGTTCCGCATATCCGCGATGGCCTCGCCAAGCGCGGCATCACCACGCCGCTGATCGGCGACTTCCACTATATCGGCCACAAGCTGCTCGCGGCCTATCCGGCCTGCGCCGAGGCGCTCGCCAAATATCGCATCAATCCCGGCAATGTCGGCTTCAAGGACAAGCGCGACACCCAGTTCGCCGACATCATCGAGATCGCGAACAAGAACGGCAAGCCGGTCCGCATCGGCGCCAATTGGGGCTCGCTCGACCAGGAGCTGCTGACCAAGCTGATGGACGAGAACGCCGCGTCCGCCAATCCGCGCGACGTGCGCGCGGTCACGCGCGAGGCCATGGTGCAGTCGGCGCTGCTCTCGGCCGCGCGCGCCGAAGAGCTCGGCATGCCCAAGGATCGCATCATCCTGTCCGCAAAGGTGTCGGCGGTGCAGGATCTCATCGCGGTCTATCAGGATCTCGCCAGCCGTTCCGACTACGCGATCCATCTCGGCCTCACCGAAGCCGGCATGGGCTCGAAGGGCATCGTCGCGTCCTCGGCCGCGCTCGGCATCCTGCTGCAGCAGGGTATCGGCGACACCATCCGCATCTCGCTGACGCCCGAGCCCGGCGGCGACCGCACCCGCGAGGTGCAGGTCGGCCAGGAGCTCCTGCAAACCATGGGCTTCCGCACCTTCGTGCCGCTGGTCGCGGCGTGCCCCGGCTGCGGCCGCACCACCTCGACCACGTTCCAGGAGCTGGCGCGCTCGATCCAGGATTTCATCCGCGACGAGATGCCGAGCTGGAAGACGAAATATCCCGGCGTCGAAGAGCTCAACGTCGCGGTGATGGGCTGCATCGTCAACGGCCCCGGCGAATCCAAGCACGCCAATATCGGCATCTCGCTGCCGGGCACCGGCGAAGCGCCGGCCGCGCCCGTCTTCGTCGACGGCAAGAAGTTCCGCACGCTGCGTGGGCCCACGATCTCCGCCGACTTCAAGGCGCTGGTGATCGACTACATCGAGCAGCGCTACGGCCAGGGCGCCAAGGTCCCGGTGACCGCGGCGGAGTGATTTTGCTCCGCTAGCACCTCACACTCCGCCGTCGTCGCCGCGAAAGCGGGGACCCATAACCACAAGCCGTGGTTATGGCGCTGGATGGTAGTTGCCAGACTTCGTCAAACCCAATCCTGTGGTTATGGGTCCCGGGCTCGCGCTACGCGCGCCCCGGGGCGACGGCTGTGTTTGGAGCGCAGATTGCGTATCTGTCACCGCACGCTACGATGGCTCCCAATCAAAACGATCGGGAGACACGCCATGAGCTCACTCGCCGGCAAGCAAGGTCCGCGCTACCGCCATACGGCCGAAGACGGCGCGGCTTACGAGACCATCGCGGTCGAAAAGCTCACCCCCATCATCGGCGCGGAAATATTCGGCGTCGACCTCGGCAGCCTCGTCGATGGCGATGCCCGCTCCAACCGGCAGATGGACGAGATCCACCGCGCGCTCGCCGAAAACCTCGTCATCTTCTTCCGCGATCAAGACATCACGCCGAAACAGCATCTCGCGTTCGGCCGCAAGTTCGGCGAGCTGCATGTCCATCCCGCCGCGCCGCACGAGGACGAAGATCCCGCGCTGATGAAGATCTACGCCGACAAGAACTCGCCGCGGGCGAACGGCGAGGGCTGGCATTCGGACGTGTCCTGCGATCTCGAGCCGCCGATGGGTTCGATCCTCTACATCAAGCAGTGCCCGCCGCGCGGTGGCGACACGCTGTTCGCCAACATGTACGCGGCCTATGAGGCGCTGTCGGATCGGATGAAGGCCTATCTCGACGGGCTGACCGCGCTGCATGACGGCGAGCCGATCTATCGCGGGCTTTACGCCAATTACGGCGTCGCCGATCGTCCGTCCTATCCGAGCGCCGAGCATCCCGTGGTGCGCACGCATCCGGTCACGGGCAGGAAGGCGCTCTACGTCAACCGCGGTTTCACCCGTCACATCAACGGCATCCCGCGCGACGAGAGCGATGCGATGCTCGCCTATCTCTACCAGCACGCCGAGAACCCGCTGTTCCAGTGCCGCTTCCGCTGGACCGAGAACGCCATCGCGTTCTGGGACAACCGCTGCACCCAGCACCGCGCGATGTGGGACTACTGGCCGCACACGCGCTCGGGCACGCGCGTGACGGTGAAGGGGGAAAGGCCGGTTTAAGTCGCCACCGTCGCCAATCGCTCAGTGACCTGAATCACGGACTTGGTATTGCCCCCGTCGAATGATGTGGGCTCGTGGTGCTGCTTGCAGGGGCTACAACCAGCGATATACTCGCAAAGGGCGATTTGGGGGGGGATTATGCGCTGGGTGGCGGCTACCATTCTTGCGCTCGTTTTTTACGGGTTCGCGGGTCAGGCGCTGGCCGAAAAGCGCGTCGCTCTGGTGATTGGCAATTCGTCGTACCGGAATGTCCCGAGCCTTCCGAATCCCCGGAATGACGCCGCCGAGATTGCCTCCCTGTTCAGAACGGCAGGATTTTCCAAGGTCGACGACCGCCGTGATCTCGGAATTTCAGACATGCGGCGCGCGATCAGCGATTTCGCCGAGATGGCAAGCGATGCCGACGTGGCCGTCGTCTATTTCGCCGGCCATGGCATCGAGGTTGACGGTGCAAACTACGTCATCCCCGTCGACGCGAAGTTGTCCCGTGATTTCGACATCGAGGATGAGGCCGTTTCCCTCGATCGCATTCTGAAATCGATCGAGCCCACCAGGCGGCTTCGCCTCGTCATCCTGGATGCGTGCCGGGACAACCCGTTCTTGAAGACCATGAAGCGAACCATAGCGTCCCGATCGATCGGTCGCGGGTTGGCGAAGGTCGAGCCCGCGATATCCGATACGCTGATTGCCTTCGCGGCCAAGGCCGGATCGGTTGCGCTGGACGGCGATACCAAAAACAGTCCCTTCACGGCCGCGCTGCTGCACAACATCGCTGCTCCCGGCTTGGACTTGCGGATTGCATTCGGCCGAGTTCGCGACGAAGTGCTGAAGGTCACCAATCGTCACCAGGAGCCGTTCGTCTACGGATCATTGGGCGGCTCTGTCATCTCGATCGTCGATGCACCGAAACTGCCGCCACCGCCAACGACGGATGACATCGTCTGGAACGCAGTGAAGGATTCGACCTCTCCGGGTGTGTTCGAGGAGTTCATCGCGAAGTTTCCGACGACGCCACATCTGAAGGCGGCCGAATCACGGCGTGATGAGCTCAAGCAGGCGCAAGCTGCGGCTGCCGCGCGCATACCCCCGCCGCCGACCGCCGACGAAATCGTCTGGACGGCGATCAAAGATTCGAACTACCCCGCCATCTTCGATGACTTCCTCAGCAAGTTTCCGGCCAGCAAGCATCGCACCGAGGCGCAATCGCGCAGTGACGAGCTGAAAAAGCAGATCGCTGCCGCCGCTGCCCGCGTTCCACCACCTCCGACCGCCGATGAGGTCGTCTGGGATGCGATCAAAGGCTCGACGTATCCGGCCATTTTCGATGATTTCGCCAGCAAGTTTCCGGCAAGCCCGCATCTGGCGGATGCCCTGACGCGCAGGGACGAACTGAAAAAGCAGATCGCCGCCACGCAAGCTCCGCCGCCTCCCGCCGCCGAGGATATCGTCTGGGCCGCGATCAAGGGATCGCGCGATCCCGCGATCTTCGACGAGTTCGCGAGCAAATATGCGTCGAGCCCGCACGTTGCGGACGCACGACAGCGCAGGGATGAGCTGACGAAGGAGATTGCCGCCGCTCAAGCACCGCCACCGCCGCCTGCCGATGAGATCGTCTGGAACGCGATCAAGGAGTCGCGCGACCCCTCGATTTTCGAGGAATTTTCCGCAAAATATTCCAGCAGTTCGCACGTCTCTGCCGCGCTGTCGCGTCGTGACGAACTGAGGAAGGAACGCGCGGCGGCAGCGGCCCCGCCGCCGGCCCCGCCCGCGACCGATGAGATCGTCTGGAATGCGATCAAGGATGGGCGCTCGCCGGCGATGTTCGAAGAGTTTCTGAGCAAATTTCCCGAAAGCGTGCGGTCGGCGGAGGCGCGCGAACGGCTCAAGGCGTTACAGGCGGTGCAGCTGGCCTCCACCAACGCCACGCTTCCGGCTCCAGACACGACCCGGCAACGCGAAGGACTGACTGCGATCGGCATCAAGGTGTTGTCCGATTCGGAAGAGGCGGCTCTGAAGCAGAAGGCCAGCTTCAAGGAATGCGAAAAGTGTCCGGAGATGGTCGTGGTCCCGCCGGGCGCGTTCATGATGGGGGCGTCGGAGAGTGCATCGAAACGCACCACGGAATCGTCTCGCCACAAGGTGACGTTCGCCCATCCATTCGCGGTTGGCCGTTACGCTGTCACGTTTGCGGAATGGGACGCCTGCGTCGCCGATGGGGGATGCAATGGGTACAAGCCCTGGGACAACGGTTGGGGCCGCGGGAGACGACCGGCGATCAACATTTCCTGGTCGGATGCCAAGAGCTATGCAGCCTGGTTGTCGGCCCGCACCGGCAAGACGTACCGCCTCCTGAGCGAAGCCGAGCGGGAATATGTGACGCGAGCGGGAACGACGTCATCGTTCTGGTGGGGAGCCTCGGTGTCTCGGGGGCAGGCCAACTACGATGACAAGGCCAGCCAGGACAAGAATGCAAAGGGTGCCTCCGGGCAAAAGACGGCTCCCGTCGATTCCTTCCAGCCGAATCCGTGGGGCCTCTATCAGGTGCACGGCAATATCTGGGAATGGGTCGAGGATTGCGTCAACGACACGTATGAGGGCGCGCCTGTGGACGGGAGTCCTTGGCTGAAAGGCCGATGCGAGCAGCGCGTCCTCAGGGGAGGCTCCTGGGTTAGCAAGGCGGATGCAGTCGAAGCGGGGAGCCGTTACGGCGTGCAGTCCGAAGGACGCGTGAGCAACGTTGGATTTCGAGTCGCGAGAACCTTGAGATAGCCGGGCACGAGTGCAGCGGCCTCGCCAGCCGGAACGATCCCATACAATAACTCTAAGATTTTTTCATTGGAGACTTATGGAATGACAACCTACCCGGTACGCTTGCCGACGGCCCTCTTGATCAAAATCACCGCGGGGCTCGTCCTGTTCTTCGGAATCCTCTGCGGCGCCCATGCGGGCGGGGGGAACACGTCGCTCGTCGTGAAATCGGGCGAAGCAAAGGAAATCTGCAAATGCGGAGGCCACTGGCGCGTCGACGCCAGTGGCAAGGTCTGGCCCGTCAGCATTGAAGTCGTGTCTCCGCCGAAGAGCGGCGCCGTGACGACGCGAGTGAGCACCGGGCAGCGCAAATTGAGAAACGGAGAGGCCAAGACCGTGAGGCTGACCAGCGTGGTGTACCAATCCAAGAAGGGGTACGTCGGTGAAGACTCCTTCACGTATCGGCGCGTGACGGCGGACCCCACCGACCCGGATAATGGCAAGGTATACACGGTCGCCGTCACCGTCAGGTAATTGCGACGGGGGGCGGATAGGAGAAGATTTGCCCCCTTCGGCCTGCGGCAAAGGCGGCGATTACGCTGCGCCAACCCACTTCACGAAGCCGTTCTTGCGTTGACGTCTTCCCGCGTCCGCGCCAATCTTCCCGAAAAACAAATCGGGAGGATCCGGTATGCTCCGCGCAGAGGACAACAAGTTGCTGACCGAGTCCGGCTCGGGCCCGGCGGACGCTATGCCCGATCTGATCGCGGCAGCGGAGTAGGACTTGTCGTTAGGACGGGGCATCGTCACAATTCTCCTCGTGTCGCTGGTCGCACTGTTGCTTCCGTCGATCGACGCGGGCCGGGCTGCCCCGGCCCGCAAGGTTGCGAAAGCCAGACCTAAGCCTGCGCCCGCACCAGCCAAATGTGAGATGCCGAAATTCCGGATCGTCGTTGACGTCGGGCACACCCCGGACTCCTACGGCGCGTTGAGCGCGCGCAATGATCCGGAGTTCGGCTTCAACTTCCGGCTCGCAAGGCTGGTCACGGCAAAACTCAAATCCGAGGGCTTTACCGCAACCCGGCTGCTCGTCACGGACGGCAAAGCGCGGCCGAGCCTGTTCAAGCGCGTCGGTGCCGCGAATGACGGCCGGGCCGATCTCTTGCTGTCGATCCATCACGACTCAGTGCCGGACAAGCTGCTCGAGACCTGGGAGTTCGACGGCGCAAAGAGCTATTTCAGCGACCGCTTCTCGGGTCACTCGCTGTTCGTGTCCGAGCGCAATCCGCACTTCGCCAGCAGCCTGAAGCTGGCCCGGATGATCGGCAGACGGTTGAAGGAGCAGGGGCTGCACTATGCCAGCCAATACACCCTGCCGGTGATGGGCCGCTACCGGCGCCAACTGCTCGACAAGGATGTCGGCGTCTACCGCTATGACGGGCTCGTCGTGCTGTCGCGAACGAGAAGCGCGGCAGTGCTGCTCGAGGCCGGCTCGATCATCAACCGCGACGAGGAGATGGAGATGAACTCGTCAGAGCGGCAGGAGATGATTGCGGGCGCCGTCGCGGCGGGGGTCGGGGAATTTTGCAAGATGCGATAGTTGGTGCTGCCGTCATTGCGAGCGAAGCGAAGCAATCCGGAGTCTTTTGACGGCAGCAGTCTGGATTGCTTCGCTTCGCTCGCAATGACGAAAAGGCTACAGCGGCACCCCCCGATACTCCCTGTTCGCCAGGCTTGCCTCTTCCAGGTCCAGGTCGCGCTCGATCCGGCGCCGCGTCTCGTCGGTGATCTGGCCGTCGCGCAGGAGGTCGTGGATGAACTTTCGCTCGGCCACGATCAGGTCGCGGGTCAGGGCGGTGCCGGCGGCGGAGACGTCGTGATGGTTGGGATCGAGGGAATCCGGAAGCTGGTTGACACGAATCTCGTGACGCGCGCGCAGGAGCCGCATCACCTCGTCCGATACATCCTTTTCCTCGGTCATTGCGTCGAGCGACTTCAGCGCCGCCTCGAGCGCCTGGCGGCGTGCCGCGATCTCGGCCTCGTGCTCGGCGACATGCTCGTTGCGGCCGGCCTCGGCGACACCGAGCCAGCGCACCACCGGCGGAAGCGTCAGGCCGACGCCGATCAGCGTCACGAAGATGACGCCGAAGGCGACGAACAGGATCAGGTCGCGATACGGGAAGGCCTCGCCGCCCGGCAACGCGAACGGCAGCGCCAGCGCGGCCGCCAGCGACACCGCGCCGCGCACGCCGGTGAAGGCGAGCACGAACGGCCATTGCCATGGCGGCGATGGGTCGCGCTTGCGTAGGCTCTTGCTCAATATCCGCGGCAGATAGATCGCAGGATACAGCCAGACGAAGCGTGCAATGACGATGACCGTCAAAACGACGGCGGTCGCGATCATGATATCGTCGAGCGGAAACGCCTTCGACTTCTCGTAGAGCGCCCGCATCTGGAAGCCGGTGAGCAGGAACAGCAGGCCCTCGATCAGGTAGATGATGAGGTCCCAGAAGAAGATGCCTTGCAGGCGCGTCGACGCCGAGATCAGCAGCGGCCCGTTCCAGCTCACATAGAGTCCGCAGGCCACGGTCGCGATCACGCCGGAGCCGCCGAGATGCTCGGGCAGCCAGTAGGACACGTAGGGTGTGATCAGCGACAGCGTCAGCTCGACCTGCGGATCCCTGGACCATTTGCGGAAGCGAAGGGAGAGCCAGCCGATGCCGATGCCAAAGGCGATCTCGCTGGCGACGATGAGGACAAACTCGCCGGCCGCCAGCGGCAGTGAGAAATGGCCGACCATGATGGCCGCAAGCGCGAAGCGGTAGAGGATCAGGGCGGTCGCGTCGTTCGCGAGTCCCTCGCCCTCGAGGATGACCAGGAGTCGGCGCGGTATGTTCAGGCGTCGCGCGATCGCGAGCGGCGCCACCACGTCGGGCGGCGCGACGATGGCCCCAAGCAGGAAGCCGATGGTCCAGGGCAGGCCGATCACATAATGCGTGGCCGCAGCCACCAGCGCCGCGGTGAAGATCACCGCGCCGACCGCAAGCAGCACGATCGGCCGCAAATTGTTCCTGAACTCGCGCCAGCTCATCGCGACGCTCGCCGAGTAGATCAGCGGCGGCAGCACCATCAGCAGCACCAGTTCCGGCGGCAGTTCCACCGGCGGCATACCCGGCACGAAAGCGAGGCCGACGCCGGACAGCATCAGGAGAATGGCGGGCGCGATGTTGAAGCGGCGGGCGACCAGCGCGGTGCCGGCCAGCACCGTGAGCAGGATGAGAAAGGTCTGAAATTTCGCTGCGATCATGGCCTGTCTTGGCCCGGAAGCGGCTAAAAGGTCAATGCGTCGCGGCTCACGCCAGCCGTTCGGCCACCATGCGTCCGACGCGCGCGAACGCGGCTTCGATCTGCGCGGCGTTGGGCGTGCCACCCTGGGTATAGGCCGCGATCAGGATTGGTACATCCGCCTTGTTGTCGAGCTTGGGCCAGGCGACCGCGATGTCGCCCGACGCATCCTTGCCGTTGTTGCCGGTCTTGTCGCCGATCTTCCAGCCTGCCGGCAGGCCGGCGCGCAGCCGGTTGGCGCCGGTCTTGCAGCCCACCATCCATTCGGTGAGCTGGGTCCGCGAGGCCGGCGACAGTGCTTCGCCCACCACCAGCCGCTTCAGATTGCCGGCCATCGCCGCTGGCGTCGTGGT
The DNA here is from genome assembly GCF_000284375.1 of Bradyrhizobium japonicum USDA 6. Taxonomy (NCBI): domain Bacteria; kingdom Pseudomonadati; phylum Pseudomonadota; class Alphaproteobacteria; order Hyphomicrobiales; family Nitrobacteraceae; genus Bradyrhizobium; species Bradyrhizobium japonicum. Next base: position 1,013,132 of record NC_017249.1, read on the forward strand.
GTCCCGGGGATCGCCGGGCGGTGAGCGGTTGAGCTCGGGCTCGTTGTGGTCGAGCCGCGAGGTGGTGTCGCCGAGCGATCGCCAGAAGGCCGTGAGCGCGGCGGGGCCGCCGATCCGCGCCAAGAGCAGGTTGGCGCAGGTGTTGTCGCTGAGCTCGACGATGGCCTTGCACATCTCGGCGACCGACATCGTGCCGGCGGCGAGATTTTGTTTGGCGACCGGCGCGTAGTCGAGCAGGTCGGCTTTGCCGTAGGGGATCATGGCCGCAAGCTGCTCCTCGCCGCGATCGGCCCGCGCCAGCACGCAGGCCGCGAGCGAAGCCTTGAATGTCGAGCACATGACGAAGCGCTCGTCGGCGCGCCATGCGAGCTTCGCGCCTGTCGCGAGGTTCTCGGCATAGACCCCGATCCGCCCGCCGGTTTCGCGCTCGTAGGATTCGAGCTCGGGTGGCGCCTCCGCGGCGAGCGCGGGGGAGGCGGCCATCCAGGCGAGCGAGGCGAGCAGGGAACGGCGGTCGAGCGGCATAAGGGACTTTCAGACATCGTCATTGCGAGCGCAGCGAAGCAATCCAGAATCTTTCCGCGGAGACAGACTGGATTGCTTCGCTGCGCTCGCAATGACGGAGAATGCGGGGCGAGTGCGCCGGATTTCGGGCAGTGCGAGGGGGCCCTCACTCCCTCAGGTCATACCGGTACGACTTCGACACGATCTGCCAGCCGTCGGCGAGCTTCATCGCCACCAGATAATCCGTGAAAAAGCGCGGCGGCAGTTGGCACCTCACCTTGATGAAGGCGGTCTTGTCGTCCGAGCGGTCGATGGTGACGATGAAATCCTCGCGCGGCTTGCCTTCGGCCTTGCCGGAAGGGCGCTTGCGGACGCGATCGAGCCAGTCGGGCACGGTCAGCACCTGAAGCTCGCCCTTCTCGACCCAGCGCAAATCGGCGGAGGGATGGAAAATCGCGCCGAGTTTTTCGGCATCGCCCTCGTAAAGTCCGTCGAAATAGGATTGCACGACGGCTTCGACGCTCGAACGGTTCTGGCTCATGGGTCATCCCTTTGAATGATGGCTCGGGGCGAACTTAGTCCTACACATCAAAATGCGCTATGGGTGTCTGCGCCAATTGCGCGAGGACGCTGGAATGACCGGATCAGAAAATTCGAACGCTCGTATCCTCACCGGCGAATGCTATTGCCGTGCCGTGCGCTATGAGGTCGCGGACGCGTTCTCTTACGCGCTGAACTGCCACTGTTCGAACTGCCGCCGCACCACCGGCTCCGCCTTCAAGCCGTTCGCCGGGATCGTGCAGGACAAGCTCCGCATCGTCCGTGGCGAGGACCAGCGCCTCGTCTATGGCGACGACACAACCCACGACGCGCACTGCGCCCGCTGCGGCTCGCTGCTTTATTCCCGGGTGCGCGAGGGAAAATGGGTCCATGTCGCCATGGGAACCCTGGTTGGCGCCCCCTCGATCCGGCCGAGCGCCCATATTTTCGTCGGCTCCAAGGCGCCCTGGCATGAGATCACGGACGATCTGCCGCAGTACCGCGGCCACATCGCCGATGGTTGAGCGCATACTTGGCCTGCGCCAGCGAACCGCTATCGCTCTGGCGAGACTAAAGAGTTCCTTGGCAGTTTGCAGGCATCGTCTTCGTGATCTCCATCACAAGTGCGATGGCGGATTCTGCTAAGGCAATCCCCAAAGGGCGACCGAATTGCTCCCGATCTCTGGAAGTTCTGTCATGCGTAGCCTGCTCGGACTTTGTCCGCTTTTTCTGGCTCTCTTGTTCGGCGCTGCGCCCGCTCTCGCCGGAAAGCGCGTGGCGCTGGTCCTTGCCAACTCGTCCTATCAGTACGCGCCGTCGCTCGCGAACCCCGTCAACGACGGTGCAGTGATGGCGAAGACGCTGAAGGACGCCGGCTTCGAAATTGTGGAGTCCCGGCATGATCTGTCCGCGCTGGAGACGCGGCGCGTGCTGCGCGATTTTGCCGATGCGACGCGCGATGCCGACATCGCCGTGGTCTACTATGCCGGCCACGGCATCGAGGTCGAGGGCTCGAACTATCTGATCCCTGTCGACGCCAAGCTCGAACGCGACACCGACGTCTACGACCAGGGGCTGTCGCTCGACCGCGTCCTCGTTGCGGTCGAGCCCGCCAAGCAGCTGCGCCTGGTGATCCTCGACGCCTGCCGCGATAATCCGTTCGGCAAGACCATGAAGCGCACGGTTGTCTCGCGCGGCATCGGCCGCGGCCTCGCCCAGGTTGAGCCGAACAGCCCCAACACGCTGATCGCCTATTCGGCCAAGGCCGGCTTCACGGCGCAGGACGGCGACGGCGCCAACAGCCCCTTTACTATGGCACTGTCGAAGCATCTGACGACGCCGGGCCTCGACGTCCGTCGGGCCTTCGGCTTCGTGCGTGACGACGTGCTCAAATCGACCGGCAACAAGCAGGAGCCGTTCGTCTACGGCTCGCTCGGCGGCGAGGACGTGCCGCTGGTGCCGGTCAGGGCGGTCGCGGCCGCTCCGGTGACGAACCCGCAGGCGGCCGATATCCGCCGCGACTACGAGCTCGCGCTCCAGGTTGGCAACAGGCCGGCCTGGGAGGCATTCCTGGCCCAGCATCCTGACGGCTTCTATGCGAATCTCGCCAAGCTTCAAGTCGAGAAAATCGGTGCCGAGCAGGCCCATGCGGCGGCCACCGAGAAGGCGAAGCAGGCCGAGGCCGAACGCGATCGTCTTGCCGCCCTCGGCGCGCAGAAGGATGCGCAGGCCAGGGCCGCGGCTGATGCGAAAGCCGCCGAGCAGGCGCAGCTCGCCGCGCAGAAGGCCAAGGAGCAGGTGCAGCAGCAGGCGGCCGCGGCCGAGCAGCAGCGCGTCAACCTCGCCGCCGCGGCGCCAGGTGCTGCACCCGCCAGCACGCCGAGCCCCGCCGGCACCAGCGTCGCTTCGCTGACGCCCACGACCACGCCGGTCGACCTCAGCCGCTTGGTGCAGACCGAGCTCGGCCGCGTCGGCTGCTTCTCCGGGCAGGCCGATGGCAACTGGAATACGACTTCGCGGCGCTCGCTGTCGCAGTTCAACCGCTACGCCGGCACCAGGCTCGACGTGAAAGTGGCGAGCACAGATGCGCTCGATACCGTCAAGTCAAAGCCGTCGCGCGTCTGCCCGCTGGTCTGCGAGCACGGCTTCAGGGCCGACGGCGACGAGTGCAGGAAGATCGTTTGCCGTGAGGGCTATGCGATCAACGACGACAATGCGTGCGAGAGGCAGCGCATCGCCAAGCCTGCGACGGCCGGGCCTGCGACGGCCAAGCCCGCAACCGCCAAGCGCGACGACGGCCGTGAGCGTTCCGCACGGCAGCGCCGCCAGGCCGGTGGCGCGGCGGGCGGCTATGGTGCCGCCGCGGGCATTGCGGCTGCCGCGAGCGCCGGCCGCGCCTCGGGTGGCGGGCAGATTTTCTGCAATGGCGGTAGCTGCCGCCCGGTCAACCGCGGCTGTCATCTCGAATATCGCGGCGGCGGCGGCCCCGGAAACGACGCCAATGCCGAGGTGTGCAACTAGGATCGCGGCATCGACGTCAGTTCGAGATCGCGCTTGCCGCGATGTTCACTGTCAGCGCCAGCAGCGCCGTGTTGTAGATGAACGACACGATGCCATGCGCGGTCGCGGTGCGGCGGATGGTCTTGTCGGTGATGCCGACGTCGGAGACCTGCGCGGTCATGCCGATCACGAACGAGAAATAGACGAAGTCCCAATAATCGGCGTGATCTTCCTTGTCGCCGCTCGGAAACTGCAATCCGCCCGGCGGGTGCCGGTAATAATCATGGGCGTAATGCAGCGCGAAGGTCGTGTGCACGGCGGCCCATGACAGCGCGATGGTGGCGATCGCGATGGTCAACTCCCAGGCCCCGCGATGCTGCGTGCCGAGCTCCGACACGATCGCTGCGATGCTGGCAAAGGCGCCGATCGCGGTCACCAGCAGGATCACGAAGCGGCCGTCGTCCTGCATCGCGGCACTACGGCGGATGTGCTGCTGGTCGTTGCACAGCATCATCGCATAGACCAGCACGAGATAGACCGCGATCAACGCATCCCAGCCGAACAGCAGCCGCGTCACCAGCCGGTGCGATCCCGGCAGCAGCAAGCAGACCAGGATGCCGGCAGCGAGCGCGATGAAGGTGCGCGGCCGCGCGTAAATCAGCCGCATCGGCCGCGACATCTTGCGGAAGCGGACGAGGACGGGATCGTCTTTGTCGGCGGCCATGATGGCTCCAGCCCTCTCGCTCAACTCTCGTTGTCGCCGCAGCGGCGGCCTGCTCCCTTGCCCCGCTTGCGGGGAGAGGGTCGGGGTGAGGGGGAGCCTCCGCAAGGGACGGTGAGAGCTGGATTCGCGGAGGCTCCCTCTCACCCGATATTCAAGCCGCGTTTGAATATCGACCTCTCCCCGCAAGCGGGGCGAGGTGAAGATCGTGCACTACATCAGTTCTTCCGCTCGGCGACGAAGCGCGCGGCGGCCTGCAGAACGGCGGCGCGGTCGCCGAAGATCGACACGGCGCCGTCGGCCCGCGCGAGCAGGTCGCGCACGCGCTGCTTGGCGCCTTCGATGCCGAGCTGGGTGACGAAGGTGGTCTTGCCGAGCGCGGCATCGGCGCCGGCCGGCTTGCCGAGGGCCGCCGCATCGCCTTCGACGTCGAGCAGATCGTCGGCGATCTGGAAGGCTTCGCCGAGCGCACGGCCGTAATCGTCGAGCGCCTGGTATTCCTTCTGCGAGGCCTGGCCGAGGAGGGCACCGGCAATGCAGCCGTAGCGCAGCAGTGCGCCGGTCTTCATCTGCTGAATGCGGGCGACGTCGATCGGCTCGTTGCCGCCAAAGCGGCCTTCGCCGGCGAGATCGAGAATCTGGCCGCCGACCATGCCGCCGATGCCGGCGCAGCGCGCCAGCGCGCGCGTCAGCAGGAGGCGCACATTGGCGTCGCGGTGGATCTCATCGCGGGTGACGATGTCGAAGGCGAGCGTCAGAAGGCCGTCGCCGGCGAGGATCGCGGTCGCGTCATCGGTCTTCTTGTGCAGGGTGGGGCGGCCGCGGCGCAGGTCCGAATTGTCCATCGCCGGCAAATCGTCATGGATCAGCGAGTAGCAGTGGATGCATTCGAGCGCGGCGCCCACGAGCAGCGCCGCTTCGCGGGGAATGCCGAACACGGCCGCGCTCTCGACCACCAGGAACGGCCGCAGACGCTTGCCGCCGTTCAGGCTCGAATAGCGCATTGCGTCCATCAGTCGCTTGGGACGGGCGATCTCATCGTGCAGGATGTCGTCCGCCAGCAGGCGTCCAAGCAGGGCTTCGGTGTCATCAGCGGTCTTGTCCAGGCGTTTGGCGAAATCGGACGGGGACGTGCCGGTCATCAACAAGGGCTCCAGAACTAAAATTCGGCGGGACAATCCTTTATGCGCCCGCCCCAGTCAATCGTTTGGAAGGCCTAAAAAGTGCTGGAAAAGGCCCGAATTATCACAGACTTAATGGCGGGATCCGTGGCCGCGTTTCATTTTGCGCCGGAAAGGTCGATTTGCGCATCGTCAAGATCCTGCTGGTAGCGCTCGTGGTCGTGGCTCTCGCGCCCTACGTGATCGCGCCGTTCTACCGCACCGGCCATCCGGTTTCGACGCTGATGGCCTGGCGGTCGCTTCGGGGCGCGCCGATGCATCGGGAGTGGATCGATCTGGCCGCGATGTCGCCCTCGCTGCTGCGATCGGTGGTGGCTGCCGAGGACGCCCATTTCTGCAAACATCACGGCATCGACTGGGGCGCGCTACGCGAGGCGATCGACGATGCGAAGGAGGACGGTACGCCCTTTCGGGGCGCCTCCACCATCACCCAGCAGGTGGCGAAGAACCTGTTCCTCTGGCAGGGGCGGGATTTCGTCCGCAAGGCGCTGGAATTCCCGTTGGCGCTGTGGATCGATTTCGTCCTGCCCAAGGCGCGAATCCTCGAGATTTACCTCAACATCGCCGAGCTCGGCCCACAGGGCCAGTTTGGGGTCGAGACGGCGAGCGCCTATGCCTTCGGCAAATCGGCGGCCAACCTCTCGCCCCGGGAGGCGGCACTTCTGGCCTCGATCCTGCCCAATCCGGTCAAACGGAGCGCCCGGACCCCCGGGCCTGGCGTCCGGCGGCTGGCGGGGACCTATGTGGCGAGGGCGCAGGCGAACTCGCTTTTGACCTGCTGGAGGGAAAATCGCTGATTTGGGCCCTTTTTGGACGCATTTTCCGGTTCAAAAGCCTAGATTTACGGCCAGCCTTCCTCTATAAGCCCGGCCTTGATCGGCATTCAGCTCGCCTCGGTTTGCGGGTGCTGAGCCGTCCCCTCGCGGACGATGCCCTGACAACACCAATCCCTAGAGGATATTGAAATGGCCGTTCCGAGAAGAAAAACCTCGCCGTCGCGTCGTGGCATGCGCCGCTCGGCAGACGCCATCAAGAAGCCGACCTATGTGGAAGACAAGGACTCCGGCGAGCTCCGTCGTCCGCACCATCTCGACCTCAAGACCGGCATGTACAAGGGCCGTCAGGTCCTGAAGAAGAAAGAGTCCTGAATTTAGGACCTTTCTCCGGGCAGGATCATTTCGCCTGCCTGATTTCGGCCACCCAATGAGATATGACAGTGACGGCGGCGGAGCCAATGCTTCGCGGCCGCATTGTCTTGTCCGGATATCTTGATCGAGAAGGCATTTCGCCGATGGTCGGTTTCCCGCTGCTCCTGATTCCACTCGCGGTCTACAACATCATCGCCTTCCTGATGCCGAGCGTGTCCTTCACGGACGTGCTGTTCAAGGTGCCGATGATCACGGGCGAGACCTGGCCGGTCACGCTCGCCGATGTGATGCTCGCGCTCGGTATCGTGTTGCTGCTGTTGGAGGTGGTCAAAGGCGCGCGGCCCGGCTCGAAATTCCTAATGGATCATCTGCTGTCGCTGATCGTGTTCGGTGCTGCCGCGGCCGAATTCGTGATGTGGCCCAAATTCGGCAACTCCACCTTTTTCCTGCTGGTGCTGCTCGCGATGGCCGATTTCCTCGGCGGTATCGCCCAGCGCACGCGCCGCCGCGTCACCTATGTCGCGGAGACGACAGTGCCGGCGCCGCGCAAGGCCAAGCGCCAGGCCGAAGCGGCAACGGACGACGCGGCGCCCGAACCCAGGTTCGAGCCGGTGCCTGCGCCGGCGGTGCCACCCGCGCCTTCAGCGCAGTCGGTCGCCGAATCCGTGCTGAAGGATCATCCCGCGCCGAAGCCAGCGAACCCGCCCTCGCCGGAAATCCCATCGCCGGATTTGCAACCGGGCAACGGCACGCCGCCGTCTCCCGACGCGCCGCGCTGATCTGCTTCAAGCCACCTCTGCTTCAAGCCACCTGCCGCGTGCGCGCGGTGACGCTTCCGAGCGGGTGCTTGTCGCCATAGGCCATCTGCGCATCCTCGGACGAGGCGCGGCCGAGCCGGCTGGCCTGAGGCAGGTGCTCAGCGTTGGCGATGAGTTGGGTGACGAAGCTCGGATCGGGACGGGGCAGCGGCGCCTTGTGGACCCACTGCAACGTCGGCAGCAGCGGCACCAGGTCCGTGCCCGTGCCGCTGTCCGCGCAGTCCGATCGATCAGTACTCAACATCGCAATCACCGTTGATCCGGCGAGGCCTGTCGCGTTTCGAGACGCTGGCGCCGGTGCGTGTCATGTACTCGCAAGGCTTATGCCGGCAGGGCCGGTTTGGTTCCGCGGGCCTGCGAAACATGGTTTCCAAATTGTTTATGAACTTGGCCTAGAGTCGGAGTCGAATCTGGCCGTATTCTGTGCCGACTCAGGACTCCCTGCTGTCCCGAAACGAGGCGATCTTGACCCCTGCATTGCCGCAAGCCTCCGACATCCTGGCCGCCCTTGGTCAGGCCGTTTTCGCCTGGGACATCGCCAGCGATTCCATCGTGTGGGGTGAGCAGGTCGCCAGCGTCTTTCCCGGCATCCCGCCCGAGCGGCTCGCGACTGGCGCCGAATTCGCCAAGCTGATCGAGCCCGCGCAGACGTTGCGGACCGCCGCGCTGGCGCAGACCTCGCCGGTGCACGGTGCCGACGGCACGCCCTACCGGGTCGAATACGGCGTGCGCATGAGCGCCGCCGATCCCGTGGTCTGGATCGAGGAGACCGGCCGCTGGTTCGCCGGCCCCGATGGCCGCCCGGTGCGCGCGATCGGCTCCATCCGCATCAACAATGAGCGCCACGCCCGCGACGAGGAATTGACCAAGCTGGCTCGCCTCGATCCCCTGACCGGCGAGCTCAATCGTTCCCACCTGATCGCGGCGCTGGCCGAGGCGATCGAGGAGACGACCCGCTTCCGCTCGACCGCAGCCTTCATGCTTGTCGGCATCGATCATCTCGCCCGCGTCAACGACGCCTTCGGCTTCGATGTCGCGGACGCCGTGATCCTCGACGTGGCCAAGCGCATCCGCGCGCGCCTGCGTGGCGGCGACGTGCTCGGCCGTTTCTCCGGCAACAAGTTCGGCCTGATCCTGAAGAACTGCACCGTCGATGACATGAACGTCGCCGCCGAGCGCTTCCTTGCCGGCATCCGCGACGAGGTGGCGCCGACCAAATCCGGCCCGGTCTCGGTCACGGCGTCGATCGGCGCGGTCAGCGTGCCGCGCTATGCCCGCAGCACCGACGAGGCCGTCAATCGCGCCCATGAAACGCTGGACGCGGCAAAACAACGCCGCGTCGGCTCGTTCGCGGCGTGGCGCCCGGATGCCGCGCGTGACGCACAGCGCCGCGTCAACATCCGTGTCACCGACGAGATCGTCACCGCGCTGAACGAGCGCCGCATCAAGCTCGCCTTTGAGCCGGTGGTCTCGGCCGCCTCGCGCGAGCGCGCGTTCCATGAATGCCTGGTGCGGATGGACCAGGGCGACGGCCAGGTGCTGCTGGCACCCGACATCGTGCCGGTCGCCGAGCGGCTCGGTCTGATCCGCCTGGTCGATCACCGCGTGCTCGAGCTCGTGGTTGCCGAACTCGCGGCCGCGCCCGACATCTGTCTCAGCCTCAACATTTCGCCAGACACGACGATGGATCCGGACTGGTGGGCGGGAATTGAGTCGCTGATGCTGGCCCACCCCGGCGTCGCCGAGCGGCTGATCGTCGAGATCACCGAGACGGTCGCGATCCAGGACATCGATGACGTGCGCGGCTTCGTCACGCGGCTGAAGAATTTCGGCAGCCGCATCGCCATCGACGATTTCGGCGCCGGCTACACCTCGTTCCGAAACCTGCGCAAGCTCGGCGTCGACATCGTCAAGATCGACGGCGCCTTCGTGCAGAACATCACCCGTTCCGCCGACGACCGCGCCTTCGTGCAGACCCTGATCGACCTCGCCCGCCGCCTCGACATCAAGACGGTTGCCGAGTGGGTGCAGGACGAAGAGGCCGCCGCCATGCTGCGCGACTGGGGCTGCGATTACATCCAGGGCCGCCTGATCGGGCTCGCCTCAGCCGACCGCCCATGGGGCACGCCGCCGGACAGCGCACTGCCCGCTGCGGGATAGAGCTGCGTCCTCGGCTTCGTCGGGTAACGACAAACTGTGGGGTGTGCTATCCACATGCTCGCTGTCATCGCCCGACTTGATGTTTAGACCGGACAGATCACTGACAGGTGTTCGGAGACATAGCTGACACATCAAACTGGCTGGATTGGTCGATTTGGGAGGCCGTCCATGCCCTGGAACGAGGTGTCGGTAATGGATCAACGACGCGAGTTTGTGCGGCTGGCTTTGCAGGAAGGCGCGAACCGGCGGGAGTTGTGCCGGCGGTTTGGGATCAGTCCTGAGGTCGGCTACAAGTGGCTGAAGCGTTGGCAGGCAGGGGACCATGATCTTCGGGATCAGTCCCGCCGACCGAAGAGTATGCCCAGGCGGAGCGAGCCTGCGATCGAGGCTCAGGTCTTGGCGATGCGCGACACGCATCCGGCCTGGGGGGCGCGCAAGATTGCTCATTGTCTGAAGCGCGCTGGCCAGGCCGTGCCGGTGCCTTCAACGGTCCATCAGATCCTGTGCCGGAACCAGCGGATCAAGCCGAGCGAGCAGGCTGCAGCTGGCTCTCCAGGGCATCGCTTTGAGAAGGACGCGCCCAATCAGCTCTGGCAGATGGACTTCAAGGGCCATATGCCGCTTGCCGGCGGGACGCGGTGCCATCCGCTCACCATGGTCGACGATCACTCGCGCTATGCCCTGTGTCTGAAGGCCTGCGCCAACGAGCAGCGTCCTGACGTGCAGAAGCACCTGACCGACACCTTCCGACGCTATGGGCTGCCGGAGGCCTTCTACCTCGACAACGGTTCTCCGTGGGGCGACACGTCCGGCGTCCGCTGGACCGCGCTGAAGGTATGGCTGCTCAGGCTCGGCGTCAGGGTCGTCCATGCCAGGCCGCGCCATCCTCAGGGCCGGGGCAAGAACGAACGCTTCCATCGCAGCCTGAAGGCGGAAGTGTTCGCCCTGCGCACGTTCCGCACCCTGGCGGAAGTTCAGCGGGCTCTCGATCGCTGGCGCATGCTCTACAATCTGGAGCGGCCTCATGAGAGCTTGGGCATGGGTGTCCCCGCCGATCGCTATCGGCCGAGCTCTCGCCCCATGCCGGACCGTGTCCCGCAGGTCCAATACGACGCCGGAGAGACCGTTCGCACGGTCTCCTCGACCCGGAGCTACATCGCCTTCAAAGGCCGAATGTGGAAAGTCCCTCAAGCCTTCTGCGGCGAGCAGCTCGCCGTCAGGCCGCTCGACCGCGACGGCCGTTATGGAATCTTCTTTGCCAGCTGGCAGGTCGCATCAATCGACTTGACCCGCGGCCAACCTGTCAGTGATGTGTCCGAACAGGTGTCAGCTATGTCCCCGGTCTAAACACTTGATCGGGCGATCCAGTATTCCAGAGACGGTTGTGTTTAAGCCGAGAAGCCGCGACGTCTGGATGCCCCGGTCAGGCCGGGGCATGACAGCTGAGTGGGAGGCGCGCAGCTATGCCAAGCAAATACCGGGCACCGCGACCTTCTGGAACAGATGCGGGCTCGCGACGGCGGATGCGGGATAAGCCGCGATCTTTGCGCGGAATTCCGGGTGGGTGAAAGCGGCGCGGAAATGCGCGTTGGATTCCCACACCGCGTAGTTCAGGTAGGTCGGGCTGTCGCCGACGGCGCGGTGAAGCTGGGTGGAGATGAAACCGGGCTGGCGCTTCATGAACGCGGCGTCGTCTCGCCACGTCTTGAGGAAGCCCTGCTCGTCCTCGGCGTCGAGCGTGAACACGTTCACGAGCACCACGGGGCCGGTTTCGAGCGCGATCTGACGGTCGATCGGGAAGGCAGGGTCGAGAGGGCGCATGAGGGGCACGACATTGCTCCGGTCAATTTGGTGTCATAATGTCAATTCGACAGTCCCGGATATAGTTGATTGACATCATGATGTCAATACGGATCAGTGGTGCCAAATGAACAAGACCAAACGGAACCCGGCGGGCGAAGCCCTGACCGGCCTCATCCTCGACCTGTTCCGTGCCAACAGCCTGCTTCTGACCGCCGGCGACCGACTGGTGACGTCGCTCGGCCTCACCAGTGCGCGCTGGCAGATCCTGGGGGCGATCGCCGACGCCGAGCGCCCGGAGCCGGTCGCCTGGCTCGCCCGCAATCTCGGCGCCAATCGTCAGAACGTGCAGCGGATCGTCAACGACCTCGCGCGTGATGGTCTCGTTGTCTTCGAGACGAACCCGCATCATCGCCGGGCGCAGCTTGTGGTGCTCACCGACAAGGGCAGGCAGGTCTACGATGCCGCCGGCCGCCTGCAGGTCCCGTGGGTCAACGGCCTGTCCGATGGCTTGTCAGTGAAGGAGATCGAGATCGCCCACCGGGTCCTCAACGCTCTGCGTGATCGACTCGAAGGAGCCGGCGAGGACTGATCACGCCCCCTCGTCCAGCGCCACCAGCTCGCGCTTCTTGCGCAGTGCGGGCAGCAGGGGCGCGATCAGCAGCACCATCGCCAGCGCGAGGCACGTCGCCGAGATCGGCCGCTGCACGAAGGTCCAGAGATCACCCTGCGACAGGATCAGCGATTTTCGCAGATTGTTTTCCAGCATCGGCCCGAGCACGAACGCCAGCACCAGCGGCGCCGGTTCGTAGCCGAGCTTGCGCATGAAATAGCCGATGATGCCGAACGCGATCATCACATAGACGTCGAACACGTTGTTGCTTGAACAGTAGACGCCGAGAATCGTGAACAGGATGATCAGGGGGAACAGGATGTTGTAGGGCAGCTTCAGGAGCTGCACCCACATGCCGATCATCGGCAGATTGAGGATCAGCAGCATGACGTTGCCGATATACATGCTGGCGACGATGCCCCAGAACAGGCCGGGGTTTTGCGTGATCAACAGCGGTCCCGGCTGGAGGCCGTGGATGACGAAGGCCCCTAACAGCAGCGCCATCACCACGTTCGGCGGGATGCCCAAGGTCATCAGCGGAATGAAGGCGCCGCCGGCCGCCGCGTTGTTGGCGGACTCGGGGCCGGCGACACCCTCGATCGCGCCATGGCCAAAACGCTCTGGTGATTTCGATAGCCGCTTCTCCAGCGCGTAGGAGGCGAACGAGGCCACCACCGCGCCGCCGCCAGGCAGGATGCCGAGTAAAAAGCCGAGCAGCGTGCCGCGCGCCACCGGGCCGGCGCTCGCCTGCCAATCGGCCTTGTTGGGCAACAGCTGCGTGATCTTGGCGTTGATGATGTCGCGCTTGATCGCCTGCTCGGTGTTGAGCAGCACCTCGGCGACGCCGAACAGGCCCATCACGACGGGCACGAGACCGATACCGTCGATCAGTTCCATGCGGCCGAATGTCAGCCGCGGCTGCGCCGTGATGCTGTCGAGCCCGATCAGCCCGAGCACGACGCCAATGCACGCCATCAAAAGCGCCTTCGGCATCGAGCCCTGGGTCAGGAAGGTGAGCACCACGAGGCCGAGCACCATCAGACTGAAATACTCGGCCGGGCCGAACGCGATCGCGATGCCGGCAAGTCGTGGCGCCACCAGCATCAGTGCGACCAGCGCAAACGTGCCGGCGATGAAGGAGCCGAACGCGGAGATGCCGAGCGCGGGGCCCGCGCGACCCTGCTTCGCCATCTGGTGGCCGTCGATGCAGGTGACGACGGAGGCGGCTTCGCCGGGGATATTGACCAGGATCGAGGTGGTCGAGCCGCCATACATCGAGCCGTAGTAGATGCCGGCCATCATGATGATGCCGGATTCCGGCGTGCCCGACAGCGTCACGGGCAGCAGCAACGACATCGCCGAGATCGGCCCGATGCCGGGCAGCACGCCGACCAGCGTGCCGATGAAGACGCCGATGAAACAGTAGAGCAGGTTGATCCCGGTCAGTGCGACGCCGAACCCATGCGCGACATTGGCAAGCGTATCCATGGGGTCAACCGATCCCGAACAGGCCCGAGGGCAACTGGATCAGAAGCAGCCGCTTGAGCACCCACCACATACCTGATGGCACCAGCACGGCGATCGGGATCGCCAGCGTCCAGCGCACGGGATCGATCAGCCGCAACAACAGCAGCAGCAACGGGATCGACGACAGCAGGAATCCCAGCGGCTCCAGGGCGAAGGAGAACGCAGTGAGGCAGGCGATGACGAGAAGCGGCTTGCTCCAGCGCACGTGCTCCCAGCGCGAGGCCAGCGTCGGGCCGCCCTCGGTGATCGCCGAGATGATGATGCTTGTTGCAAACACGCACATCAGGATGCCCGTGTAGAACAGCACGTAGCCGGAGCCGGGATCGTTGATGGTGCCGAGCTTCAGCTTCAGCCCCGACCAGATCACGAAGCCGCCGAGCGCGAGCCCGATCAACCCGCCCCACAGTTCGGAGTTGTCGAGGCGGAGTTTGACGTTGGTTTGGTTGTTCATGCGTGTTGCTCTCCGATCACCGTCACCCTGAGGTGGCGGAGCGCAGCGAAGCCCTCGAAGGGCGACGGTGCCCGTCCCCATCCTTTGAGGCGAGCCGCTAGGGCGGCTCGCGCCTCAGGATGACGCCAGCATATGTGGCAGCAGAACGCTACTTCTTCGCAAGCCCGAGCGTGTCGATCACCTTGCGCTCGGAATCCGTGACCTCGATGACGAATTTCTTGTAGTCCTCGGTGTTCTTGTAATTCGGCACCATGTCGTATTTGGCGAGCGTCGCGATGACCGCGGGGTCCTCGACCGCCTTCTTGAAGGCATCGTGCAGCTTGGCGACGATTTTTGGATCCATCCCCTTCGGGCCGGCGATGCCGAACGGGGAATCGTAGACCATGGGATAGCCGAGCTCCTTCAGCGTCGGCACGTCAGGGTAGTTCGGCGATCGCGCGCCGGTCCACACCATCAGCAGCTTCAGCTTGCCGGCATCGACCAGCGGCCGCCAGCCGGTGGAGTCGGCCTGCAGCATGGTGTGCTGGCCGAGCACGGCGGCGTTGGTCTCGGCGCCGCCCTTGAACGGCACTTGCGTCAGCTTGATGCCGGACATCGCCGCGATCTGCTCCATGCCGATGTGCAGTGAGGTGCCGGTGCCAGGCGTCGCGTAGGTCACCTTGCCGGGATTTGCCTTCGCGAACTCGACGACGTCCTTCCAGGACTTGAACTGCGACTCCGCGCTGGTGGTCACGCCGAACGTATAGCCGGTGAGGTGAATGATGTAGGAAAAGTCCTTTGACGGATCCCATGACACTTCCTGCATCAGCGGCAGGCGGAAAACGGTAATGGGGAGCTGTGAGATGGTGTAGCCATCCGGCTTCGCGGCCGCCGCCATGGTCGCGGGTCCCACCGTGCCGCCGCCGCCGGCCTTGTTGTCGATCACGATCGGCTGCCCCAGCACTTTCGAGGCGCTGTCGGCGATCGCGCGCATGGAGATGTCGGTTGATCCGCCGGCCGGCCAGGGCACGATCAGCGTGATGGGTTTGACGGGAAAGTCCTGTGCGCCGGCCGCGGTCGCGAGCAGCGCGCCCACAACATGCATGGCGGCAAAGGCAATCGTCTTCAGCCCGTATCGCGACATCCAAAATCCTCCCTCGCGGCGGCCTCGTTGGATCGCCGTTTCTCGTTGTTGTGACAACGATTGTTCCTGAAATCATGGGAGAAGAAAAGCGTATTGCGCGGACTGCCCGCAGGGGACGAGACGGCGATCCCGCCGGAAAAGGCACGTGCGACAATTCGTCGTTTGGACGCGTGCCGAGAGGCGGAATTTAAAGGGAGCCGGAGCCCTTACGCCACGCGCCGGACCGCGTTCAGCGTCTCGATGGTGCGTCCGACCTCGGCTGCCGGGCACGGCCTGCCGAAATAATAGCCCTGGACTGCGGTGCAGCCGCATTCGCGGACGAAGTCGAACTGCTCGATCGTCTCGACACCTTCCGCCGTGGTCTCGACGCCGAGCACGAAGCCGAGGCTGGCGATGGTGCGGACGATGGCGACGCTCTCCGGGCTTTCGCCGAGCGTGCCGACGAAGGAACGGTCGATCTTGATGCGGTCGAACGGAAACTTGCGCAAATAGCTCAGCGAGGAATAGCCGACGCCGAAATCGTCGAGGCTGACGCGCACGCCAAGCGCGCGCAGCTGGTGCAGGATCTCGATCGTCGCCTCGCTGTCGTCGAGCAGCGCCGTCTCGGTGACCTCGAGCTCGAGCCGCTGCGGCGGCAGGCCGGCTTCCGCAAGCGCGCTTGTGACCATCGCCACCAGTCCGCGCGAGCGGAACTGCACCGGCGACAAATTGACCGCGACAGTGACATCGGGCCAGGACGCCGCGGTCGCACAGGCCGTGCGCAGCACCCATTCGCCGATCGGGACGATCAGCCCGTTCTCCTCCGCGAGCGGAATGAATTCGGCGGGGGAGACGAAGCCGCGCGAGGGATGTTTCCAGCGCAGCAGCGCCTCGAAGCCGGTGAGCTCGGTGGTGTCGAGCCGCACTTGTGGCTGGAACACCAGATGGAATTCGCTGGCCTCCAGCGCTCCGCGCAGATCGTGCTCCAGCGCGTGCCGGCTGCGCGCCTCTTCCTCCATCTCGGGCTCGAACAGCTGGTAGGCGCCGCGCCCCTTGGCCTTGGCCTGGTACAGCGCGAGGTCGGCGCATTTCATCAACTCGTCCGCATCGAGCCCGTGATCCGGAGCGATGGCGATGCCGACGGAAACGCCGACATGGATCGACTGGCTTTCCAGCGGCGGCGGGTGGCCGATGATCTCGACCAGGCGGCGGGCGAGCCGTTCCGCCGATTGCGGCTGCGGTCCGCGCTGGAGAACGGCGAACTCGTCGCCGCCGAGGCGGGCGACGGTGTCATGCTCGCCGACATTCTCCTTCAGCCGTGTCGCGACCCAACGCAGAAGCCGATCGCCGGCGGCGTGGCCGAGGCGGTCGTTGACCGTCTTGAAATTATCGAGGTCGAAGCACAGCACGGCCATCGCACCGCCGGCGATCGCGACCTGGTTCAGTCCCTCGCCCATTTTCTCGCGGAACAGCGTGCGGTTGGGCAGGTCGGTCAGTGAATCGTGCTGCGCCATGTGCGCCACGCGGGCCTGGGCCTTATGGCGCTCGGTGACGTCCTCATAGGTGACGACCCAGCCGCCATGCTCCATCCGCTTGTGATTGAGCTTGATGATGCGGCCGTCGTTCAGGTGGCGGTGCAGCGTGTGCTCGCCCTCGCGCAGCCTCTCGACATAGTCGGCATAGATATTGGCGGCGGTCGTGTTCGGATGGATACCGAGATCACAGCTATGCTCCATGATCTCGCGCATCGAGACGCCGGGCTTCACGATGTCGGGCGACAGCCCATACATCTCGATATAGCGGCGATTGCAGACGATCACGCGCAGGCTCGAATCGAGCATGCACAGGCCCTGGCTCATGTTGTTCAGCGCGGCGTCGAAGCGACGATACTGCTCGCTTAGCTCCTCGATCGCGCGCTCGCGGTCGGTGATGTCCTCGTAGGTGGCGACGAAGCCGCCTTCGGGCAGCGCGCAGTAGCGCACCGAGACCACGGTGTCGTTCGACATGCGCCGGCGCATCGGCGAGGAATCGTGGTTCGCGATCCTCGCGCTGGCGGCTTCCAGCAGCTGTTGCGGACTGTATTCGGACGCGAACGCCCCGTTCGCCATCGACCGCTCGATCAGCTCGCCGAGATGCGTGCCAGGCCTGGTCTCCTCCGGCGACAGCCGGTAGATCTTGCGGTAGGTGGTGTTGCAGACGCGCAGGCGCATGTCGCTGTCGTAGAAGGCGAGCCCGTGCGCCATGTTCTCCAGCGCCGCATCGAGGATGAAGTTTTGCTGCCGCAACGCTTCTTCGTATTGCAACCGCTCGGTGACGTCCTCATGCACCGTCACCCAGCCGCCGTCGGGCAGGAAGCGGGAGACTGCCTGCACCATCCGGCCGTCATAGCGCATCACCAGCAGGGTCTTCGCTTTCCTGGCGCGCACGTCCTCTAGGCGCGTGTGGCGGAATTCATCAATCGGCATGCCCGGCAGGTTGCCGCGCGACAGCCAGTGTTCGATGGCCGTGTTGTGCGTGACGCCCGGTTTCACGATTTGGGGGTCGAGATTGTAGAGGTTCAGGAACCGCTCGTTGCAGACGACGACACGGCTGTCGGCATCGTACATGATGAGCCCGTGCGACATGTTGGCGAGCGCGTGCTGGCTGCGCTCGGTCTGTACGCGCAATTCCGCCTCGAGCCGGGCGAGCCGGCTGACGTCATCGCAGATCGTCATCCAGCCGCCGCCGGGAAGCGGCTTCAGCTCGAGCGCCATGACGAGTCCGCTCGCCAGTTTCTGCTCCGTGCGGAACGGCTTCCCGCCTGCGATCTGCGCGATCCGCTTGGTATACAGCGCGTCGAGCTCGTGTTGCGGGAAGTTGCCGCGCGCCGCGCTGTGCGCAAGCACTTCGCGGTAGCTCGTGCCGACATGCACGATGTCGGCCGACATGTTGAACAGCGACAGATAGCTCTGGTTGACCAGCACGATCCGGTTGTCGGCATCGTAGACGCAGACACCCTGCTCCATGTGGTCGAGCGCGAGCTGACTCAGCGAGACCAGGGCCTGCGGGCCCTGTTCGCGGCGTGCACCAGGTTCGTTGTCGCGGGGCGACGTCATGGGATCGACCGGGTCTCGGCGGGCAATAGACCTAACGCAACTTAATTCAACCGCGGAGGGTAACGAAGAGGCGGGAAAATTCCCTTAAGCGCCGTAGTTTACGGAGGGTGACCGGGGATGGAGAGACGTGTGCCGAGCGCGCGACAAACTCCGCTGTCGTCCCTGCGTTTGCATGGACGGCAGCGCATTCTTGGGCCGAGCGTCCCCTACGGCCCGTACAGCACGAGTTCCGTATCCGTGAGGTCGCCGAGCTGCGGCCGGTGCGGACCCTTGAAATACTTACGGCCGCGCCGCTCGGTGTAGATGCCGGCGAGGCCGGGAATCGGGCCATTGGAATCGATCGCCACCGAGATCTTGCCGAGCCGTAGCAGCAGCCGGCCGATGCGGCCTGCGCAGGCGGCGTATTCGGCGGCGCTGCGGCAATAGATCAGCTTCATCGCCGGCGGCGCGATGAAGCCGCGGCGGATGCGCACCGGCTGCAGGATGAAGGGGAACGTTCCCTTCGGGGTGCGGCAGACCAGGCTGAGGCAATTGTAGCGGGCATGCCGCGTGAGGAGCTGCGTCTCGTCGTCGGTCAGCCCTTCGATCGTCTTGGCGTGTTGCGAGATGACCTCGATCTTGCTCCAGCGCGGAGGGCGCGCGAGTGCGGGCACGGAGAAGAAGATGCCGTGGCAATAGGCACGAAAGCCCTGCGTCTCGATGATCGGCCAGGTCCACGGGGCCGGGCTGATGTTGAGATAGGTGACATCCTTGTGCCGCTGCGCGATCTTGGTCAGCAGCGGGGCGTAGTTGCGGTAGGCCGGATCGACAAACCAGCTCGACAGATTGCACTGGATGGCGGTCTCTTCGCCGTGCTTCCGCGCTGTGTAGATCAGCAGCAGCACGCCGACGGGCTCGCCGTCATTGTCGAGCATGTAGCCGAAGCGCGGATAGCCCTCCGGCACGGGCCGGAAGGCCTGCCGGCGCAGGCCCTGGATCCAGTAGTTGCGCGAGCGGCCGACGAAGCCGCGCGTCAGCAGGTCCGCGACCGCATCGACGTCGGCCTCGGTGATCTCGCGGCATCGGACCTTGGTGTGGATCACGCTCGTTTTACCCGTGGAAATGGCAGGCCTCGTTCGCTCTATCGCTTCAGCACGATCTTTTCGGAAAACCGCCCCGCACTTTGCGCTAACGCGGCCCTTCGGTCCGGATCAGGCTCTAGCGCCAGCCTTCACCATGGGCATCGGCCGTGGCCAACGGCTGCATGCCCATGATCTCCCGCACCTTGGCGGGCCAGGCGGCGAGATCGGTGCCGTGGGTGTGGAACATGGCGACGGCCAGGCGGTCCATGCCGAAGGCGACGCAGCCGGTATGCGCGGGTTCGCCATTGGCGTCCTCGATGCCCCAGGTCGTGCCGAAATGCTCGCGGTGATAGTTGAAGCTCATGCAGGCGGTCGGCTGATCCTCCGAACGGAGCGGGATCAGGAGCTCGAACTTGAGCTGCTGCTGCTTCTGGCTGACCGCCTTGATCTGGCCGACGCGGCCGAAGAAGGGGTCGCTGGCATAGTCGACGCGGAAGGTCAGGCCGAGGTCGCGGGCAATCGCCTGCGCGCGCACCATCCAGCGCTCGCGGAAATCGGCGACGTCGTCGGGGCCGCCGATGCAGACATATTCGCGCATCCGGAACGATTGCAGCCGGTCGAGATGTTTCGACGGCTCGCGGCGGAAGCAATCGGCGGCGACGTCGAAGCGCAGGCCGCCCTTCGGCAAAGGTCCGCGGCTCGCCGCGATCGGATAGACCGGGTAGCAGGCGGCGGGCGACAGCACGAGGTCGGCCGGCGAGAGCGATGAAGTCCAGTCGCCGCCGGCATCGAAGCGGCTCACCGCCGCGTTGATCTCGCGTTCGGTACCGTGCAGGCCGCAGACGCAGCCGAGCAGGTTCGGAAAGCTCTTGAGATAGCCGGATTTCTCGAGCTGGGCCCGGCTCATCACCGGAGGAAAGCGCATGACCTCGGTGCCGGTCTCGCGATGGCTCGTGATCAGCGCGGCGAGACGCTCCACGACGCCCTCATAGAGCGCGGTGCGGGCGTAAACGCCGTCCGAGCCCATGGGGTGGAACAGTTTGTCGGCGAGATGATCGAGCGGATCTGCGATTTGCGGCGCGGTCTCGGGCGAGCTGGGGAGAACAGCAATGTTCATGTTCGACTTCCTGCTATCTGAAATTGTTCTTTTTGGCCGAAAGGCACGTCAGTCGCGAAGGCTTTCTAGTCTCGAAGGCTTGCCGGAATGCCGCTCATCAGCGTCGAAGTGGCGGCGTTGGCGAGAATGCGGTCGTTGTTGATCATGATCGGCGAGGACAGCACGTCGCGCAGGTGGCGGCCCATGGTGAACTCGCCGTCGTTGCGGTAGCCGGAGAGGCCCGCGGTGCGCATCGCATGCATCACGGTCTCGACCGCGAGCTCGGAGGCCTGCACCTTCAACAGCGTGATCGAGGACTGGAAATCGAGCGAGCCCAGCGCGCGCTCGTCATGCTCGGCGCGGGCAAAGGTGTCGACATTGGCTGCGATCAGCGCGCGCAACTTGGCCAGCGACATCTTCGCGGCCGTGAAATGCGCCGCGGCGGGCGGCATCTGGCCGCCCGAGGTGCGGGCCGCCTTGCGAACGAAAGCCTGCGCACGGGTCACGGCCGCAGCGGCGATGCCGGCCCAGGCCGAGGACCAGCACAGATGCGCGAACGGCGTCATGGTCTGGGCATGGATCTTGTCATAGGATTCCGGAAAGATGCGGTCGGCCGGGCAATCGACCTTCAGCTCGAAGCCGGTCGAGCAGGTGCCGCGCATGCCGAGCGTCTCCCAGCCCTGCGTCTGCTTCAGCGAATAATCGTCCTTGGCGAGCGCCAGCAGAACCTGGTCGGAGGCGGCGGCCTCGGTGGCACGGCGGGCGATCGTGACGAGGCCGTCGGCCTCCGCACCGTAGGAGATCACGGTGGCGTCGCGCACCAGCGAGACTACGTCGCCGGCGTGGTCGACCGCCGCGGCGCTGGCGCGAATGTTGCCGCCGTTCTGGCCTTCGGTGGTGGAGGAGGCGAGCAGCCACTGGTCGCGGGCGACCCGGCGCATCATCGTTTCCATCCAGGGGATGCCGTGGCCGTGCCTGATGACACAGGCGACCTTGGTCGTGTGCATCGCGTAGATCATCGCGGTCGAGGCGCAGGCACGTCCGAGCGTGTAGCAGATGTCGGTGACGTCGTAGATCGAAGCGCCAAGACCGCCGAACTCGACCGGGATCATGACGCCGAGCAGCTTCTGCTCACGCGCGACCTCGAAAGCCTTGTGGGGGAAGCGGGCGTCGCGATCGACCCCGTTCGCGTCGGCAGCCGCCGCAGTGGCTGTCAGGGTAGCGCGTTCGATGAGGGAGGGGCCGTGTTCGAGAAAGCTCGCTTGCGTTTCGTCGACAGTGAGGACTGCTTCACGCACGTTCATACCCGTCCGCCTCCGGTTTGCCGTTCAGGATCGCCGGCATCATTCGCGATGCCGTGCAAGCGATCCTCCGACCATCTTTGCTTGTGAGACGAGGCTACGGATTTAATTCAAATTCGTCGATGAAATAGAGGGTAAACAAACCGCAATTCCGAACGAACAGTTAAGTTCGGGTTGTTTGCATCGCCGACAATTCCGCGATCGTGTTAGGGATCTGGAAGAACCCGGAATTCCAGACAATCTGAGTCATCGTTTACTAAGAAAGGCGAAGTAATGGTGGCGCCCATTGTCGGATCGGCCCGTCGCGCCCATCGTAGCCGGCAACCGGTCCGACCGTTGAATAGACAGATGGGAATTTACCGATGCAGGCCTTCGATACCGACGTGCGCGATCGCATCATCAAGCTGGTGAAGGGCATCCTCGAGCAGAACTCGCTCACCGCGGACATCACGCCACAGGCGAAGCTCGTCGATGCGGGCCTGACCTCGATGGACATGGTCAATCTGATGCTCGGCGTCGAAGCCGAGTTCGACTTCACCATCCCGCAGTCCGAGATCACGCCGGAGAACTTCCAGTCGGTCGAGACGCTGGAACGGATGGTCGCAACCCAGCTGCAGCTGGCGGCGGCGGCTTAATCAAGACCACCGGTGTCGTCCCTGCGAACGCAGGGACCCATACCGCGGAATCTATCGACCTGTTGAAGGTCGCGGCTCAGAACGACGAATCCTCGCCAAACTGCGCCCTGTGGCTATGGGCCCCTGCGTTCGCGGGGACGACAGTGAGTATGCAGCGCCGCTTTTCCGCTCCTCACAGCACCGGCATCGCCCCAGCGTCCCCGTTCCAAAACCGCCGCAAAACTGGCATAGCTTAACCATGTCGCACATGGCGAACGGGTGGAGCAGGCATGACGCAAGCGGTATTGGGCATCATCGGTGGCTCCGGCATCTACGATCTGCCGGGTCTCGAGGGCGCGCGCGAAGAAGTGATCAAGAGCCCCTGGGGCGAGCCGTCGGCCCCCCTGCGGCGCGGCTCGATTGCCGGCCTGCCGATCGTATTCCTGCCGCGGCACGACAAGGGTCACCGGCTGTCGCCCTCCGACATCAATTATCGCGCCAACATCGATGTTCTGAAGCGGGCCGGCGTCACCGACCTGATCTCGCTGTCGGCCTGCGGCTCGTTCAGGGAGGAACTGCCGCCCGGCACCTTCGTTCTTGTCGACCAGTTCGTCGATCGCACCCACAAGCGCGAGAGCTCGTTCTTCGGCAGGGGATGCGTCGCGCATGTGTCGATGGCGCATCCGGTCTCGCCGCGTCTGCGCATCCATCTTGCGGCGGCAGCTGAAGCCGAGGGCATCGCGTTTGCGCGCGGCGGCACCTATCTCTGCATGGAGGGGCCGCAATTCTCCACCTACGCGGAGAGCATGACCTACAAGACATCGGGCTATTCCGTGATCGGCATGACCAATATGCCCGAGGCAAAGCTCGCGCGTGAGGCCGAGATCTGCTACGCCACGGTCGCGATGGTGACGGATTTCGACTGCTGGCATCCCGATCACGATGCCGTCACCGTCCAGGACATCATCCGCGTGCTGACCTCGAACGCCGACAAGGCCAAGGCGCTGGTGGCGCGGCTCGCGAGGGACTTTCCGCGCGAGCACGAGCCGTGCCCGATCGGTTCGGACCGCGCGCTCGACACCGCGCTGATCACGGCGCCCGAGGCGCGCGATCCCGAGCTCTTGAAGAAGCTCGATGCGGTGGCCGGGCGCATCCTGCGGGCGTGATACGAAAGGCAGAATGCCATGAAGGTTGACGGCAAGCATTTCCGCAGCATCTGGCGCGAGCGCGACGGCTGGTCGGTCGGAGCGATCGACCAGCGCCGGCTGCCGCATGAGTTCGTCGTCGCGAAGCTGACCTCATGCGAAGACGCTGCGGTCGCCATCCGCGACATGCTGGTGCGCGGCGCGCCGCTGATCGGCGCGACCGCGGCCTACGGCATGGCGCTCGCCATGCGCGAGGACTCATCCGACGCCGGTCTCAAGCGTGCCTATGACACGCTGGTCGTGGCGCGGCCTACGGCGATCAATCTGAAATGGGCGCTGGACGAGATGCGCACGGCGCTCACGCCGGTCGATCCGGTTGAACGGGCGGAGGCGGCCTATGCGCGCGCCGACGAGATCGTCGAGCAGGACGTCGAGATCAACCGCGGCATCGCCGGCAACGGCCTGAAGCTGATCGAGGCGATCGTCGCAAAGAAGAAGCCGGGCGAGACGGTCAATGTGCTGACCCATTGCAATGCCGGCTGGCTCGCCACCGTCGACTGGGGCACCGCAACGGCACCGATCTATCTGGCGCATGAGCGTGGCATCAAGGTCCATGTCTGGGTCGACGAGACCCGTCCGCGCAACCAGGGCGCCTCGCTCACAGCCTGGGAGCTCGGCCATCACGGCGTGCCGCACACGGTCATCCCCGACAATACCGGCGGACACCTGATGCAGCACGGCATGGTCGACCTCGCCATCGTCGGCACCGATCGCGTCGCCGCCAATGGCGACGTCTGCAACAAGATCGGCACATATCTGAAGGCCCTTGCCGCGCACGACAACGGCGTGCCGTTCTATGTCGCGTTGCCATCGCCGACGATCGATTTCGCCGTTGACGACGGTATCCGCGACATCCCGATCGAGCAGCGCAGCGGCACGGAGGTCACCGACATGACCGGCCGCACCGCGGACGGCCGGCTGGAGACGGTGCGCGTCGTGCCGGAGGGCTCGCCGGTCGCGAATTACGCGTTCGACGTGACGCCGGCGCGGCTGGTCACCGGTCTCATCACGGAGCGCGGTGTGCTGAAGCCGGATAGAGCATCGCTGGCGGCCGCCTTTCCGGAGCGGATCGCCGCCGCGGCGGAGTAGTCAGTCAGCCAGGCAAGACCGTGCCGCGCAGTCATTGCTTCGCTGCGCTCGCAATGACGGAGAATGACGCGCCAGCTACCCCAGCTTCAGCCCCGTCGCCGCCTCAAGCTCCGCAATCGCCTGCGCCCCGCTCGTCACCTTGATCGTGGTCATGCCCATCTCACGCGCGGGTTTCAGATTGACGCCGAGGTCGTCCAGATAAACGCACTTCTTCGGATCGACCTTCAGCGTCTCGACCATCATCCTGTAGATGCGCGAGTCGGGCTTGCGCAGGCCGATCTTGGCGGATTCGATGACGTGGTTGAACAGAACCATCACCTCGGCGACGTAGAGCGAGCGCCCGGTCATGCTGCCGATCGCGTTGGCGGGCAGATTGTTGGTGATGCAGCCGGTCTTGAATTGCGCCTTGATGCGCTTGAGGGCCTCGACCATCTCGGGACGCAGATCGCCCTGAAGCAGCGGCAGCACGTCGCGGCCGCGCACCTCTGCGCCGAGCGCGCGCGATTCTTCCGCGAACAGCTTGTCGAAGGTGTCGATATCGACCTCGGCCCGCTCGAACTTCGCCCAGGCGTTTTCCAGGTGATTGGCGGCGTTGGTGCGCCGGATGATGTCGATGGGCAGGCCGCGCTCGGTCTCGTACCGCGCGAAGGCCTCGAATGGCGAGCTCGTCAGCACGCCGCCAAAATCAAAGATCACAGCCTCGATCGTCAAGATCCCGCCCTCGTCAATTCCTTTCCAAGAGCGCTAGCATGGGCTATCGGCAAGGGCCAGTCCGAAGCAATCCCGCCGTCACCGATGCCGACGCCAAAGCGTGTTCCCATGAAGAAGCTTGCAACCCTCATCGCAGCAGCGCTGCTGCTCGCCACGCCCGCACACGCCATCGTCGGTGGCGGCACGCCGCAGGCCGATGGTGTCGCGCGCGCGGTCGTCACCATCGTCGGCTCGCGTGGCAATTTCTGCACCGGCAGCCTGATCGCCCCGAAGGTCGTGCTGACCGTCGCCCACTGTGTGCAGCCCGGCGCGGATTACAAGATCGTCGATCGCGGCGCTGACGGTACGCCGCAACTGCTGAACGTGCGCACCGTCGCGATCCATCCCAACTTCAACATGCAGGCGATGCAGGCGCACCGCGCCACCGCGGACGTTGCATTGCTGCAACTGGAAATTCCACTCAAGGGAAAATCGACGGCGTCAGTCGGCGCGCCGACCATTCCAATCCAGGTCGGCAGCCGCTTCGTCATCGCCGGTATCGGCGTCACGGTGCGTGGCGACGGCAAGAGCGGCGGCGCGACGCGCGTTGCCGGGCTCGTGGCCACGGGCCAGCCCGGCACGTTCCAGATCCGGCTGGTCGATCCCGTAACCAACGGTGTTCGCGACGGAATTGGCGCCTGCACCGGCGATTCCGGCGGTCCGGTGTTCGAGGACAAGCCGAACGGTCCGGTGCTTGTCGGCGTCATCAGCTGGTCCACGGGGCCGAACGGGGCCGCCGGCTGCGGCGGATTGACCGGCGTCACGCCGCTCACGCTCTATCGCGACTGGATTTTGCAGACCGCGCGGAGCTGGGGTGCGGCGTTATAGTTTGACCACGAATTGATCTATGTCATTTTGAAGTGGAAGCGCGATGGGCGACCATGCCCGTCGCGGAGGAAACGCGCCGTCCGGTCAAGGGCGGCCACAAAAACAAGCAAGGCATAGAAGCAACAAATGAATGTCGCTGTTCGCAGTCACGCCACCACCAAACAGGTTTCAGAGCACTTCGATGTGCTGATCGTCGGCGCCGGCATCTCCGGCATCGGCAGCGCCTATCACATCGAAAAACAGCTTCCCGGCACGAGCTACGTCATCCTGGAAACGCAGGCGACGTTCGGCGGCACCTGGAGCACGCATCGTTATCCCGGCATTCGCTCGGACAGCGATCTCCATACCTTCGGCTACAGCTTCAAGCCCTGGGTCGGACCGCCGATCGCGACCGCCGAGGAAATCCTCGCTTACATGAACGAGGTGATCGACGACAACGATATCGCCCGGCACATCCGCTACAAGCACAGGATCAATTCCGCGAGCTGGTCGAGCGAACAGAATCTCTGGACCATCGAGGCGACGACGACGGACACCGGCGAGGCGAAGACCTTCACCGCCAACTTCCTGTGGATGTGCCAGGGCTACTACCGCCATTCGGAAGGCTACACGCCGGAATGGAAGGGCATGGACCGCTTCAAGGGCCGCATCGTCCATCCGCAGAGCTGGCCCGACGATATCGACCTCGCGAACAAGAAGGTCGTCGTGATCGGCTCGGGCGCGACAGCGGCGACGCTGGTGCCGAACATCGCCGACGCCTGCGCGCATGTCACCATGCTGCAGCGTTCGCCGACCTATTTCCGGCTTGGCCGCAACGCCATCGAGATCGCCGAAGAGCTGCGCCGGCTTCAGGTCGACGAGGAATGGATCCACGAGATCGTCCGCCGCAAAATATTGTTCGAGCAGGATGCTTTCACAAAGCTCTGCATCGCCAAGCCGGAGCAGGTGAAAAAGGATCTGATCGACCAGATCCGCGCGGTTCTCGGGCCGGACTACGACGTCGAGACGCATTTCACGCCGACCTACCGGCCGTGGCGACAGCGCATTGCCTTTGTGCCCGATGCCGATCTGTTCAAGGGCATCGCCAGCGGCAAGGCCTCCGTCGTCACCGACGAGATAGAGTGTTTCGTCGAGAACGGTATCCAGCTCAAGTCCGGCAAGCTGCTCGAGGCCGATATCGTCGTCACCGCGACCGGCTTCAATCTCGCCGCGCTCGGCGACATCGCCTTCGAGATCGACGGCAAGCCGCTCGCCTTCGGCGACACCGTGACCTATCGCGGCATGATGTTCACGGGCGTGCCGAATATGGTCTGGGTGTTCGGCTATTTCCGCGCGAGCTGGACGCTGCGCGTCGACCTCGTTGCCGATTTTGTCTGCCGGCTGCTCGGCCATATGAAGGCCAAGGGCACGAAGAAAGTCGAGGTCAGGCTGCGGCCTGAGGACCACAACATGCCGATCCTGCCCTGGATCGATCCGGAAAACTTCAATCCCGGCTACATCATGCGCAACATGGACCTGCTGCCCAAGCGCGGCGACAAGCCGGAATGGCAGCACAGCCAGGATTACTGGACCGAGAAGGACGAGATCCCGAAGACGGATCTGGACGACGGGGCGTTTGTTTACGGATGAGGGAGTCGTTGGTGTGGGGGGTGGCTGCGATCACCACACACCCTCCTGTCGTCCCGGGGCGCGCGTAGCGCGAGCCCGGGACCCATACTCCCAGGCGGTGGTTGTCCGGTAAGCTGGCAACTCCGAGTCTTCGCCAAATATCTCCCTGTGGCTAGTGGGTCCCGGGCTCGCGCTACGCGCGCCCCGGGACGGCACCGCTGGTTGGCGAATGGCGTACCAACTCAACAACAGGGCGCTCACGAATTCCTTCTTGTCGCATTCGTTGCAATCGCCGCCGCCGCGGTGCGGTTCTCCACGCCGAGCTTGGCGTAGATCTGCTCCAGGTGCTTGTCGACGGTGCGCGGGCTCAAGCCCAGGATCTGCGCGATGTCGCGGTTGGTCTTGCCCTTGCTGAGCCACGCCAGCACTTCGCCCTCGCGGGTGGTGAGGCCGAGCTCGCTGGTGAATTCGGGCGGCAGCGCAGTGCCGGACTCCTTGGACAGCCGCAGCAGGAATTCGTTCGGCGCGGTTTCGCCCATGTAGTAGAGCCGCAGTTGCGGATTGTCGGGCAGGGGAGCTGCCTGCGACTTCGAGCTGCCCTTGTCTTTCGCTTGCTCCAGCCATTGCAGGAGCGATGGCGGCAGGACGAAGTCGTCGGCCTGCGCGCCATGATGATCGGCCAGCAGTTTTTGCGCCTGCGGGGTGGCCCAGAGCACGTGGCCCTGGCGGTTGACCGCGAACAGGAAGCGGCCGGAGACGTCGAGCGCGGCGCGCGCGCTCTGGGTCAGGCGGGCGTTGCCGAGATGGACGCGGATGCGCGCCAGCATCTCTTCGATCACAATCGGTTTTGTCACGTAGTCGACGCCGCCGGCCTCCAGCCCACGCACGATGTGCTCGGTCTCCGCAAGGCCCGTCATGAAGATCACGGGCACGTTGGCAACGCCCGCATCGCGCTTGAGCCGGCGGCAGGTCTCGAATCCGTCCATGCCGGGCATCACGGCGTCCAGCAGCACGATGTCGGGCGTGATCTGGTCGACGATGCGCATCGCGGCCGCGCCGTCGAGCGCCACCATCACCGTCATCCCGGCGCCGTCGAGCGCGTCGGTCAGGAGCCGCAGCGTCTCCGGGGAGTCATCGACAACGAGCGCGACATCGCGCTTCCTCGACTCAATGCTCATGCGCATGCAACGTCTTCAATGTGGCCATGTACCGGTCGAGATCGAAGCGGTCGACCAGCGACCGCATTTCCGCGACGAAGTCGGCATGCTCGGGGTGCTCGCTGCCGATCTCGTCCAGCTTCAACTGGATGCCCTTGACGTAGCCGATCTGGCCGAGCCCCATCAGCGCCTCGATGTGCCGCACCGGTGGCCTTGATCCGCTCTCGGGCCGCCAGAACGGCACCGCGATCTGGTCCGAGCCGTACTGCCATTCGATCTTCAGGAGCTGGCGGATCGTCTCCAGCAGCCGGGGAATGTCGATCGGCTTCATCAGATAGCCGTCGTGGAAGGGCTGCGCCAGCGGCGTGCCGTGAGCCTCCAGGGCGCTCGCCGACACCATCAGGATGCGCGCCTGGTGATGGCCGCTCTTGCGCAAGGCCTCCGCGACGGCCCAGCCGTCCATGGTGGGCATCGAGATGTCGAGCAGGAACAGGTCGGGCCGGCAATGCTGTGCCAGCGCGAGGCATCCTGGCCCGTCGGGTGCGCTGAGCAGGATGAAGCCGAGCGGCGCCAGCACCTCGCGCAGGAGGTCGCGATGCACGGGGTCGTCGTCGGTGATGAGGATGGTCTTGCGTGCGCCCCGATAGCCGGAGACCGGCGCCTCCACCGGCGCGATGCGCAGCGGATTGGCGACTTCCGACAGCAGGATCTTGACCTTGAAGGTACTCCCGGCGCCAACCGTGCTCAGGACCTTGATGTCGCCGCCCATGACGCCGGCGAGCAGCCGGCTGATGGTCAGGCCCAGCCCGGTGCCGGTCTGCGGCTGCGAGACGCCGAGCGCGCCACGCTCGAAGGGCGCAAAGATGCGTTCGAGGTCGTCGCCCTGGATGCCGGGGCCGGTGTCGATCACTTCGAACTCGGCAACGGGGCTGCGATAGTGCACGACGAACTGCACGCTGCCGGTCTGGGTGAACTTGATCGCGTTGGAGAGCAGATTGATCAGCACCTGGCGCAGCCGCTTCTCGTCGGCGTAGACCACGACCGGCAAATGCGCGGGCCGCCTGAACACGAAGTCGATGCCCTTGGCGGCCGCCTGGAGACGGAACATGCCGACCAGCTGGTCGAGGAAATCGCTCAGCCGCACCTCGTCGCGCGACAGATACAGCCGCCCCGCCTCGATCTTGGAAATATCCAGAATGCCATCGATCAGGCCGGAGAGGTGATCGGCGCTGCGACGGACGACGCGGACTTGGTCGCGCGGCTTGGTGCTGAGCGTTGCGTCCTGTTCCAGGAGCTGGGCATAGCCGCTGATCGCGTTCAGCGGCGAGCGCAACTCGTGGCTCAGCCCCACCACGTAGCGGCTCTTGGCGAGGTTGGCGGATTCGGCGACCTCCTTGGCGCGCTGAAGCTCGGCGTCGGTGCGCTTGTGCGCGTCGATCTCCTGGATCAGCAGCGTCGTCTGCCGCCGCGTCTCGGCCTCGGCGGCGCGGCGGCTCTGCTGCGCCAGCACGAACAGCCAGGCCACCACGCCGATGATGATGCTGAGCGAGAAGAACACCTTCCAGAGCACGTTCGAGACGAGCAAATTCTCGCCGGGCACGCTCGCCGAGGTCTGGAGATAGATCAGTCCCAGCACCAGCGCGACGAGGCCGGCGGAGACCACGAACACCCCGACATAGTGGCCGAACTGCGAGTTGATCCGCTGATAGATCGGCTGCGGCAAGATCCTGCCGAGCGCTTCGGCGAACTGCACCTGCGCGCGCGCATGCGGTTTGCAGAGGTCGTGGCAGCGTGCATCGAGCGAGCAGCACAGCGAGCAGATCGGGCCGGCATAAGCGGGGCAGGACGTCGTGTCCTCCGGCTCGAAGCTGTGCTCGCAGATACAGCACTGGATCGACTCGATATTGGCCCAGCTCTTCTTCGGTTTGCGCGCGATGTAGTACTTTCCGTCGGTGAGCCAGGCGATGACGGGCGCGGTGACGAACGCGACCGTCAGCGCGACGAAGGCGGCGAGCGCCTTCATGGTCGGGCCGAACAGGCCGTAAAACGCCGCGATCGAGACGATGGTCGCGATCGTCATGGCGCCGACACCGACCGGATTGATGTCGTAGAGATGGGCGCGCTTGAACTCCATCTGCGGCGGGCGCAGGCCGAGCGGCTTGTTGACGACGAGATCGGCGACGAGCGCGCCGACCCAGGCGATCGCGACATTGGAATAGAGCGCCAGCGTCTGCTCCAGCGCCTTGTAGACGCCGATCTCCATCAACAGCAGCGCCACCGTCACGTTGAACACCAGCCAGACCACCCGGCCGGGGTGGCTGTGCGTCAGACGCGAGAAGAAGTTCGACCAGGCGATCGAGCCGGCATAGGCATTGGTGACGTTGATCTTGAGCTGCGACAGGATCACGAACGTGCCGGTGAGCGCCAGCGCCAGGTCCGGTTGCGACAGCACGTAGCGAAACGCTTCGAGATACATGTGCGCGGGCTCGGCCGCCAGCTCGCCCGAGAGGCCGTGGCTCAGCGCAAAGAAGGCGAGAAAGGAGCCCAGCAACAATTTCAGTGCGCCGAAGATGATCCAGCCCGGGCCCGCGATCAGCAGGGCGATCCACCACGACGTCCGCGACGTGCGGCGATCGCGCGGCAGAAACCGGAGGAAGTCGACCTGCTCGCCGATCTGCGCCACCAGCGAGAACACCACGGAGGATGCGACACCGAACAGCAGCAGATCGAAATGCCCGCTCGGGTCGCCATGCTCGCCGGCGAACTTGCGCCACTCCGTGAACGAGTAGGGGTTGGCCCAGGCGATCGCGGCAAAGGGCAGGATGTGCAGGATGATCCAGATCGGCTGCGTCCAGAGCTGGAAGCGGCTGATCAGCGTGATGCCGTAGGTCACGAGCGGAATGATCGCGACCGCGCTGATGAGATAGCCGATCGGGCGCGGAATGCCGAAGCACATCTCCAGCGCCGTTGCCAGGATCACCGCCTCGATGGCGAAGAAGATGAAGGTGAAGGAGGCGTAGATCAGCGACGTGACGGTCGAGCCGATATAGCCGAAGCCGGCGCCGCGGGTGAGCAGGTCAATGTCGATGCCGCATTTGGCTGCGTAATAGGCAATCGGTACGCCGCAGAAGAAGATGATGGTGGAGACGACGAGGATCGCGGCGCTCGCGTTGGTGACGCCGTAGTTCAGCGTGATGGTGCCGCCGATCGCTTCCAGCGCCAGAAAGGAGATGGCGCCGAGTGCAGTGTTGGCGACACGGGCGGCAGACCAGCGGCGCGCGCTCTTGGCGGTGAAGCGCAGCGCGTAGTCTTCCAGCGTCTGATTGGCGACCCACTGGTTGTACTGGCGCCTGACGCGGTCTATTCGCTGCCGCCCTGCCACTCGTTACCCCACTTCCGATACGGACCCGGAGCTCTCGCAATTTCCGTACCAGAAGCCTACGTCGGTATTTTGCGGTGCAGTATACGCGATCTTGCGTATGCTTGCGCTGCACAAATTCGAGCCATCCTCACGGCACCAATCGCGTGTCCTCGAACAAAAGTGGGGTGCTCATGTCAGACGAAGCAAACAAGGGCCTGTTGTCGCCGCTCCGGCGTAAACTATTGATGGGAATGGCCGCCGTGCCGGCCATCACGATGCTGCCGCGGGCGTCTTTTGCGCAGGCTCCTGCGACCTCGGCGGTCAACACCACGGGCCTCGCGGTCACCGACACCGAGGTGACGGTCGGCATCCTGCACTCGGCGACCGGCACCATGGCCATCTCCGAGACCGGCTCGATCGAGGCCGAAAAGCTCGCCATCGAGCAGATCAACGCCATGGGCGGCGTGCTCGGGCGCAAGATCAAGTTCATCCAGGAAGACGGCGCCAGCGACTGGCCGACCTTCGCGGAGAAGGCCAAGAAGCTGCTCGTCAACGACAAGGTCGCGGCGATCATGGGCTGCTGGACCTCGGCCTCCCGCAAGGCGGTGCTGCCGGTCATGGAGCAGTACAACGGCATGCTCTATTACCCGACCTTCTATGAAGGCCTCGAGCAGTCCAAGAACGTGATCTACACCGGCCAGGAGGCGACCCAGCAGATTCTCGCCGGCCTGAACTGGATCGCCAAGGAAAAGGGCGCCAAGTCGTTCTTCTTCATCGGCTCCGACTACATCTGGCCGCGCACCTCGAACAAGATCGCGCGCAAGCACGTCGAGAACGTGCTGAAGGGCAAGGTCGTCGGCGAGGAGTATTATCCGCTTGGCAACACCCAGTTCAACTCGGTCATCAACAAGATCAAGCTGACCAAGCCCGACGTGATCTTCACCGACGTCGTCGGCGGCTCGAACGTCGCGTTCTACAAGCAGCTCAAGGCCGCCGGCATCGACCTTTCCAAGCAGGCGTTGCTGACGATCTCGGTGACCGAGGACGAAATCGACGGCATCGGCGGCGAGAACATCGCGGGCGCCTATGCCTGCATGAAGTACTTCCAGTCGCTCGACAATCCGAACAACAAGGGCTTCGTGCCCGCGTTCAAGAAGATGTGGGGCGAGAAGACCGTGATCGGAGACGTCACCCAGGCTGCCTATCTCGGCCCGTGGCTGTGGAAGTTAACGGTGGAGAAGGCGGGCTCGTTCGACGTCGACAAGATCGCGGCGGCCTCGCCCGGCGTCGAGTTCAAGGGTGCGCCGGAAGGCTATGTCCGCATCCACGAGAACCATCACCTCTGGTCGAAGACCCGGGTGGGACGCGCCAAGCTCGATGGTCAGTTCGAGCTGATCTACGAGACCGCCGATCTCGTCGAGCCGGATCCGTTCCCCAAGGGCTATCAGTAAGTCGCGGCATCAGTCGCGCTTTCTCCCAAGCCTCTCCCTGGCGTGGACAGCAAATCCACGCCCAAGACCCCCGCGTCGCGAACCTGCTCGCGACGCGGGACCTTACCCCTGACGGAGAACATCGATGTTCGGCGACTACTCGCTTGGTGATCTTGGCTCCATCTTCGTCATGCAGGGTTTTGCGGGACTGATCCTGTTCTCGGTCTACGTCCTGATGGCGCTCGGGCTTGCGATCATCTTCGGCCAGATGGGCGTCATCAACATGGCTCACGGCGAGTTCATGATCCTCGGGGCCTACGTCACCTGGATGACCTCGAATTTCTTCCAGGCCTATTTGCCGAGCCTGTTCAGCGGCTACTTCTTCCTGGCGATGATCCTGGCCTTCGTCGCATCCGGCGCGCTGGGAATGCTGGTGGAATGGGTGCTGATACGGCATCTCTACAAGCGTCCGCTCGACACGCTGCTGGCGACCTGGGGCCTCAGCCTGATGCTGCAGCAGGCCTATCGTTCCGTGTTCGGCGCGCGCGAGGTCGGCGTCGAGCTGCCGCAATGGATGCTCGGCTCGCTGCACGTCACCGACAGCATCGAGGTGCCGATCAACGGCGTCTTCGTGATGTGCCTCACCGTGCTGATCACCATCGGCGTCGCCTATGTCATGTACAAGTCGCGCTGGGGCCGCCAGGTTCGCGCCGTCGTGCAGAACCGCATCATGGCCGGCGCGGTGGGCATCA
The DNA here is from genome assembly GCF_000284375.1 of Bradyrhizobium japonicum USDA 6. Lineage (NCBI taxonomy): Bacteria > Pseudomonadati > Pseudomonadota > Alphaproteobacteria > Hyphomicrobiales > Nitrobacteraceae > Bradyrhizobium > Bradyrhizobium japonicum. The sequence goes on from NC_017249.1 coordinate 1,047,543, forward strand.
ACACCGAAAAGGTCGATCGCTACACCTTCGGTCTCGGTTGCGGCATCGCCGGTGTCGCCGGCAGCGCCTTTACGATGATCGGCTCCACCGGGCCAACCTCCGGACAGCTCTACATCGTAGATACATTCCTGGTGGTCGTGTTCGGCGGCGCCGCCAGTCTGATCGGCACCATCGCCTCGGCCTTCTCGATCTCGCAGACGCAATCCACCCTCGAGTTCTTCATGTCCGGCTCGATGGCGAAGGTGCTGACGCTGCTCGCGGTTGTCGGAATCCTGATGCTGCGGCCGCAAGGGCTGTTCGCCCTCAAGGTCCGCAAGTGAGAAACTGGGGCTGATGCAATGACCGACAATCGCTTCTTCAATCGCTCGGAGTTCATCGGAATTCTGGTGCTCGCGGTCTTCCTGGTGGTGGTCCTGCCGCTCACGCTCGATGTCTTCAGGCTCAATCTGGTCGCGAAATATCTGACCTATGCCTTCGTCGCGCTGGGGCTGGTGATCTGCTGGGGTTATGGCGGCATTCTCAGCCTCGGTCAGGGCGTGTTCTTCGGGCTCGGCGGCTACTGCATGGCGATGTTCCTCAAGCTCGAGGCATCGAGCGTGGAGAACACCAAGATCCAGTCGACGCCGGGCATCCCTGATTTCATGGACTGGAATCAAATCACCGCGCTGCCGCTGTTCTGGAAGCCATTCAGCAGCCTCACCTTCACGATCGCCGCCATCATTCTCGTGCCCGGCATCTTCGCTCTCATCATCGGCACCGCGATGTTCAAGCGCCGGGTCGGCGGCACCTACTTCGCCATCATCACCCAGGCGGTCGCGGCCATCCTCACCATCCTGATCGTGGGACAGCAGGGCTACACCGGCGGCATCAACGGCATGACCGATCTGCGGACGCTGAAGGGTTGGGACATCCGGCCCGATCACGCCAAGATCGTGCTGTACTTCTTTGAAGTCGGACTTCTGTTCGCCTGCATCATGATCGCGCAGTTCGTCCGGCACTCCAAGCTCGGACGCATCCTGGTCGCGATGCGCGAGAAGGAGGATCGGGTCCGCTTCTCCGGCTACAGCGTCGCGAATTTCAAGATCTTCGCCTTCTGCATCGCCGCCGTGTTCGCCGCGATCGGCGGCGCCATGTTCGCGCTCAATGTCGGCTTCATGTCGCCGTCCTTCGTCGGCATCGTGCCGTCGATCGAAATGGTGATCTACACCGCCGTCGGCGGCCGGCTCTCGATCCTAGGCGCGGTCTACGGCACGCTGCTGGTCAACTTCGCCAAGACCAGCCTGTCGGAAACCTTTCCCGAATTGTGGCTGTTTGGCCTCGGCGGCCTGTTCATCGCCGTGGTGCTGGCCTTCCCGAACGGCCTTGCCGGGATCTGGGGCGACTACGTGCAGCCGCGCATCGATCGCCTGATCTCGTCGCGCAAGCCGAAGCCCGAAGGTTGGACCGACAGCTCCGTCGCCGACGGCGCCCCGGCGGAGTGAGGAGATCATCATGCTCGTAGGTCACCACGATGCCGATGCCGCGCTGGCAGTGAGGAGATAGATCATGCTCGTCGGTCACCAGCCCGAGGAATTCCTGCTCGCCGTCGAAGCACTGACCGTGTCGTTCGACGGGTTCAAGGCGGTCAACGATCTCTCATTCTACGTCGACGAGAACGAGATCCGCGTCATCATCGGTCCCAACGGCGCCGGCAAGACCACCGTGCTCGATTTGATCTGCGGCAAGACCAAAGCAACGTCCGGCTCGATCCAGTTCCGTGGCAAGGAGCTGACGCGGATGAAGGAAAATGAGATCGTCAAGACGGGCGTCGGCCGTAAATTCCAGAACCCGTCGATCTACGACGATCTCACGGTGTTCGAGAATCTGGAGATCTCCTATCCGCGCGGCCGCTCGGTGTTCGGCGCGCTGACCTTCACCCGCGACGCCGCCGTGCGCGACCGGGTGCACGAAGTCGCCGAAATGATCTTCCTGAAGGACCGGCTCAACGTGAACGCCGATCTGCTCAGCCACGGCCAGAAGCAGTGGCTCGAGATCGGCATGCTGCTGATCCAGGATCCGGACCTCTTGATGCTGGACGAGCCCGTCGCGGGCATGAGCGTGTCCGAGCGCGCCAAGACCGCCGAGCTGCTCAACCGCATCATCAAGAACCGTTCGGTGCTGGTGATCGAGCACGACATGAAGTTCGTCGAGGACATCGCGCACAAGGTCACCGTGCTTCACCAGGGCCAGATCCTCTCGGAGGGCACCATGGAGAAGGTGAAGAACGACCCCAAGGTCGTCGAAGTCTATCTCGGCCATTAGCACATGATCCCGGAAAGTGGCGTCCAGTTTCCGGACAAGATCATGTGCAAGAAGTAAGGAGCGCGCGACGATGCTGGCTATTTCCGATCTTCACGTCGCCTACGGCCAGAGCGAGGTGCTGCACGGGCTCAACGTTAAGGTCGCGCCCAACGAGATCGTTGCGATCATGGGCCGCAACGGCATGGGCAAGACCACGCTGATGAAGTCGCTGATGGGCATCCTCCCCGCCAAGAGCGGCTCGGTGACCATGGACGGTGCCGAGCTCGGCGGCCTGCCGAGCTACGAGCGCGTCGCCAAGGGCCTCGCCTATGTGCCGCAGGGCCGCATGATCTTCTCGACCATGACGGTGAAGGAGAATATCGAGACCGGCCTCGTCGTTTCCGGCGGATCGGAGGTGCCGGCCGACATCTATGAATTGTTTCCGGTGCTGCTGGAAATGAAGGGCCGCCGCGGCGGCAATCTCTCCGGCGGACAGCAGCAACAGCTCGCGATTGCGCGTGCGCTCGCGACCAAGCCGAAAGTGTTGCTGCTGGACGAGCCGACCGAAGGCATCCAGCCGTCGATCATCAAGGAGATGGCGCGCACACTGAAGCGCATCCGCGACGAAAAGGGGCTCTCGATCGTGGTGTCGGAGCAGGTCCTGAGCTTCGCGCTCGACATCGCCGACCGTGTGCTGGTGATCGAGAACGGCGAGATCGTGCGCGACGATCCGCGCGACGCCGTCGATGCCGCGCAGGTCTCTAAATATCTGTCCGTCTAACCAACCGTGTAAAAAGGGGAGCATCTCGATGCCAGAGACACTGATCAAGGTCGATCTCACCAAGTCGGCTTACGATAATGACATGGTGCACAACCGCTGGCACCCCGACATCCCGATCGTGGCCTGGGTCAATCCCGGCGACGACTTCATCATCGAGACCTATGACTGGACCGGCGGCTTCATCAAGAACAACGATTCCGCCGACGACGTGCGCGACATCGATCTGTCGATCGTGCACTTCCTCTCCGGCCCGATCGGCGTCAAGGGCGCCGAGCCCGGCGATCTCCTCGTCGTCGACCTGCTCGATGTCGGTCCGCTGAAGGAGAGCCTCTGGGGCTTCAACGGCTTCTTCTCCAAGCAGAACGGCGGCGGCTTCCTCACCGACCATTTCCCGCTGGCGCAGAAGTCGATCTGGGACATCAAGGGTCTCTACACCTCGTCCCGCCATGTGCCCGGCGTCAACTTCGCCGGCCTGATCCATCCCGGCCTGATCGGCTGTCTGCCCGATCCGAAGATGCTGGATACCTGGAACAAGCGTGAGGCCGAGCTGATCTCGACCAACCCGACCCGCGTGCCCGGCCTTGCCAATCCGCCATTCGCGCCGACCGCCCATGGCGGCCGCGCCAAGGGCGACGTCAAGGCCAAGATCGGCGCGGAAGGCGCGCGCACCGTGCCGCCGCGTGAGCATGGCGGCAATTGCGACATCAAGGATCTCTCGCGCGGCTCGAAGATCTACTTCCCGGTCTATGTGCCCGGCGCCGGTCTCTCGATGGGCGACCTGCACTTCAGCCAGGGCGACGGCGAGATCACCTTCTGCGGCGCGATCGAGATGGCCGGCTGGCTGCATCTGAAGGTCGAGGTGATCAAGGACGGCATGGCGAAGTACGGCATCAAGAACCCGATCTTCAAGCCGTCGCCGATCACGCCGAATTACAAGGACTATCTGATCTTCGAGGGCATCTCGGTCGACGAGGCCGGCAAGCAGCACTATCTCGACGTTCACATCGCCTATCGCCAGGCCTGCCTCAACGCGATCGAGTATCTGAAGAAGTTCGGCTATTCCGGCGCCCAGGCCTATTCGATCCTCGGCACCGCGCCGTGCCAGGGCCACATCTCCGGCGTGGTCGACGTTCCCAATGCCTGCGCCACGCTATGGCTGCCGACCGAGATCTTCGACTTCGACGTCATGCCGTCGGCGGCAGGACCCATCAAGCACATCACCGGCGACATCCAGATGCCGATCTCGCCGGACAAATAGTCTCCCTGCGCGACGGGATGCGGGACGGCGCGACTTTGCCGCCCTGCATCCGCCGCAGGAATTCTCTCACAGGCAACAGCGTAGGGATGATGCGATGCCGGTCTATGAATATCTCTGTGACGATTGCGGGCCGTTCAAGGACCTGCGCCCGATGGCGGAATGCGACGATCCGCAAAGCTGTCCGCACTGCGAGACGATGGCGCCGCGAGTGATCCTGACCGCGCCGAATTTCTTCTGCATGCCGGCGGAAAAGCGCAAGGCGCACGCCGTCAACGAGCGCAGCACGCATGCGCCGCAGACGCTCGCGCAATACAAGGCCTCGCACGGTCCCGGCTGCGGCTGCTGCTCGTCGGGCAAGACCGTGAAAGACAAGAGCTCGTCGGACAGAAAGAAGCCGGCGCGACTCATGACCAAGAGCAGGAGCGGCGCCAAGGGCTTTCCGACCGCGCGCCCCTGGATGATCAGCCACTAACTCGGTCGCTCGATCGTCGGCAACCTCAAACAAATAAAAGACAGGAGCGCTCAAAATGCTTCACGGTGACATTTCCAGCAGCAACGACACCGTCGGCGTCGCGGTGGTCAATTACAAGATGCCCCGCCTGCACACCAAGGCCGAGGTGCTCGACAACGCCCGCAAGATCGCCGACATGCTGGTGGGCATGAAGGCGGGCCTGCCCGGCATGGATCTCGTGATCTTCCCGGAATACTCGACCCAAGGCATCATGTACGACTCCAAGGAGATGTACGAGACGGCCTCGGCGGTGCCAGGTGAGGAGACCGCGATCTTCGCGGAGGCCTGCCGCAAGGCGAAGGTCTGGGGCGTGTTCTCGCTGACCGGCGAACGCCACGAGGAGCATCCGCACAAGGCGCCCTACAACACCCTGATCCTGATCAACGACAAGGGTGAGATCGTCCAGAAGTACCGCAAGATCATGCCATGGGTGCCGATCGAGGGTTGGTATCCCGGCAATTGCACCTATGTCTCCGACGGCCCGAAAGGGATGAAGGTCAGCCTCATCATCTGCGACGACGGCAACTTTCCGGAGATCTGGCGCGACTGTGCCATGAAGGGCGCCGAATTAATCGTGCGCTGCCAGGGCTACATGTATCCGGCCAAGGAGCAGCAGGTCATGATCTCCAAGGCGATGGCGTGGGCCAACAACGTCTATGTCGCCGTCGCCAACGCCGCCGGCTTCGACGGCGTCTATTCCTACTTCGGTCACTCCGCGATCATCGGCTTCGACGGCCGGACGCTCGGCGAGTGCGGCGAGGAGGACTACGGCATCCAATACGCCCAGCTGTCGAAACATCTGATCCGCGATGCGCGCCGCAACGGCCAGTCGCAGAACCATCTCTACAAGCTGGTCCACCGCGGCTACACCGGCATGATCAATTCCGGCGAAAGCCCGCGCGGCGTCGCGGCTTGCCCCTATGATTTCTACAAGAACTGGATCGCCGATCCGGAAGGGACGCGGGACATGGTCGAGGCGATGACCCGTTCGACGCCAGGGACGGAAGAATGTCCGATCGACGGCATCCCGAATGGGTCGGCCCCGAGCAACTATTGAGCTGTTGGGGCGCGCTTTCTGCGCAAAATGAGAATTTGGCCCCCGAAACCGTGGCGCGGTTGCAACATGACCGCGGGATTCTGCCTCGGTTGTGGGTCAAACGGACGCATTCGGGCGGCGCCTTGGTTCTACGGAGCCTCGTCATGGCCTAAGTTCCCGGCGGAACTGCCGGGAATGGGGGCGTGGCGTGAGGGGCAAGGGGCTATGGAGGCGGCAGGGTCGGCTGCGCCGATGCGGCGCTGCGTCGCTCGCCGGCGCATCGCTGGTCTTCGTTGGCCTCGGCCTTGGCGCGACGCCGGCCAACGCGGCTTGCGCGCCTGATCCGGCCACGAGCGGCCAAACCGTCACCTGTAGCGGCACCGACACGGACGGCTTTCAAGCCGGGGCCGGCGTCGACAGCCTCAATGTCAACGTGCTCTCGGGCGCGATCGTGAACGACAACGGCGCGCTCTCGATCGGCGTCAACGATTCCAACACCGTCACCAACAATGGGACGGTGTCGGCAGGCTCGGGCCTCACCGGCATTGCCGTCGGAAATTTCAACACCGTGATCAACAACAGCACCATCACGGTGCTCGACAACGGCCTCGGCATCCAGGCCATTGATCACAACGTCATCACCAATGCCGGAATGATCACGACGGGCGACAGCGGCGCCGCGATCTCGGTTGGCGACAACAACACCGTCACCAATAGCGGCGCTCTGTCGGTCGGTGCGTCGGGCGCGGGCATCTTCGCCGGCCAGAACAACACGATCACCAACGCCGCGACCGGCACGATCGCGGGCGGCGACGGTGCAAGCGGCATTTTTGCGTTCGGCAGTGCAACCATCACCAATGCCGGCGCGATCACCGTCGGCGATTCCGGCGGGTTCTCCGGCGGCATTCTGGCGATCAGCAACAACAACACGGTCACCAACACCGCCACCGGCACGATCACGGTCGGGCAGAATGCCGCCGGCGTCTTCCTGCAAGGCGACTTCCAGACCGTCAGCAATTTCGGCACGATCACGGCAGGCGATTTTGGCGTCGGCATCGCCGTGCTCGGTGACGATGCCAAGATCACCAATGCTGGCACGATCACGGCGGGCGATAGTGGAACGGCGGGTATTTCGCTGCAGGGCGACCGGGCCACGATTAGCCAAAGTGGCACGATCAATGTCGGCGTGGGCGGTGCGGGTATCGCCTATACCGGCTCGTTGACCACGATCACCAACAGCGGGCGGATTACGGGCGGCGATTTTGCCGAGGGCATCCTGGCGTTCGGTGATTCCAACACCGTCACCAACAGCGGCACGATCACGGTGGGTGCGGCCGGCCTCGGCATCGACGTGAGCTCGTTCAGTACGACGAACCAGGTCGTCAATACCGGCACCATCACCGTCGGCGCAGGCGGCATCGGCATCAGCGTGAGTGGCGGCGGCAACGTCTTCAACTCGGGAACCATCAACGCCGCGACCGGCAACGCCGCGATCGAGTTCTGCAGCTGCGGCCCGAACATGCTCACGCTCGGGCCCGGCAGCGTCATCAACGGCTTCGTGGTTGGTGCCGGCACCGACACCTTACAGCTCGGCGGCGCCGGCAAGGATACGTTCAATCTCGACCTGATCGGCACCGGTCTCCAGTACGACGGCTTCTCGACTTTCAACAAGGTCGACAGCTCGACCTGGACGGTCACCGGCACCGGCAATCAGGACTGGAACGTGCTCGGCGGCACGCTTCTCCTCGCCGGCACCATCAACGGTACTGTATCCGTCTCCGCGGGCGGCACGTTCGGCGGCGTCGGCACGGTCGGCAACACCGTCGTCAATGGCGGCACGCTGGCACCGGGCAATCCGACCGGGACGCTCACCGTGTCCGGCGACCTCTCGTTTACATCGGCGTCGAGCTACATGGTGCAGGTCTCGGGCGCCAGCAATGGCTTTACGGTCGTGACCGGCACGGCGACGCTTGGCGGCGCCACCGTCGTCGTCGTTCCGACCGGCTCGATTGCGAAGCACTACACGATCCTCAATGCGGCAACGCTGCCGGATGCGTTCAATCCCGTTGTCGCGGGTCTGTCGTCGAACCTGCACGCGACGCTCAACTACGATCCCAATAACGTGTTCCTGGATCTCGCCTTGGGCTATGGCAGCGGCCTCAATATCAACCAGCAGAACGTCGCCAACGTGCTGACGAATCACTTCAACAGCACCGGCAGCTTGCCTGTGGCGCTCGCCAACCTTTCGCCGGCCGGCCTGACGCAGGCTTCCGGCGAGTCGGCGACGGGTGCTCAACAGACGACCTTTGACGCGATGAACCTGTTCATCAACCTGTTGACCGACGTGTTCGGCTCGGGGCGCGGCAGCACGCCGGGTGCGACGCCCTATGCCGACGAGCCGGGCGTGAATGCCTATGCCGCGACCGGCAAGGGCGCGCGTGACAAGACCACGCGCGATGCCTTCCCCTGGATCTACCGCAAGGCACCGGCCGCAACCTTCGCGCAGCGCTGGGATGTGTGGGCGGCCGGCTATGGTGGCTCGCAAACCACCGACGGCAATGTCGCGCTCGGTTCGAACAACACCACCAGCAGCGTCTATGGCACCGCCGTCGGCCTCGACTATCGCTTCTCGCCGTCGACGATCGCCGGCTTTGCGCTTGCCGGCGGTGGGACCGGCTTCAACGTCAACGGGCTCGGCTGGGGCCGCTCCGACCTGTTCCAGGCCGGCGCCTTCGTTCGTCACACGGCAGGGCCTGCCTATATCACGGCCGCGCTGGCCTATGGCTGGCAGGACGTCACGACCAACCGCGTCGTCACGGCCGCGGGCGTCGATCAGCTGCGGGCGCAGTTCAACGCCAACGCGCTCTCGGGCCGTGTCGAGGGCGGTTACCGTTACGCTACGCAGTGGATCGGCCTCACGCCCTATGCGGCGCTCCAGGCCACCATGTTCAGCCTTCCGAACTATTCGGAGTTCGCGATGGTCGGCAACAGCACCTTCGCGCTCAACTATGCCGCCAAGGACGTGACCAGCACCCGCACCGAGCTCGGCCTGCGCGCCGACAAATCATTCGCCGCCGCCGGTGGCCTGATGACCCTGCGCGGCCGCGTCGCCTGGGCGCATGATTACAATCCGGACCGCAACGTCGGCGCGGTGTTCCAGACCCTGCCGGGATCGGCCTTCGTCGTGAACGGCGCAGCGCAGGCGCGCGATTCCGCGCTGACCACCGCGGCGGTGCAGATGAACTGGATGAACGGCTGGTCTGCGTCGGCGACCTTCGAGGGCGAGTTCTCGAACGTCACCCGCTCCTACGCCGGCAAGGGCGTCGTGCGCTACGCGTGGTAGGGGCGACCTGCAAGCCACGGCGAGACTGCCATCCTCCCCTGGAGGGGGAGGATCGGTTCGCATGGAGCAAAGCGCAATGCGAACCGAGGTGGGGTGACAGCCTATCCGCATTGCGCGCTGCCCGTGGGGAGAGATCACCCCGCCCCGCTCGCGCTGCGCGCGATCGACCCTTCCCCTCCAGGGGAGGGTAAGAGTCTCTACTGCTTCTTCTGCGCAGGCTTGCGCGGCGGGCGCGGGGCGGCGGCAGGCGTCGGCGTGCCAGCCATCTTGTTGGCGGCTTCGCTGACGTCGAGCAGCGAGCGGCGGATGTCCTCGACGTAAGCAGCCGACTTCTTCTTCATGGCATCGGCGAGCTCGTGCAGTCCCCTGATCTTCTCGAACAGCTCGTCGGCCTTGCCGTCGGAAAAGCCGGGGACCACGCCTTCGATCTTGGTGACGGCCTTGTCGAAGCCCGCGAAGGCGCTGTCGACCTTCGCCATGACGGAGTCGATTTCGCCGCCCTTGCTTCTGAGATCGGCGGTGTAGTTCTCGAACGTGCGCAGGCCGTCCTTGATCGCGGGGGCATTGCTGACGATCGTGCGATCGACGCTGTGCAGGGTGTCGACGATGGATTCGGCGTCGCTGAGATCGGCGGTCAGCACGGGGATGCCGTCCGTATCCAGCGGCACCGGCGGCGCGGAGGGCGCGCCGCCGATCAACGAGATCGCGGCAACGCCGGTGAGACCCTGGAACTCGATGCCCGCAACCGTGTCCTTGCGGATCGGCGCGGTGTTGTCGAGCATCACCAGCGCCACGATCTTGCGCGGATTATCCAGCTTGATCGACAGGATCTGGCCCGCGGGAACACCGTCGAAATTGACCGGCCCGCCGCGGCGCAGGCCGCTGGCGGAGCCGCCCTCGAACACCACGCGCAACTGGCTCCGGTTCTGGGCGGTGCGCCATTTCTGCACGCCGAGCACGCCGCCGAACGCCACGGCGATGACCGCCAGCGTCGCCGTTCCGATTACGAGGTTGCTCGCGCGTGCCATGCAGGGCGATTTTACGGCCAAAGCGGGATGGTTGGAAGGACGATGCTGCGGCCGCAATACTAGAGCGGGCGGGTTAACGACTTGTCCGCCGTAGCTCGAAGCGCGAAGGCGGAAGCGTAACCCGCCAATCCGCCTTACGCGACATCAATGCCCTGCCGCGCGTTTTGCCGCAGCATTGTTCAATACGATCAGCGCGTCGACGGCGACGCCCGTTTTGGTGTTGATCAGGAACGGATTGACGTCGATCGAGGCGATCCGGTCGCCGGCATCTGCGATCAAATTCGACAGGCCGACCAGCGCCTTCACCGCGGACGCCTCGTGCAAGGCCGGCTTGCCGCGATAGCCGCGCATCTTGATGCCGGCCTTGGTGCGGCCGATCAGGAGCCGGGCCTCGGCCTCGTCCAGCGGTGCGCCGGCGAGCGCGACGTCCTTCATCAGCTCGATGTCGATGCCGCCGGTGCCGAACAGCACGACCGGACCCATCTCGGCATCGAGCGAGGCGCCGACCACGAGCTCGAGATCGGCCTTGACCTGCTGCGCGATCAGGATGCCGTCGAGCTTCGGCTTGCCCTTCAGCTTCGCTACCCGCGCGGTGATGTCGGCGAAGGCCTTCTTTACCTCTGCCGCGCTGGCGAGGTTCAGCACCACGCCGCCGATGTCGGATTTGTGCAGGATCTCGGCGCTGACGACTTTTGCCACGACCGGGAAACCGATCTGCTTCGCGATCTTCGCGGCGTCCGCCGCCGTCTGCGCAATCGCTTCCTTCGAGATCGGGATGCCATAGGCCTTCAGCAGCTTCTTCGAGGCGACCTCGTCGAGCGCGGCACCGCTCGCCGATTTCAGCGCCTTCTCCAGAACGGCGCGGGCGGCAGGCTTCGAGCTCGAGACGATGTCGGGTACTTCCTTGCGCAGCTTCGCATAAGCGAGCAGCGAGTTGATCGCGGTCACTGCGCGGTCCATGCCCTGCATGACCGCGAGATGCGGCAGCGATTTGCGCAAGCCCTTGGTGAACTCGGTGAAGCCGATCGACATCGCGCTGATGTAGATCACCGGCTTCGACGCCCGGCTCGCCATCTCGTCGACGATATGCAAATTGCGTTCACGCAGTTCGTGCGGCGCCTTGGGCAGCTCGGCATCGATGATGACGATGTCGATATCGGGATCGTCGATCATCAGCTTGATCGACTTCATGTAGACGGAGGGATCGACCACCGCGGCGAAGCCGGCATCGAGCGGATTGCCGACGATCGAGCCGGGCCCGAGCATCTTCTCCAATTCGGAGCCGACGTGCGGGCTCAGCGGTGCAAAGTTCAGGCCTTCCGCATAGAAGGCGTCAAGCAGCATGCCGCGCTTGCCGCCTGATAGCGTGACCGCGGCGAGCCGGTCACCCCTGGGGACGGCCGAGTGAACGAAGCATTCGGTGGTCTCGATCAGCTCGTCGAGCCCGCCGACCCGGATGACTCCTTCGCGCGTTGCGATGGCGTCGAAGGTCTCGATCGATCCTGCGAGCGCACCCGTATGCGCCATCGCCGCCGCGCGGCCGCCCTCGGAAGAACCGAGCTTGAGTGCGATCACCGGCTTGCTTGAGGCGCGCGCGGCCTTGCAGGCGTCGCGAAACGCCTTGGTGTTGCGCACACCTTCGAGGTAGACCACGATGACCTTGATGCTCGGATCCTCGGCGAAATAGCGCATCAGGTCCGGTGTCTCGAGCCCGGCCTCGTTGCCGGTCGTCACCATGTAACCGACCCCGACGCCGCGATCCTCCAGCGCCTGCCGGATCGCCATCACGATGGCGCCGGATTGCCCGGCAATCGCCACCGCACCCTGTTCCATGGTGACGACACGGTCGTCGATATTGGTGAAGAGCTTTTCGCCCGCGCTCAAATTGCCGAGGCAGTTCGGGCCGGTGACGGCGAGCCCCGTTTCGCGTATCGCGGCTTGCAATTCGGCAGCGAGCTTCTGGCTCTCCTCATCCTGCAGCTCGCTGAAGCCCGAGGTGACGATGGTGGCCGAGCGCGCGCCGGCCGCGGCGGCGTCGCGGATCACCTGCACGGCAAAGCGCGCGGGCACCAGCACCAGCACGTGATCGGGCTTTTCCGGGAGGCTCGCAAAATCCTTGTAGCAGGGCACACCCCAGATCGTCTCGCGCTTGGCGTTGACCGGATAGAGCCCGCCCTCGTAGCCGTACTTGACGAGGTTGTTCCAGATGCGCTCGGCATAATTGCCGGGCTTGTCGGTCGCGCCCACCAGCACGATGTTGTGCGGGTGCAGCATGGCGTGGATGCCCTTGACGACGTCGCTGGCATCGGGCGCTGGAGTCCATGGACGCGGAGAAACGGACGCAGCAGGTACCTGGGCTTCCATGGCGCTTTACCTCTTGTTCTTGTTGCAGCGCCCTGACTTGCACCGGCGTCTGGCGGGACTGATCGTGAAGGCTCCATGCCGCGCGGCGGAATGGTGCGTGCTTCACGACAAGGCTAGCATCACCAGACTTTTGGCGAAAGTGCGAACGATCGGACGACGTGCCACGACTCCGTGACGCTCATTCATTCAAATCGTGATCATGCCTCTGCCGTCGTTCAGTAACGCAGCAGGCGCAGCTTGTAGGCGTAGTGATAGGCCAACTGCCTCGCGAGATAGGGAGCGATGGCGCGCCGGATCTGCATCTGCGTCGGATCGAAGCCGAGAACACGGCGCCGCAGGATGCCCATCTCCCTGACGCCGAGCGCGTAGGTCGAAGCCGTCTTCTGTGCATCGTGGATGCGGAAGCAGGCGAGAAATCGCGGCAGGCGCACGAACTTGCATTCCGCGGCTTGCGCCCGCAGGATGAAATCCCAGTCCATCGCGTAGTGGAAGCTCTCGTCGATCGGCCCGATCCTGTCCCACACGCGCTTGCGCCAGAACATCGTCTCCTGGGGGATGTAGTCGGCATACTGCAAAGCCTTGCCGTCATGGGGCGGCAGCACGGCGCGTCCGACCTCGAGCCCCTCGCGGTCGACGAAGACGCGATGGCCGTAGACGACGTCGACATTGGGATGCGACATGAAGTAGTCGGCGACATAGGCGAGCGCTCCAGGAAGCAGCATGTCATCACTGTTGAGATAGGCCATGATCTCGCAATCGGCACCGGCGAAGCCGAGATTGATGGCGTTCGACTGCCCCTTGTCCGGCTCGCTCGTCCAGCTGATGCCCTCGCCTCGGCTCTTCAAGAGATCGAGCGTGCCGTCGATCGAGGCGCCGTCCTGCACGTGATAGGTCAGCTTCGGATAGTTCTGGCTGACGATGCTCTCGATCGTGGCGTCGAGATATTGCGCATGATTGTAGCTCGGCGTGACCATCGTGATCCGCGGCGCATTCGCCGGGATCGCAGGCGCGGGCGGGAAGGCAGTCAGGTTGAGCAGGCGCGGCGGATATTGCTCGAAGGTCCACATCGGCGGGCGTCGCCAGAGGCTCCGCAGCGAGGATCGTCTCTGTCCGGCAGCAATGAGGTCCTGATTCCGTTCCAGGAGCGCCACACGATTTTCGAGTTGCTCCAGCCGCTGTTCGAGGCGCTGCCTGAACTCGTCGTCCATTACAGGTTGTCCTGAAGATTACGGCGTCAAAAGATCAATCCGCTGTTCTTACAGGTCTATGGGCGACGACGCCAGTTCAGCGGTTCCATCAAGCGCGGTGCCCGGCTGTTCGGCGCGGTCTCTACCGATCCTGGATGGCCGTTTGCGAACCGCTATTCACCTGTCTCGATCAAGGTGGCATGCAGGACGTAGCGCTCGGGTCCGGGTGTGACGGCGTCAAAGGGCCAGCAGGTTGTGAGCACCAGTTCGACATCTTGCGCCGCGGGATCGATGCCGGACTCATCGAAGCGAACCACAGCGGAGGAATCCGCTCGATAGCGAAAGTGCTTTCCGTCACGGCGTGTGACATCGATTACGTCGCCAATGGCGACATTCCGCAGGAAGCGGAAATGTGTATCGCGGTGCGCAGCATATACCGCAATGCCGCGCTCGCCGGCATCAGCCGTTCGGTGGATATGGCCGGGTCCGAAAGCGAGGGCCTGGCCGCTGGTACCTTCCAGCACAATCGCGCTGGCGCCGATCCGCTTCACCTCGATCCGTGCGACCGGCCAGGTGTCGGCCCATGACCATGGCTTGACCACACCGCCGGTCGTAACGCTCCTGTCGAACGCGCGCTCCAGCAGCACCTGGGCGAGCCATGCCTTGGCATGAATGTAGGCGCCGTCGCCGAACAGGACAGTACCGATCAAAGCCAAAACCAGAGGCGAGATGAGGCGGGGCATGGTCTCCACATTCGTCGTTGCGAGCCACCGGGTCCGCGCAAAGCGCGGCCCGATGACAGGCTCCGCGAAGCAATCCAGAGTCTTTCCGCGGAGGCAGTCTGGATTGCTTCGCTGCGCTCGCAATGACGGCTGATAAAAAGGCGCGCGCGGCCGTTGGTATGGGACGGGCAGCCGCGCGCGCTGACAGAGGAGTTCGGGGGGCTCCTCTCTCAAGCGGCGTCGGTGAGCAAGGGCCGACGCCGGTTGAACACGAACAGGATCAAGGCGAGGACGATCAGGATGAAGCCTGCGATCATCTTGAGCTCGGCCGAGGTCGCGGTCTTTGGCAGGCGGATCGCATCCGGCGCTGCGGGCGTCGGCCGCTTCGTCGCCGGCTGGTTGCGCGCATCTGCATGACGTTCGCGCAACTGTGTGGGCGTCAGATGCAGCCGCTCGCCAAAAACCTTCTCGAAATCCCAGCCGGCCGGCAGGTTGAGCGGCAGCTCGCTGAGCTTGAGCGGCGCGCCCTCGGGGCGGCTCGGCGTCTTGTCGACCGCGACGAGGCTGGTCAACCGCGTGACGATCTGGTGGTCGAGCGCCAGCGTCAGGATCGCCTTGTCGGAGTCTTCGGGCGTCATCTCACGCATGGTACGCGCCACCTCGGCGTCGCCGATCTTGCGCTTGGCCCAGAGTTTTGACAGGCCCTTGCCTTCGGCGGCGTTTTGCAGCGGCAGCGTCACCGACCACGGGCGGTCGCCGACGCGTCCCTTGATCTCGAGCGAGCCGGCGAGCTTGTCGAGCTTTGCCGCCAGCACCAGCGGCTCGTCGCGATAGACGTCGGGAATGATCGCCGGCGTGACGTCGGCTTTGGCTTCGGAGAATTTTGCACTGAGGCCGGTCACTGCCGGGTTCTCGAGCTTGGCGAACAGGCCGCGCATGCGCTCCTCGACCTGTTCGACGGAGCCGATATGGGTGAAGGCGCCGCGGCCGAGCTCGGCGGCGCGCGTCATCAGATAGGTGTTGGGCGCGGATCCGATGCCGACCATGAACACGCGCGAGCGGCCCCGCATCGCTGTGATCGTTTCGAACAATTGCTGCTCGTTGCCGACCGCACCATCGGTCAGGAACACCACCTGGCGCACCATGCTGGTGTCGCCAGCCTTGTCGGTCAGCGCCGCGCGCATCGCCGGCACCATCTCGGTGCCGCCGCGGGCCTGCAAGGCACTGACGAACGAAGTGGCTTCACCGACATGCGTGGCGTCGGCCGGCACGGAGGCCGGGAAGAGCACGTCCATGGTGTCGTCGAAGCGGATGACGTTGAAGCGGTCGTTGGGTTGAAGGCGGGATAGGGCGTAAGTCAGGCTGGCCTTGGCCTGAACGATCGACGTACCGCCCATCGAGCCCGAATTGTCGATGACGAACACCACCTCGCGCGGCAGCGGCTTTTGCGTCGTCTGCTCGGCACTGGGCGGGGTGACGAAGGCGAGCAAATAATCGGCATCGCCGACACGCTCGCGGAACAGGCCAACCGACGGTGCCTTGTCCGCGGCCGGTTTCCAGGTCAACTCGAAATCGCGGTCGGCGGCCACCGCGCCGTCAGCGAGCGTGACGATTCGCGTCGCATTGTCCGGGCTCTCGACCTTGACATTATGGTGGTGACTCCTGACCTCGCCGAGCGCGAAGCCTGCCTTCAGGCGCATCGTGATGCTGGTCGGATTGACTGGCGCGTTCCTTGCGGGATCCAGCACCGGCGGCGAGATACGGTCGCGATCCGGCACCGGCTCTGAATTGCTTGCGCCCCAGCCCGAGCCGTCCTTGCGGAAGTCGACGCTCTGCACGATCGGCGCCGGATTGTAGCGCGGCCCGACCACCAGCGGCAGCCGCAGCGAATATTCATTGCCGGATTGATGCACCGGCTCCTGGTATTCGATCTGCACCAGCACGGTTTCGCCGGGGCCGATATTGGCGACCGAATTGGTGAAGATGTTCGGCCGCTCCTGCTCGGTGAGCGCGGCCTTCTGGCCGGCGCGGCGTGCCTGCTCGTAGATCACGCGTGCCTGCTGCCGCTCCTTGATGTCGCCGATGATGACGCGGTCGCCGACCACCATCTTCAGCGTGTCGACGGCGCCGCCGGCGGGAAGCGGATAAACGTAGGTCGCCTCGACCCAGTCCTTGGTCGGATTGCGGAAGGCCTGGGTGACGCGGGCGCGCAGCGTCGGGCCTGACACCGTGATGTCGACGTCGATGCCGAGGCGGATCGCCTCCGTGTAGGCGCCGTCCTCCTTCAGGAGAAGGGTGCCGGATTTGGCATCGCCGGGCTGGAGCAGGCTGGCCTGCTCCGTCGTCGCCGACCATCCGGGCTCAAAACTCACGAGCAGGGCCACGAAGGCGACCAGCATCACCGCGATGCCCTGCACCAGAAGAAACAATCCGAGCTTGATCAGCCGGCCCAGCATGGGGTGCTCGTCGCCGTCGGCTGTGTCGTAGCTATCCATTTCGCCTGCTCCCGAAGGGTGTTTGCTGGCTCGGAGCATCCGTCGGGAGCGCCTGAATGCGCGAGCAGAATGATCGGCAATGTTCCGCCGCGGCCGGCCCGGCGGGCCGCGGCCGGGATGGCCATGTACGGTTTTGTGCTGGTTTGTCCGCCCTGCTAGACTGGCGTCCGTGGAGCAGGGTTGACGATGCAGACGCAGGATAAAGTCACCGACAGGCAGCTTTCGGACGAGCAGAGCCGCGAGATCGCGGAGACCATTCGCGAGGAGCTCGCCAGGCGCCGGATTTCCCGGCAGGCGTTGGCCGAGCAGGCCAAGCTCAGCCTCTCGACGCTGGAGAAGGTGCTCGGTGGCCGCCGGCCGTTCACGCTGGCAACGACCGTGCGGCTGGAGCAGGCGCTGGGCGTCTCCTTGCGCAAAAGCGCCGCCTTGGTGACGCCTCCGGCCGCAAACGATGTCGCGCCCGACAGCCTCGGCTCGTATGCGCATCGCGCGGTGACCTGGCTCGAGGACGTCTACATCACGCTGCGGCCGTCCTTCGGCGCCAAGGATGCGATCTTCGCCTATCGCACCGAGATCGTCTGGGAGCCGAAGGTGTCTTCGCTGGTGTTCCGCGAGGGCGAGCGGACCGATGCCGCCTATGAGCACACCGGCGAGGTTGCGGTGCCGCATCAGTCCGGCTTCATCTATCTCGTCATCATCAAGCACGGCCAGCATCGCGTGATCACGGTGTCGCGGCCGACGGTTGCCGGCGAGATGTACGGCATCATCTCGACGCTCCGCGCCGGACCCGGCTCGCAACTGACACCGATCGCGGCGCCGATCGCCTATGTGCCGCTCCGCAACGTCGCGAAGCCGTCGCTGGGACGGGTCGGCCCCGACGACGCCAACCACGCATTGTATGGAAAGCATCTGCGCCGCACGGTGGAAGAATCGTTCGCGTTGTTTCTGTCGGTATAGTCCGCGAGAAAGAGTCGGGAATGGCGTCGCGTGCGGCTATAAGGGAACATGCAGGACGTGCCCGCACCATACGGCGGTGAATCTCCGCTGTTCTCCATCATCATCCCGCTGGAACATCACCGCGGGCAGTGGGAGCTGTCCTGGCTCGGCTGGACGTCGCAGACCGCCGACAAATCGCTCTACGAAATCATCCTGGTGGTGCCGCCTGATTTCAAGGCCCTCAACGAGCTGAAGGCGCTGGCCGGCGGCAAAGCGCGCCTCGAATTCACCAATTCGAACCATGACATCGGGCTCTGCGCCTTCGGCGCCGCCAAGGCCCGCGGCAAATATCTGTTCTTCACAGAGTCGCATTGCCGGCCCGAGCCTGACGTGATGGAGGCCTGCATCCGCGCGATCGGCGCTCGTCCCGACTGGGCCGGGTTCTCCTGCCAGTCGGTGCCGATCTGCCATAACCGGCTGTCCGTGGCCGAGGCCGCCATGTACCAGGACGACATCGAGTTCGGCATGATGCAGCATCCCTGGCGCAAGGTGCTGGACCAGTGCTTCGTGACACGGCGCGACGTCTATTGGGAATGCGGCGGCCTGCGCGAGGAGCTCGGCCATTTCGCCGAATGGGTGCTCGCCGCCGCGTATCACGCGAGGGGCCATACGATCGGCTATCTCGAGGAGGCGCGCTTCCATCATTACTATATCGGCGAAATAGGCGAGCTGAAGACATTCACACTCGATTTCGTGCGGGGCGAGATCCGCTATCTCAGCGAGGCGCGCAACGATCCCGGCAGCGAGCTGCTCGACATTCCGATCGAATGGAGCAGCCGCGGCAATTTCAACGTCGCGCTGGCGCGCAGCGCTTTTGGTGCACGGATGCGCGCCGGCGGCGTGACCGGGGAAGGCCTGCAGGCGATCGGGCGTTGGGGCGCGATCGCACTGGCCGGCGACCGCCTTGCGCTTGGTCTTGCACGTTTGTCGGCAGGCTATGCGTGCTGCGGCCTGACCCTGCTCGCCATGAGCGGCTCTCGCGGCAGCATCGCGCGCGGGCTGAAGCGTTATATCGCCGCGCTGATCCACTATCAGCGCCTCTATTGTATCCGTGGCATTCGGGGGAGCCTCGGCGGAGCTGCGCAGAGTCTCGGCGATCAGATGGTCGCACAGGCCGGCTTCCATGCCTGGGAGGTCTGGCAGGGCCGCAGCTTCCGCTGGAGCGAGCCGGAAGCGGCCGTGCGGATCGAGGCGCCGCCGGGGCGCGCCATCATTCGCATCGCGTCGCCGGAGATTCGTGGGCCGCTGGATCGGATCGGCGTGCAATTCTATCTCGACGGCGTGCGCGTTGCGGATGCCGCGACCGCGATCGACGCGGGTGCCTTCGTTCTTCAGCTCGATCTGCCGCCATCGGGCGGGGCGATCCTGGCATGGGCATGTCCGCGCTTTGCGGCCATCGATGACCCGCGCCGGCTCGGCCTGCCGGTCGCGGGGATCGACGTCAGTGCAGGCGAGGACGTCAACTGCACGTCTCCGCCCGTTGCTGCGATGCGTGGCTAGCCGCCCGTTTCGGCGCTGATGATGTCGCCGAACAGCTCCCACTGGCCCTTCTTGAACCGCCACATCTTGAGCTGCTCGATCGGCGCGAAGTCGGTGGCCGAGGTGTTGATCTTGATCCCCGGGATCAGCGTATCGGGGACGAAATCCTTAAGGCTCGCGGCCTGCTTCATCACGTTCTCACGGGTCAGATTGTCGCCCGACTGCTTCAGCACCTGCACCATCGTCTGGGCTGCGGCATAGGCGTAGACCAGATTGGCGTCCGAGATGTTCGCGCCGGGCATGTACTTGTCGATGAAGGTCATGAACTTCTTCATGCCCTCGTCGTTCTTCCACTGCGGATCCGACGCATCCTTCAGATAACCGGCCGACAGCACGCCCTCGGATGCTTCGAGTCCGGCCGGCTTCATCACCGCGCCGATCGACACCGAGACGTCCGTCATCAGGTGCATCGGCTTCCACTCCAGCTCCGCGATCTTCTTGATGGCCTGGGCCGCGAATTTCGGGGTCGCGATGTTCACGAAGACATCGGCGCCGGTGCCCTTGAGCTTGACGATATGAGCGTCGATCGACGGCTCCGAGGTCTCGTAGCTCTCTTCGGCCACGATCAGCTTCGATGCCTTGTCGCCGAACACGTCCTTGATGCCGGCGAGGTAGTCCTTGCCGAAATCGTCGTTGGCATAGAAGATCGCGACCTTGGCGTCCGGCTTCTCCTTCAGAATGTATTTTGCGAAGATCTGCGCCTCGACCCGGTAGCTGGGCTGGAAGCCCATGGTCCAGGGGAAGTTCTTCGGGTCGTTCCATTTGCTGGCGCCGGTGGCGAGGAAGAGCTGCGGCACCTTCTTGGAATTGTGATACTTCTGCACGGCGGTCTGGGTCGGCGTGCCCAGCGCGTTGAAGACCAGGAAGACCTCGTCGCTCTCGATCAACTTGCGGATCTGCTCCACGGTCTTCGGCGGCGAGTAGCCGTCATCGTAGGAGATCCAGTTGATCTTGCGGCCGTTGATGCCGCCCTGGTCGTTGATCATCTTGAAATAGGCTTCCTCGGTCTTGCCGATGATGCCGTAGGCGGAGGCGGGACCGGAATAGGCCTCGACATTGCCGATCTTGATCTCGGTGTCGGTGACGCCGGTGTCGTACGCCTTCTGCGCATACGCGGACGGGGTCGCAAGCAGCGTCAACGCCGTTGCTGCGGCAAGCAGGGAGAGTTTCTTGTTCATGAAAATTCCTTGGGGTTTTCTTTGCGGTTTCTTCTGGGTTGGAGCAGGCACGTCAGAAACGAAGAAGCGCCCGCAAGGGGCGCTTTGATCAGGCGTTGGCGACTTTCTTGTCGACTTCGGAGGCCACCGAGAATTCCTTCCGCAAGGTCGGCTTGTGGATCTTGCCGGTGGCGTTGCGCGGCAGCGCATCGACGAAGCGGACCTGTCGCGGGCATTTGAAGCGCGCGAGATTGGCCGCGCAATGGGCGAAGACATCCGCCTCGGTCAACCGCTGACCGGGCTTGGCCGCGACGATGGCGAGGCCCACCTCACCCCATTGCGGATCGGGAATGCCGATCACCGCGGCTTCCGCGATCGCGGTGAGCTGATGCAGGACGTTCTCGACCTCGGCCGGATAAACGTTCTCGCCGCCCGAGATGTACATGTCCTTCCAGCGGTCGACGATATAGTAGAAGCCTTCCTCGTCGACGCGCGTCGCATCGCCGGTGTGCAGCCAGCCGTCGGTGAAGGACGTCTTGTTCGCCTCCGGCCTGTTCCAGTAGCCCGGCGTGATGTTCGGGCCCTTGACCCAGAGCTCGCCGAGTTCGCCGACATCGGCATCGCTGCCGTCGGGGCGCACGATGCGGACTTCCGTGTGCAACACCGGCTTGCCGGCCGAACCTGCCTTGCGTGCCGCATCCTCACGATCCAGCACCAGCACGGCCGGCGAGGTCTCGGTCATGCCGTAGCCCTGCTGCAGCGCGACCCCGCGTGCCTCCCACACTTTGAGCAGCGGCACCGGCATCGGCGCGCCGCCGACACCGCAGACGATCAGTCGAGTAAGGTCGGTGGTCGTGAAGGCAGGATGCTGCGCCATGAACTGGTAGATCGCGGGCACGCCGAAAAAGACGTTGATGCCCTGCGCGGGATCGTTGATCAGGCCGAGCGCCGCGCCGGGATCGAAGGCGCGCATGATCATCACGGTGCCGCCGGCATGCAGCACCGGGTTGGTGTAGCAATTGAGCCCGCCGGTGTGGAACAGCGGCAGCACGGTCAGCAGCACCGAGGCCGGCCCGATGCAGGCGGGGCCGCCGAGATTGACGCAATTCCAGAAGGTCATGCCATGGGTGATGGTCGCGCCCTTCGGATGGCCCGTGGTGCCCGACGTGTACATGATGGTCGAGACGTCATCGAGCGTGACCTCCTCGGCGCGGGCGAGCGGCTTGGCGGCCGCGATCCCGGCCTCATAGGTGCCGCCGGGGCCCAGCAGCAGGCTGGTCGCGACGTTGCAGAGTTTTGCGACGCTCAGCGCGGTCTCGGCGAGATCGCCGTCGTGGATCATCACCTTCGGCGCGCAATCGCCGGTGATGAACTGGAGCTCGGGAACGGTGAGGCGGGTGTTCAGGGGGACGAAGATCGCACCTAACCGCCCGCAGGCGAACTGCACCTCCAGCGTGTCGGTCGTGTTCAGCGCCAGCACCGCGACGCGGTCGCCGCGCGACACCTTGAGCGCGTCACGGAGAAATCCGGCCAGGCGCGAGACGCGGTCGTCGAGCTGCGAATAGGTGAAGCGGCGCGCGCTCGCGAGGTCGATCACTGCGACCTTGTCAGGCGTGCGGCGGCCGTGATGGACGATCCAGTCGTAATAACGAACGGCCAAAAATCCCTCCCTCGGCGGTCTTGTGCCGCCTGTGTCCCTATTTGCCGGCACCATGCCCGGCGTGGCCCTGGGGCCAGCCGGAGTTTGTGTGCCACGTCTTTTTTTGACCCGGAGTTGGCCTGCGGGGGGCGAAAATCGTCTTGCGTTGAGTTGCTAGGCCTTAGGCTGCGTGGAGTGGTTCCTCCGGTCAGCCACTCTGCGCAAGTGAACGGCAGACGTTCCGGCCATGGTGGTCAACACGAATCCGCCAGCAGGGCGAGAGTACGATGAAGAGCCCGTTCTATACCGCCGAGCATGATGCCTTCCGCGAGGTGATGCGCCGCTTTGTCGAGAAGGAGATCACGCCCTTTGCCCATGAATGGGACGAGGCCGGCGAATTTCCCCGCATGCTCTATCGCAAGGCGGCCGAGATTGGCCTGTTGGGGCTCGGATTCCCCGAGGAATATGGTGGGATCGCCGCCGACCAGTTCATGAAGATCGTCGCGAGCCAGGAACTGGCGCGGGCGGGTGCCGGCGGCGTCAGTGCCAGCCTGATGAGCCACACCATCGGCTCGCCTCCGATTGCGCGGGCGGCGCGCCCCGAGCTGAAGGCGCGCGTGCTGCCGCAGGTGCTGTCGGGCGAGAAGATCTCCGCGTTGGCGATCACCGAGCCGGGCGGCGGCTCGGACGTCGCAAACCTCCGCACCAGGGCGCGGCGCGATGGCGATCACTACGTCGTGACCGGCGAGAAGACCTTCATCACCTCGGGGGTGCGTGCCGATTATCTGACCGTTGCGGTGCGTACAGGCGGCGAGGGCGCCGGCGGCGTCAGCCTGCTCCTGATCGAGGGCGACACGCCCGGCTTGTCCAGGACAAAACTGAAGAAGATGGGCTGGTGGGCCTCCGACACCGCGACGCTGCATTTCGACGAGTGCCGCGTGCCGGCCGAAAACCTGATCGGCGAGGAAGGCCAGGGCTTCAAGATCATCATGCGGAATTTCAACAGCGAGCGCATGGGCATGGCGGCCGGCTGCACCGCCTTCGCGCGGGTCTGCCTCGACGAGGCGATCGCCTATGCCAAGGAGCGCAAGACTTTTGGCAAGCCGCTCGCCCAGCACCAGGTCATCCGCCACAAGATCGTCGACATGGCGCAGAAGGTTTCGGCTTCGCAAGCGATGCTCGAAATGCTGGCCTGGCGGCTGGAGCAGGGCGAGAGCCCCGTCGCCGAAATCTGCATGATGAAGAACCAGGCGACGCAGACCATGGCGTTCTGCGCCTCGGAAGCCGTGCAGATCTTCGGCGGCGCCGGCTTCATGCGCGGCATCAAGGCCGAGCGCGTCTACCGCGAGGTCAAGGTCAACGCCATCGGCGGCGGCACCGAGGAGATCATGAAGGATCTGGCGAGCCGGCAGATGGGCTTGTGATGAGAGTCGTCCTGGGGCGCGCGGAGCGCGAACCCGGGACCTGGAGATGAGTTCTAACATATCGAGATTCCGGGTTCGACGCTTCGCGCCGTCCCGGAATGACAGGAAGCAAAATGCTATTCACCGCCGACCACGACGAGATCCGTCGTTCCCTGCAAAAATTCATCGCCAACGAGATCAACCCTCATGTCGATGAATGGGAGAAGGCCGACATCTTCCCGGCGCACGAGCTGTTCAAGAAGATGGGAAGCCTCGGTTTCCTCGGCTTGAACAAGCCAGCCGCGTTCGGTGGCTCCGGCCTCGATTATTCCTACGCCCTGATGATGGCGGAGGAGTTGGGCGCCATCACCTGCGGCGGCGTGCCGATGGCGATCGGCGTGCAGACCGACATGGCGACGCCGGCGCTGGCGCGATTCGGCTCGGACGAGGTGCGGCGCGAATTCCTCAGCCCCTCGATATCAGGCGATTACGTCGCCTGCATCGGCGTCTCCGAGCCCGGCGCCGGCTCCGACGTCGCCTCGATCAAAACCAATGCGCGCTCAGACGGCGACGACTACGTCATCAACGGCGGCAAGATGTGGATCACCAACGGCACCCAGGCCGACTGGATCTGCCTGCTCGCCAACACCGGCGATGGGCCGGTTCACCGCAACAAATCACTGATCTGCGTGCCCATGAAGAGCAAGGGCGTCACGGTGGCGCGAAAGCTCGACAAGATGGGCATGCGCTCCTCCGACACCGCGCAGATCTTCTTCGACAATGTCCGCGTGCCCAAGCGCAACCGCATCGGCGAGGAGGGCAAGGGCTTCACCTACCAGATGATCCAGTTCCAGGAGGAACGGCTCTGGGGCGCGGCGGCCTGCCTGAAGGCGCATGAATACATCATCAACGAGACCATCGAGTACACAGGCAACCGCAAGGCCTTTGGGAAGTCGATCCTCGACAACCAGGTCGTGCACTTCAAGCTCGCGGAGATGCAGACCGAAGTCGAGCTGTTGCGCGCGCTGATCTATCGCGCCGCCGAGCAGCTCGTGGCCGGCGAGGACGTGACCAGGCTTGCGACCATGGCCAAGCTGAAAGCCGGCCGGCTCGGTCGCGAGCTCACCGACGCCTGCTTGCAATATTGGGGCGGAATGGGCTTTACCAACGAGACGCCGGTCAGCCGTGCCTATCGCGACAGCCGGTTGACATCGATCGGCGGCGGCGCCGACGAGGTCATGCTGATGGTCCTGTGCAAGATGATGGGCACGCTGCCCGGCAGTAAAGGTATTTCCTGATGATCACGCTCTATCACTGCGACGCCGCGCGCTCGTTCCGTCCGCTCTGGATGCTGGAGGAGATGGCGCTGCCGTATGAGCTGAAGATGCTGCCGTTCCCGCCGCGCGTCTTCGCCAAGGAATATCTCGCGCTCAATCCGCTGGGCACGATTCCCTTCATGGTCGACGGCGAGACCAAGATGACGGAGTCCTCCGGCATCTGCCATTATCTCGGCATCAAGCACGGGCCGACGCCATTGATGGTCGGCCCCGAAGATCCCGCCTATGGCGCGTTCCTGAACTGGATGTATTTCAGCGATGCCACGCTGACCTTCCCGCAGACGCTGGTGCTCCGGTACACCCAGCTTGAGCCGGAGGAGCGCCGCAATCTGCAGGTCGCCACCGACTATGCAAAATGGTTCCTGGGGCGGCTGCGCGCCGTCGAGGCAGCGACGGCGAATGCCGAAACATTGTGCGCGGGCCGCTTCACCGCCGCTGACATTGTCATCGGCTACGCGCTCCGCCTCGCCAGCAACATCGGGCTCGCCAAGGATTTCGGGCCAAATGTCGCAGCCTATTGGGCGCGGTTGCAGCGGCGCGACGGCTTCAAGCGCGCGGTTGCTGCGGAGCAGAAGGCCGGTGCCGAGCAGAATGTTGCGCCGCGCGTGAGGGCGTAACCTGCGAGGATTGGGACTGCAGTCTCATGACGGTTCCGGATTGGCACATCGCCGTCCTGGAATGCCAAGGCTTTGCGCGTCATGACAGCGCTATCGCGCCGTGACAGCGCCCAAATTTCCGCTAAGGTGACCTCCGTCCGCAGCGGCCAAAGAGCCGCGCGAGGAGGATCCCAATGGAAGACAACGGTCGCGAATCCGACCATCTGATGCTGATCACGCCGGAGCGGGTATTCTATGCCGGCCTGCTCGGCCGTCCCCGCAAGCGCACTCCCGGTTGCTGCCACGTCTATGTCGCGGTGAAGGGCAGCCTGCATCTAACGATCGACGACGTTCTCGCCACCGGCGAGCTGTTCGTGACCCTGCCTAACCAGCGGCATTCCATCGCCAGCGACTATCGCACTGCAATCAGCGTGACGCTCGAGCCGGAAAGCATGCCGGACGGCGTGATCGAGGCCCTGGCCGAGCGGCTGACCGGACCCGACCGGGCCGTCTATGCCCGCAAGATCCTCGCCGCCTACGCCCTGCTGCGCCAGCGCCGCTATGGCGACATCACCACCGCCGAATTCGACGAGATGTGCTTTGGCGAGGCGTTGCCGCGTCGCGTGCTCGATCCGCGCGTGATGCGCGCCGTCGCCCGCATCGGCCGCTTCTCCGGCGAGCCGGTGACGGCGGATACGTGCGCCGCCGAAGCGGGCCTCTCGGCCTCGCGCTTCCTGCATCTGTTCAAGGAGGAGACCGGCATCTCGTTCCGCTCCTTCCGCGCCTGGAAGCGTGCGCGGCATTTGCTGCACTTCGCCAACCAGGACCTCAACCTAGCCCACCTCGCGCAGGACATCGGCTATCCCGACTCGACCCATTTCAGCCATTCGATCCGGCGCTTCTATGGATTGAAACCGCGTGCAATCTTCGTCGGTTCGCGCGACCTTGCGATCTACCGCAGCACCGAGACGGTGCGGCTGGCGGAGGCCAGCTAGGCGCGCTCTCGTAGGGTGGGCAAAGCGAAGCGTGCCCACCATCTTCGCCAGGCGTTGAGACGTGTGGCGGGCACGGCGCAAAGCCCCTTTGCCCACCACACGATAGCTCGTCTTTAGCTAGCTTCTCCGCGCAAGAAGCCGCATGCCGCTCATCACATGATCGCAAGCGTTGAATTCTCAACGTGCGAGATATTAGTGGCATGAGCGACAAGGCCGTCATCACCTGCGCGCTGAACGGCGTGCTCACCGACCCGAAGCAGCACAACGTGCCTGTGACGCCCGAGCAGATGGCACGCGAAGCCAAGGCTGCGTTCGATGCCGGCGCCAGCATCATGCACATCCATCTGCGCCAGCAGGCGCCGGACAAGGGACATCTGCCGTCCTGGGACGTGAGCGTCAGCAAGGAGATCCAGCAGGCCATCCGCGAGGCCTGCCCCGGCGTCATCATCAATCACACCTCGGGCGTCTCGGGGCCGAACTACAGCGGCGCGCTCGACTGCATCCGCGAGACCAGGCCCGAGATTGCGGCCTGCAACGCCGGCTCGCTGAACTATCTGAAGGTCAAGGCCGACAACACCTGGGCCTGGCCGCCGATGATGTTCGACAACGCGGTCGAGAAGGTGAAGGACTATCTCGACGTCATGAACGCGGTCGGAACCATCCCCGAGTTCGAATGTTTCGACGTCGGCATCGTCCGCTGCGTCGGCATGTACCACCAGGTCGGCATGTACCAAGGCCCGCTGGAATATAACTTCGTGATGGGCGTTGCCTCCGGCATGCCGTCCGATCCTGATCTCTTGCCGATCCTGATCAAGCTGAAGCGCCCCGAGGCGCATTTCCAGGTCACGGCGATCGGCCGCGAGGAGATATGGCCGCTGCATCAGCGCTGCGCCGAGCTCGGAGGCCATCTCCGCACCGGTCTGGAGGACGCCTTCTATCTTGCCGACGGCAAGAAGGTGACGTCGAACGGCCAGCTGATCGAGGCCATCGCCGCCTGCGCCCGCCGTGCGGGCCGCGAGATCGCAAGCCCCGCCGAGGCGCGGAAGATCTTTGGGACGAATCGGTAAGGTATCGCCTCAACCGTCATTGCGAGCGAAGCGAAGCAATCCAGGGTTTTCCGCGGTGACGGTCTGGATTGCTTCGTCGCTTCGCTCCTCGCAATGACGAGCAGGATAGAGTTATGTCCATTCTCGACAACACCATTTCCCCCGGCAGCACTGCCTATCACGCCAACCGCGACGGCATGCTCGCGCTGATCGAGCGCATGCGCGCGCTGGAAGAACGCACGCGTGCGGCGTCGGCGGCGGCAAAGGATCGCTTCCACAAGCGCGGCCAGCTGCTGCCGCGCGAACGCGTCGCGCTGGTGCTCGATCCCGGCGCGCCCTTCATCGAGCTGTCGACGCTTGCCGGCTACATGTTCGACGTGCCGGATGCGAACAAGAGCGTGCCCGGCGGCGGCGTCATCGCCGGCATCGGCTTCGTCTCCGGCGTCCGCTGCATGGTCAGCGCCAATGATGCCGGCATCGATGCCGGTGCGCTCCAGCCTTACGGCCTCGACAAGACGCTGCGGGTGCAGGAGCTCGCGCTCGAAAACAAGCTGCCTTACGTTCAGCTCGTCGAAAGCGCGGGGGCCAATCT
The DNA here is from genome assembly GCF_000284375.1 of Bradyrhizobium japonicum USDA 6. Lineage (NCBI taxonomy): Bacteria > Pseudomonadati > Pseudomonadota > Alphaproteobacteria > Hyphomicrobiales > Nitrobacteraceae > Bradyrhizobium > Bradyrhizobium japonicum. The sequence goes on from NC_017249.1 coordinate 1,075,848, forward strand.
GCTGCGCTACCGCGTCGAGGACTTTGTCCGCGGCGGCAACATCTTTCGCAATCTCGCGCGGCTTTCGGCGGCCGGGCTGCCGGTCGTCACCGTCACGCACGGCTCGTCGACCGCGGGCGGCGCCTACCAGACCGGCCTGTCCGATTACATCGTCATGGTGCGCGGCCGCACCCGCGCCTTCCTTGCCGGACCGCCGCTGCTGAAGGCCGCGACAGGCGAGATCGCGACCGAGGAAGAGCTCGGCGGTGCCGAGATGCACACGCAGGTCTCCGGCCTCGGCGATTACCTCGCGGAGGACGACCGCGATGCGCTGCGCATCGCGCGCGAGATCATGGCGGCGCTGGAATGGGAGCGGCCGGGCCGGGCGGTTTCACAGTTCAAACCGCCGCGCTACGACCAGGACGAGCTGCTCGGCATCATGCCGATGGACCACAAGCGCACCGTCGACATGAAGCAGGTGATCGCGCGCATCGTCGACGATTCCGACTTCACCGAGATGGCGCCCAATTACGGCCCCGCCACCGTCTGCGGTCACGCCCGCATCGAGGGCCAGGCGATCGGCATCATCACCAACAACGGCCCGCTCGATCCCGCCGGCGCCAACAAGGCGACGCATTTCATCCAAGCCTGCTGCCAGACCCGCACGCCGATCCTCTATCTCAACAACACCACCGGCTACATGGTCGGCAAGGCCTATGAAGAAGCCGGCATGATCAAGCATGGCTCGAAGATGATCCAGGCGGTCACGTCTGCGACGGTGCCGCAGATCACCATCTATTGCGGCGCCTCGTTCGGCGCCGGCAATTACGGCATGTGCGGGCGCGGCTTCCATCCGCGCTTCTGCTTCTCCTGGCCCAACGCCAAGACCGCCGTGATGGGCGGCGAGCAGGCTGCCGAAACCATGGCGATCGTGACCGAGGCCGCCGCCGCGCGTCGCGGCAAGCCGGTCGAGAAAGAGAAGCTGGACGCGATGAAGGCGCAGATCATCGGCGTGTTCGACGGCCAGATGGACGTGTTCTCGACCAGCGCGCGCGTGCTCGACGACGGCGTGATCGACCCGCGCGACACCCGCGCGGTGCTGTCCGAGGTGCTCGCGATCTGCCGCGAGGGCGATGCGCGCACGCCCCAGCGCATGCAATTCTCGGTGGCCCGCCCATGAGGAACGGATCAGTGCAACACCGGCCGTTCTTCAAGGTCTTGGTCGCCAACCGCGGCGAGATCGCACTGCGCGTGATGCGCAGCGCGCGGCAGCTCGGCCTCGGCGTCGTTGCGGTCTATTCGGATGCCGATCGCGATGCGCTCCATGTGCGACAGGCCGACCAGGCCGTGCGCATCGGCGAAGCCCTGCCGGCGCAATCCTATCTCAACATTCCCGCGATCATCGCCGCAGCCAAGGCGAGCGGCGCGGATGCCGTCCATCCCGGCTACGGCTTCCTCGCCGAGAACGAGGAGTTTGCGCAAGCGTGCAAGGATGCCGGCCTCGCCTTCATCGGCCCCTCGCCGCAGGCGATCGAGGCGATGGGCAACAAGGCCGGCGCCAAGGAGATCATGAAGAAGGCCGGCGTGCCCTGCGTGCCCGGCTATCAGGGAGCCGACCAAAGCGACGAGGTCATGCTCGCGGAAGCCAGGAAGATCGGTTTCCCCGTGATGATCAAGGCGGTCGCCGGCGGCGGCGGCCGCGGCATGCGGCTCGTCACCGATGCCGCATCCTTCCCCGATGCGCTGCGCAGCGCGCGGTCGGAGGCGAAGGCCTCGTTCGGAGATCCCACGGTCATCCTCGAACGCGCCATCCAGAATCCCCGACACATCGAGATCCAGGTGTTCGGCGACAGCCACGGCAACGCCATCCATCTCGGCGAGCGCGACTGCTCGGTGCAGCGGCGACACCAGAAGCTGATCGAGGAGGCGCCGTCGCCGGCGGTCACGCCGGAGTTGCGCGCGAAAATGGGCGAGGTCGCTGTCGCCGCGGTCAAGGCCTTGCGCTATGAGGGCGCCGGCACGCTGGAATTCCTGCTCGACGCCAGCGGTGAGTTCTACTTTATGGAGATGAACACGCGGCTCCAGGTCGAGCATCCCGTCACCGAGGCGATCACCGGGCTCGATCTCGTCGAGCTGCAGCTGCGTGTCGCGCGCGGCGAGCCATTGCCGGTGAAGCAGCAGGATATCCGATTCACGGGCCACGCGATCGAGGTGCGGCTGTGCTCGGAAGATGCCGCGCAGGATTTCATGCCGCAGTCCGGCCGCATGGCGCGCTGGCAGGTGCCTGACAGCATCCGCGTCGAGCACGCGCTGCAATCGGGCGCGGAGATCCCGCCGTTCTACGATTCCATGATCGCCAAGGTGATCAGCCATGGCGCGAATCGCGAGGAGGCGAGGGGGCGGCTGATCGTCGGCCTGGAGCAACTCACTGCGTTTGGCGTGACCACCAATCAGGCGTTTCTGATGTCCTGCCTGCGCCATCCCGGATTTGCCAGGGGCGAGGCGACGACAGCCTTCATCGGCGCACATCGCGACGAACTGTTGGCGCCGCCGGCGAATGCTGCATTCGATACGGCGCTGGCGGGCTTGCTGCTCTATGTCACCAATCCGCGCGCGCCGTCATGGCAAGGTGGCCGGAGCCTGGCGGCAACGTTCCCGCTGCCGGCGAAAGTCGAGATCGCCGGCCACACCCACGAGCTCGAAGTCACGCGTGAGCGCGATGGCGGCTACATCGTCGCCGCCGACGGCCGTCAGGACAAGTTCGAGATCGACCAGCTCGATCCCGACGCCATCCGCTTCCGCCACGACGGCGTGATGGACAGCGCGAAATTCCTGCGCGACGGCGACCGGCTCTACCTCCAGCATCGCGGCATGCCGCTTGCGGTCACCGATCTCACCCTCGCCGCGCCCAAGGCGCCCGCAACCAATGGCGGCGATGGCAAAGTCCGCGCCGCCATGAACGGCCGCGTCGTCGCCGTGCTGGTCAAGCCCGGCGACCGCGTCACCGCCGGTCAACCGGTGATGACCTTGGAAGCAATGAAGATGGAGCACGTCCACAAGGCCGGCATCGACGGCGTGGTCGCCGCGATCGACGTTGCGGAGGGCGAGCAGGTCACGACGGGCAGGATAGTCGCGGAGATCGGGACTTAGTCGGCGCGGCGAGCGCCGCACTCGTAGGGTGGGCAAGGGCGCGTAGCGCCGTGCCCGCCAACGTCCGGCGATTGCGAGGGCGGGCACGCTTCGCTTTGCCCACCCTGCGCCACTGCACTCGGGCGCCCCAATAAATCCAAATAATTCCAATATGATGCGACCTGCTTGATCTCGCTCATAATTATTATTGAACATTGTTCAGTTTTGGGCTACTAATATTGAGCGATGTCAAATCATGTGGAGGCCTGCGTGTTGCGCGCAAATCACCACGCCCGAGAGACCGATGCCTTGCTGCCGTCAGGGTCCCGCCGGCTCTCGTTCGCCGCGCCGCAAGTCCGCGAAAAATATCTGATTGGCGCGCTCTCCATCCTCACGCTGGTGGCGCTCCTCGCGCCCGCGCTGCCTGCCTCCGCGTGGCACACACCGCATTTCGTCGACACCCGCACGTGGCTGGGTCTGCACAACGCCGGCGATGTGCTGAGCAATCTCGCCTTCCTGGCAATGGGCGTCTGGGGCCTGGTGCGGCTGCGAGCCCGCAATGATGCGCTCGTGGGTGCACGCTTTCTCTTTGTGGGACTGATCCTCACCTGCATAGGATCGAGCATCTATCATCTCGACCCCGACACGCCGCAGCGGCTCGTCGCCGATCGTCTCGGCATGGCGGTGGCGTTCGCCGGCTTTCTGGGCATCGCGGCCGGCGAGCGCGTCAGCGTGCGTGCCGGTCAGGCGGTGGTGGCGCTGGTGACGGTTGCGGGCCTGCTCGCGGCCTGGGTGGCACGTGAAAACCTCACGCCATGGGTGGTCGTGCAGTTCGGTGGGATGGCACTCGCTGTGGGACTGGCGTTGACCCCGCCTCGGCCCGGCGCCCTTGGCGTGCCGTTCGGCGGCGTGATCTTCTTTTACGCGCTGGCCAAGCTTTTCGAACTGGGTGACGTGACCATATTTGAAGCGACAGGCCACATTGTCTCGGGCCACACGCTCAAGCATCTGGCCGCCGCGCTGGCGGCCTGGCCGGTGATCCGGGCGTTGGGCTCTACTGACCCTGCCCCGTCCCCTCGTTGAGCAGACACGCCACCTGATGCCTATCACCAGCGTCCACCAGCGCCGGCCGCTCCGTCTTGCACCGCTCCATCGCAAACCGGCAGCGGGTGTGAAACGCGCAGCCAGATGGCGGATTGACCGGGCTCGGCACGTCGCCGTCGACCAGCGGCGCGAGCTTCTTGGCAAACGGGTTTGCAACCGGCACTGACGCAAGCAGGGCCTGCGTGTAGGGATGGCGCGGATTGCGGAACAGCTCGTCCTTGTCGGCGATCTCGACGATGCGGCCGAGATACATCACGGCGACGCGGTGGCTGATATGGGCGACCACGGCGAGGTCGTGGGCGATGAAGAGATAGGAGAAGCCGTGCTGCTTTTGCAGGTCGATCAGGAGATTGATCACCTGCGCCTGGATCGAGACGTCGAGCGCGGAGACCGGCTCGTCGCAGACGATCAGGCGCGGCCCCAGCGCAAGCGCCCGCGCGATGCAGATGCGCTGGCGCTGGCCGCCGGAAAATTGGTGCGGGAAGTTGCGCATCTGATCGGGCCGCAGGCCGACCTGCTCGAACAGTTTTGCGGTACGCGCTTCCAGCTCCTTGCCGCTTGCGAGCCCATGCACGGCGAGCGGTTCACCGACGATGTCGCCGGCGGTCATGCGCGGATTGAGCGAAGCGAACGGGTCCTGGAACACGATCTGCATTGAGCGGCGATGCGGCCGCAGCGCGGTCTTGGAGAGACGGGTGATGTCCTCTCCATCAAGGCGGATCTGGCCTGAAGTCGGCTCGACCAGCCGCAGCACGCTGCGCGCCACCGTCGACTTGCCGCAGCCGGATTCGCCGACAAGGCCGAGCGTTTCGCCGGTATGAACCGAGAACGAGACGCCGTCGACCGCATGCACGGTGCCGACCTGCCGCCGCAACACGCCGGCGCGCACCGCATAGTGCTTCTTGAGATCGGTGACTTCGAGCAGCGCCTCGGTCATGCCACCTCCGCCACTTCGGCTGCGCGCCAGCACGCGGCGAGATGGCCGCCGCCCCAGTCCGCCAGCGGCGGATATTCGGCCTCGCAGCGCTTGATCGCGAGCTTGCAGCGTGGCGCGAAGGCGCAGCCTTTCGGCAACCGCACCAGCGACGGCACCGTGCCGGGAATCTCGTTCAGCCGAGCCTGCGCCGGCATGCCGGACGCCGGCACCGCCGGGATCGAGGCCATCAGCCCGCGCGTATAGGGATGCTTTGGCGCCGCGAACAGCGCCTCCACCGTTGCCTCCTCCACCTTCTTCCCCGCATACATCACGATCACCCGCTGCGCGGTCTGCGCGACGACGCCGAGATCATGCGTGATCAGCACGAGGCCGGTGCCGAGCTCCTTCTGAAGGTCGAGGATCAGCGCCAGGATCTGTGCCTGGATGGTGACGTCGAGCGCGGTGGTCGGCTCGTCCGCGATCAGCAGCGCCGGCCTGCAGGCCAGCGCCATCGCGATCATCGCGCGCTGGCGCATGCCGCCGGAGAGCTGATGCGGATATTCCCGCGCGCGCCGCGCCGGTTCGGGAATGCGTACCAGCCGCAGCATCTCGACCGCGATGTCGCGCGCTTCTCTGGCCGGCATCGCCCGGTGCAGCCGCACCGCCTCGACGATCTGGTCGCCGATCCGCATCACCGGATTGAGCGAGGTCATCGGCTCCTGGAAGATCATGGAGATGCGATTGCCCCTGACGGCGCGCATCTCGGCTTCATCCAGCGCCAGCAGCTCGGTGCCTTCGAGCGAGACCGACCCGCCGACGATGCGGCCGGGCGGATCGGGCACCAGCCGCATCAGGGACAGCGCGGTGACGCTCTTGCCGCAGCCGGATTCGCCGACGATCGCCAGCGTCTCGCCGCGCCTCACGGTGAAGGAGACATCGTCGACGGCTTTGAACAGGCCGGAATTGGTGAAGAACACCGTCTTCAGGTTCTTCACATCGAGCACGAGATCGGATTTGTCTGCCATCAGCCGCGCTGCCGGGGATCGAGGATGTCGCGCAGGGCGTCGCCGAACAGATTGGCGCCGAACACGGCGAGGCTGATCGCGATGCCCGGGAAGATCACCAGCCACGGCGCGGTGCGGACATATTCGGCCGCGGATTCCGAGAGCATGCGGCCCCACGACGGATAGGGCTCGGGAATGCCGAGGCCGAGGAAGGACAGGGAAGCCTCGGTGAGGATGGTCGAGCCGAGTTGCGCGGTCGCGAGCACGATCAGCGGCGCCAGCGTGTTCGGCAGCACGTGGCGCAGCGCGATCCTCACCTCGCTCATGCCGATCGACTTGGCGGCTTCGACAAAGGGCAGTTCGCGCAGCGCCAGCGTGTTGGCGCGAATGACGCGCGATACCGTCGGGATCAGCGGAATGGCGATGGCGATGATGACGTTCGGCAGGGACGGGCCGAGCGCGGCGGTCATGATCAACGCCAGGACCAGCAGTGGAAGCGCCTGAAGAATGTCGGAGATGCGCTGGAATACGAGATCGACCCAGCCGGAGAGATAGCCGGAGGTCAGCCCGACAATGACCCCGATGGTGCCGCCAAGTGCCGTCGAGCCGATACCGACGGCCAGCGAAATGCGCGCGCCGTGGATGATGCGGCTGAACACGTCGCGGCCGAAGGAATCCGTGCCCATCCAGTGCGTCGCGCTCGGCCGCGCCAGCGCACGGGCGGCGTCGATGGTCAGCGGATCGTAACGCGCGATGAAGTCGGCGAAGATCGCCGTTAGCACAAACAGCGTCATGATGATCAGCCCGGCCGCGCCCAGCACGTGGCGCTGCGCCAGGAATAGCACGCGCCGCCAGCCGCCGGTCGCATGCGCGCCGGCCCGCCTCAGTTCAACGTCATAGTCGATTGCGGCCATGGGGCTCTATCTTCCCCCTCTCCCCGCGCGCGGGGAGAGGGTTGGGGTGAGGGGGCTCTCCGCGGAGGAGGTGAGAGTTGGACGCGCGGAGACTCCCCCTCACCCGGATTGCTGCGCAATCCGACCTCTCCCCGCAAGCGGGGAGAGGTGAAGGAGAGTGCGCTCGCGGCGTGAACAAAAATCATGCGGCTAATCCGTGTACCGGATACGTGGGTCGAACACCGCGTAGAGCATGTCGACGATGAAGTTCGCGCTCACCACCACGACCGCAATCAGCATCACGAGGTTCTGCACGATCGGGTAGTCGCGCCAGCGGATCGCCTCGACCAGGAAGCGCGCGACGCCGGGGATGTTGAACACGGTCTCGGTGACGATCAGGCCGCCGATCAGGAACGCCGCCTCGATGCCGATCACGGTGATGACGGGCAGGATCGCGTTCTTGAGCGCGTGATGATAGTTCACCGCGGCATCGGACGCGCCCTTGGCGCGGGCGGTGCGGATATAGTCCTGCCGCAGCACCTCGAGCATCGAGGATCGCGTAATGCGCATGGTCAGCGCCGCGCTGCGGAAGCCGACGGCGGCCGCCGGCACGGCGTAGGTCGCGAACGCCTCGAGCCAGGTCTTCGGATTCGGATTGAAGATCGGCATCTGGTTGAACATCGCCACCGACGCGGTGAGGATCAGCAGGCCGAGCCAGAACGAAGGCAGCGACAAGCCGCTGAGGCTGACGACGCGCAACGCGTAATCGAGCCGCGTGCCCTGCTTCACCGCGCTGATGACACCGAGCGGGATGCCGATCGACGCCGAGAACAACAGCGCCAGGCCCGCGAGCCGCGCGGTGATCGGGATCCGCGGCAAAATCTCCTGAAGCGCGGGCTTCTCCGAAACATAGGAGTAGCCGAAATCGCCGCGCAGAAAGCCGCTGATCCAGTGCCAGTACTGCACGACCAGCGGCTGGTCGATGCCGAGCTCCTTCTCCAGATTGGCCTTGTCGGCGGGATCGACATAGCCGGCCGCGGCAAACAGGATGTCGACGATGTTGCCGGGCACGATGCGCAGCAGGAAGAAGATGACGACCGAGATCCCGAACAGGGTCACGAGCATCAGGAACAGGCGCCGCACCAGATAGGCAAACATGCATCGCCTCCTGTCGAAACCGTCAGCCGCCTGCGCTACTTGTCCATCCAGACGTCCTCGTAGCGATACCCATTATAGGAGCTGTTCGACATCACCGTTACGCCCTTGACATAGGGCTGCCAGCAGGAGCCGGTGCGCGCGTGGAAGATGATCGGGCGGGCGACGTCCTCCTGCAGCTTCTTGTCGATGTCCCACACCAGCTTCTTGCGCTTGTTGACGTCGGTCTCCTGCGACTGCACGTCGAACAGCTTCTCGATCTCCTTGTTGCAGTAATTGGTGTAGTTGCGCTCGGAGCCGCAGGAATAGTTCTCGTAGAACGACTGGTCGGGATCGTCGACGGCGTTTCCGGTCAGGTTGAGCCCGAGCATGTAGTCCTTGCGTGCGATCTTCGGGAACCAGTTCGCGGTCTCGACCACGTCGAGCTCGCCGTCGATATAGATGCTCTTGAGCTGGTCGATCAGGATCACCGCAGGATCACGGTAGACCGGGATGTTGCGGGTCGAGACCTTGACGGCGAGATGCTTGTCCGGCCCGTAGCCGGCCTTCTGCATCAGCTTCCTGGCTTCCTCGCGGTTGGCGTTCACGTCGGGGCCATAGCCGGGAATGCTCTCGAGCATCTCCTTAGGCATGCCCCACAGCCCGTTCGGCGGCGGCAGCAAGGTGCCGCCGACATCGCCCTGGCCCTCGAACATGATCGAGATGAACGCCTTGCGGTCGAGCGCCAGCGCCATGGCGCGGCGGATGTCGATGTTGTCGAACGGCGGTGCGGAGGAATTGACGATGATGTTGGTGGCGACATTGTTGGGCTCGACCACGCAGACTGCGTTCGGCGCCTGCGATTTGACGTCTTTCAGCAGCGGAATGCTCACTTCGGTCGGGAACGCCATGTCGAACTTGCCGGCGACGAAGGCGAGGATCGCGGTCGAACGGTTCGGGATGATGGTGAACTCGATGCCGTCGAGATAGGGCCGCCCCTCGCGCCAATAGTCGGGATTGCGGGTCAGCTTGATCGATTCATTGGCCTTGAACTCGACGAATTTGAACGGGCCGGTGCCGATCGGGTGCGTGCGCATGTCGCCGGGCGAGACGTGACAAGGATAGACCGGCGTGTAACCCGAGGCGAGCAGGGCCAGCAGCGACGGCTGCGGCCGCTTCAAGTTGAAGGAAACCTCGAGGTCGCCCTTGGTGGAGACGTCGTTGACCTGTTCGTACCAGGTCTTGCGTGGATTCTGCCGGAACTTCTGCTGCGACTTGCCCATCAGCATGTCGAAGGTGCATTTGACGTCTGCGGAGGTGAAGGGCTTGCCGTCATGCCATTTCACGCCCGGGCGCAGCTTGAAGGTCAGCGTCTTGTTGTCGTTGACCCAGGCCCAGCTCTCGGCGAGTTCCGGAATGATGTTGTCCATCCTGTTCTGCGCCTCGTCCTGCTTGTAGATGACGAGGTTGTTGAACACAGGCATGAAGGGAACATTGAGCGAATAGGTCGCGCCTTCATGGATCGAGGCATTGCCGGGGCTGTCGCGGTGGTACATCCGCAGGATTCCGCCCTGCTTGGGCCCGCCGGCGAGCACGGTCGTCGAGGCCGTCAGCACAGATAGCGCCGCCACTGCGGCGAGCGCCCACACGCTCCGCATGCTCATCCTCCCTGGACATTCGTCTTTTGGGCCTTTGCGGCCTGTTTGTCAGACGATAGCGACGCGCGTGCAGCGAGGCAACCGGCAAGGCCGCTCGCCGCCTCGACAATTCGGATGACGGAAGGCCGCAGGCGTTCACACTCTCTTCATGTGAGAGTGCAGGTGCGAACAAGGACCAGATGTAACGGCGTTGCCTCTAGCCGCGATGAAGGTGCGCTCCCTCGCCCCGCTTGCGGGGAGAGGGTTTGGGGTGAGGGGGAGTCTCCGCGAGGGGGTGACAGTTGGATTCGCGGAGAGTCCCCCTCACCCGGAATCCGCGCAGCGCGCGCATTCCGGCCTCTCCCTGCGCGCGGGGAGAGGCGAAGAGCATCTCACACGATCCGCGACGTCTTGTTCCCCCAATAGCGGTCCCGCAGCAGCCGCTTGTACAGCTTGCCCGTCGGCAGCCGCGGCAGTTCCTTCTCGAAATCGACCGAGCGCGGCACCTTCTGCCGCGACAGCGATTGACCGCAGAAGGCCATCAGTTCCTCGGCGAGCGCCTCGCCCGGCACCACGCCGGGCATCGGCTGCACCACCGCCTTCACCTCTTCGCCGAGATCGGGGTTGGGCACGCCGAACACCGCGGCATCGGCGACCTTCGGATGGGTGATGAGCAGGTTCTCGCATTCCTGCGGATAGATGTTCACCCCGCCGGAGATGATCATGAAGGTGGCGCGGTCGGTCAAATAGAGGAAACGATCTTCGTCGACATAGCCGACATCGCCGACCGTGCTCATGCTGCCGTCGGCCGAGCGCGCTTCCCTGGTCTTCTCGGGGTCGTTGAAATATTCGAACGGCGATGCCGTCTTGAACCAGACCTGGCCCGGCGTGCCGGTCGGGCACGCCTTCATGTTGTCGTCGAGGATGTGGAGGTCGCCGAGCAGCACCTTGCCGACGGTGCCGCGGTGGCTAAGCCATTCCGCGCTGTTGCAGGCGGTGAAGCCGAGGCCCTCGGTCGCGCCGTAATATTCGTGGATGATCGGCCCCCACCATTTGATGATGTCATCCTTGACCAGTGCCGGGCAGGGCGCTGCGGCGTGGATCGCGATCTCCAGCGATGACAGGTCGTAGCGGCCGCGCACCTCCTCCGGCAGCTTCAGCATGCGCGAGAACATCGTCGGCACCAGCTGGGTGTGGGTGATGCCCCATTGCTGGACGAGCTGGAGATAACGCTCGGGATCGAACGTGTCCATGATGATCACGGTGCCGCCCATGCGGATCGTGAGGTTCACCGCGGCCTGCGGCGCCGAGTGATAGAGCGGGGCAGGCGACAGATAGACCATGCCCTCGCGGTAGTGCCAAAGCTTTGTCAGGAAATCGAACAGCGGCAGATTGTGTTTGGGCGGCTCCTCCGGCAGCGGGCGCAGGATGCCTTTCGGCCGCCCGGTCGTGCCGGATGAATAGAGCATGGCGGTGCCGAGCCATTCATCGGCGATCGGAGCCCTGGGCAGGTCGGCCGTCACCTCGGCAAGGCCGACGATGCGGTCGCTCTCGCCGGGGCCGTCGGCGACGATGCAGAGCTTGATGTCCGGACAGGCCTTGATCGCCTCGCGGGCGATCGAGTTTCGCGACGGAGGTGATCAGGATTTTCGACTGGCTGTTGACGAGGAGATAGGCGAGCTCGCCCGGCGTCAGGAATGAGTTGATGCAGGTGTAGTACAGCCCGGAGCGCTCGCCCGCGCCGCAGGCTTCGAGGTAGCGCGAATTGTTCTCCATGAAGATCGAATAATGGTCGAGCCGCTTCAAGCCGTGCCTGCGGAACAGATGCGCCAGGCGGTTGCTGCGCGCATCGAGCTCGCGATAGGTGACGGCCTCGCCGGTCGCAGCCATGATGAAGGCGGGCTGGAGCGGACGTAGACGGGCATGCTGACCTGGATACATCAGTCCTCCGGCTTGAAATTATGCGGCGAGAAGCAGTATTTCGCGAATGTCGGCGGGGCCCTCGATCTTGCGCGGGTTGCGCGGGATCCAGTTGGTGCGCATCGCCTGTTCGGCGATGGCGTCGAAATGCTCAGGCGAGACGCGCACGTCCGATAGGCTGCGCGGCATGCCGAGCGAGCGGATGAAGGCATCGAGCACGTCGCCGGCGTTGTGGCCGGGAAAACCCATCGCGGCGGCGACGATCGTCTGGCGCTCGGCGTTGTCGCGCGCATTCCAGCGCATCACCGCCGGCAGCATGATGCAGGAGGTGTAGCCGTGCGGCACGTCGAAGGCCGCACCGAGCACATAGCCGATGCCGTGGCTCGCGCCCATCGGCACGCCGGCGGCGAGCGCGCCCATCGACAGCCAGGTGCCGATCTGCGCATCCATGCGGGCGTCGAGGTCGGCGGGGTCGGCCTTCACCCGCGGCAGCGCGTCGGCGAGCATGGCCAGCCCCTTCACCGACTGCGCATCGGCATAAGGGTGCGTCTCGCGCGAGCAGATCGCCTCGACGCAATGGTCGACGGCGCGGATGCCGGTGGAGAGAAACAGCCATTCCGGCGTGTGCACGGTGATGGCGGGATCGAGGATGGTTGCACGCGGCACCGTGAGCGGATGCCGCAGCATCTGCTTCACATGCGTGGCGCGGTCGGTGACGCCGGCGATCGCGCTGAACTCGCCGCCGGCGATCGTGGTCGGCACGCTGACCTGGCGCACGTCAGGGGCGGTCATCTCGGGCGCGACGCCCTTGTGGACGCGGATGCGTTCGATGCCCTCGACGTCGTCGATGCCGTTGGCAAGGCAGAGCTGCACCGCCTTGGCGCCGTCGGTGATCGAGCCGCCGCCCACGGTGACGATCAGGTCGGCGTTCACTTCGCGTGCGGCATTGGTGGCGGCGATCACCGCCTCGCGCGGCGTATGCGCCGGCATCGCGTCGAACAGGCCGGCGCAGCGCGCGCCGAGCGCGTCTTTGATCTTCGCGATTTCATCGGTCTGCCGGTTCAGCGTGCTGGAGACCATCAGGAAGGCGCGGCGCGTCCCCAGCCGGTCCATCTGCGCAACGACGGCCTCGGCCGCGGGATGGCCGAACACGACCTCCTCGATCGCGCCGTAAACGACACGTCCCTGGTGCACGCCTGTCCTCCCAGGACAATTTGGCTTTGTTTTTCTGGGAGTAATCTAGCCGAGCGGACGGCGTCCGTCATGTGTGAAGGCGCTGGCGGCTTTCTCACCCTCCCCCTCCAGGGGAGGGTGGCGAGCGCAGCGTCTTGATTGCTGACCTTACGCCGACGCGCATGCGCATCAACCGCCGCTTGCCATCATCTCGCTCGCTGTCAACCCGCCATCCGGCCAGGGCATTCTTCGAAGCATTGCGCGTGGATTGGTCTTGAAGAGTTCATCATTGCCAACCATCTTGTGGCGCCCGCGGGTAGAGGCGTACCCTGCGTTTTTCGGCGGCTCTTATGCGAGGACCTGGGATGACTGAACCGGACGGAAGCGAGCAGTTTGACAAAAAGCACGATTTCGTTCAGTCGCGGCCTTATGCAATTGCCGGCATTCTCGCAGCGGCGTTCGCGCTCGCCGGTTGTGGGCAGCCCGCCTCGCAGGCGTCGGCGCCACCGCCCGCGCCGGTGACCGTCGCCCAGCCCGTCAAGCGCACCGTCACCGATTGGGACGAGTTCACCGGCCGCTTCGAGGCGGTCGAGGAGGTGCAGGTGCGCCCCCGTGTCGGCGGCTTCGTCAACTCCGTCGAGTTCCAGGACGGCGCGATCGTGCATCAGGGCGACCTGCTCTACGTCATCGACCCGCGCCCGTTCGAGGCGGTGGCCGAGCAGGCGGACGGCCAGTTGTCCGACGCGCGTGCCAAGGTGGAGCTTGCCAAGCGCGAGCTCGACCGTGGCCTGAACCTGGTCCAGACCAGCGCGGTCTCCGAACAGGCCGTCGACCAGCGCCGCCAGGCCCTGCAGGCGGCGCATGCCGCGGAGACGCAGGCCGCAGGCGCGCTGAAGGCCGCCCGGCTCAATATCGAGTTCACCCATGTGACCGCGCCGCTCACCGGCCGCGTCAGCCGCCATCTCGTCAGCCCCGGCAACCTCGTGCAGGGCAGCGATACCGGCACCTCGACATTGCTCACCTCGATCGTCGCGCTCGATCCGATCTACGTTTATTTCGACATGGATGAAGCAACCTTCATCAAGTACAGCAGGCTGTGGTTCGAAGGCCGCCGCCCGAGCTCGCGCGACACCGCGAACCCGGTGCAGGTGACGCTCGCCGGCGAGACGAAGCCGTCGCATGAGGGCACCATCAACTTCCTCGACAACCGCCTCGATGTCTCCACCGGCACATTGCGCAGCCGCGCCGTGATCAAGAACACCGACCTCTCGATCCTGCCGGGCCAGTTCGGCCGTGTCCGCCTGATCGGAAGCGCGCCGTATGAGGCACTGCTGATTCCCGATGTCGCGGTCGCGACCGACCAGTCCCGCAAGATCGTGTTCGTGGTCAAGCCGGACGACACCGTCGAGGCGCGTCCCGTGGTGCTCGGTCCGCTCGATGACGGCCTGCGCGTGATCCGCGAGGGGCTGAAGGCGGAGGACCGCGTCATCGTCAACGGCATCCAGCGCGCCCGCGTCGGCGCCAAGGTCGCCCCGCAGACGGCTCCGGCCCCGGTTGGTGGCAAGTCATGAACCTTGGCCGTCTGTCCATCAACCAGCCCATCCTGGCGATGGTGCTGTCGATCGTGCTGCTGATCGTCGGCGCGCTCGCCTACACCACGTTGCCGGTGTCCGAATATCCGCAAGTGGTGCCGCCGACCGTGGTCGTCACCACGCAGTACCCCGGCGCCTCCGCCCAGACCGTGTCCGACACGGTCGCAGCTCCCATAGAGCAGGAGATCAACGGCGTCGAGGACATGCTGTACCTCTACAGCCAGGCCACCTCGAACGGCCAGCTCACCATCACCGTCACCTTCAAGCTCGGCACCGACCTCGACAAGGCCCAGGTGCTGGTGCAGAACCGCGTCGCGATCGCCCAGCCGCGGCTACCCGAGGAAGTCCAGCGCAACGGCGTCACCACGCGCAAGAACTCGCCCGACATCCTCATGGTCGTGTTCATGCTGTCGCCGGACGACACGTTCGACCAGCTCTACATCTCCAACTACGCGCTGCTCCAGGTCCGCGACCAGCTGCTGCGGCTCGACGGCGTCGGCGACATCCAGATCTTCGGCGCACGCGACTATTCGATGAGGTTGTGGCTCGACCCCGACCGTATCGCCAATCTCGGCCTGACCTCCACCGAGGTGATTGCCGCGATCCGCGCGCAGAACATCCAGATCGCGGGCGGCCAGGTCGCCGAGCCGCCGATCACCGACCGCGCCTTCCAGCCGAACCTCGTCTTCACCGGACGGCTGAAGGATCAGAGACAGTTCGAGGATATCCTGATCAAGGCCGGCTCGGACGGCCGAACCGTGCGCCTGCGCGATGTCGCCCGCATCGAGCTCGGTGCGCTCTCCTACTCCACCAACAGCTTCCTGTTGCGCAAATCGGCGGTCGGCATGCTGGTGACGCAGCGGCCCGGGTCGAACGCGCTGGCGACCGCGAAAAGCATCTCCGACACCATGGCCAAGCTGAAGGAGAGTTTTCCGAGGGGCCTCGACTACAATATCGGCTACAATCCGACCGAGTTCATCGCGCAGTCCGTCCATGAGCTGATCAAGACCATCTACGAGGCCATGCTGCTGGTGGTCGTCGTCGTGCTGGTGTTCCTGCAGGGCTGGCGGCCGGCGATCATCCCGATCATCGCCATTCCGGTCTCGCTGGTCGGCACCTTTGCGGTGATGGCGGCGCTCGGCTTCTCCATCAATAATCTCACGCTGTTCGGCCTCGTGCTCGCCGTCGGTATCGTCGTCGACGACGCCATCGTGGTGGTCGAGAATGTCGAGCGGCACCTCGAGCATGGCCTCAGCCGGCGCGATGCGGCACTCAAAACCATGGAGGAGGTCGGCGGCGCGCTGGTCTCGATTGCGCTGGTGCTCTGCGCCGTGTTTGTGCCGACGGCATTCCTCGGCGGCATTTCCGGGCAATTCTTCCAGCAATTCGCCGTCACCATCGCGGTTGCGACCGCGATCTCCTGTTTCTGTTCGCTGACGCTGTCGCCGGCGCTGGCCTCGCTGATCCTCACGCCGCACGAGGAGAAGCGACCGCCGGCTGCCTGGAACGTCATCGCGCGGGCGTGGGGTGCCTTTACCGGCGTCTTCAACCGCGTGTTCGACCGGCTCTCGCATGGCTATGCGGGCCTTGCCAATTTCGTGATCCGTCATTCCGTCGCGATGCTGCTGATCTACGTCGTGCTGATCGGCAGCGCTGGCTGGCTGATCGGGACCACGCCGCAGGGCTTCATCCCCGCGCAGGATCGCGGCTACGTCATCGTTTCCGTGCAATTGCCCGGCGCGGCGTCACTCGCGCGCACCACCGAGATAGTGCGCGAGATCGAGCGGATTGCGCTGGATACCCCGGGCATCATCCGTGTTGCCGTCTTCGCCGGATTCTCCGGGGCCACGCGCACGCAGCAGGGCAACGCAGCGGCGCTGTTTCCGGTGTTCGACGAGCCCGAGGCGCGGCTGAAGAAGGGGCTGACGGCGAACGCCATCACGGCCGAGCTGCGCAAGCGGCTCGCCGCGCTCCAGGGCGCGTTCATCATCGTCATTCCGCCGCCGGCCGTGCCCGGCATCGGCACCGGCGGCGGCTTCACCATCCGCATCCAGGACCGCCAAGGCCGCGGGCCCGAGCTGCTCGCCGCAGCCACCGACGAGCTTGTCGCCGCGGCGCGCAAATCGCCGTTGCTGCTCGGCCCCACAGTGTTCTCCCCGTTCACGGCCAACACGCCGCAGCTCTTCGTCGACATCGACCGCACCAAGGCGCAGAAGCTCGGCGTACCCATCGCCAGCATCAACGACACGATCCAGACCTACTTCGGATCGACCTATGTCAACGACTTCAACCTGTTCGGCCGCACCTATCACGTCACAGCGCAGGCGGACTTCCCGTTCCGGAAAGAGCCAAGCGATCTCTCGCGCCTGCGCACGCGCAACGCCTCCGGCGACATGGTGATGCTCGGCAGCGTGGTCGAGTTCAAGGACGTCTCCGGCCCCGACCGCGTCGCGCGCTACAATCTCTATGCTGCGTCCGAGCTCCAAGGCGAGCCGGCGCCGGGCGTCAGTTCGACGACGGCGCTCAACACCATCAAGAAGCTCGCGGACGATATCTTGCCGAGCGGCTTCACCTTCGAATGGACTGACCTCTCCTACCAGCAGATCACCGGCGGCAATGCCGGCCTGCTCGTGTTCCCGATCTGCGTGCTGTTCGTCTATCTCGTGCTCGCCGCGCAATATGGCAGCTGGACGCTTCCATTCGCGGTGATCCTGATCGTGCCGATGTGCTTGCTCGCCGCTACCATTGGCGTGCGGATCATGGGGCAGGACGTCAACATCCTCACCCAGATCGGATTCGTCGTTCTGGTGGGGTTAGCTGCAAAGAACGCGATCCTGATCGTCGAGTTCGCGCGCGACATCGAGAAAGAAGGCAAGCCCCGGCTGGAGGCCGTGATCGACGCCTGCCGCCTGCGCCTGCGGCCGATCCTGATGACCTCCTTCGCCTTCATCCTCGGCGTGCTGCCGCTGGTGATATCGTCCGGCTCCGGCTCGGAGATGCGGCAGGCGGTCGGCGTCGCCGTGTTCTTTGGCATGATCGGTGTCACCCTGTTCGGCCTGCTATTCACCCCGATCTTCTATGTGGTGGTGCGGAACCTGGCGGAAGGGCGGAACGAGGGGAAGAAGCCGGAGGTGGTGGCCTCTTAGTGCAAGTGGTGACCGCCAGCGTACCTTCACTCCCTGTGGTTATGGGTCCCGGCTGCGCGCGCCCCGGGACGACAGCGGTTGTTTGGCGCGCAGAATCCCATACTAACGACCAACATGAAATGGATGGGCAGGCGCGGGGTTCTTCACTAGTATCCGCGCGATTTCAAAACAGAAAACTGCTGGGAGCCAACATATGAAATCAGCACTTTTGGCCGCTGTCGCAACCTCTGCTCTGTTGCTCGCCGGGCCGGCCTCCGCGCAAGGCGTCAAGATCGGCATTCTCAACGATCAGTCCGGCGTCTATGCCGATTACGGCGGCAAATACTCGGTCGAAGCCGCCAAGATGGCGATCGAGGATTTCGGCGGCGAAGTGCTTGGCCAGAAGATCGAGATGGTCACCGCCGATCACCAGAACAAGCCGGATCTCGCCACGTCGATTGCGCGGCGCTGGTACGACGTCGAGAACGTGGACATGATCACGGAGTTGACGACCTCCTCGGTCGCGCTCGCGATCCACGAGCTCTCCAAGGAAAAGAAGAAGATCGACATCGTCGTCGGCGCCGCGACCTCGCGCCTCACCGGCGATGCCTGCCAGCCCTACGGCTTCCACTGGGCCTATGACACCCGTGCGCTTGGCGTCGGCACCGGCGGCGCGCTGACGAAAGCGGGCGGCGACACCTGGTTTTTCCTCACTGCCGACTATGCCTTCGGCTATGCGCTGGAGAAGGACACCAGTGAGATCGTCACCGCCAATGGCGGCAAGGTGGTCGGCTCGGTCCGCGTGCCGCTCAACTCGTCGGATTTCTCCTCCTTCCTGCTCCAGGCGCAGAGCTCGAAGGCGAAGATCGTCGGCCTCGCCAATGCCGGCCTCGACACCACCAACTCGATCAAGCAGGCGGCCGAGTTCGGCATCGTCTCTGGCGGCCAGAAGCTCGCCGGCCTCCTGATGACGCTCGCCGAGGTGAACGGTCTCGGCTTGCAGGCCGCGCAAGGCCTGGTGCTGACCGAGGGCTATTACTGGGATATCAACGACCGCACCCGCAAATTCGGCGAACGTTTCTTCAAGCGCACCAGCCGGATGCCGAACATGATTCAGGCCGGTACCTATTCGGCGACGCTGAGCTATCTCAAGGCGGTCAAGGCCGCCGGCACCAAGGATCCGGATGCGGTCGCCAAGAAGCTGAAGGAGCTGCCGGTCGACGACGACTTTGCGCAAGGCGGCAAGGTGCTCGAGAACGGCCGCATGGTCCACGACATGTATCTGTTCGAGGTCAAGAAGCCGTCGGAATCGAAGAAGCCGTGGGACTATTACAAGCTGCTCGCAACCGTCCCCGGCGACAAGGCGTTCTTCGCCGCCAAGGACAGCGGCTGCCCGCTGACGAAGTAGCGGGAAGAGACGGGGTCAGCGCCACGATCTCCCTGTCGTCCCCGCGAACGCGGGGACCCATAACCCCAGGGAGAAGTGTGGCGCGAGACTCCCACTACGAGCCTTCGCAAGACTACTCCCTGTGGGCATGGGTCCCGGATCAGCGCTCCGCTTCGCTGCGCTTGTCCGGGACGACGGCGGAATTTGTGGCCGCAGCTCGTCTCCTCACACCAGCCGCAGCACCACCGCCCCCAGCGCCCCCGCCCACAGCGCAATCGCTGCGATGCCCTGGATCGCAAAGCCCGGGCCGCGCTTTGCCGCCGCCTGCGAATAACCGATGAAGTAGACGATGCGGCCGATGATCCAGACCGCGCCGATTCCCGCTGCAATGGCGTCGCCGATATAGATCGCGAACAGCCAGAGCGCCGGCAGGAAGACCGGCATCCATTCCAGCGTGTTTGCCTGGATGCGGAAGGCTCGCTCGAAATCCGGATGGCCCGACATCGCCGGCACCTTGACCCCGGTCTTGGTGCGCGCGCGCGAGACGTTGATGCAGGTGAACATATAAAATGCGATCGCCAGCAACGTGACGAGGGCGGTGAGATGATACATCACTGTTTTCCTTGAAGAGGTCGCGCCTCAATAGCCGGTCAGCTCGAGATAGCCAACGCCGTCATGCGTGCCGGCAAAGCTGATCGGTCCTTCCCAATAGGAGAAGCCGGTCCCCATCCAGGCTTTTGGATTAAGCGGCCTGCAGACAATCGAAAATGATCGTGAGGGGATCGCGATCTGCCATTCCACCGGCAGCTTGCGTCCCGCGATCTCGGCGGTCGCTTTCGGACTCATCTGGATATCGCCACCCGCGATCATCTGCGTGTCGCCCGCGGCGCTGATCCAGTTGCCGAACGGATAGTCCTGGCCGTCCTTCTGCCGCAACCGGTACAGCATCAACTTGTCGCCGGATGCGAGATGGAGCGACAGCCAGTCCCAGCCGGTCTGGTCGGTATCGAGCGGCTGGCTGCTCCATTCGCGGTCCATCCAGGCCTGACCGGAAACATCGGCCGGCCTGTCGTCGATGGTGAGCGTGCCGCGCGCGCGGTAGAACGGCTGGCTGTAGTAGTAAGAGGCCTGCCCGCGCTCGGACTTGCGGCTGAAACCGTGATCGCCCTGCAGCACCACAGGTCGGTCGGCCTCCAACGTCAACGCGTAGCTGAAGTCGGTGCCCGAAGCCCTCAGCGTCAGCGGCGCCAAAATGCGATCGTCGGTACGCTCGGACCCTTTCATCTCCCAATCGTCGATCCACGCCGCAAATGGCTTTGCGGTGACGCCGGCCTGTCCAATGCCGCCGCGCGCAAACACCTCGCTGAAGCGGTGGGTGTCGGCGCGCGTCACTGCCGCATGCGCCATCCAGATCTGCTGATTGGCCCAGCCTTCGCCTTGCGGGCCCGGCTGCGCCGCCTGGCGGAACAGCGTCCATTGCAGGCCGCAAGCCGCGCCGCTGCCATCGACGAGATTCGCGGTGAGATACCACCATTCGATGCGGAACTCCGGATGGGGACCGTGATCGGCCGGAAAGCTGAACGTCTTTCCCGGCGTCACCTTCGCAAAGCCGTCGGCGGTCTCGCCGAGCCCGGCATAGCCCTGCGCGCCGGCGCGGCGGGCAGCCGCGAGGGCGAAGATGCCGCCGGCGAAGGCGCGCCGCGATATTCTGTCAGCGCTCATTGGCAAACACCTTGACGAGGCTCGCCGGCTGCATCCGCGCCAGTCGTATCATCGGCAGCAGCGCGGCAAGCAGCGAAGCGATCAGCGCGACCGCGACCAGCTCCACCAGCTGCAGCGGAAACACGTGGAACGGCAGCCGCCAGCCGAACGCCTTCACATTGACGATGGCGATCAGGCACCACGCCACCAGCAATCCGAGCGGCACGGCCAGCAGCGCTGTGAACAGCGCAACCGACAATGTCTTGGTCAGTTCGATCGCGGCAAGGCGCGGCCGCGTGATGCCGATCGCCCACAGCGGCGCGAGCTGGGGCAGGCGTGAATTCGCCAGTGTCAGCAGGCTGGTCAAGAGCGCGATGCCGGCCACGCCGAGCGTGAAGGCATTGAGCGCCGACGTCACCGCAAAGGTGCGGTTGAAGATCCGGATCGATTCCGCCTTCACCGTCGCCTGGTCCGCGACGCTGCGGTCGTCGAGCGCGAATTGCTTCTGCAACGCCGCGATCAGGCCGGGGATATTTTCCTTCGCGACCATCAGGCCGATCCGCGTCTGCGGCGTCTGCGGAAAGTGCCGGATCAGCGCCGCGACGTTGACGGCGAGCTGCCCCTTGGGGTTGCCGTAGTCGGCATAGATGCCGGCGATGTCGAGCTCCCAGGTGCCGCCCGGCGCCGGCACCTCGATGACATCGCCGACGCGCACATTCAGCCGTCGGCTCAGCTGCTCGCTGATGAAGGCGGCATTGCCCGGCACGAGCTGGGTCCAGGCGCGCGGCGCGGCCTCCAGCAGTGGCCAGCGCTCGCGATAGAGTGCGTGATCGGGCAGGCCGAGCAACTCGACCGGCTGCCCCTGAACCTGCGTATCGGCGCGTCCGCCCGACAGGATCGCCTGTACGTCGGCGCGCTCCTTCAGCCAATTCCGGATCGCCACGCCTTGCGCATTGTCGGAGGCGCTGATGTAGACGTCGGCGGCAAGCCGGCCGTTGAGCCAGCCGACGAAGGTGCGGCTGAAGGTTTCCACCATGGTGGACACCCCGACATTGACGGCCAGCGCGAGCAGCAGCGCCATCAGGGCCAGCGACAAGCCGGAGAGCTGTTGCCGGCTGTCCGCCCAGAACCACAGCGCCAGCGGCCCCTTCGCCCAGCGCTGGCCCGCGAGCAGGATGATCTCGAGGAAGGTAGGCAGGATCAGCGCCGCGCCCAGCATCAGCGCCCCGAGCACGCCGAATCCCGCAATCAGCGATTGCCCGTAGTGCAGGAGCAACAGCGCGACCGCAAACACGGCGCAGGCCGCACCGCTCTGCAGGACCAGCCAGCGGCGCTGCCGCTGCTGCCAGGCGTACGGCTGTGCGGTCGCCAGCACCGGCATCCTGACCGCCTTGATCAGGCTGGTCGCGGCGGCCACGATCGCGCCGGCGATGCTGATGCCGATGCCGGCGAGCCACCATTCGGAGCGCAATGTGAGCTGTCCCGGGATCTGCGCGCCATAGAGCCCGCGCAGCGACGCCGCGACGTCGGGCAACAGCGCAGCCGCGATGAAATAGCCGCAGACGAGCCCGATCAATCCCGCGACCAGCGCCAGCGCCACCAGCTCCACCACCAGCACCGTGTTGACCAGCCGCGCCGAGGCACCGCAGGCCCGCAACGTGCGCAGCATCGGCAGCCGCTGCTCGAAGGCGAGGCCGACGGCGGAGTTGACGATGAAGAGACCGACGAAGAACGACAGCAGGCCGAAGGCGGTGAGGTTGAGATGGAAGCTGTCGGTGAGGCGCTCCAGCTCCGTCTCCGCATTCGGCTCGACCCGTTGCAACTGCTCGCCGACGATACTGGCCAGCGGCGCCGGCTTGCCCTTCGGCTTGCCGATCAAAAGCCGCGACACCTGGTCCGGCTTGTTCAGCAGGTGCTGCGCGACGCCGATGTCGACGACCAGCACGCCGGGCACGAGCTGCGGCAGCACGCGCAGCGGCGGCAGTTTTGCGCCGTTGCTGATCGGCGGTGCCGCGCCTTCCTGTTCCTGCAGATCGGTCAAGGTCTCCCGCGCCGCCAATGTCTGGCCGGGCGGCGCAACGAAACTGCTCAAATCCGAGGCGCCAAGGCGTGGCGCGTTGCCGACGTCGGCCGGCATCGTCACCGGCTCGATGCCGAGCAGCCGCACCGAACGTCCGTTGACCTGGACGCGGCCTTCCAGCACCGGCGAGACCGGCCAGCCCGCGCGGCGGAGTTTTATGAACAGCTCCTGCGAAAAGGTCGCGGCATCAGGCGCCACCAGCATCGCCGTGCGCACGCCGCCGAACGTCGCCGCCGCGCGGTCATAGGCATTGCGGGCCTGCTGGTTGATCGCCTGCACGCCGCTCCACAATGCGGTCGCCGCGATCAGTCCGATCAGGAGCGTCGCGAACTGCATCTTGTGCCGTCGCCAGTGGCTCAGCAGCACCGCGAGGACCCAGAGCGCGCGCCTCATGCGATCCGCCCCGCATGCAAGGTCACGTGGCGGTCGAGCGTGCCGGCGAGATGCAGGCTGTGCGTCACCATCAGGAAGCCGCAGCCGGTGCGCGTGACGAGGTCGCGTGTCAGCGCCAGCACGTCGTCGGCGGTATCCTCGTCGAGATTGCCGGTCGGCTCGTCCGCGAGCAGCAGTGAGGGCTTTGTCGCCAGCGCCCGGCCGATCGCGACCCGCTGCTGCTGGCCGCCCGATAATTGCTCTGGATAACGCTTGAGCAGATTGCCGAGCCCGAGCCGCTCGACCAGCTCCTTTGACCATGCCGCATCATGCCGGCCGGCGATCCGCGCCTGGAAGGCGAGATTGTCCGCCACCGACAGGCTCGGGATCAGGTTGAACTGCTGAAAAACCAGGCCGATCCGGTCGCGCCGCAGCTCGGCCCGGCCCGCGTCCGAGAGCTTGGTGACCTCGGTGTCCTCCAGGCGAATTGTGCCGCTGTCGGCCGCATCGAGACCCGCGATCAGGTGCAACAGCGTGCTCTTGCCGCTGCCGGACTCGCCGGTCAGCGCGACACGCTCGCCGGCCTTGAGGTCGAGGTCGACACCGCGCAGCACATGGACCGGCTCGCCGGCCGAGGAGAAGGTCTTTGAGAGGTTTCGGATGCTCAGCAAGGTCAATGCGCCGGACGGAATTAACTCAATGCTGCGTAGCACACTTGCCGTGGAAATGCCGGGGTTGCGTTGGCCTTGAAGCCGTTGTTAGCTCCCAAGACGGCCAAATCAAAAACGTGCCGACAAAAAGACATACGGGGAGATTGATGAGCGCTCAGGGAACGCCCGACGTTGCGGGCAGGACGGCAGGGGAAGGCAAGGCAACGCCGAAGGGCGCCTGGACCGTCACATTTCTCCTCTTTCTCTTCATGGTCGTGAACTTCGCGGACAAGATCGTCGTCGGTCTCGCCGGCGTGCCGATCATGACAGACCTGAAGCTCGACGCCGAGCAATTCGGCCTGCTCGGCTCCTCGTTCTTCTTCCTGTTCTCGATCTCGGCCATCGTGGTCGGCTTCATCGTCAACAAGGTGCCGACGCGCTGGGTGCTGCTGACGCTGGCGGTGATCTGGGCGCTGGCGCAGTTCCCGATGGTCGGCACCGTCTCGTTCACCACGCTCCTGATCTGCCGCATCGTGCTGGGCGCGGGCGAGGGCCCGGCCTTCTCGGTCGCGGCGCACGCCATCTACAAATGGTTCCCCGACGAGAAGCGCACGCTGCCGACCGCGATCCTGTCGCAAGGCTCGGCCTTCGGCGTCATCCTGGCCGTGCCGGCGTTGAACTGGGTCATCGTCAATCATTCCTGGCACTACGCCTTCGGCGCGCTTGGCGTCGTCGGCCTGCTCTGGGTCTGTGCCTGGCTGACGTTCGGCAAGGAAGGCCCGCTCGAGGACACCCAGGTTCTCGCCGTCACCGAGCCGAAAATCCCTTATGTGCAGCTTCTGACCTCGCGCACCTTCCTCGGCTGCGTGATCGCGACCTTCGGGGCCTATTGGGCGCTGTCGCTCGGCCTCACCTGGTTCACGCCGTTCATCGTCAAGGGCCTCGGCTTCTCGCAGAGTCAGGCCGGCTTCGTCTCGATCCTGCCCTGGGTGTTCGGCGCCACAATCGTCATCCTCACGGGCTGGATCTCGCAGGTGATGATGGCGCGCGGCTACACCACGCGCATCTCGCGCGGCGTGCTCGGCTCGGTGCCGCTGATCCTCGGCGGCCTGATCCTGGCGATGATGCCGCATGTCTCGGGCGCTGGCTGGCAGATCGCGTCGCTCGTCATCGGCTCGGGCCTCTGCGGCGCCATCTACGTCGTCTGCCCGCCGATGCTCGGCGAGTTTACGCCGGCCTCGCAGCGCGGCGCTGTCATCGCCATCTATGGCGCGCTCTACACGCTCTCCGGCATCATCGCGCCGAGCGTGATGGGCGCCGTGATCCAGCGCGCCGGCAGCATGCTCGACGGCTACCTGACCGGCTTCACCATCAACGCGGTGGTGATGGTTGGCTCCGGTGTCATTGGCCTGCTGCTGCTGTGGCCGAACACGGAAAAGGCCAGGCTGACCCGCGGTGCGGCCCCGCAAGGCGCAGCACTGAAGGGTGCGGTCTCGCCGACGTAAGGGCGGTCTTCTTACCCTCCCCCTCCAGGGGAGGGTAAGCGGCCACGCTGCGCTAGCTCGCCACCCCCTGCGCACCCCGGATCAACTTCCCCGGCCGGCGTCCCGTCGCCTCACCGTGCCGCCGCGTCACCACGCCCGACACGATCGTCGCCTCATAGCCGTCGACATCCTGCAACAGCCGCCGCCCGCCGACCGGCAGATCGTAATGCACCTTCGGCGGATGCAGATGCAGCCGGTCGTAGTCGATCACGTTGACGTCGGCCTTGTAGCCGGGCGCAACGAGCCCGCGATCGGTGAGGCCGACCGAGAGCGCGGTCTTGCGCGACTGCGCGGCGACCACGAAGGGAATCGTGAGCTTCTCGCCGCGCGTGCGGTCGCGGGTCCAGTGCGTCAGCAGATAGGTCGGGAAGCTCGCGTCGCAGATGATGCCGCAATGCGCGCCGCCGTCGGAGAGGCCGGGCACCGATTGCGGATCGATCAGCATCTCCCGCGTCGCGTCGAGATTGCCGTCGGCATAGTTGAGGAAGGGCACGTAGAGCATGCCCTTGCCCCCATCCGACAGCATCGCATCGTAAGCGAGCTCTTCCGGCTGGCGGCCCTGCTTGCGCGCCTGCGGGCCCAGCGCGTTCTCCGGCGGCTGCTCGTAATCGGGGGGATCGCCGAGCAGGAACATCTTGTCGTAGTTGGGCCGGAAGAACAGCGGATCGTCGGTCGCGGTCGCCGTCTCGCTCAGGATCGCCTTGCGCACCTCCGGCTGGTGCAGCCGCGCCAGCCGCTCCTTCAGCGGCAGATGCGCGATCGCCTTGTAGCTCGGATGGGTCTGGAACGGATTGCGCGACAGCTCGAGCCCGAGCAGCAGGCCGACCGGGCGCGCCGCGATCTGCGCGGTGATGGAAAGGCCGCGCCTGGCGGCCGCGTTGATCTCGTCCAGCGTCTGGCGCCAGCGCTGCGGCGCCTTGTCGTTCTGCGTGATCGAGAACGAGATCGGGCATTTGGTGGCGTCGGCCACCCGCAGCATCATCGGCAGATCTTCGTGGAGGGTGGAGAGGTCGAGCACGAATTGCAGCACGCTGCGGCCCTCGCGATGCATCGCGCCGGCAATGGCGGTGAGCTCGTCCTCGCCGGCCTTCAGCGTCGGCGTGAAATCGCCGGTCGAAGTGCGGTGGTTGAGCGTGCGCGAGGTCGAGAAGCCCAGCGCGCCCGAGCGCACCGCTTCGCCCGCGAGCTTCGCCATCGCCGCGTTGTCTTCCGCCGTCGAGGGATCGCGGCGTGCGCCGCGCTCGCCCATGACATAGACGCGTAGCGCGGCATGCGGCAGCTGCGCACCGACATCGATGTCGAAATCGCGCTTCGACAGCCAATTCATGTAGTCCGGAAAGCTCTCCCAGGCCCAGGGAATGCCGGCGCTCAGCACCGGCTCCGGAATGTCCTCGACGCCCTCCATGAGCTGGATCAGGCGGGTGTGGTCGGCGGGCTTGCACGGCGCGAAGCCGACGCCGCAATTGCCCATGATGGCCGTGGTGACGCCGTTCTGCGACGACGGCGTGATGTCCTGGCTCCAGGTGACCTGGCCGTCATAATGGGTGTGGACGTCGACGAAGCCGGGCGTGACGAGCTTGCCGCGCGCGTCGATCTCTTCCCGTCCCTTCGCGGAGATCTTCCCGACCTCGGTGATCTTGCCGGCAGTGATGGCGACATCAGCCTCGAACAATTCGCCGCCGCTTCCATCCGCGACGGTGCCGCCGCGGATCACGAGGTCAGGGGTGCTCATGGTGTTTCTTCCCAGTTTGTCGTTTTGCTTGAGCGCATTTTCGGGCGCGCAAGCGAAGTGTCAACCGCGGGGAAGTGCGCTCAGGGTTGCGTCGCAGCCTTGGCAGGCTTCCGTTCCGTGAACGGCGACAGCACCACGGTTGCCACCATGAAGATCACGGACGCCCCGAACACCCAGTGCGGCGCGCTCTGGTCCATGATCCAGCCGAACAGCAGCGGGCTGACGATGCCGCCGAGATTGAAGCCGGTGGAGACGATGCCGAAGGCGCGGCCCGCGGCGCCGGCAGGCGCGGCATTGCGCACCAGCATGTCCCGCGAGGGCGCGATCACGCCGGAGAGGAAGCCCGCCATCATCATCGCGGCCGTCAGCATCCAGCCGGGCAGCGTGACCAGCGCGATCAGCAGCACGATCGCTGCGTTCGCGGCAAAGCAAGCGGCTGCGACATAGCCGTGGCGCGCGGTGTGGTCGGCGAGGAAGCCGCCGGCGAGCACGCCTGCGGCGCTGGCGGCGAGGAACGCGGTGAGTGCGACGTTGGCGGCGGAGTAGGACGCGCCGTAGCCACTCATCAGCGCCACCACGCCGAAATTGTTGATGCCGGCGACCGACAGGCTGAGCAGCATGAACAGCGCGGTGAGCGTGATCAGCGCCGGCGTGATCACGGCCTGCTTCGGCGCGTTCTCGTTGCCCGGCTTGGTCTTGTGCGCGCCGGCATCGGGAATGTTCATGACGACCAGCAGCAGGGCCACCAGCACGGCGATCCCGCCTGACGCGATCAGCGCACCCGTGCCGCCGGAGATGGTGACGAGCGCCGCGACGATCGCCGGCGCCACGGCGCCGCCGAGATAGCCGGCAAAGGTGTGGACCGAGAAGGCGCGGCCCATCCGCGCCTCATCCATGTGTTCGGCCAGGATGGCGTAGTCGGCGGGGTGGTAGACGCTGTTGGCGAGACCCAGCAGCACCGCGCAGGCAATCAGCGAGGCATAGCTGAGATGCAGGCCGAGCAGGATCAGCGCGAAGCCGCCGAGCGCGAGCCCGCCCAGCAGGATCTTGCGTGCGCCAAAATGGTCGACGAGATAGCCGGTCGGCGCCTGCGTCAGGCCGGATACGACCGCCGAGACGGTGAGCGCGAAGCCGAGCTCGATATAGCCGACGCCGAGCTGGCTCTTCAGGAACGGAAACAGCATCGGCAGGACCAGCAGATGGAAATGGCTGACCCAATGCGCGATCGAAATCCCGGTCAGCGTGCGCAGCGCGCTGTCCGCCTTGCCTTGTTGCGGTGCAGCGAGAACGTCGACCATTGCAGTTCCGTTTCACGTCCTAAAGGGGGACGCGCAAACTATCGGGCAGAGCCGTTATTTGTCCATGAACGCGGGCGCATGGCAGGTAGCGCGGACGCATCCCGCTGTCGTCCCTGCGAACGCAGGGACCCATACCGCGGAATCTATCGATCGTGGTTGGTCGCAGTACCGAACGACGCCCCCCCGCCAAACTACTGCCTGGGATTATGGGTCCCTGCTTTCGCAGGGACGACAGCGGAGAGTGTGGCGCCAGGGTCGGGTCAAAACCAGCAGCGATCCCTCACAACGGCTCGTCATCATTGCCGTAGCGGTCGCGTTTCGGCGTCGCGATGTCGCCGTCGTCGCAATCGTCGTCGTCGAGCGGAGGCGGGGGCTTCTTCGCCCTGTCGTCCGCTTGCTTGTCATCAGCGACTTTGGGCGGCCTGCTGGGCTTGCCGGTCTTGGCCATGGATGAATCCCGGATGGTGATGCGTCATCCGCTTCTACCCCGAAAATATGTGCGGTTCCTGACTTACCGCAAGAAGGGGGCGTCAGTGCATCACCGGCCCGCCGGCCTTCTTCCAGGCATCGATGCCGCCGGCAATGTGGGCGGTGTTGGAAAGACCGGCTTCCTTGGCGGCGGCCACCGCCATCGCCGAGCGTTCGCCGAAGGCGCAGAAGAACACGACGCGGCGGCCGGTGGCGGCCGCGACTTCGCGCAGCATGCCGCCGGGCTTCAGGCTGTCTTCGACGGACGGATAGGGCGTATGCAGCGCGCCTTCGAGCATGCCGTGCTTCAACCGCTCATTGGTCTCGCGCAGATCGACCAGCAGGATGTCGGGACGGCCGAGGATGCGGATCGCCTCGACGGCGCTGACCGCGCGGCCCTCTTTCTCCAACTCCTCCTGATGCAGGCCGACATGCATGTTGGCGGGCACCGCGACGTCCATCATCTTCGGATTGGGCAGCTTCAGGTTCGCCATCAGCTCGATATATTCGTCGACCGAACGCACCTGGAGCCGCGGATTGTAGCGCCTCTCCTCGCCGATGGTGGAGACGGTGTCGCCCTTGTAGTCATGCGCCGGGAACACCATCGTCTCGTCCGGCAGCTTGAGCAGGCGATTGAAGATCGAATCGTATTGCGCGCGCGACGAGCCGTTCTGGAAATCGGTGCGGCCGGTGCCGCGGATCAGAAGCGTGTCGCCGGTGAAGACGCGGTCGCCCATCAGGTAGGAGTAGGAATCGTCGGTGTGGCCGGGCGTGTACATCACGTCGAGCGACAGGCCCTCGATCGTCACCTTGTCGCCGTCGGCGACCCGCATCGCCACCACGTCGGCCTTGGTCTGGTCGCCCATCACGGTCATGCAATGGGTGCGGTCGCGCAGCTCGCCGAGACCGGTGACGTGGTCAGCATGGAGATGGGTGTCGACGGCTTTCACCAGCTTGAGGTCGAGCTCGCGCAGCAGCTGGCAGTAGCGGTCGACCTTCTCCAGCACGGGATCGAGGATCAACGCCTCGCCGCCGGGGCGGCTGGCGAGGACATAGCTGT
The DNA here is from genome assembly GCF_000284375.1 of Bradyrhizobium japonicum USDA 6. Classification (NCBI taxonomy): domain Bacteria; kingdom Pseudomonadati; phylum Pseudomonadota; class Alphaproteobacteria; order Hyphomicrobiales; family Nitrobacteraceae; genus Bradyrhizobium; species Bradyrhizobium japonicum. The sequence continues at coordinate 1,105,746 of NC_017249.1, forward strand.
AGGTGCCCGAAACGCTGTCGAAGAGCTGGCGAAAGATCATGGCAAGACCCGGCGTGGAACTGGTTTCGAGGATTCTACTACGCCAGAGGCTGGAAAGAGAAGCAATTCACTGTGTAGAGAGTGAAATTTAGAAAATTCTTACTCTGCGTGATGGGGCGGGGGGCGGTTTTGCCGCAGATCCTCGCCCCACCACCGCTGTCATCGCCCGCGAAGGCGGGCGATCCAGTATTCCAGAGGCCGTGGTGGGATACGGAGGGGCCGCGGCGTACTGGATTCCCCGCTTGCCGCCTACGCTAAAGCTTCGGCGCCCCTAGACCTCAGCCCCGGCGAAGCCTTGGCGTAGCCGGGTCGCGGGGAATGACACCGAGGCTGTCGCGGCGTCGTGCCACGGCCGAAGGCTCAGGGCCGCACCACCGTGTACCCATTCTCAGCCAGGAACAGGATCTGCCCGACCCCGACCTGCACCGGCGTCGCAGCGGGGATGAACTCCGGCCGTTTTCCGCTCTCCCGCTCGATCGTGTCGAGCGTGTTGAGGCAGATATCGAAGCGCACGCCCTGTGCGATCAGGCTTTCGACCTGCTTGCGGCGTTCGCTGCCGGTGAACAGGAGATCAATGCCGGGGCCGAACGCCACCACCTCGATCGCGACCTTGTCGGGATCGTAGGCCTTCAGGAGATTGTTGGCGACGCTCAGCACCAGCGCGTGCTTCTTCACATCGCCGTCGGAGAGCTGAAGCACGATCCTGTGCTCGGCGAACGGCTTGTCCTGGAGCGGCACCTGCTGTGCCGAGGCCCATGGCGTGGCGAAGGTGAGCGCCGCCAGCAGCATCGCGCGACAGATCCGCCACCGCATCATCCCTGTCCTGCAATGCCTGGATTGCCCTCGACGCCCTTCAGCGTCACGCCGGAGCCGAGTCGCTCCTGAAACATCCGGCCCGAGCGCAGATATTTGGCGACGACATCCCACACGGGTGCGCCCTGCTGGCCGTTGACCGAGGCCCAGCCCGCGACCTTGTAGCGGTGGCTCGCGCTGAGCGCCTTGCCGCCATTGAGCTTCAGCTCGGAGATGCGGCTGCCGACCGTACCCGTTGGCGTGCAGGTGTAGCTGAGCCCGCCGGCGCGCACCATGTCGCCGCCCTGCTGGTAATAGGGGTCGGGGTTGAAGAGGTTGTCGCAGATGTCCTCCAGCACATCCTTGATCTGGGCGCCGGTCATCTCCTGCACATAGGTCTCGGGATAGGTGATCGCGGTTTCCGCGAGCACATCCTCCATGGTCAGCGGCTGGCCGGATAGTGCGGTGACGCCCCAGCGGAAGCCCGGCGATAGCGCGATCTCGGCGTCGAGTTCGCTGCGCAGCGCGGTGCAGATCAGCTCGTCGACGGGGCCGGCGAAATTGTCGCGGCGATAGAGCAGGCGGTCGGGCGTTGCGATCTTCTCCGACCAGTCGGTCACATGCGGCGCGCGCACCCGGCCGATCAGCTCGGCCATGCCAGGGTCGGGCTTCAGCAACTCGGAATAGACCGGCAGCAGATGATACCTGACATCGCCGACCTTGCCCTTGTCGAGCGCGAGATCGAGGACGCCCAGGAATTTTCCGTTGGAGCCGGCATTGGTCACGAGCGTGGTGCCGCTGGCGTTCTTCACCGCGATGGGCTGCGGGATCGCATCATGGGTATGGCCGCCGAGGATGACGTCGATGCCGGTGACGCGGCTCGCGAGCTTGAGATCGACGTCCATGCCGTTGTGCGACAGCAGGACGACCGCATCGACCTTCTCGGTGGCGCGCAAGGCATCGACATGCTTCTGCAACTCCTCCTCGCGGATGCCAAAAGTCCAGTCCGGCGTGAACCGCTTCGGATGCGCGATCGGCACATAGGGGAAGGCCTGGCCTATGATCGCAACGCGATGGCCGCCGAGCTCCTTGATCATCGAAGGCTTGAACACGCGTCCGCTCGCCTTGTCGAAGGCGGGAGCGTCGTTGAATGCGGCTTCCTCGGTCAGGAAGACGTTCTGCGCCAGAAATTCGCCCTTGAAGCGCTCGAGATTGTCGCGCAGCGCCTGCTCGCCATAGGTGAATTCCCAATGCCCGGTCATCGCCTCGATGCCCAGCAGATTGGCGACCTCGACCATGTCGCGGCCCTGCATGATGTTGGCAAGACCCGTGCCCTGCCAGAGGTCGCCGCCGTCGACGAGCACGGAGTGCTTTTCGCCGGCATCGCCGCGCAAGCGATCGATCAGTGTCTTCAGATGGGCGAAGCCGCCGAGCTTGCCGAAGCGGCCCGCGGACTTCTCGAATTCGAAACAGCTGAAGGCATAGGCATCGGCGCTGTCCGAGCGGATCCCGAACCGTTCGAGGAAGGCGCGGCCAACCAGATGCGGCGGCCGTCCTGCCATCTCGCCGATGCCGATATTGACGCTGGGCTCGCGGACATAGACCGGGTTGAGCTGCGCATGCGTGTCGGTAGTGTGCAGGATGCGCGCATTGCCGAACCGTTCGAGGTCGTAAATGCTCGCGGCCTCGGCGCCGCGCGCGAGCCGCGGCAGGCTGAGCGATGTGGCGACAGCAGCGGTGCTCTTCAGGAAATCGCGGCGGCGGATGGCCATCCAGAAATTCTCCGCGCCTCTCAACGGCAATTCGACGGTTCCACGAGATTTTTAGTCTAGCGGATTTCCATCGCCTTCCACGCCTCTTTTTCAGACGTCGCCTGGAAGATCGAGGCCTTCGCCAGCGCCTCGGCCTCCTTGGCAGCGGCAACCGCGCGGTCGAAATCGCCGCCGTCGGCCGCCTTCTTGGCTGCCGCCAGCGCAGATACGGTCACGGTCCACTGGTTGCGCATGCCGGCTGCCTCCTTGGAGGCGGCCTCCGCGGTGGCATAGGCCGCCTTGTAGTCCGCCTCGTTTGCCGCGCGCGCCGCTGGCGCGAGGCTCAATGCGAGCAGCATGGCGAGAGGAAGTGACAGCTTCATGGCCGCGCTCCCGGCCCTGAAATCGGCAGGCCGTTGGCGACGTAGGACAGGAAATATTCGACGTCGCGATATTCATCGGCCTGTGGCTCCAGCGGAACCGCGCGGGTCTGGCTGTTGCAGGTGACGAAGCGGCGGCTGGTCGTGCCCATGCCGCTCCATTCGGAGCGGTAGATCGGCATCGCGTTCAGAATGCCGAGTGCCGGCGCCAGGATCTCGGCGCGGATGCGCTCGCCCGGGCTCTGCACATGGCAGCTCGCGCAGGAGAAATTCATCTGGCCGCGGCGCGTGTAGAAGTAGCGCTTGCCGTTCTCGTACGCGGCGAGCGCGCGCGGGTCGTCGGGGATCTTGATGTCCATCGGCTTGCCGCGCGAGGTGAACGCCATGTAGGCGGTCAGCGAGGCCATCTCGTCCTTGACGTAGGAGTAGGGCGCCTCGCCATTGGCCTCGCGGCAGCGGTTGAGCGCGAGCTCCAGCGTGACGACCTTGCCTTCCGCAGTGTCGAAGTAAGGATAGTTCTGGCGGATGCCGATGCCGCCGTTCGGGAAGCAGTCGGCATAGGTCTTGCCGTTCCTGAACGGGGTCGCAAACATCTCCTTGCCGGCGTCGAGCGCGAACTCGTAGGGCGGGAATTCCTCCTTCTCCTGCCACTGCCGCTTCATGTCCTCGTTCATCGAATAAGGACCGTTGACGAAATCCTCGTGCTTCACGGTCGGAAACTTCTGGAAGAAGAAGTTCTGGAACGCTTTCGCATCGGCAACGGGATCGACCTTGTCGGCCGCGATCACGCGCGGAGAGGTGAGGGCGAACGCGACCAGCGCGGCGCTCACCGAACCAAGCAGGAGACAGAAGCGGACATTCATCACGAAATCTTCGCGGTGGTCGTGTCCGATCCGCCCTTGTTGTCGGTCCAGGAGACCTTGAGGTCGTCGCCCTTCCTGGCGCCCTTGAAGCTGAACTTGACGTAGGGGTCCTTGGAGACCGCGGTGCCCCAATCCGCGACGAAGACGTCCTTGCCGTTACATTCGAACTTCAGCCGCTGGACGAAGTGCGCCGGAATCACCTCGCCCTTGGCGTCCTTCACCAGGCCGGTGTCCATGGGGTGCTGGATCAGCGCCTGCACCTCGGTGATGTCGCCGTTGGCCGTGGCGCGGACGCGAATGCTGGATGCCATCTGGATTCTCCTAACCGCCGCAGCCGCCGACTGTGACTTTGACTTCCTTGGTCGCGCTGTAGAGCTTGCCGTCGGCTTCCACGATCGCGGTCACGTTGGTGGTCTTGGCCATCTTCAGGCGGTTGGCGACAGCGGGGACCGTGCCATCGGGAATCTTGTAGCTTGCCGCGAGCGCGTTCGGATTCTCGGCCACGAAGAACGAGATCGAGGTGACCTTGTCGAGCGTCGTCGTCACCGAGATCGGCACCACGCCGCCGTTCTCGGCGATCTCGGGTGCGTCGAGCTTGACCTTGTCGGAGGGCTCGGCGGTCTTGCCGTAGAGCGCCTTGATCGCGTCCGCCTCGCTCTTCTGCTTGAATGCTTCTTCCGGATATTTGTCGTTGGCCGCTGCACGCGCGGGCGCGAACGGCAGGTGGCCGAGGCCGAGCAGCGCGACGCCGGCTGCGCCCTGAAGGATCAGGCGCCGCGTCGGATGAGGGCCGGTGGTCGTGGTCATCGGAGGTCTCCTGGCGTGCCTGAAGTCACAGGGTCTGGAGGAAATCAACGATCGCGCTGATCTCCTGCTCGGTCAAAATCCGGTTCCGGCCGAACGGCGGCATCATGGTCTGCGGATTGCGCTTGGTCTCGTCGAAGATGATCGCGACCAGCTCGTTGCGATCAGGGTATTTTGACTTGATGTCCTTCAGCTCCGGCCCGATCGTACCTGGCAGGTCGCCGCCCTTGATGACGTGGCAGGTCAGGCAATTGCCCTTGCCGCGGTCGAAGGCGAGCTTCTGGCCGTCGGCCACGGCGGATTGCGCCCGCACGGGGCCTGCGGCAAGGCCGGCGGCGATCGCCAGCAGGACGTAAAGGACGGGCATCCGTGGAAAGGCGGTCAAGGCGTCATTCCGAGGCGTTATGTCGATGATCTCGTTCGCGGAAATATGGTGTTCCAAAGCACAAAGGGCATCGGCTGACAATCAAGACTATGCGCGCGGCAAAATGGAGTTAATATCTTCCGCATTGCAACTAAGGAGACTACTTGTTCGGCGGATTCGGGCCAGGAGCGCTGTGGCCGGCTGTTTTCAGGGCGTTTGGGCGCCCATCGTGTTTTTTCCCGTTCTCGTTTTTTCAAGGGGACCTCAATTGGCTGAATATGTCGTCGAATTTGGCAGGGACGGCGGACGGGTCGAGCCGGATGGGCGGCTCGATGCACCGGCATTTCATCGCAATCACGAGCCGCTCTGGGCGGCGCTGGAAAAGCATCTCGTAGGCCTGACCGGCAACGTGGTCGAGCTCGGCAGCGGAACCGGCCAGCACGTGGTCCATTTCGCCCAGCACACGCCCGGCCTGATCTGGTGGCCGAGCGACCTCAACCAGCGCCACCTCAAGAGCATCGAGGCCTGGCGCGTTCATTCGGGCCTGCAAAACATCCGCTCGCCGCTGCGGATCGATCTCACCGACCCCGACTGGTGTCCGGAGATGCGAAGCGGGCAGGGCCCGACGAGTCTGGCCGCATTGTTCTGCGCCAACGTGATCCACATCGCACCGTGGAGCGTGGCCGAGGGCCTGTTCGCCGGTGCCGGCCGTTACTTGCGCGCCGACGGCAAGCTGTTCCTCTACGGCCCGTTCAAGCGCGACGGCAAGCACACCGCGCTCAGCAATGCCGTGTTCGACACCTCGTTACGCGAAGGCAATCCCGAATGGGGCGTGCGTGATATCAGCGACGTCGAGACGCTCGCGCGCGGAGCCGGCCTTCGCCTCGTCGACACGATCGAGATGCCGGCAAACAATCTGACGCTGGTGTTTGCGCGTTAGCCGCGACGGCGGTGCGCTCCCTCACCCCTTGCAGGGGAGGGCGGGGGAGAGGGGTAGCCCAGGAAACGGACTATCCATCGACGACCTGCCGCACGCGCAAATCGAGCGAGTCCCCGTCTGACCCTCTCTCCCCGCCCCCGCATGGGGGGAGGGAATGAGAGAGCGGTGGCCGCCTCAGGTCGTAAAACTACACACGCGCAGACGACGCATCGACTACGCCTCCCCGTCCCGCCACCCGATCCTGTCCTTCAAGAACCGGAAGCCGATCACCTCGAACCCCGCGCGCTCCTTGTTGTCCTTGCCGTAGCCGTGGCCGCCCGCTTCCGGCTCGTAGAACCAGGCCTCGTAGCCCATCGCCTGCAGCTTTGCGGCCATCTTGCGCGCGTGGCCGGGATGAACGCGGTCGTCGCGGCGCGTGGTGGCGATCAGGATCGGCGGATAGGACTGGCCGGCCTTCACGTTGTGATAGGCCGAGTAGGTCTGCAGCCACGCCCACTCTTCGGGCTTATCTGGGTCGCCATATTCCGCGATCCAGCTCGCGCCCGCGAGCAGTTTTGTGTAGCGGCGCATGTCGATTAGCGGGATGGTGCAGAACAGCGCGCCGAAGCGCTCGGGGTAGCGCACCAGCATGTTGGTGATGAGGATGCCGCCGTTCGACCCGCCTTGCGCCGCGATCCGCTTTGGCTTCGTCACGCCGCGTCGCACGAGATCGGCGGCAACGGCCGCGAAATCGTCGTGCGAGAGTTTCTTGCCGGCGAGGCGCCCGGCGTCGTGCCAGCGGGTGCCGAACTCGCCGCCGCCGCGCAAATTCGCCTGCACGATGGTGCCGCCGCGTTCGAGCCACAGCTTGCCGAGCGAGGGGTTGTAGTACGGCTTCACCGCATGGGCGAAGCCGCCATAGGCGCTCATATAGACCGGCGCATCGCCGGTCTCGCCGGTGGGACCGGTCTGCACATAGGGAATGCGCTCGCCGTCGATCGAGATCGCCTCGTGCTGTGTGACCACGAGGCCGTCGGCGGTGAACGTCTTCGGCGCCTGCTTCAGCACGGTCGGGCTTGCGACGCCGCGCTCCAGCAACAGCAGCGACGGCGGCGTGAGCGGATCCTGCACATTGGCGAGCAGGTCGCCATTGCTCTCGGACGGATGGCGATCGAGCGGCCAGATGTCGACGACGCCGATCTCGGGGAGGCCGGGAAGCGTCTCGCGGCTCCAGCCCGTGGCTGATGGCGTGCAGATCTCGAAGCGCGGCCTGAGTTCGTCGAGGATCGACAGCACCAGCTTGCCGTCCGCCCAGAACAGGCCTTGCAACGCGCGTCGCGGCGCCGGCTCGAACAGGACCGCGAAATCGCGGTGGCCGGCGAGGAACGCGGAGAGCGAGATGCCGAGCACGGTGTCGGTGGCATAGGTCCGCGCCTCGACCTGCCAGTCCTTGCGCAGCTTCATCGCGAACCAGTCGCCATGGGCCTGCATCCAGATGCCGGTCGGCAGATCGAGCTTCGTCGTCGCGCCGGCCGCATCGCGCAGCCAGATCGCATGATTGAAGAAGTCGATCTGGTCGACGATCCACACCCGCGGCGCCGGCCCCGTGTCGTCGGCCATGCCTGACATCGCCATGTGATCGGCCGTGGTCTCGAGGATCGCTTGCGCCTGATCGACAGGCTGGCCGCGCCGCCACACGCGAACGGTCCGCGAGTATCCGGAAGCAGTCGCCATGCCCTCGCCATGGGCGCTCGACAGCAGCAGCGTATCGGCATCGATCCAGTCCACGCCGCCCTTGGCCTCCGGCAGCGTAAACCCGTCCGCGACGAAGCTTTTCGTGTCGAGGTCGAATTCCCGCAAGGTGACGGCGTCGCTGCCGCCGCGCGACAGGCTCAGAATCGCCCGCGAGCGTCCCGGCATCGTGGCGATCCCGCTCAGCAGCCAGTCCTCGCCTTCGCTCGTCGCGAGCTGGTCGATGTCCAGCATGATCTCCCACGCCGGATGCGGTTTGCGAAATTCCGCCAGCGTGGTTCGCCGCCACAGGCCGCGCGGGTTGGCGGCATCCTTCCAGAGATTGTGCAGGTCGCTGCCGCGCCGGCTGACATAGGGGATGTTGTCGGGACGATCGTAGATCGCCGCGAGGACATCGCGGTCGCGCTCGAAGGCCGCGCCCCCGAACGCGGCGAGCGTCAGTTGATTCTGCCGCGCGACGAAATCGAGCGCCTGCTTGCCTTCGATCTCCTCCAGCCAGAGCCAGGGATCGTCGTCGGGAGCGCTGAGCGTGGGCCGGTCGTCGACGGACATAAACGATACTCCCAGAGGTCGCGGCGGATAGGATTTGATCGAACGCAAGCCGTCAATAGCGCGGGCGGGTATCATCCGCCCGATTGCGTCAGCGGCATGGCCTGCGCCCGTTTGCGCCGGTTGCCCGCCCTCCCGCGCCCCTCCATAGTGCCGGGAATCAACAAGGCCCTTGCGAGCCCCTTCGGGCGGAAATGCCGATGCTAGACGTGACTTCAGCCCACGAAATCGCCGCCGACGCCCGCGTGCGTGCCAATGTGGTGCGCCTTGCCGCGGCGCAGGCGCTGACCGGCGCCAACTCGGCGGTGATCTTCGCCACCGGCTCGATCGTCGGCGCGACGCTCGCGCCCGACATGTCGTTCGCGACCGTGCCGATCTCGATGTACGTGCTGGGGCTCGCCGCCGGCACGCTGCCGACCGGTGCGATCTCGCGCCGCTTCGGCCGCCGCGCAGCCTTCATCGTCGGCACGGGTCTGGGCACGCTCACCGGCCTGTGCGGCTCGTTCGCGATCCTGCATGCATCGTTCGCGCTGTTCTGCGTCGCGACCTTCCTTGGCGGCCTCTACGGCGCGGTGGCGCAATCCTATCGCTTCGCCGCCGCCGACGGCGCCAGCGCGGCCTACCGACCCAAGGCGGTGTCCTGGGTGATGGCGGGCGGCGTGTTCGCCGGCGTGCTCGGTCCGCAGCTCGTGCAATGGACCATGGACGTCTGGTCGCCCTATCTGTTCGCCTTCAGCTTCCTGGTGCAGGCTGCCGTCGCGCTGGTCGCGATGGGCATCGTCGCCGGCGTCGATATGCCCAAGCCCGCACCGGCAGATCTGCACGGCGGCCGGCCGCTGCTCGACATCGTGACCCAGCCGCGCTTCATCGCGGCCGCGCTGTGCGGCGTCATCTCCTATCCCATGATGAACCTGGTGATGACCTCGGCGCCGCTGGCCATGAAGATGTGCGGCCTCAGTGTCAGCGATTCCAATTTCGGCATTCAATGGCACATCGTCGCCATGTACGGCCCGAGCTTCTTCACGGGCGCACTGATCTCCCGCTTCGGCGCGCCTGTCATCGTGGCTGCCGGCCTGCTGCTGGAGGCCGTGGCGGCCGGCATCGGTCTCTCCGGCCTCACCGCGATGCATTTCTGGGCCACGCTGATCGTGCTCGGCGTCGGCTGGAATTTCTCCTTCATCGGCGCCTCCGCGCTGGTGCTCGAGACGCACCGTCCGCAGGAACGCAACAAGGTGCAGGCCTTCAACGATTTCCTGGTGTTCGGCATGATGGCGATCGGCTCGTTCTCCTCCGGTCAGCTGCTGGCGAATTACGGCTGGTCCGCGGTGAACATGGTGGTATTCCCGCCGGTGGTGCTCGGCCTCGCCGTGCTCTCGCTGGCGTCCTGGGCCCGCCGCCGCAAGGCGCGGCTGGATGCGGCGATGGGCGAGTTCCCGGATGCGATCTGACGCATGATCCGGAAAAGTGGGCAGCGGTTTTCCGATAAGATCATGCTCAATAGATTGGCGGGAGGCTGTCAGCAGCGTTGATACTTCGATCGCGGTCGAAGTGATTTTCTGGTCCTGCATCGTTACATGATGCTCGTCATGGAGACGTTGTCCCGACGCGGGGACGTCGAAGGAAAAGCGCCAATGCTCGACAATCCTCGGCACGACGCGCCCATCGACGAATCCTCCCTCCGCTACGAAGGCTGGCGCATCGTCGCGGTCTGCTGCCTGCTCGCGACCTTCGGCTGGGGGCTCGGCTTCTACGGCCAGAGCGTCTATGTCGCCGAGCTCCAGCGCGCGCGGGGCTGGCCGGCCTCGCTGATCTCCTCGGGCACGACGTTCTTCTATCTGTTCGGTGCGCTGCTCGTCGTCTTCGTCGGCGAGGCCGTCAGAAAATATGGCCCGCGGCTCTGCCTGATCGCCGGCACGCTGGCGATGGCGGCGGCCGCGGTCGCGATCGGCGCGGTGCGCGAGCCCTGGCAGCTCTATCTCGCCGACGCTGTGCTCGCCTTCGGCTGGGCCGGCACCAGTCTCGCCATGATCACCAACACGATCAGCCTGTGGTTCGACCAGAAGCGCGGCATGGCGATCAGCCTGGCGCTCAACGGTGCCAGTTTCGGCGGCATCGTCGGCGTGCCGCTGCTGGTGACCCTGATCGGCCACATCGGCTTCGCCAGCGCGATGTACGCGGCCGCCGGCGCGATGCTGGTGTTGCTGCTGCCGGTGATCCTCCTTCTCGTCGGCCGGCCGCCCGATCTTCACGGCTGGCACGCGACGGCGAAGGCGAAGCCGCAATCGTCGGCGGAAATCCGCGCATGGGCGTTGCGCGACGTCGGGTTCCTCACGGTGACGATTGCGTTCGCGCTGGTGCTGTTCGCGCAGGTCGGCTTCATCGTGCACATGATCTCGTTCCTCGATCCCGTGATCGGCCGCGAGCGCGCGGCGGTGGCGGTCGCGGTGCTGACCGCGATGGCCGTGATCGGCCGCGTGCTGTTCTCGATGGTGATCGATCGCCTCAACCAGCGGCTTGCCTCGGCGCTGTCGTTCCTCAGCCAGGCGGCAGCGCTTTGCGTCGTCATCAATTTGCACAACGACTATGTGCTGATCGCGGCCTGCGCGGTGTTCGGCTTCTCGGTCGGCAATCTCATCACGCTGCCGTCGCTGATCGTGCAGCAGGAATTCGACTCCGCCTCGTTCGGCGTGCTGATCAGCCTCAATACCGCGATCAACCAGGTGACCTACGCGTTCGGCCCCGGCGTCGTCGGCTTCCTCCGCGATTGGTCCGGTGGGTACGCGCTGCCGTTCTATCTGTGTATTGCGCTGGAGGTGGCGGCTGCGGCGCTGATCATGGTGCGGGGGAGGCCGCGAGCGAAAGCGGCGTAAAGGCGCGACGGCGCCTCAACGCACTCCGTCATTGCGAGCGCAGCGAAGCAATCCAGACTGCCGCGGCGGAAAGATTCTGGACTGCTTCGTCGCTTCGCTTCTCGCAATGACGAGGAGAGAGCGGAGTTTACGCCTCGCGCTGCTTCAGCAACGCCTCGACATCCAGCCGCTTCGTGAACATCGCAAGCTTGCCATCCGGCCCGAGCGGCCACTGCTCTTTCGGCTTGTCCCAGTACAGCTCCACGCCGTTCTGATCCGGATCGCGCAGATACAACGCCTCGCTGACGCCGTGATCGCTGGCGCCGTCGAGCGCAATGCCGGCCGTGAGCACGCGGTGCAGCGCATCCGCCAGCGCGGGCCGCGTCGGATAGAGGATCGCGGTGTGGAAGAGGCCTGTCGTGCCCGGCGGCGGCGGCGAGCCGCCCTTGCTCTCCCAGGTGTTGAGCCCGATATGGTGATGATAGCCGCCGGCCGAGATGAACGCCGCGCCCGAGCCCATGCGCTGCATCAGCTCGAAACCGAGCACGCCGCAATAGAAGCCGAGCGCACGATCGAGATCGGCGACCTTGAGATGAACGTGGCCGATCCTTGTGCCGGCGGCGACGGCTGGGCTTTGCGACATGGTGCTGCTCCGTTGACCAACTCCAGATAAGGCCGGCTCCGGGACAGTGCTACCTGCCTGTCCCGAAACCCATCGTTTCCGGATATGAAACTATGAGAGCTCCGGCACCTCGCCCTCCGGCAGCTCGAACTCGAACGTGTTCAGCGTCATGGATACCATTGTGTAATAGCCGCACAGCCCGATCACCTCGACCACGCCGCGCTCGCTGAGGACCTTCACCGCCGCATCATAGAGGCCCTTCTCGACGCCATGGCCTTCATGCAGCGACTTCGCGACGTCGTAGATCATCTGGCCCTTGGGATCGTCGAAGACAGGCGTGCGGCGGTCGCGGATCGCGTCGATGATCTCCGGATCCATGCCGCCCTGGAGCGCCAGGCGCTTATGCGCATACCATTCGTAATGCGCAGTCCAGTGCCGCGCCGTCACCAGGATCGCGATCTCCGAAAGCTTGGCGGGGAATATTGTGTCGTAGCGCAGCACTTCGCCAAGCCGCGTGGCGTGACGGGCCATGTCGGGGCTGTTGAGCCAGGCCATCATCGGCGCCGGCGGCTTGCCGCGCTTGCCGGCAATCGACTCGTCATAGGTCTGCCGCTGGCTCTCGTTCATTTCGCCAGGCGAAAGGAGTTTCAGGCGCATTGTTATTTCCTCTTTGTTTTCAAGCTCGCCGTGGCGGCGACTATAGCCGAATGCAGCGCCACGGAAGTGGTTGAATTCCACGGTGCGATGGCTCAGAGTCGCGCCCAACAAGTCTTTTTGATTGATGGAAACGACCATGAGCGAATCTGAAGCCGCCGATCTCGAACAATTCCGCGAGCAAACGCGCGCCTGGCTGGAAGCCAACTGCCCGCCGGAGATGCGCAAGCCCGTGACCTCGGACAGCGACGTGTTCTGGGGCGGGCGCAATACGAAATTCGCGTCCGAGCCGCAGCGCATCTGGTTCGAGCGCATGCGCGACAAGGGCTGGACCGTGCCGGACTGGCCTAGGGAATATGGCGGCGGTGGCCTCAGCGCTGCCGAGCATAAGGTGCTGCGCGCCGAGATGGCCAGGATGGGCGCGCGTCCGCCGCTGTCGAGCTTCGGCATCTGGATGCTGGGGCCGGCGCTGCTCAAATACGGCAACGAGGCGCAGAAGAAGGAGCATCTGCCGAAGATCGCGGCGGGCCTGATCCGCTGGTGCCAGGGCTATTCCGAGCCGAACGCCGGCTCCGATCTCGCCTCGCTCCAGACCCGCGCGGAGAGCGACGGCGATGATTTCGTCATCACGGGCTCGAAGATCTGGACGTCTTACGCCAATTACGCCGACTGGATCTTCTGCCTGGTCCGCACCGATCCCGCGGCGAAGAAGCACGACGGCATCAGCTTCATCCTGTTCGACATGACCTCGAAGGGCGTGACGACCAAGCCGATCCTGCTGATCTCGGGTTATTCGCCATTCTGCGAGACCTTCTTCGACGGCGTCCGCGTGCCGAAGTCGCATGTGGTCGGCACCGTCAACCGCGGCTGGGACGTCGCAAAATATCTGCTCCAGCATGAGCGCGCGATGATATCAGGCATGGGCGAGCGCGGCGTCGGCCGACCGCTCGGCCAGATCGCGGCGGATTCCGTCGGCACCGATGCACAAGGCAAGCTCGACGATTCCATGCTGCGCGGCCGGATCGCGAGCTTCGACGTCGACGAGGCCGCGCTCGCCGCCTGCGCCGAACGCGCGGTCGATCTCGCCAAGGCCGGCCAGGCGCATCCGGCGTTCTCGTCCGCGATGAAATATTACGGCACCGAGCTCAACAAGCGCCGCCACGAGATCCTGATGTCGGCCGGTGGCGTCAACGCGCTGGAATGGGAGAGCGAGCGCTCCAGGCAAGGCGCCCGCCCGCGCGCCTGGCTGCGCACCAAGGCCAACTCGATCGAGGGCGGCACGACGGAGGTGATGCTCGGCATCGTCGCCAAGCGCATCCTGGATTTGCCGGGGGCCTAACCGTCGTTCCGGGGCGGTCCGCAGGACCGAACCCGGAACTTCGAGATTCCGGGTTCGATGCTGCGCATCGCCCCGGAATGACAGCAACAATATGCATTCCACGCGATACCAGAGACTTTGCACATGGCCCTCGTCCTCACCGAAGAACAATCGATGCTCCGCGACTCCGCGCGCGGGCTGATCAGCGACAAGGCGCCGGTATCGCACCTGCGATCCCTGCGTGACGCCAAGGATCCGACCGGCTTCTCCAAGGAGCTGTGGCATTCCTTCGCCGAGATGGGCTTTGCCGGCCTCCTGGTGCCGGAAGAGTTCGGCGGCAGCGGTCTCGGCTTCATGGAGGCCGGTGTCGTGATGGAAGAGATCGGCCGCACCTTGATGCCGTCGCCGTTCCTCGCCACCAGCGTGGTCGCGGCCTCGGCGCTGAACCGCGGCGGCAATGCTGCGCAGAAGTCGGAATTCTTGCCGAAAATTTCCAACGGCTCGCTGCTCGCGACGCTCGCGATCGACGAAGGCGCCAAGCACCGCCCGCTTCAGACCAGCCTGCAGGCGGTGCGCGCCGGCAACGGCTTCAAGCTCTCCGGCGCCAAGGCGCTGGTCGTCGACGGCCACGTTGCCGATCTCTTCATTGTCGCCGCGCGTACGGCTGGCGCCGCCGGCGAGCGTGAAGGGCTGACGCTGCTCCTGGTCAATCCCAAGGCCAAGGGCGTCGCGATCGAGCGCACCATCATGGTCGATGCGCACAACGCGGCGCGGATCGAGCTTGCCAATGTCGAGGTCAACGCCGATAGCGTGCTCGGCGAGGTCGATCAGGGCGCAGCGCTGCTCGATGGCGTGCTCGACATCGGCCGCGGCGCGGTCGCCTCCGAAATGGTGGGCTTGAGCGAAGAAGTCTTCAACCGCACCGTCGAGTACCTCAAGAACAGAAAGCAGTTCGGCAAGCTGATCGGCGAATTCCAGGCGCTGCAGCATCGCGCCGCCGAGCTCTACGTCGACATCGAGATCACCCGCGCCGCCACGATGAAGGCGCTGCAGGCACTCGATGCCGACGTCGCTAAGGCCGCATCGAGCGTCGCCGTGGCCAAGGCCCGCGCCGGCACCACCGCCACCCGCGCGGTGCAGGAAGGCGTGCAGATGCATGGCGGTATGGGCATGACCGACCAGTTCGACATCGGCTTCTTCATGAAGCGCGCCAGGGTGTGCGAGGAGCTGTTCGGCGACGCGAATTACCACACCGAGCAGCTGGCAAGAGCGCGGGGGTATTGAGGCGAGTGGCTGTGAGGCGCGAGGACGTGCCTCACACGCAGTGTCGTCGCCCGGCTTGACCGGGCGACCCAGTACGCCGCGGCCCCTCCGGATACGATTGACGTCTCGGAATACTGGATCGCTCGGCCAAGCCGGGCGATGACAGTTGAGAGTGTGGAGAGTGCCTGCCCCAAGCTCCGTGATGGCCGGGCTTGTCCCGGCCATCACGTTCTTACGGTGCCTCAAAAACGTAGATGCCCGGGACAAGCCCGGGCATGACGATTGAGAGCGTGGCTGAGCCAGAAGCTGCTACCGCATCGGCGGCGCGTACTGCACGCCGCCGGCATTCCACAGCTGGTTCATGCCGCGCGGGATCTTCAGCTTGGACTTCTCGCCGATGTTGCGTTCGTACATCTCGCCGTAATTGCCGACGTGACGGATGATCCGGACGACCCAGTCCTTGGTGAGGCCGAGCTGCTCGCCATAATTGCCCTCGGTGCCGACCAGGCGCATCACTTCCGGCTTCTTCGACTTCAGCGCCTCGTCGATGTTCTCCGAGCTCACGCCGAGCTCCTCGGCGTTGATCATCGCGTAGAGCGTCCACTTCACGATCATCATCCAGTCGTCGTCGCGCTGGCGCACCACGGGCGCGAGCGGCTCCTTGGAGATCATGTCCGGCAGGATCATGTTGTCGCCGGGCTTGGAGAGGTTCAGCCTGAGCGCATAGAGCTGGGAGACGTCGGCGGAGAGCGTGTCGCACTTGCCGGTGTCATAGGCCTTCACGACCTCGTCCAGCTTGTCGAACTTCATCTCTTCATACTTCATGTTGTTGGCGCGGAAGTAATCGGCGACGTTGAGCGCCGTCGTGGTCCCGGACTGCACGCAGACCTTGCTGCCGGTCAGGTCCAGCGACGTCTCCTTGTTGCGCGAACGCGGCAGCATGAAGCCTGCGCCGTCGTAATAGGCGACCGCCGGGAAGTAGAGGTCGTAGTCGAGCTCGCGCGCCATGCTCCAGGTCGAGTTGCGCGAGAGAATGTCGACTTTCCGGCTCTGCAATTCCTTGAAGCGCTCGTTGGCGTCGAGCGCGACGAACTTCGCCTTGCTCGGATCGTTGAAGATCGCGGAGGCCACCGCACGGCAGAAATCGACGTCGAAGCCGGTCCAGTTGCCCTTGTCGTCGGGGATCGAGAAGCCCGGCAGGCCCTTGTTGACGCCGCACAGCACCTCGCCGCGGCGCACGGTGCGCTTCAGCGTGCGGGTATCGTAGAATTCATAGATGATGGCCAGGACGGCGACCAGCACGGCGACTGCGAGCCCGATCAGCAGGCCGCCTCGAAATGTGCGCATCATGTTGCTCTCTCGAAAAATCGGGAAAAGGAATTGGGAGGAGGGCGCAGAGCATGATCCGGAAGATCGTGCTCAAACGATGAACTTAGAGCTCGGGCTTCTGCCGGATGACCACCTTGGTGCCGACAGGGACGCGATCATAGAGATCGGCGACGTCGCGATTGACGAGACGGAAGCAGCCTGAGGACACCTTGGTGCCGATCGTATCAGGACGGTTGGTGCCGTGGATGCGGTAGACGGTGGTGCCGAGATACATGGCGCGGGCACCGAGCGGATTGCCGGGGCCTCCGGCCATGAAGCGCGGCAGATAGGGCTGGCGCTGGATCATCTCCGGCGGCGGCGTCCAGTCCGGCCACTCCTTCTTGTTGGTGATGGTCACCAGCCCCTGCCACTGGAAACCGTCGCGGCCGACGCCGATGCCGTAGCGGATCGCGCGCCCGCCGGGCTGCACCAGATAGAGGTGCCGTTCGGCGGTCGAGACGATGATGGTGCCCGGCACTTCAGTGGTGCGGAAATAGACCACCTGCTTCTGCCATTCCGGCTCGAGCTGGTAGGCGTCGTCGGCGACCAGCCCCGGCTCGTCGCCGCGGTCGGGCTGCTGGGCGGAGGCGTATGAGGTGGTCAGGACCAGGCCCAGCGCCGCGATGAACGCCCCGGTCAGGCGACGATAATCCGTCATTTCAAGCTCTCCCCGCTGCCACAGCGAAATTTTCAGGAACCATCAAATCTCAGGGGCATGTTCATGGCAAGTTGATGGCGCGCCCGGCTGGTATGTCACGAGAATGCTTTGGTTTTTGACGGGCCTCCCGCAATGCCACAAACAGGGGATGGCGCGAAAAGCAGTGATGGTGACATTTCCGGGGAGATGGTCCGTCAAATCCATCTCCGTGATGCCCGGGCTTGTCCCGGGCATCCACCTTCTTCGCGCCGCGGGCAAAGACGTGGATGGCCGGGTCAAGCCCGGCCATGACGATGTGGACATAGCGCGCGTCAGATCTTGTTGCTCTCCGCCGCGATCCCGAGCCGCCGCACGATCTCCGTTCCCACCGCCCGGGCCTCGATCCGCGAGCCGATGCGCGGGCTGCGAAAGCGTCGCCCCGAGCGCAATCGGATCGTGACGATGCAGTGCTCGTCCTCGGATCGGCCGCGGCGGTCGACGGTGATCGTCTTCACGTCGTGCCCCTCGATATGGTCGGCGCGCGGCGTGCCGTCGCCCCACAGGCGTTCGACGCGGATATCGCTCTCGCGGATGATCCAGAACGCGCCGGTCACGAGGTTGGCGTATCGGTAAACCGCGAAAGCGGCGATCGCGCCGAGCGGCAGCAGCAGGATATCGACATGGCTGGGCGGCCATCCACGCCAGAGCTTGTAGGCGTAGGGAACGGCGGACAAGGCCACGGCGATCAGCGCGACGATCCTTATGTCCCGTGCGGAAAACGCCTCGAGCGGCTCGCCGAGACGCATTTCGGAATTGCTGGCATCGAGCGGATTGACGGGTGACTCGACGTCGGGGACATCGAACTGCGCGGCGATCCGCGCCACGGTGTCGCGTACATGCGTGACGTCCGAGATCGGCGGGGAAGTCAGGCGTTCCCCCGAGGCCAACGTGAAGGCCAGCTGGAAACGGGCTTTCGCCCGCTTGCTGCCGGGAACCTGTAATCCCCTGATGTCGTCTTTCGCGACGATCCTGGTCCGGAGCTTTCCGAACGGTCGCTGTTGCCCGATCAGGATCTCGTTCGGCGTGATGATCCACACCACCGCAGGCGCCAGCATGATGCCGACGACGAACGCTGCTCCGACGAGCAGCGCGGCCACCGAGACGATCACCTCCAACGTGTCGTGCGTGAACAGGCCCGGCGTGAAGCACAGCGCCACGGCGGCCGCGAAGCCGGACATGACCAGCCGCTGCGCGATCGAGGCGCCTTCGCGAAGGCGAATGTCGGTGCTGGTGGTCGCGTCGGCCATTGCGGGCGGCTGATTCCGTTGCCGCGAAACTCCACGGGCGGGTCCGTGGAGTCAAGCAGCAAGGGCGGCCGCGGCGATCCGGCCTCAGCTATTGGCGTTCAGCAGCTTTGC
Organism: Bradyrhizobium japonicum USDA 6; assembly: GCF_000284375.1. Lineage (NCBI taxonomy): Bacteria > Pseudomonadati > Pseudomonadota > Alphaproteobacteria > Hyphomicrobiales > Nitrobacteraceae > Bradyrhizobium > Bradyrhizobium japonicum. The sequence goes on from NC_017249.1 coordinate 1,124,088, forward strand.
CACGGTGCGGTCGATCTCGTCGTATCGGCCCTCGCCCTCGTGCTGGAACACGATCTTGCCGCTCTGGTCGATGATGTATTGCGCCGGCCAATACTGGTTCTGGTAGGCGTTCCAGGTCTTGGAATCATTGTCCTGCGCCACGGGATAGGTGATGCCGTGGCGCTTGAGCGCAGCCTGCACATTGGCGGCGGAGCGCTCGAACGGGAATTCCGGCGTATGCACGCCGACCACGACGAGGCCCTTGTCCTTGTACTTGGCGTAGAGGTCGGTGACGTGCGGCAGCGTGTTGACGCAGTTGACGCAGCCATAGGTCCAGAAGTCGACCAGCACGACCTTGCCGCGGAGGTCGGCGATCCTGAGCGGTTTCGAGTTGAACCAATTGTTGATGCCGGTGAAGTCGGGCGCGGTCTGCCGGCTTGCGGCAGCGGTGACGACAGGGGTGGCGCGCGCGGCCTCGCCGCAGATGCCGGGGATGACGGCGCCTGTCACGGCCATGCCGATCAGTGCGGCGGAGACGGCGAGCAGTTTGAAAGTCATGGAAGCGTCCTCCGGTGAAGATGAGGGGTGATCAGAGGCCGATCTGGCCGGTGGGATAGAATCCGGTGAGCCACGCCACGATCAGCGTGTCGTATTGGAAATAGGCCGCGATCGCGAAGGCGATCACGACGACACCAAAGCCCTGCTGCAGCCGCGGCGAGATCCGCGCGAGGCTGCGCACCCGCGTGGTCGCAGCCTGTCCGCCATAGGCGATTGCGAGCATCGGGATCGCTGCGCCGACGGCATAGGCAATCAGCAGCACGCCGGCCCAGCTGGCGTTCTTCGACGTCGCGACCAGCGTCAGGATCGAGCCGAGCACGGGACCGGCGCAGGGCGTCCAGACCAGGCCAAGCGTGGTGCCGAGCACGAGGCCGCCGAGCGCGCCCTCGCGCTGCACGGCGCCGGCATTGCCGAGATCGAGCCAGCCATTGAGCCGGATCGAGAGCCATTCGAACGGCGCCGGCCACAGCATCAACAGGCCGAAGCCGAGCAGCAGGACCGACGCGGCCTCGCGCAGCACGTTCGGATCGAAATCGAACAGCCGCGTGATCGCGCCCAACAGCAGCGCGGTCGCCGAGAACGAGATGACGAAGCCGAGCGCGATCATCGCGGGCCGCAAGTGCCCCACCCGCCCGATCGAGGCGCCGAGCAGGATCGGCAGCATCGGCAGCGTGCAGGGCGCGGCGATGGTCAGGATGCCGGCAAGGACGGCGAAGACAAGTTCGAGCATCGGGCACTCGTGAGGAAGGTCACGAGGGCAATTCGGGATCGATGCGCGGGTTGTTACGTGGCCTCACGCCTTCGTGAGGGGCGGCTGCGAGCCTGCCGCGGCTTTATCGGCCCCAAACACAAAACGACCCGGAGGGGGGCATCCCGTCCGGGTCGCTGGAAGTCTTGGGAGGTTTAACGAAACCGTATGCGAGCTTTATAGGAGGGAAGCTTTTCCGCGTGATGTTGTGCTTCGTTTCAATTGTTTCGTCGGCGGTAACACTTCCGTGTCCGGGGACAGGGCCGAAAATGCGGTCCTATCCTATTGAAATCCTTGGCCCTAGGCGGCGAAACGGTCGACGCCGGCGCCCTTAAGCAAATCGGCCAGCTGCTTGCGGGCATAGAACATCCGGGTCTTCACCGTGCTCTGCGGGATGCCGATGATCTGACCGACCTCCTCCACCGACTTCTCATGGTAGTAGACGAGGTTGATGATCTCGCGATGCGCGGGCGACAGCTTTTGCACGCAGGCGCGCAGGATGGCGCTGGTGTCGCTGCGGTCGAGCGAGGTCTCGGGCGTCTCGGCGTCGTCAGGAATCTGGCGCACGTCGTCCTGGTCGATGTCCTCGAAGCGGCGCTGGCGCATCGCGGTCAGCGCTTTGAAGCGCGCGATCGAGAGCAGCCAGGTCGAAACCTGCGAGCGGCCCTGGAATTGGCCTGCGGTGCGCCACACGTCGAGGAACACCTGGCTGACCAGGTCTTCCGCAGTGGTCGCGTCACGCACGATGCGCAGGATGAAGCGATAAACCCGCACATTGTGCCGGCAATAGAGGATGTGCATCGAAGTCCGGTTGCCGTCGGCAATGCTTTCCAGAAGCATCTCGTCCGAGGTCGCCTGCGCCGCAATGATGCTCTGGCTGGCTTGGGCGTTGATGGCGATGACGTTCGGCATTGACTTGCTCCCCGTAGCGCCGCAACCGAGCGGCGTTTCCTTGGACCAAAGTGTTAATCAGCGAACGTTTCGGGACGTCTGCACGAAAAGCGGAAAATGGTTTCGTGCGCCGCCAAATTGTTTCGTCGGACAGGCCGCGACGAAACATTCGGGGCGAAAAGCCGTGGAATTTCAATGTACGGAAAATACGGGGGTGGGGATTGGGGAGCGCCCGGGGCAGCCGGGAACGAAATTCCGGGCTTTGCGTTCGGTCGCGCCACCCATGCCGTCATTCCGGGGCGCGAAGCGAGCCCGGGACAGTGGTAGGTGCCGCGCGCTCTACGCCTTCTCGCCCGCGGGCGAGAACAGATAGCCGCCGCCGCGGATGGTGCGGATCACGGCCGGCTTGGTCGGGTCGGGCTCGATCTTGCGGCGGATGCGCATGATGCGCAGATCCACGGCGCGGTCGAAGGCTTCGGCGTCGCGCGCATTGGCCAGTTCGAGCAGGCGCTCGCGCGACAGCACGCGCTTCGGATTGGCCGCAAACACCTTCAGCAGCCCGAACTCGGACGCGGTGAGCGGATGCTCGTTGCCTTCGTCGTCGCGCAAGGCCTGCGCTTCGAGGTCGAGCCATTTGGTGCCGAAGCGCACCAATTGATCCTTGTCCGATTTGGCGGGCGTAGTCTCGACCGCCTTCACCGGTGCGCTCCGCCGCAACACCGAGCGGATGCGCGCCATCAGCTCGCGCAGCTCGCAGGGCTTTGCCACGTAATCGTCGGCGCCGAGCTCGAGACCGACGACGCGGTCGATCGGGCTCGCGGTCGCCGTCAGCATGATCACGGGCACGTTGATGCGGCTCTTGAGGTCGCGGATGATCGAGAGGCCGTCTTCCTCGGGCATGTTGAGGTCGAGCACGACGAGATCGGGCATGCTGCCGTCGATCGCGGTGCGCAAGCTCTTGCCGCCGTCGCACAGCGTCACGGTGAAGCCGTGCATCTTGAGGTAATCGCCGACCATCTCCCGGGCCGGGGCCTCGTCGTCGACGATCATGATGTGCTGGCTTTGGGTCATGTCACTCAGATCCCGGTACTCGAATCACGGCAACTCGGTCGCGGGCAGGGTGATGGTGAAGGTCGATCCCTTGCCGGGACCGTCGCTCTCAGCCGTCACCTCGCCGCCATGCATGTCGATAATACGCTTGACGATGGAAAGCCCAAGCCCCGTCGAGCTCTCGCCCGCGGTCGGTTTGGCCGACAGCCGCTGGAACCGGCCGAACAGGCGGCCGAGATCCTCCGGCGACAGGCCGGCGCCCTCGTCGCTGACGCGGACGACGGTATCGCTGGCTTCATGGGTGACGGCGACGGTGATCCTGCCGCCGATCGGTGAGTATTTGATGGCGTTGCTGATCAGATTGTCGATCGCCTCGCGGATGCGGTCGGTGTCGCACATGGTGACGATGTTGGGTGGCGCCGTGACGTGGATGGCCTGCTGCTTGTTGACCGCGAGCGGCTGGTTGGCGTCGGCGACCTCTTTTACCAGTGCCGCGACGTCGACCGGCTCGCGGCGGATGGTGATGTCGAAGGCATCGGCCATCGCGTCCGAGATCAGATGATCGACCATCGTGGTCAGGCGCTTCGTGGCATCGCGGATGTGATCGACCTGGGCGACCACGCCGTCGGACGAGGCGCCGGTCGAGATCAGCTCCTTCAACATCTCGGTACGGCCGAGGATGACGCCGAGCGGGTTCTTGAGATCGTGGGCGACGGTGCCGAGAATCTCGTTCTTGAAGCCGTTGGCGCGCTGCAGCCGCAGCCATTGCGCCGAGAGGCGGCGGTTGGCCTGCATCAGCGCGCGGGTGCGCTGGGCGACGCGGTCCTCGAGCTGCGTGTTGGCGTCCTGGAGCTGCTGGTAGAGGATGACGTTGTCGAAGGCGATCGAGAGCCGGCTGGAGAAGATCTCGACCAGCGAGCGGTCGGTCTCGGACAGCTCGCGCTCGGCCTGCAGCAGCACCACCACCTCGCGGCCTGAGCCGGTCCGCAGATAGATCACGCTGCGGTGGTCGGCGAATTCGTTCTTGCGGCCCTGGAACGCGGCTTCCACCATCGTCCGCAGATCGGGGTCGAGCGCCTTCGACGAGGTCGTGCCGATGAAGCGGCTGTAGCAGCCGCTGCCGGCGAGCACGGAGAGCTCGGGGTCCACGCCGCCATTGTCGCGCAGGACCAATATGCCGGCGCAATCGACATTGAGCAGCGAGGCGAGCTGGGTCAGCACGCCCTCGGCGAGCCGCTGCATCGACTTGAAGTCGTACAGCGTCGAGGCGGCATCGATGATGATCTCGAGCCCGCGCCGCGTCTGCACCATGCGCTCGAGCTGCTGATAGGAGCGCAGCGCCGCGGTCAGCGAGGTGAACAGCTTGTCGGCGGTGAGCTCGGTCTTGGCCTTGTAGTCGTTGATGTCGTACTGGACGATCACGCGCCGCTCCGGCGCCTGGCCGGGCTGTCCCGTGCGCAGGATGATACGTACGGTCTCGTTCTTGAGCTCGTTGCGGATGAACTCGACCAGTTCGAGGCCGGCGACATCGGTCTCCATGATGACGTCGAGCAGCACGGCGGCGATATCGCCATGCGCGGCCATCAGCTTGCGACCTTCCGCCGCGGAATGGGCGGAGAGGATCTCCAGCCCCTGGCCGTTGAGGCTGTAGTCGGACAGCGCGAAGCGGGTGCCGTCATGCACGGCGGGATCGTCGTCGATGACGGCGATCTTCCACTTCCGTGCGTTCTGGTCCTCCGGTGCGGTACCGGTATCGTCGATCAGGTGGAGGACATCGTCCTGTTCGGCCATTGAGAAGTCCCGTCAGTCTCTGTGCTTTGCGCGCCGCCCTTGGCGACCCGGGGCATGATAATGCGAAAAGTAGTGCCTTGTCCCAGCTTGGATTCCAGCATCATGCGCCCGCCGAGCTGCTGGGTGACAAGGTTATAGACGATATGAAGCCCGAGTCCCGTACCACCTTCATTGCGCCGGGTGGTAAAGAATGGGTCAAAGGCCTGGCGCTGCACGTCAGGGGTCATGCCGGCACCGTCATCGGCGAAGATGATCTCGATGTCGTCGGTCCCGCGCGGCCGCGCCGAGATCGTGATCGTGCCGGCGCGGCCGTCGGCAAAGGCGTGGTTGGCGGCGTTGAGGAAAAGGTTGGTCAGGATCTGGCCGTAGGAGCCGGGATAGCCGTCGAGCAGGAGCCCCTCGGGCACGTCGGCCTGGAGCGTGATCGGCGAGCGCTTCAGGACAGGACGCAGGCTGGCGATGATCTGGTCGGTAGCTTCGCTGAGTGAGAACTGCCGCCGCTCGGCATGCGAACGGTCGACCGCGACCTGCTTGAACGACTGGATCAGCTCGCCGGCGCGGGTGAGGTTGGCGACGAGCTGCTGCGAGGCATCGCGCGAGGACTGCACGAACTCCTCCAGCTGCGAGCGGCGCAGGCCGCCGTCGCCCTTGAGCTGGGCTTCGAAGATCTCGGTGCGCCGGGCAAAACTCGAAGCGACGGTCAGGCTGATGCCGATCGGGTTGTTGACCTCGTGCGCGACGCCGGCGACGAGGCCGCCGAGCGCCGCCAGCCGTTCGGCGTCGATCAAATTCTGCTGCGCGGTGTTGAGCTCGAGCAGCGCGCTCTCGGCCTTCTCCTTGGACGCGCGCAGCTCGTCCTCGGTCTCGCGCTTCGCGATCGCGTTCTCGCGGAATACCTCGACCGCGCGCGCCATGGCGCCGACCTCGTCGCGTGCCTTGGTGCCCTGCACCTCGCGGTCGAGGTCGCCGAGCGTGATCGCGCGCATCGCGGTCATGATCTGCTGCAGCGGCAGGCGGATCGACAGCGCGATCAACACGCCGGCGGTGAGGATGATGCCGAGGAAGATCACCGCGATCGACAGCACCCGCCGCGAGATATCGGCCAGGGTACGATCAAACGTCTCCTGCGCCTTCTGCTCGCGCTGGCGCATCTTGGTGGAGAGGTCGTCGATGGCGCCGATCGCCTCGGCCTGGCTGGCGTCGATGGTGTTGCGCAGCAATTCGGTGCGGCTCGTCAGCTGCTCGGAGAGTTTCGCGAAACCCTCGCGCAGCGCCATGGTGCGGGTCCCGAGCCGTTGCAGCGCCATGCGCTGCAGGTCGTTGTCGGCGAGATCGATCATGACCGGGATGGTCTTCTCGATCGTCTCGGTGTTGCGGCGCGCATCGTCGGCGGCACCGGGCGAGAGCGACAGATAGTAGGAGTTGGCGGCCACCAGCATCGCGGTGAAGGCCTCGCGGGACTTGCCGAGCGAGGGCCAGATCAGGGCGTCGCGATGGCCGGTGGCGCCCTCGATGATGGAATAGAGACCGGCCATGTCCCTGGCCGGGCCCTGCACCTGCTCCTCATAGGTCTTGGCGATGGTCGCCTGCACGCTGCGCAGCTCGCCGAAGCCGTTGAGGAAGCGGTCGGTGGTGCGCTCCAGCTCCTCGACCGAGCCCGACAGCATCGGGTCCTTGGCGGCACGGTCGGTCAGCGTGCCCAGCACCGCCTCGCGCAGCAGCAGGATTTCGGCGAACAGGTCCGGGCTCGGCTGGTTGATGTAGCGGTGGATCAGATTGTGCAGGCGCCCGGTCTCGCTCTCGAGCAGCGCCAGGATGCGGTCGGACTCGCGCACCTGGCGGACGTCGCCCCAGGCCGAGCCCAGCACCTGCGTGCCGTTCCAGATCAGCCCCACCAGCACCACGACCACGGCCGAGTTCAGCGCCGCGATCGACAGGATGCGCCAGCGGATCGGCACCGCGCGGAGCATCCCGACCAGGCGTGCGCGCAGCCGCCCGAGCGGGCCGGGCGGCCTGTCTGCGTGCTCGCTGGGTCCAGGTGCAGCCAAGCGGCTCACTCCACCTTGCGAATGCGTTCGATCAGCGCGGCCGCGGCGGGATCGCGCCCCGCCTTGGCATAGATCGCAGCCATCGCGTCCTCGAACGGCTTGCGGTCGATATCCCTGGCGACGGTGATGCCGGCGGCTTCAGCCTTGTGCTGCGACTGCTCCTCGAGGTCGTGCCACTTCTCGCGCATGAACCGGCCGGAGCGAGCCGCGGCCTCGCGGAAGATCTGTTGGTCGTCGGCCGACAGGCTTTTCCAGGCCTTCAGCGAGATCACCAGCACTTCCGGGCTCATCGTGTGTTCGGTGAGCGCGAGGTGGCCGGCATGTTTGTAATGGTCTGTCGTCACGAAAGATGGCCAGTTGTTTTCGGCGCCGTCGATCAGATGGTTGGCAAGCCCGGTGAGCACCTGCCCATAGGGCATCTCGACCGGCTCGGCGCCGAGCGAGCGAATCATCTCGCTCATCAACTCCGACTGCTGCACCCGGATCCGCAATCCCCTGAGGTCGGCGACGCCTCTGATCGGACGGACGCCGTTGTAGATCGACCGCGCGCCGGAATCGTAGAAGGCGAGTCCGACGAAGCCGTAGGGCTCGAAACTGCCGAGGATCTCGCTGCCGATCGGCCCGTCCAGCACCTTCTGCATGTGCTCGATGGACCGGAACAGGAACGGCATGGCGAGCACGTTCATCGCCGGGACGAAGTTGCCGATCAGCGCCACATTGGTCCGGTTGAGGTCGATCGCGCCGACCCTGGTCTGCTCGATGGTCTCCTTCTCTTCGCCGAGCTGACGGGAATGGAACACCTTGACCTCGTGCCGGCCGCCGGTGCGCTCGGCGATCAGCGCGCCCATGTAGCGGAGCGCCTGGACGGTCGGGTAATCCTCGGCCTGGGTGTCGGCGGCGCGGAATTCGCGCGCAGCAGCGCCCGTCGCGCAGACCGCGAGCAGAAGCGCGACGAAGATCACCCCGGTCCGCGAGAGTTCGGCACGGTTCAGCACTGGCACACTCAACCCCTCAGTGGTGGAGTCTATGGCTAAGCAAAAAGGTTCAATGCAATCTAGCAGATGGTTAAGGGAAGGCCATCCCGCCGCACCCGGCGGGGCGATTGTGCGGCGCGGCCGCCGTTCATTCCCGGTTGAAACAGGAAATGCCGCGCCTTAAGCAGGTATGGTCGCCTTTTGCCGCGCGACACGGGAAGAGCCATCGTGATTTCAGCATCGCGTCTTTTGCGGATCGTCGCCGCTTTCATCGTCCTCGCAATGCCTCTTCAGGCGCGCGCCGCCACCGACATCGCGCTGTGGCACGCCATGTCCGGCGAGCTCGGCCGGCAGCTCGAGAAGCTCGCCGCCGACTTCAACGCCTCGCAATCCGATTACCGCATCGTGCCTGCTTACAAGGGCAACTACACCGAGACCGTGACGGCGGCGATCTTCGCCTTCCGCTCGCGCAGCCAGCCCGCGATCGTCCAGGTCAACGAGGTCGCGACCGCCACCATGACCGCGGCCAAGGGCGCGATCTATCCCGTGTTCACCATGATGCGGGACATGAACGAGCCGTTCTCGCTGGGCGATTACCTTCCCGCAGTCTCCGGCTATTACACCGATGCGGCCGGCAATCTGTTGTCCTTCCCGTTCAATTCCTCGACGCCGATCCTCTATTACAACAAGACCATGTTCCGCGACGCCGGCCTCGATCCGGAGACGCCGCCGAGGACATGGCCCGAGCTTGGGCTTGCCGCAAAACGCCTGCGCGACCGCGGCGCGGCCTGCGGCTTCACCACCTCCTGGCCGTCCTGGATCCACATCGAGAATTTCTCCGCCTTCCACAATCTGCCGCTCGCGACGCGGACCAATGGCTTTGCGGGACTGGATGCCGAGCTGACCATCAATAACCCGGTCGTCGTGCAACACATCGCCCAGCTCGCCGAGTGGCAGAAGGACAAGGTGTTCGACTACGGCGGCCGCGGCCAGTCGGCCGAGCCGCGCTTCCAGAAGGGCGAATGCGGCATCTTCATCGGCTCCTCGGCGACGCGGGCCGACATCAAGGCGAATTCGAAGTTCGATATCGGCTACGGCATGATGCCGTACTGGCCCGATGTGAAGAACGCGCCGCAAAACTCGATCATCGGCGGCGCCACGCTGTGGGTGCTGCGCGACCGCCCGCGCCAGGAATACAAGGGCGTGGCGCGGTTCTTCGCCTATCTGTCGCAGCCCGGCGTGCAGGCCGCCTGGCACCAGAACACCGGTTATCTGCCGATCACCCGCGCCGCTTTCGAGCTGACCCGCGCGCAGGGGTTTTACGAGCGCAATCCGGGCTCAGCGATCTCGTTCGAGGAGATCACGCTGCATCCGCCGACGGAGAATTCGAAGGGCATCCGGCTCGGCTCCTTCGTGCTGATCCGCGGCGCGATCGAGGACGAGCTGGAGCAGGCTTTTACCGGCCAGAAGGGCGCGCAGGCTGCGCTCGATGCCGCGGTCGAGCGCGGCAACAAGCTGCTGCGCCAGTTCGAGCGCGCCAGTCCGGACCGGTAGCGGCGTGTCGAGATTGGATATCGCCGTAGCCGCAAGCGAGGTGCGCTCCCTCCCCCGCTTGCGGGGGAGGGCAGGGGAGAGGGTGTCTCCGCAACGGGACAATCCCCCAGAGGAGAGAGCCCCCACCCGGCGCTTCGCGCCGACCTCCCCCGCAAGCGGGGGAGGTGCACCGCCAGCTCGGTTCGCACTGAATCAATCAAGCTCGTATCGATGAGCGAGCCCGAATGACCTCCGCTCCATTGCAGAAGTTACCGGCTTTCACCGACGCAAACAGCTTTCGCGCCTTTCGCTCCGATCCTCCGCGATGGCTGCCGATCGCGCTCGATATCGCACGCAGCCACGGTCTCGATACCAGTTCGCCGCACGTGTTTGCGACCGGCACCAATCTCGTTGTCAGCCTCGGCGAGAAGCTGATCCTGAAAATCTTCCCGCCGCAGCTCGGCGCGCAATTCGTCTCCGAGCGCGGGTCGCTGGCGCAGCTTGCCGGCCGCCTTCATCTGCCGATCCCGGAGATCGTCGCGGAGGGTGAGCGCGACGGCTGGCCCTACCTCGTCATCACGCGCCTTGCCGGCATGCTCGGCTCGGAGGTGTGGCCGCAACTGGCGGAAGATCAGAAAGAGCGCCTGCTGCGCCAGATCGGTGAGACCATCGCCGCCGTGCAGCACGCGCCGCTTGGTCCGCTGGCGGAGATCGAGCCGCGCTGGGATGCGTTCATGCGCGCCCAGATGCAGGGCTGCGAGGCGCGGCACACGCGCCTTGGCCTTGCGCCGAAATTCCTCGAAGGCCTCGACAATCTCCTGCGCGATGCCGCAAAACTGATCCCGATGGATGCGCCGCCGGTGATCCTGGTCGGCGAATATATCCCCCAGAACTTCCTGCTCTCCTGTGACGACGGCAACTGGTCGCTCGCCGGCCTGTTCGACTTCGGCGACGTGCTTGCGGGATGGCGCGATTACGATCTGCTCGGCCCCAGCGCCTTCATGGCGGCGGGACGGCCGGGGAGGGTGCGCAGCCTGCTCGAGGGCTTTGGCTATGCGAAGCTGGATTTCGCACTGAGGCGCCGGCTGATGGCCCTGATGCTGCTGCACCGCGCCAGCGACCTCAACAGCCACGTCTGTATCGAGGGCTGGCAGGACAGGGCGAACGATCTCGTCGAACTCCAGGATCTGATCTGGCCGGGCTGAACCGGCCGGAGCGCATGCGACGGCCTGCTCAATCCGGTGGCGCTCAATCTTTCAGCCTATTTTTGGAGCATAATCGCATCTTTGTATGCAATTTACCGGCCTGTCCAAAGCGCGACCAATCGCCGAAGTATTAAAAATATGATTATAAATCAGTGTCTTATTTGGAAATCAGGATACCATTAAGCGCTGGCACGAACCTTGCGAATCCCTGTTCCAACCAGAAACTTTTGCGTTGGAGCAATTTCATGAAGCGCCGCGATTTTCTCAAGTCCGTGTCCGGATTGGCCGCAGGCGCGGCGCTTCCGGCGATGCCACAGGTCATCTCCACCGCCTATGCCGATGCGCGGTCGGAGACGCTGCTGATCGTCTCGGAAGGCGGCCCGAACAATCTCGACATCCACGGCGTCGGCACCAACGTGCCCGGCTATGAAGTGTCCTGGAATTGCTACGACCGTCTGATCAGCCACGAGATGAAGACCGGCCCCGGCGGCGTGCCCTATTACGACCGCGACAAGTTCAAGGGCGAGCTCGCCGAGGACATGAAGATCGACGATATGTCGGTCACCTTCAAGCTGCGCAAGAACGCCAAATTCCACGACGGCACGCCCGTCACCGCGAAGGACGTGAAGTGGTCGCTCGACCGCGCCGTCAGCGTCGGCGGCTTCCCGACCTTCCAGATGAGCGCGGGCTCGCTGACCAAGCCGGAGCAGTTCGTCGTGATCGACGACTACACCGTGCGCGTCGACTTCCTGAAGAAGGACAGGCTGACGATCCCCGATCTCGCAGTCATCGTGCCCTGCATCGTCAATTCCGAGCTGGTGAAGAAGAACGCCAGCGAGAAGGACCCCTGGGGTCTCGAATTCACCAAGCAGCAGACCGCGGGCTCCGGCGCCTACAAGGTGACGAAGTGGACCGCCGGCACCGAAGTCATCATGGAGCGCAACGAGGATTGGGTCTGCGGTCCGCTGCCGAAGATCAAGCGCGTGATCTGGCGCATGGTGCCGCAGGCCGGCAACCGCCGCGCGCTGCTGGAGCGCGGCGACGCCGACATCTCCTACGAACTCCCGAACAAGGATTTCCAGGAGATGAAGGCGAACGGCAAGCTCAACGTCGTGTCGCTGCCGTTCTCCAACGGCATCCAGTATATCGGCATGAACGTCACCAAGCCGCCGTTCGACAACCCGAAGGTCCGCCAGGCGGTCGCCTATGCGCTGCCCTATCAGAAGATCATCGACGCGGTGATGTTCGGCCTCGCCAACCCGATGTTCGGCGCGCCGAAGGACAAGCCGACCGAAGTCGCCTGGCCGCAGCCGCACAAATACAACACCGACATCGAGAAGGCGAAGGCGCTGATGGCGGAGGCAGGCCTCGCCAGCGGCTTCGAAACCACGATCTCGTTCGACCTGAATTTTGCCGGCGTCAACGAGCCGCTCTGCGTGCTGGTGCAGGAGTCTCTGGCGCAGATCGGCATCAAGACTACCATCAACAAGGTGCCCGGCGCCAACTGGCGCACCGAGCTGAACAAGAAGGAGATGCCGCTCTTCACCAACGTGTTCTCGGGCTGGCTCGATTACCCCGAGTACTTCTTCTACTGGTGCTATCACGGCAACAATTCCGTCTTCAACACCATGAGCTACAAGTCGGCGGAGATGGACAAGCTGATCGACGGCGCCCGCACGGCAGCCGCCACCGGCGACACCGCGACCTACGATGCCGACGTGAAGGGCTTCGTCGATCTCGCTTTCACCGAGATCCCGCGCATCCCGCTGTACCAGCCCTTCGTCAACGTCGCGATGCAGAAGAACATCAGCGGCTACCAATACTGGTTCCACCGCCGCCTGGATTACCGCGCGCTGGCGAAGGGGTGAGCGGTCATGGCGCGCGACTTGGCCGCGACGCTAGCTGTATTTCGGAGTGAGGCGGGCACCGGCCTCTCGCTCCCTCCCCCTTGCGGGGGAGGGCCGGGGAGAGGGGTAGCCACGAACTCAGATCTCTCCCAGGGCCATCCCTCTCCCTAACCCTCCCCCGCAAGGGCGGAGGGGACGCAGCGGAGCAAGTGGCGCGATCTCATTTCGAAGCAAAGCGCGAGAGGGCATCATTATGCTGACCATGATCGGCAAGCGCCTGATGTTCGCGATTCCCTCGCTGATCGGGGTCGTCATTGTCACCTTCCTGCTGACGCGCGCGTTGCCCGGCGATCCCGCCGCCTACTTCGCCGGTCCCGCAGCGACCAAGGAAGCCGTCGAGCAGATCCGCAAGAAGCTCGGCCTCGACAGGCCGCTGATCGAGCAGTTTTTCCGCTACACCAACGACCTCGCACACGGTGATTTCGGCAACTCGCTCACCACGGGACAGCCGGTCGCGACCGAAATCCGCAACCGCCTGCCGGCCTCCGCCGAACTCACGCTGCTCGGCCTCATCGTTTCGATCGTGATCGCGATCCCGCTCGGCGTGCTGGCGGCGACGCGGCCGGGATCATGGGTGGATCATCTCTGTCGGGTCACGACGACGGCCGGCGTGTCGCTGCCCGTGTTCTTCACCGGCCTCGTGCTGGTCTATGTCTTCTATTTCCGGCTCGGCTGGTCGCCGGCGCCGCTCGGCCGCCTCGATGTGTTCTACAGCGCGCCGCCGACGGTGACCGGCTTCTACCTGATCGACACCCTGATTGCGCGCGACTTCGAGGCGTTCCGCTCTGCGCTGAGCCAGCTCATCCTGCCGGCGACGACGCTCGCGATCTTCTCGCTGGCGCCGATCGCGCGCATGACGCGCGCCTCGATGCTGGCGGTGCTGTCGTCGGAGTTCGTCCGCACTGCCCGCGCCAGCGGCCTGTCGCCGACAACGGTCATCGTCACCTACGCGTTCCGCAATGCGATGCTGCCCGTGATCACCACGCTCAGCATGGTGTTCTCGTTCCTGCTCGGCGCCAACGTGCTGGTGGAAAAAGTGTTCGCCTGGCCAGGCATCGGCTCCTACGCGGTGGAAGCGCTGATCTCGTCCGACTTCGCGCCGGTGCAAGGTTTTGTGCTGACCATGGCGGTGATGTACGTGCTTTTGAATCTCGTGATCGACATTCTCTATGGCGTGATCGATCCGCGTGTCAGGTTGGAGGGCTAAATCATGAGCTCCGTTGCGCCTGCTGTCGAACCCGTGGGTCCCGCGCGGACATCAGGGCTGGTCGCGATCCTCGAACAGACCCGCTACGTTCTCGGCGAGAACAAGGTCACGGGCTTCGCCTTCGCGCTGCTGATCGTGATCCTCATCGCGGCGATCTTCGGCCCCTACGTGGTGCCGTATGATCCGCTCGCTTCCGATACCGCGGCAGCGCTGAAGCCGCCGTCGATGGCGCACTGGTTCGGTACCGATCAGCTCGGCCGCGACATTTTTAGCCGCGTCATCGTGGCGACGCGGCTCGATACGTTCATCGCCGTCGCCTCCGTCGTGCTGGTGTTCCTGATGGGCGGCCTTGCCGGCATCGCGGCCGGCTATTTCGGCGGCTGGACCGACCGCATCGTCGGCCGCATCGCCGACACCATCATGGCGTTCCCGCTGTTCGTGCTGGCGATGGGCATCGTCGCCGCCCTCGGCAACACCGTGCAGAACATCATCCTGGCCACGGCCATCGTGAACTTCCCGCTCTACGCCCGCGTCGCGCGCGCCGAAGCCAATGTCCGCCGCAATGCCGGCTTCGTTCAGGCCGCGCGGCTCTCCGGCAACGGCGAATTCCGCATCCTGCTGGTGCATATCTTGCCGAACATCATGCCGATCATGATCGTGCAGATGTCGCTGACCATGGGCTACGCCATCCTCAATGCCGCGGGCCTCTCCTTCATCGGTCTCGGCGTTCGTCCGCCGACCGCCGAATGGGGCATCATGGTCGCGGAAGGCGCGGGCTTCATGGTGTCGGGCGAATGGTGGATCGCGCTATTCCCGGGCCTCGCTCTGATGATCGCCGTGTTCTGCTTCAACCTCCTCGGCGACGGCCTCCGCGACATCGTCGACCCGCAGCGGAGGACGTGATGATTGAGCTTAGACCGAGCGTCTTGCTTCGCCTCTCCCCGCGTGCGGGGAGAGGCCGGGCCGCGTTAGCGGACCGGGTGAGGGGGGCTCTCCGCGAACTCCTCTGGCAATCGTCTGCGTGGATAGAAGCCCCTCACCCCAACCCTCTCAGCGCGAGCGAAGCTCGTCGCGCCCCCGTAAGAACGGGGAGAGGCAGCGAGAGGCCGGTGCCCGCCTCACCCGCAAATTACCGCCAGAAATTCTTCAATGAATCCAGCCCCGTTCTACTGTGCATGGGGTTGTTTTCGACATTTTTGATCGGGAGGCCTTCATGACCGCCCAGCCCCTGCTCGACGTCCAGGACCTCACGGTCGAATTCTCCACCCGCCGCGGCATCGTCAAGGCCGTGCAGCACGTCAACATCTCCGTCGCCAAGGGCGAGACGCTCGCCATCGTCGGCGAGTCCGGCTCGGGCAAGTCGGTGACGTCCTATGCGGTGATGCGCATCCTCGATCGCGCCGGGCGGATCGCCGAGGGCTCGGTGATGTTTTCCGGCATCGACGTGAAGGCCGCCACCGAAGACCAGATGCGCGATCTGCGCGGCCGCGAAGTCTCGATGATTTTTCAGAACCCGCGCGCGGCACTCAATCCGATCCGGAAGGTGGGCGACCAGATCGAGGACGTGCTGCGCACCCATGTGCAGCAGGCGATGGTTTCGGACCACGGAGAAAAGGCGATCGAGGCGCTGGAGCAGGTCAAGATCGCCCGCCCCCGCGAGCGCTACCACGCCTATCCGTTCGAGCTGTCAGGCGGCATGTGCCAGCGCGTCGTCATCGCGCTCGCGCTCGCCTGCAATCCGCAGCTCCTGATCGCGGACGAGCCTACGACGGGTCTCGACGTCACCACCCAGAAAGCGGTGATGGACCTGATCGTCGAGCTGACCAAGCGCAAGGCGATGTCGACCATCCTGATCACGCACGACCTCGGTCTCGCCGCCGCCTATTGCGACCGCGTCGTGGTGATGGAGAAGGGCCGCGTGGTCGAGACCGCGAAAGCCGCCGACATCTTCGCCAACCCGCAGCACCCCTACACCAAGAAGTTGATGCGCGCGACACCGCGACTTGGGGTATCGCTGCGCGATCTGCTGCCGGAAGAAGAGGGGGCAACCTCATCTGCATCCGTTGCCGCCGCGCCTGACCAGCACACTTCTCAAAGCGAAGGGAAGAGCGACCAGCCTCTCCTCCTCATCGAAAAGCTCGTCAAGGAATACCCCCGCCAGGGCGCCACGGCCACGCTCGGAAAACTGTTCGGCCGCAAGCCTCCTGTGGAGCCGGACGTCTTCCGCGCCGTCGACGGCATCAGCCTCTCCATCGGCCATGGCGAGAGCGTCGGCCTGGTCGGCGAATCCGGCTGCGGCAAATCGACCACGTCGATGATGGTGATGCGCCTCTTGGACCAGACCGCGGGCCTGATCCGGTTCGACGGCGAGGATATCGGCGCCATCGCGCCTGCCTCCTTCGCCCGGCTGCCGCAGCGCAGCCGCATCCAGATGGTGTTCCAGGACCCGACCGACAGCCTCAACCCGCGTTTCACCGCCGCCCGCGCCATCGCCGACCCCATCATGCAGCTCGGCGACATCAGGGGCCGCGATGCGTTGCGAGCCCGCTGCGAGGAGCTTGCGACCATGGTCGGGCTGCCGCACAATCTGCTGGATCGGTTTCCGCACCAGCTGTCCGGCGGCCAGAAGGCCCGCGTCGGCATCGCGCGCGCGATTGCCCTGCACCCGAAACTCGTCATCCTGGACGAGCCAACCGCGGCGCTGGACGTCTCGGTCCAGGCCGTGGTCCTCAATCTGCTTCAGGACCTGAAAGCGCGCCTAGGTATGAGTTACCTGTTCGTCTCGCATGATTTGAACGTAGTGCGCTTGTTGTGCGATCGTGTCATTGTCATGCGGACAGGTCGAATCGTCGAAGAGGGCTCTTCCGAAAAGGTCCTCAGCGACCCGCAGGACGACTACACCAAGGAGCTGCTGACGGCGATCCCGCATCCGCCGTTGCCGGTTCACTGAGAGATTGTTTGGGAGCGTGATGGCCGAGCCGCTGGACGACTATATCGACGCCGTATCGAAAGCGCTGGCACTGCCGATCGAGGAGGCCTGGAGGCCGGCGGTGCGCGCTAATCTCGAAGTCTCGCTCCGGCTTGGCCGACTGGTCGACGAATTCGCGCTGCCGGACGAGACCGAGCCGGCGCCGATCTTCACGATCTGACCCGCCATGACCACCAAGCCAGAAATGACGGCTGCGGACATCGCCAGGGCTGTGGCCGGCGGCAAGATGTCGGCACTCGATGCCACCGAAGCAGCGCTTGCGCGCATCAAGCAGCACGATGGTGTCCTCAATTCCTTCACCGACGTCACCGCCGAGCGCGCCCGTGCGAAGGCGCGTGCGATCGATGCCGACATTGCTGCCGGCAAGGAGGTCGGCCCGCTCGCCGGTGTTCCCTTCGCGGTGAAGAACCTGTTCGACGTCGCGGGGCTTCCGACGCGCGCGGGCTCGAAGATCAACCGTGACCTCGCGCCTGCCAAGCGCGACGCCACGCTGATCGAGCGGATGGAGGCCGCCGGCGCCGTGCTGGTCGGCGCGCTCAACATGGGCGAATACGCCTATGACTTCACCGGCGAGAACGTCCATGACGGTCCCTCGCGCAATCCGCATGACACGACCCGGATGACCGGCGGCTCCTCCGGCGGCTCGGGGAGCGCCGTCGGCGGCGCGCTGGTGCCGATCGCGCTCGGCTCGGACACCAATGGTTCGATCCGCGTGCCGTCCTCCTTCTGCGGCATCTTCGGTTTGAAGCCGACCTATGGCCGGCTGTCGCGGGCGCGCTCGTTCCCGTTCGTCGCGAGCCTCGATCATCTCGGCCCGTTCGCGCGCTCGGCGGCCGATCTCGCGCTCGCCTATGACGCGATGCAAGGGGTGGATGCGGACGATGCCGCCTGCACCACGCGCGGCCTCGAGCCTACGCTGCCGCTGCTTGCCAATCCGGTGTCGGACCTGCGCATCGCGATTGCCGGCGGGCACTTTCAGAAGAACGTGTTTCCCGAGGCCGTCGAAGCGGTGAGCCGCGTCGCCAAGGCGCTCGGCGCGACAAGGATCGTTGACGTGCCCGAAGCCTCGCGCGCCCGCGCGGCGGCCTATGTCATCACCACCACCGAAGGCGCCTCGCTGCATCTCGATCGACTGCGCAAGCGCCCGAACGATTTCGATCCCGCCGTGCGCGACCGGCTGATCGCCGGCGCGATGGTGCCGGCGCCGCTGGTCGACCGCGCGCAAAAATTCCGCCGCTGGTATCGCGCGCAGCTCGCCGAGATATTCAAATCCGTCGACGTGCTGATTGCGCCGGCCACGCCCTGCACCGCGCCGAAGCTTGGCCAGGTGAATTTCACGCTCGACGATGTCGAATTGCCGGTTCGCGCCAATATCGGCATCCACACCCAGCCGATCTCGTTCATCGGATTGCCGGTGGTCGCCGTGCCGGTGCCGCTCGAGCCGCTGCCGATCGGCGTTCAGATCATCGCCGCGCCCTGGCGCGAGGACATCGCGCTGCGCGTCGCGCACGCATTGGAGAAGATGGGCGTGGTATCCGCGCCGTCGCCAAGGGGACTTTGAGAGGAATTTAAAATGGAGATCGATCTCCCCGAGGTGATCGCAGAAGTGAAGGCCGCATTCGAGCGCTATGAGCAAGCCCTGATCACCAACGACGTCGCCGTGCTCGGCGAACTCTTCCGCAACGATCCCCGCACGCTGCGCTACGGCATCGGCGAGAACCTCTACGGCTATGAGGCGATCTCCGGCTTCCGCGCCGGGCGCTCGCCGGTCGGCCTCAACCGCCGCACCGCGAAGACCGTGATCACCAGCTATGGCCGCGACACGGCCGTGGCCTCCACCCTGTTCTACCGCGACACGGCTCCCGGCAAGGTCGGCCGGCAGATGCAGACCTGGATTCGCTTCCCGGAGGGCTGGCGCGTCGTCGCCGCCCATGTCAGCATCATCGACGAGTCGAAAGAGACCTGACCGTATGACGCTTGACGATCTTCCGCCCGGAACACTGCCGGCCGAGCCGGTGGTTCCGCGCGTCGACCGGGCGCAGCCCAGCGTGCACAAGATCACCCGCGCCGAGGAATTGCGGCTTCAACTCGCCGACGAGATCGTGCGCGGAACCCTGGCCCCCGGCGCGCCGCTTGATGAAACCGACATCGCGCGGCGCTTCAGCGTCTCGCGCACGCCGGTCCGCGAGGCATTGCGCCAGCTGGTGGCGAGCGGCCTCGTCGAATCGCGCGCCCATCGCGGCGCGGTGGTGGCGCAGCCCTCGGTCGAGCGTCTCAAGAGCATGTTCGAGGCAATGGCGGAGCTCGAGGCGCTGTGCGCCGGCCTTGCCGCGGAGCGCATGTCGGCGGCCGAGCGCCACGGTCTCGAAGCCATCCACGAAGAGCTGCGCGTGCTCAGCTACGCCGGCAATCCCGATCGCTTCCACGAGGTCAACGAGCGCTTCCACAACGCGATCTATGCGGGATCGCAGAACGGCTACATCGCCGAGATCACGCTGGCGACGCGCGTCCGCGTGCAGCCGTTCCGCCGCGCCCAGTTCCGCAACCTCGGCCGATTGGCAAAGTCGCAAGCCGAGCACGACCGCGTCGTCGTCGCCATCATGCGCGGCGACAAGCAGGGCGCCGCCGCCGCCATGCGCGCGCATATCGAGCTGGTGCGCGGGGAGTATGAGATCTACGCGGTGTCGGTGTAGAACCGCGCACTCCGTGCCGTAGGGTGGGCAAAGGCGCAAAGCGCCGTGCCCACCATCTGTCCTAACTGCTGATGGTGGGCACGCTGCGCTTTGCCCACCCTACGAGACCTAAGTCGTCGCGGCTTCCTTCACATAAGCGCGCCAGCCGCCATACGCGGTGATATCGCGCGCCTCGCCCAGCACCTCCGGCTCGACGAGAAAGCCCTTCACGCTGCGGCCATCCGCAAGCCTGATTGTGCCGATTGCCATCGGCGCTGGAATCGCATTGACGAATTTGCCGAACGCGGATGACGACAGCGACCAGATCTCCAGCTCGATCGACGCGCCCGTGCCAGCCTCGACGCGCAGCATGCCCGGTTTCGGGGGCGTGGTCTTGAGTGCGTAGAGCTTGTAGTCCGGCGCGGTCTTCGTTGCCTCGATCAGCCTTCCGTTCAGCGCCGTCACTTCGCCGTTCAGCGCCATGCCGGAGAGATGCGCGCCGACGACCGCGATCGGAATCTCGTCGCCGCCGTTTCTTGCGAGCGGCGCCAGCGGTGCCTGCGCCACGCCCTTCGCTCCAACGGTCAGTTTCGTATCCGCATGGAAGACGCGGCCGATGCTCGCAAGCAGCGCATCGCGCCCCGCAGGCGCGAGCAGCGTGATGCCGAACGGAATGCCATCCGCGCGCATCGACGCGGGCACTGCAAGACCACAGAGATCGAGCAGATTGACGAAATTGGTGTAGGTGCCGAGCCGGCTGTTGAGCTCGATCGGATTGGCCAGCACCTGCGCGG
Organism: Bradyrhizobium japonicum USDA 6; assembly: GCF_000284375.1. Classification (NCBI taxonomy): domain Bacteria; kingdom Pseudomonadati; phylum Pseudomonadota; class Alphaproteobacteria; order Hyphomicrobiales; family Nitrobacteraceae; genus Bradyrhizobium; species Bradyrhizobium japonicum. The sequence goes on from NC_017249.1 coordinate 1,144,434, forward strand.
TCGTATACGCGGTCGGCGCGGTCGGCAGCACCAGCGCGTCGATGTTCGTAAAGGTCCGCTCGGCGATCTTGCGCAAGCCCTGCAGGCGATAGAGTGCAGAGAATGTCTCCGCCGCCGTCAGCCGCGAGCCGGCGACGGTGATCTCGCGCGTCACCGGATGAATCGAATCAGGCGCGGATGCCAGCAGATCCTTGATCACGAGATAACGCTCGGCGACCCACGGCCCCTCATAGAGCAGCCGCGCCGTCTCGTAGAACGGCTCGAGGTCGAACTCGACCAGCTCAGCGCCGAGCGCGGTCCAGCGCTTCAGCGCATCGCCGTAAGCGGCTTCCGCCTTCCTGTCGCCGAAGAAGATCAGCTGCCCGTTGCGGGGCACGCCGAGGCGCAAATTCGCGGGGAACGGCGTGATCGCGCCAAGCGGCCGGTCACGCGAGAACGGGTCGGCCTGGTCCGGCCCCGCCATCACGGAGAGCGCGAGGGCGGCATCGTCCACGGTCAAAGCGAATACCGAGATGCAGTCGAGCGTGCGGCAGGCCGGCACCAGGCCGGCAGTCGAGATCATGCCGAGGCTCGGCTTCAGGCCGACGATGTTGTTGAGCATCGCCGGCACGCGGCCGCTGCCGGCGGTGTCCGTGCCCAGCGACAGCGGCACGAGTCCGGCACCGACCGCGACCGCCGAGCCCGAGCTCGAGCCTCCGGGAATGAGATCCTCGCGGATCGAATTCTTTGGGATGCCATAAGGCGAGCGCACGCCGACGAGGCCGGTTGCGAACTGGTCGAGATTGGTTTTGCCGATGATGATCGCGCCGGCCGCGCGCAGACGTTCCACCGCGGTCGAATCATGCGTCGGCGTATACGAGAAGGCCGGGCAGGCCGCGGTGGTCGGAAATCCCAGCGCGTCGATATTGTCCTTCACCGCAACCGGCACGCCGTAGAGCGGCAAGCTGGAGGCATCCCTTGCGGCAAGCTTCTCGGCTTCCGCGATCGCGTCCTTCTCGTCGCGCAGGCTGATGAAGACTGCGGGATCGTTGTGATCGCGGATGCGCTGATAGGTTCGCGCGACGGTCTGCGCAGGCGTGATCGTGCCCGCGCGATGCGCGGCCACAATCGTGGCGATCGTTTCAGGCTGCTCAGCCCCCATTTCAGCCCTCATGGCGACAAAACTCCGGCAACAGGTCTTACCCGGATTGAAGCAAGCGATGTGCCATTGTGTACACAATCCGGGCAGGCGCGATGCCTTGGATATTATCGAGGGATCAGTGGCTTGTAAGATATTTCGATGATTGTTGGGCGTCGTGCCAGCGCCCCCATACGGGCATTTGCACAAATATTGGGCGGCGTCGATCAGGTGAAGCCGGCGAGGATCTGGAGCAGCCGCTCCCGGTTCTCCTTGCCGATCTTCTCCACGACATGCCGCTCGTGCTCGGCGGCGAGGCGCTTGAACTTTGCCAGCGCCGTCTCACCCGGTGCGGTGAGGTGCAGCGCGTGGGAGCGGCGGTCGGCCTTCGACTTGACCCGCTTCACCAGCTTGCGCTGTTCGAGGCTGTCGAGCAGATGCACCAGCCGGGCGCGCTCGATGCCGAGACGCTTCGCCACCGCCATCTGCGACAGGCCCGGATTGGCGCCGATGACCGTCAGCACGGAATACTGCGTCGGCTTGATGTCGACCTCGCCGAGCGTCTTGATGAAGTCCTGAAAGATCCAGATCTGGAAGCGACGCACCGCATAACCGGCGTGCCCGACCAGTGCGTCGAGGCCGATCTCGTCCGCGTCGTTCGGCCGCGCCGCGCCATTGCCGGCACGTTTGCGTGGGGAGGGGCGGGGCTCAGTTCGGGCTGCGCTGGCTGTCACGTGATCTCTCCTGCCGTGCAACCTTAGCGTCCCGAAGGCCCATGCGGAAGATTGTTGTTGACGACAACAATTGTCGTGCCCAACAATATGGCCAAAGCGGCCCGGAACGAGGCTGCCGCCGATCCGGACGTCCGGGCGAGGAGGAAACCATGACAACCGCCGCACGCGGTGACGCTTCGAGCCTGTTCGCAACGCCCAAGACCGTCGCCGAGCATCGCGCCGACGGCAGCATCGTGCTGCGCTCGCCAGAACCCTTGCGCGACAGCGCGCGCTGCATCGGCGACTGGCTGGAGCATTTTGCGCGGCAGACGCCTGACACGATCTTCCTCGCCGAGCGTGACAGCGCCGACACGCCCTGGGCCACCATGACCTATGCGGGCGCCCTGCGGCGGGTACGCGCTGCGGCGAGCTGGATTTTGGCGCAACAGCTCAGCGCCGAGCGTCCCGTCGTCATCCTCTCCGACAACAGCATCGACCATGCGCTGCTTGCACTTGCGGCCCAGCATGTCGGCGTGCCCTCGGCCGCGATCTCGCCGGCCTATTCGCTGATGTCGAAAGATTTCGACAAGCTCAAGAGCATGATCGCGCTGCTGGAGCCCGGCGCGATCTACGTCTCCGCGACCAAGCCATTCGCTGCCGCGCTCGCGGCGATCAAGCCGCTGCACAAGGCGCAGATCATCAGTGGCAATGCCGGCGATGCCGATGCGCTGGCCTTCCGTGACATCGCGGCGACGCCCGAAACGGGCGACGTCGCAAAAGCCTTCGCCGCGGTGACGCCGGATACAATCGCAAAATTCCTGTTCACCTCGGGCTCGACCGGCACCCCGAAAGCCGTCATCAATACGCAGCGCATGCTGACCTCGAGCCAGCAGGCCAAGGCGCAGACCTGGACGTTTCTCGAACCGGGCCGCGGCGATCTCGTCATTCTCGATTGGCTCCCCTGGAGCCATACGTTCGGCGCCAACCACAATTTCAATCTCGTGCTGCGCAACGGCGGGGCTCTCTATATCGACGGCGGCAAGCCCGCGCCCGGTCTCTTCGCGACGTCACTCGCCAATCTGAAAAACGTGATGCCGACGGTCTATTTCAACGTGCCGCGCGGCTTCGACATGCTGATCGCAGCGCTGCGCGGCGACGAGGAGCTGCGCCGCCGCTTCTTCGGCGAGGTGAAATTCGCCTTCTATGCCGGCGCTGCGTTGCCGCAGAATCTCTGGGACGCGCTCGAGCAGCTTTCGGTGGAGACTGTTGGTCGTCCGCTGCCGATGGTGTCGGCCTGGGGCTCGACCGAGACGTCGCCGCTGGCGACCGACTGTCATTTCCTCGCGGAGCGCTCGGGCAATATCGGCGTGCCCATTCCCGGCACCGAGCTGAAGCTCGTCACGTCAGGGGACAAGCTGGAGGTGCGCGTGCGCGGCCCCAATGTCACGCCGGGTTACTGGAAGGCGCCGGAGCTGACCAGGCAGGCGTTCGACGACGAAGGCTTCTATCTGATCGGCGATGCCGTGAAGCTTGCCGATGCGGAACGGCCTGAGCGCGGGTTGTTCTTCGACGGCCGCGTCGCGGAGGACTTCAAGCTCAACTCCGGCACCTGGGTCAGCGTCGGTACGCTGCGCGTCGCGGGCATCGCGGCGCTCGCACCGCTGGCGCAGGACATCGTCGTCACCGGCCATGGCGGCGACGAGGTGCGGTTCCTGGTGTTCCCGAACATGGCGGCGTGTCGTGCCCATGCTGGTTTATCCGAGGCGGCAAGCGTGAACGATGTGGTGGCACACGACAAGGTGCGGGCCGCCATCGCCCAAGGTCTCGCAAAACTGAAGCAGCAGGGCACCAACTCCTCCGGCCACGCCACGCGCGCGCTGCTGCTCGCCGAGCCGCCGTCAGTGGACGGCGGCGAGATCACCGACAAGGGTTACATCAACCAGCGCGCCGTGCTGACGCGGCGTGCCGATGCGGTGGCGCGGGTGAACGATGATGCGTCGGGTGAGTGGATCGGTCTGTAGCCACGGGCAGATCAAGTCGGAGTGAGGCCGCGCTCTCGCCACATCGTCATTGCGAGCGCAGCGAAGCAGTCCAGAATCCCTCCGCGGAAAGACTCTGGATTGCTTCGCTGCGCTCGCAATGACGGGGATGGGTCGAGCAGCTCGTAAAATACGCCAGCCATTCTGCCGCAATATCTTGCACGATTCTTTTGTTGCTTAAGCAACTAGTTTATGCGAACCGTTCCGGACAAGGATGACGGCGGGGGAACCGCTGCGCCTGATCCTGGAGGAAACGATGCTCGGCAGAGAGGGTGCCGCGGGCAAATGCCGGCGTATGCCTGGAGGCGGTGATGCCGCGCGCTTCACGCGCGCGTCAACTGGTGCTGCTGCCGGTCACTGCGCCGAGATTTTCGTGCAGCCGGCGCAGCAGATCGATCAGCACCTCGCGCTCGTCCTTGCTCAGGCAGGACAACAGCCGCCGCTCGCGCTCGAACGCCGCGACGATCACCTTGTCATGGGTGGCGCGGCCCTTCGCCGTCAGCGAGATCGAATGGGTGCGGCCGTCGTTCGGGTCGGTGCGAATCGAGACCAGCCCGCGCTTCTCGAGGCCGGCAAGCGTCCGGCTCACCGGCCCCTTGTCAAAACCGATGACGTGGCAGATCCGCGAGGCCGGAATGCCGGGCTCGATCGCCAGCAGCGACATGATCCGCCATTCCGTGACGTTGACGCCAAACTCGCGCTGGTAGAACGCGGTGGCGCTGTTCGAGAGCTTGTTGGCGATGAAGGTGACGAAAGCCGGGACGTAACGGTCGAGATCGAGCGTCGGCCCGGTTTCGGCGGGTGCGGGCCTTTGGCGGGCTCTGGTCGAAGACGGCGGCATATCGGCTTCTTGTCTCGCGGCGTGTCCGAAGACCTAAGGGCAAGCGCGGCCCTTTCACAAGATCAAAATGAGGGAGGACTTCAATGAGCGCACCTGGCTCCGCCGTATCAGGCGTCCCGCATCTCGACGTCGATCCCTTCGACATGAATTTTTTCACCGACCCCTATTCCACGCACGAGCGGCTGCGGGAGGCGGGGCCGGTCGTCTATCTCGACAAGTGGAACGTCTATGGCGTGGCACGCTATGCCGAGGTCCACGCCGTGCTGAACGATCCCGCGACGTTCTGCTCCAGCCGCGGCGTCGGCCTCTCCGATTTCAAGAAGGAGACACCGTGGCGGCCGCCCAGCCTGATCCTCGAGGCCGATCCGCCCGCGCATACGCGGACCCGCGCCGTGCTCTCGAAGGTGCTGTCGCCGACGGTGATAAAGCAGGTGCGCGACCGCTTTGCCGCGGCGGCCGAGGAGCGGGTGGACGCGCTGATCGAACGGCGCAGCTTCGACGCGATCGCCGACCTCGCCGAGGCCTATCCGCTCTCGATCTTCCCGGATGCGCTCGGGCTGAAATCCGAGGGGCGCGAGCACCTGATTCCCTACGCGAGCGTCGTGTTCAACGCATTCGGGCCGCCCAATGAACTGCGCCGGGAGGCGATTGCGCGTTCTACGCCCCATCAAGCCTATGTTGCCGAGCAGTGCCAGCGCGAGAACCTTGCGCCCGGTGGCTTCGGCGCCTGCATTCATGCCCAGGTCGACGAGGGCGCGATCACGGCCACCGAAGCACCGCTGCTGGTGCGCTCGCTGTTGTCGGCCGGCCTCGACACCACTGTCAACGGCATCGGCGCGGCCGTCTATTGCCTCGCGCGCTTCCCCGAACAATGGCAGCGTCTGCGCAGCGATCTCACGCTCGCGCGTAGCGCCTTCGAGGAAGCGGTTCGTTTCGAAAGCCCGGTGCAGACCTTCTTCCGCACCACCACACGTGAGGTCGAGCTGTCAGGCGCGACGATCGGTGATGGTGAGAAGGTGCTGATGTTCCTTGCCGCCGCCAATCGCGATCCGCGCCGCTGGGACAAGCCCGACAGCTACGACATCACGCGCCGCTCGTCCGGCCATGTCGGTTTCGGTTCCGGCATCCACATGTGCGTCGGCCAACTCGTCGCGCGCCTCGAAGGCGAAGTGATGTTGACGGCGCTGGCGCGGCGTATCGAGAAGATCGAGATCACGGGCGAGCCGAAACGCCGCTTCAACAACACGCTGCGCGGGCTCGACAGCCTGCCGGTCACCATCACCCCGGCCTGACGAGGAGCCTTGATGCCAGCCATTACTTTCATCCATGCCGACGGCAAGTCCGACCGTGTCGAGACCTCAGGCGGCGAAAGCGCCATGCAGGCCGCGACCCGCCATGGTCTCGACGGCATCCTGGCCGAGTGCGGTGGCAATGCCATGTGTGCGACCTGCCACGTCTATATCGACGCAGCCTGGCTCGGGCGCCTGCCCGCGATGGCTGATGACGAAGACGCGCTGCTCGACGGCACCGCCGCCGAGCGGCTGCCGAACAGCCGGCTGGCCTGCCAGATCATGATCACGCCCGTGCTCGATGGGCTGGTGCTGAGATTGCCGGAACGGCAGGTCTGAATTCCAGAACGTGCCGGCGGCAACCGGCGCGACACACAAAGGGGAGGGAACGATGAAACACCTGAAATGGACACTTGCGCTGGCGACGAGCCTGATGAGCGGCGCGGCAAGCGCCGAGATCTCCGACAATGTCGTGCGCGTCGGTGTGCTCAACGACATCTCGGGCATCTTCCAGGACACCAACGGTATGGGCTCGGTCGAGGCCGCGCGGATGGCAGCCGAGGATTTCAACGGCGGCGGCAAGAACATCAAGGTCGAGATCGTCTATGCCGACCACCAGAACAAGGCCGATGTCGGCAACGCGATCGCGCGCAAATGGCTCGATGTCGAGGGCGTCGATGCCATCGTCGACGTGCCGAATTCGGCCGTCGGCCTCTCCATCAACACGCTGCTGCGCGACAGCCGCATGACGTTCCTGGCGTCGTCGACCGCAAGCTCGGATCTCACCGGCAAGGCCTGCTCACCCAATACGATCCAATGGGTCAACGATGCCTGGGCGACCGGCAACACCACGGCGGCCGCGATGATGTCGCGCGGCGGCAAGGACTGGTATTTCCTCACGGTTGACTATGCGCTCGGCAAGGGCATCGAGGCGGAGGCTCAAAAATATATCGAGGGCCACGGCGGCAAGGTGCTGGGCTCCAGCAAGCACCCGCTCGGCACCTCCGACTTCGCCTCGTTCCTGTTGCAGGCGCAGGGCTCGAAAGCGCAGGTGATCGGCCTCGCCAATGCCGGCGGCGACACCATCAACGCGGTGAAGCAGGCGGCCGAGTTCGGCATCCAGCAAAGTGGGCAGAAGCTCGTCGCCTTCCTGCTCTTCATCAACGACGTCCATGGCATGGGCATCAAGGTCGCCCAGGGCCTCCAGCTCATGGAAGCGTTTTACTGGGACATGAACGACGACACCCGCGCCTTCGCCAAGCGATTTGCGGCGCGGCCCGGCATGAACGGCAAGATGCCGAGCGGCAACCAGGCCGGCGTCTATGCCTCGACGCTCGCTTATCTGAACGCGGTCGCCGCGACCGGCAGCGACAATGCGAAGGACGCGGTGCCCGAGATGAAGAAGTTCAGGGGCAAGGACAAGCTGTTCGGCGACACCACGATCCGCCAGGACGGCCGCGTCGTGCATCCCATGTATCTGTTCGAGGTGAAGAAGCCGGAGGAGTCGAAATATCCATACGACTATTATAAGCTGGTCTCGACGATTCCCGCGGACCAGGCGTTTAGGCCGCTGGCCGAGGGCGGGTGCGAGTTGGTGAAGTAGTGCCGCGAGCGCGGCTGCACCCTCTCCCCTTGTGGGAAGGGTGGCTTCGCAAAGCGAAGCCGGGTGAGGGGTTCTCTCCTCACGAATGGTATTGCGAGTGGAGAGAACCCCTCATCCGGCGCCGTAGCCGAAGCTCTGCTTCGGCGTTCTTAAGAACGGCGGCCGATGGCCGCCTACGCCACCTTCTCCCACAAGGGGAGAAGGAAGAAAGAGCTACGCCACCTTGCTACTCCCCTGCGTGATCAACCGCGCCGCGCGCTGGTCGCGGGCGTAGATCCAGAGCCAGCTCAGGGCGACGCTGAGGCGGTGGCGCAGCCCGATCAGGAAGTAGATGTGGGCGATGCCCCAGATCCACCACGCGATGGTGCCGCGCAGCTTGACCTTGCCGAAATCGATCACGGCCAGCCGCTTGCCGATCTGTGCGAGGCTACCGGAGTGCTTGTAACGGAATGCACCTTTGTTCTCGCCACGCAGGCGCGCCTTGATGGTCTCGGCGACGTGCCGGCCCTGCTGCTTGGCGGCCGGCGCGATGCCGGGCACCGGCTTGCCCTCCCAGGCGTTGATCAAGACGGTGTCGCCGATCGCAAAGATCTCGGGATGACCGGGTATCGTCAGGTCGTCTTCGACCTCCACGCGCCCGGCGCGATCGCTTGGTGCGCCCAGCCATTCGGCGGCGGGCGAAGCGCGCACGCCGGCGGCCCAGATCCGCGTCTTTGCTTCGAGCAGCTTGCCGCCGAACACGACGCCCTCACGGTTGATCTCGGTGACGACCTGGCCCAGCACGACCTCGACGCCGATCTTTTCCAGCGAGGCCTGCGCATAGGCCGAGAGATCATCGGGGAAGCCCGCGAGCACGCGCGGTCCGGCCTCGATCAGCACCACGCGTGCCTTGTGGGTGTCGATGTTGCGGAAGTCGGCGGGGAGCGTGTGGTGCGCCATTTCGGCGATGGTGCCGGCGAGCTCGACGCCGGTCGGGCCGGCGCCGACGATGACGAAGGTCAGCCGCGCCGCGCGTTTGGCCGGATCGGTTTCGCGCTCGGCGCGCTCGAATGCCACCAGGATGTGACGGCGCAGCGTGGTCGCGTCTTCCAGCGTCTTCAGGCCGGGGGCGAACTGCTCCCACTCGTCATGGCCGAAATAGGCATGGCGCGCCCCGGTGGCGAGCACCAGCGTGTCGTAGGGCACCTCGCTGCCGTCGTCGATCAGCACGCAGCGCCGGTCGGCATCGACGCCGCTCACCGTCGCAAACAGGGTCGTCACCTCGCGCCGGTCGCGCATCAGGTGCCGGACCGGCCAGGCGATTTCGCTGGTCGCGAGCGAGGCGGTCGCGACCTGGTAGAGCAGCGGCTGGAACAGATGATGGTTGCGGCGGTCGATCAGCGTGATCTCGACCGGCGCACCCGCAAGCCGGTAGGTCGTCTCCAGCCCGCCGAAGCCGGCTCCGACGATGACGACGCGGTGGGGATTTGCGGCCATGATGACACCCTCGAATCTCGCTGCTGCTCTCCTTCATGTAAGTGCGCTTTGGGCGCCGTAGTCCAATAGCCGTCATCAATCGCGGCATAGGTTGGGCGTATCGATATGCCCTGTGAAAAAGCGCCGCAGCCTTGGACCGGTCTTGGCCGAAGTGAGTAGAATTATATTTCTTGCCATCCTCGATTGGGGCGAAATATGGTGCAGGGGCGGGCGCTGAGCCATTGGCGGCGCGATAGATTTTGCGTTCAATAGAGACAGACCCGGGGGCGGCGATCACCCCGTTTCCGGGATCAATAATAAGGAGGGGAGTGGTTATGAGGACGGCATTCTGGCTGGCGGGCGCAGCGGCGCTGGTGCTGGCAAATCAGGCTTTCGCCGGCGACACCATCAAGATCGGCTTCGTTTCGACCTTCAGCGGCCCGACCGCCGTGATCGGCAACGACATGCGCAATTCCTTCGAGCTCGCGCTCGACCACATCGGCCGCAAGATGGACGGCAAGCCGGTCGAGGTGATCTACGAGGACGACGGGCAGAAGCCCGATGTCGGCAAGCAGAAGACCGAGAAGCTGGTGCAGTCCGACAAGGTCGATTTCATCGTCGGCTATATCTGGTCGAACGTGCTCTTGGCCTCGCTCAAGACCGCGGTGGATTCGAAGACCTTCCTGATCTCGGCCAATGCCGGTCCGTCGCAGCTCGCCGGCGAACTGTGCTCGCCTTACGTGTTCTCGACCTCCTGGCAGAACGACCAGACGCCCGCCGCCATGGGCCTCTACATGAACCAGAAGGGCGTCAAGAGCGTGTTCCTGATCGGGCCGAACTACGCGGCCGGCAAGGACATGCTCGCGGGCCTGAAGAGCACGTTCAAGGGTGAGGTCAAGGGCGAGGAATACACGGTCTGGCCGAGCCAACTCGACTTCTCCGCCGAGCTCTCCAAGGCGCGCGCCTCGGGCGCCGAGTCGATCTTCGTGTTCTATCCCGGTGCGGCCGGCGTGCAGTTCCTCAATCAATATGCGCAGGCCGGCCTGAAGAGCACGATGCCGCTCTACACCGCCTTCACCGTCGACGAGCTGTCGCTGCCGCTCCAGAAGGAGAACGCGCTCGGCGTGCCCGGCGCGCAGGAATGGGTCAACGACCTCCCGAACGAGCAGAACAAGCGCTTCGTCGCCGACTACCGCAAGAAGTACCCCAATCTGCGCCCGACCTATTACGGCGCGCAGGCCTATGACGCGGCCCAGCTCATCAACAGCGCGGTGGTCGCTGTGAAGGGCGACACCAGCAAGAAGGACGCGATGAAGGCCGAGATGGAGAAGGCCAACTTCAAGTCGCTGCGCGGCCCGTTCAAATACGGCAAGAACCACATCCCGGTGCAGAGCTTCTATCTCCAGGATGTGGTCAAGGACGGCGAAGGCCAGCTCTCGCTGAAGACCGTCGCGACCATCGTTGAGAACGACCAGGACCGCTTCCACGACAAGTGCGCGATGAAGTGAGGTCTCTTCTCCCCCTCTCCCCGCTCTCGGGGAGAGGGGAATCTCTCGTGTCCCATGCGCCGATGTGCTGCGACAGATTCATGACGGCATTCATTCGACCCGCGCCCGCGCAAGGTCGCGCGCCGGTCTGATTTTAGACTCAAATCCGCCCACGACTCATTCGAACCTGGCTGGATAAGGTCGGGGGCATGTCCTCGGGGGACTTGCCGATGAGTGATAAATATTTGCCGCCGCACAGCAAGACGCGGAAAATCAATTCAACTGCGGACGACGTTATGTCCGACGATGCGCTCGAACGTCTGTCGCCACAGCTCCTGGAAGAATTCAACGACGATGAATCGCCGTCGAACGAAGTGATGCGATTGCTCGAGGAGAATGCGCGGCTTCGAGCGCTCGCGGTCGAGCTCTCGAACCTGCTCGGCGATCTGCCGAGCGGCGAGTGGGATGCTGCGTTGGCGTCTCCAGACGCGATCCGTTCTATTCGCCGAAAGATTGCGACATAGCCGTTGCAGCGAGAGGAGGCGCGACCTCCGCCGTACCGGCTTCACACCCGCGGCATGCTCGCGGGTCGTACCTCGCGGGCCTGCGCCGCGAGCCTGATGCCGGCATTGGCCGCGCCAAATCCCTGATAATCCCGTCGCTCCACGATCTCGAAGAAGAAGCGCTCGTCGAAAATGTGCGTGTAGACCTGGAAGAACTCGCCGTCGCCTTCGCGGTCGTAGAGGATGTGGTTGGCGCGCAGCTGCGCCATCAGGTCGGGCGCGAGGTCATATTTGGCTTCGATGTCGTCGTAGTAGTTATCGGGGATATCCAGGAAATCCGCGCCACGCTTGCGCATCGCGGCGACCGTCGCAAAAATGTCCCGGCAGGAGAACGCGACGTGCTGCACGCCCGAGCCGAAGAACTCCGAGATGAAGCGCGCCGGCAGGGTGCGGTTGGCGGATGAGCCGTTGAGCACGAAGCGCAGGCTCTGGTCGGCGTTGATGACCGCCTGACTCTGCACGAGGCCACGCGGGTCGGCGATCTCCATCTGCGGCAGCCGCTTCAGGTCGAGGATGCCGGTGTAGAACAGCAGCCAGGACAGCATCTCGTCATAGGGCATCGACTGCGCGATGTGATCGACGGCGAGCAGGGCGTCTGCGTTCGTGTCACTTGCGACCGGCTCGAAATCGGTGTCCCAGTTCTTGCCGGCCTGATCGAGGAAGTAGAGCAGGCTGCCGCCGACGCCATGGATCGCGGGAATCTCCAGCTCGCCGGGCCCGACCGGCTGGTAGAAGGTGCGCGCCTTCAGCGCTTCGGCGCGCTGCATGGCAAGACCGGCATTGTCGACGTCGAGCGCAATCGCGCAGACGCCGGGGCCGTGCGTGACATAGTGCGAATGCGCAAAGCCGTCGGTCTCGCAATTGATCACGAGCTCGACCTTGCCCTGCGACCAGCGCTCCACGGCCTTGCTGCGATGCTTGCCGGTCTTGCGGAAGCCGAGCTGCGCGAGCAGGCGCGCGAGATCGCCGGCCTTGGTCTCGTTGACGGCAAACTCGATGAAGCCGGTGCCATGGCTCCTGGCCTTCGGTGCCAGCGGCTTGCCGGCAAGTTTCGGCCAATCCGGCGCGAGCTGGTCCTCCAGCAGAATCAGCGAACGCAGGCCGTCGACCGCGGTCTGCGCGGACGAGCCGGCGCGGAACTGGTCGTTGAAGATTTCGAGCGACAGCGGCCCGGCATAGCCGGTCGCTGCGATGGCCTGCATGAATTCGCCGACCGGCAGATCGCCCTGGCCGGGGAAGGAGCGGAAGTGCCGGCTCCACGAGAGAATGTCGAGCTCGAGCTTCGGCGCGTCGGCGAGCTGCACCAGAAAGATCTTGTCGCCGGGGATCGAGGCCATGGCGCGAACCGGAAAGCCGGGCGCGAGCGCGTGAAAACTGTCGAGGATGACGCCGATCGCGGGATGATCGGCGCGGCGCACGATCTCCCAGGCGTCGCGGTAGTCGTTGACATGGCGGCCCCAGGCCAGCGCCTCATAGCCGACGCGCAAGCCGCGCTTGGCCGCGCGCTCGCCGAGCTCGCGAAAATCGTCCGCGGCGCGATCGATGCCGCCGAGCGAGGCGGGCGAGACGTTGGAGCAGATCAGCAGCAGATCGGTCCCGAGCTCCTGCATCAGGTCGAACTTGCGCTCGGCGCGGGCAAAGTTGCGCGTCCGCTGCGGCTCTGGCATGCCCTCGAAATCGCGGAACGGCTGGAATGCGCAAATTTCGAGATTGAGATCCTTGCATAGCTGCGCCACCTCGCGCGGACTTGCGCCGAACGACAGCAGATCGTTCTCGAAGATCTCGACCGAGTCGAACCCGGCCGATGCGATGGCGCGGAGCTTCTCGTCCAGGCTGCCTGAGAGCGAGACGGTCGCGATCGAACGCTTGTTCATGCTGCGTTGTCCTCCATGGCGCCGCCGAGAAAGAGCTGGCCGATGCGCGGATCGTTCAGAATTCGCTTCGCGCCGTCGACCATGCGGGTCTGGCCGAGCTCGAGCACGATGCCGATGTCGGAAATCTCCAGCGCCGAGCGCGCGTTCTGCTCGATCATCAGGATGGTGACGCCGCGGTCGCGCAAGCCTTTCAGGATGTCGAAGGTCTGCTGCACCATCAGCGGCGACAGGCCGATCGAGGGCTCGTCGATCAGCACGAGCTTTGGCTCGAGCAGCAGCGAGCGCGCGATCTCGAGCTGCTTCTGCTCGCCGCCGGAGAGTGTGGAGGCCTGCTGCGCCGACTTGCGGCGCAGCGCGGGAAACAGGTCGAGCGCGGCTTCGATCCGTGCGGGCAGGTCGATGCCCTTGCCGGCGGCGACGCCGCCGAGTTCGATATTGTGGCGCACCGACAGCTCCGGAAAGATGTTGCGACCCTGTGGCACGTAGCAGATGCCGGCATTGAGCAGCGCGCGCTGGCTCAAATTGGTGACGTCGCGGCCCGCAAAGCTGATCTTGCCTTCGCGCAGCTTCAACAGGCCGAAGATCGCCTTGAACACCGTCGACTTGCCGGCACCGTTGGGGCCGATGATGGTGGTGATGGTCGCCTGCGGCACGGCGAAGGTGGTGCCGTTCAGGATCGTCATCTTGCCGTAGCCGCCGACGAGATTGTGAACCGAGAGGATCGGGTCGCTCATGATGGCTTCCTAATGTCCGAGATAGGCTTCGATCACGGCGGGATTTTTCCGCACTTCGTCCGGCCGTCCCATCGCCAGCACCTTGCCCTCCGCCATCACCATCACGCGCGAGCACAGGGACATCACGAATTCCATGTTGTGCTCGATCACGACGAAGGTGGCGTTCTTCTCGCGGTTGATCGCGACCAGGCGATCCTTCAGGTCCGACAGCATCGACGGGTTGACGCCGCCGGCGGGCTCGTCGAGCAGGACGAGGCGCGGCCCGCCCATGAAGGCCATCGCGGCATCGAGCAATTTTTGCTGGCCATAGGAGAGCCCGCCGGCCGGCTCGTCGGCGAGATGGTCGAGCTTGAAGAAGCCGATCATCTGGTTGGCGGTCCCGGTCAGCCCGGCGTCGGAGCGTCCGACCAGGCGCGAGGCCATATTGCCCTGGTGCTCCTGTCCCGCGAGGATCAGGTTCTCGCGCACCGAGAGCTTTGGGAAGACCTGCAAGAGCTGGAAGGTGCGGCTGACCCCGAGCTTGTTGAGCTCGGCGGGACGCAGGCCCGTAACCACCTTGCCGTCGAGCCTGACCTCGCCGCCCGATGGTGTGAGCTGGCCGAGGATGCAGTTGAACAGGGTCGACTTGCCGCAGCCGTTCGGGCCGATCAGGCCGAGGATCTCGCCCTCGCGGACGTCGAATGAGACGCCATCGACGGCGCTGATGCCGCCGAAATTCTTCTTGATGCCGGTGACTTCCAGGACCGCGCTCATTGCACCGTCTCCAGCCGGGACTTTGCGACGGCGCGCAGCGCGGAGGCCGCCTTGGTGCGGCGCTCGGCGAGGTAGCGGTCGAGAATTCCCAGAATGCCGGTCGGCGACCAGATCAACAGCAGCATCACCGCGACCGCGTAGAGCATCAGATAATACCCTTCCGTGAAGCGCAGCCATTCCGGTAACAGCACCGCGATCATCGCGCCGAGGAAGGGGCCGAAATAGAAGCCGGCACCGCCGACGATCACCATCATCAAGAGGTCGAGCGAGAGCGACAGGTTGAACGGCACGGGATCGATATATTGCGTCAGCGGCGCATAGAGCGCGCCAGCAACGCCGCCGAGCGCCGAGCCGATCGCGAAGGCCATCAGCGTATAGCGCCTCGTGTCAACGCCGAGCGACTGCGCGCGCAGCGGATTTTCGCGCAACGCCATGAAGGCGCGGCCCCAGGGCGAGCGGATCAGCCACCACACCGCGAGCGACACGATCGCAAGCGAGCCGAGGCAGACATAGTAGAAGGGCAGGGGCTTGTTGGTCGCGATGCCGAAAATGTGCGGCCGCGGAATGTTGGAGATGCCGTAGATGCCGCCGGTGAGCCAGCTTTCGTTGCGGAACACCAGGAAGGCGAGGGTGGAGAAGGCGAGCGTGACGAAGGCGAGATAATGATGCTGCACGCGCAGCGCGGGATAGCCGAGCACCCAGCCGACCGCGAAGCTCAAGACGATCGCGACCACGATCGCCGCCGGCAGCGGCCAGCCATGGGTAGTCATGATCGCGGCGGCATAGGCGCCGATGCCGACGAAGGCGCCTTGCGCCAGCGAGACCTGGCCGGCATAGCCGAGCGTCAAATTGAGCCCCATGGCGGCGATGCTCATCACCGCCCATTGGCTCAGGATGAACAGGCCGTAGCGGTTGAAGTTCATGGGGACGATGATCAGGCCGGCAATGACGATGAGGCCGAGCGCGATCTTCAACGGTTTGGCGAAGCCGCTCATACGGTGCGCTCCTCGGCGCGGCCGAGCAAGCCCTGCGGCCGGAACAGGATGACGGCGATCAGGAAGATCATCGGCACGGCGGCGCGGTATTGCGTCGAGACATAGGCGGCCGCGAGATTGTCGAGCACGCCGATCAGGAGGCCGCCGGCGATGGCGCCGCGCACCTGGTTGAAGCCGCCGACGATCGCGGCGATGAAGGCGGCCTGGCCCAGCACCTCGCCGGAGGAGAATTTTGCGAGGTAGATCGGCGTGATCAGAAGCGACGCCAGCGCGACCAGGAAGGCGTTGATCAGGAACGTCAGCAAGATCATGCGCTCGACCGGCACGCCGATGATGCGCGCCACCGTCGGGTTCTGCGCCGCCGCCTGCATCTGGTGACCGAGCGAGGTGCGGTTGAGAAGGCTCGTCAGGCCGAAGACGGCAAGAATGGCGAGGACGAGGACGCCGATGCTTTGCAGCGAGACGGCATGTCCGAGAATGGAGATATCACCGGTCGGCACGATCGAGGGGAAGGGCGAGGCCTCCGCGCTGAAGAACTGCTTCACGGCCTCCTTGATGCCGATCGCGAGCGCCATCGTCGCGATCGCCAGCGGCAGTACGCCATGGCGCATCATCGGATCGACCAGCAGCATCTTGAAAGCGAGGCCCAGCAGGATCATCGAGAGCAGGATGCCGAGGATGATCGCGAGCCAGAACGGCGCGCCGGCATGCATCGTCGCCAGCATCAGGAACGCCGGCAGCATCACGAACTCGCCTTGCGCAAAATTGATGGTTTGCGAGGTCTGCCACAGCAGCGTGAAACCGACCGCGACCAGCGCATAGATCGCGCCGGTGGCAAGTCCCGCGACCAGAAGATCGAACAGATTGGACATTTTCCCCTCCCGCCGCTCCGTCGTCTCCCCCCGCCTTCTTGCTTCTCCCTCTCCCCGTTCTAACGGGGAGAGGGCGGGGTGAGGGGCTCTCTCCGCAAATTCAACTTTCACCGCGACTGCAGAGGCGGCCCTTCACCCCAACCCTCTCCACGCGAAGAGCGGGGCGAGGGAGAGGAGAGGCGAAGCGAAGCCCTCACTTCACCTTGGGCAGCACCTGCTTCACCACCTGCTTGCCTTCGACCACCTCGACCAGAAA
This sequence comes from Bradyrhizobium japonicum USDA 6, assembly GCF_000284375.1. Taxonomy (NCBI): domain Bacteria; kingdom Pseudomonadati; phylum Pseudomonadota; class Alphaproteobacteria; order Hyphomicrobiales; family Nitrobacteraceae; genus Bradyrhizobium; species Bradyrhizobium japonicum. The sequence continues at coordinate 1,161,025 of NC_017249.1, forward strand.
GCTCTGCCGGTCGATGTCGCCGGTCTCGCTGAACGTGACGTCCATCAGGATGCCCGGCTCGTCCGCGGCCTTGATGGTCAGGCCGTGCAGCGTGTCGGCGAACGCCTTGCTGTCGACCTTGCCCATCTTCTCGGTGGTGGCCTTGACCATGTAGACGGCGAGATAGCCCTTCAGGCCGTTATGGTCGGGCACGTAATTGTACTTCTTGGAAAACTTGTCGCGGAACGCCTTGATCAGGTCGACCGGCGCGTCCGTGGTGAGGCCGACATGGCCGCGCGCGCCGTTGGCGGCATCGCCGGCGAGCTCGATCACCTTCTGGCCGATCAGCGTGGTCTCGCCCATCAGCGGCGCGGTGACGCCTTGGCGCTTCAATTCTTTCAGGATGCGCGCGCTCTCTTCTTCATTCAGGTAGACGAACACCGCATCGGGATTGGCGGCCTTGATCTTGCCGACGTCGGCGGCGAAGTCAGCTTGTCCCGCTTCGGTCGAGAGATCGGCGACCACCTTGGAGCCGAGCCGGTCGAGTTCCTTGACGACGACATCGCGTCCGCCGCGGCCGAAGTCGTTGTTGACCCAGACCACCGCGACCGTCTTCGCCTTCATGTCGTCGTGGATGTATTTTGCGACCTTCGGCATCGACGATTGCTGGCCGAACGAGGTGCGGAACAGGAACTTGTTGCCGGCTTGCGTCAGTTCGGCGGCTTCGCCGCCCATGATCTGCGCGATGCCGGCTTCGGCCGCGAGCGGCGCCGTCACCTTGACCGAGCCGGAATAGCCGGGCCCGAGCAGCACATAGGGCTCGGCGTCGAGCGCCTTCTGCACCTGGGCGCGGGCAACGCCGGGGTTGGACTGCGAATCGGCGTGGGTGACCTCCAGCTTGCGGCCGAGCACGCCGCCCTTGGCGTTGATCTCCTCGATGGCGAGGTCGATGCCGTTCTTCCAGTTGGTGCCGACGGTGGCGCCGCCGCCCGAGAGCTCGGCGACGTCGGCGAGCTTGATCGCCTGCGCGTGGACGCTGGTTGCAGTCGCGAAGGCAAGCAAGGCGCCTGCCACTAGGGTCAATTTCATGGTCACTCCTCCCATTTTCGTTGATGTGGTCCGCGGCCTTGTGTCCGGCCGCTTCGGTTACGCGGCGTGGTAGGCAGCGCTTCGTGCCGCCATCACCTCGTCGAATGCCTCTCCCATGACCTCGGTCGATGGGGCAAGGCCCGTGAACAGTTCGAAGGCGTCGGCGGCCTGGTAGATCGCGAGCTCCCGCCCGGTCATGATCCGTGCGCCCTTGGCCTGTGCCGCCGCCAGCAGCGGCGTGATCAGCGGCGAATAGACGGCGTCCGCGACCCACATTTTCTCGTGCAGCAAGGTCGCCGGCACCGGCATGCCCCGGTTCGGCAGCATGCCGACCGGCGTGCCGTTGACGAGGCCGGTTGCGCCATCGAGCGCGTCCTCGACGCTTTTCGCCACCGTGGCGCCGCCGTGCCTGGCAAGCAATGAAGCGAGCTTTTCGGCGCGCGCCGTCTCGCTGTCGAAGATGCGGAGGCCGGAGACCTTCAGGCTCGCCAGCGCAAAGGCGATCGCCTTGCCGACACCGCCCGTTCCGATCACGGCGACTGCATTTCCGGACGGCGCCAGCAGCGGCGCGACCGCGCGCGCAAACCCGGTCGTGTCGGTGTTGTGGCCGATCAGCCGGCCGTCCCTGGCGACAACGGTGTTGACCGCGCCCATGGCGGCCGCGCCCGGCGCCAATTCGTCGAGCAGCGGGACCACCGCTTCCTTGTAAGGGTAAGTCACGTTGACGCCTGCAAAGCCGAGCCGCCGCACGCCCTCGAGCATCATGCGGAGCCCGGCCGCATCGGCGCCGGCGACCTCGATGAGCTGGTAGTGACCGCGCAGGCCAAGCGCCTCGGCCGCCCGCTCGTGCATGGCAGGGGAGGCGGAATGCGCGATCGGCGCCCCGATCAGGCCGGTGAGAAGCTTCTTGCTGGCGGCGTATCCGCGCTTGGACATGGTTGGCTATCGTCTCGTTGGGAGCGTTGGGTCCTGGCCATTAGCGGGGAAATCCGCACAATTCCAAGGGGGCTTCCAGTTGCGACGATAGCCTTTCCCGTGCCTAACACAATTACCCATTTATTGGGCAAACCTAACATAATGTTATTTCTTCCGCCCGCGTGCCGGGGCGGCCTTGCCCTCGCTGCGGGACGGCTCCACCGTGCGCATCTCGGCGCGCAGTGACTCGATGAAATACTCGACATGGAGCGACAGCGGCGCGCCGCGCTTCACCGCGATATAGGTCTCGAACCGCGTCGGCTCGGTGATCTTCAACAGCTCGATTCCCGGATAGCCGCCATGGGCCACCGTGAACTGGTCGATGATGGCGATGCCGAGCCCTGCCTTCACCAGCGCACACACCGTGGTGCCGAAGCGCGCGCGGATCGTGATGTTGTAGTCGAGCCGGTGGCGCGCAAAGATCCCGGCCATGATCCGGCCGTAGGGATCGTTGGGATCGATGCCGATCAGCGGATAGCGGGTGATCTCGGCCGCCGAGACCTGCTTGCGGCCGGCAAGCTCGTGACCCGGCGGCACGATGCAATAGAGCTCACCCGAAGCGAGCGGCATGAAGTCGAGCCCGGAATGCTCGAGCCGATAGCTCATCGCCACGCACTCGCCGCGGCCGAGCAGGAGGTAGTCGATGGCCTCCTCGAGCTTGAGGATGTTGATGTCGATGCCGAGATCGGGATAGCGGCGCCGGACGCGCTCGATCGCACGCGGCACCATCACCTGGGAGATGCTCGGCACCGAACCGATGCGCAATTCCGACAAACCGCCGCGGCCGATTTTGGAGATGAGCTCGGAGAGGTCGTCGACCTTCTTGTAGACGCCGTTGATCTGCTCAAAGATGTTCTCGGCTTCCGGCGTCGGGAAGTAGCGTCCGTTCTGGCGCTGGAAGAAGCGGATGCCGAGCGTGCGCTCGGTGTATTTGACCAGCCGGCTGATCCCCGGCGCCGACACGTTGAGCAGCTTCGCCGCGCCGCCGATGGTACCCGTCACCATCACGGCACGGATCACTTCAACCTGGCGCAGCGTCATCATGTCGTGGGCATCCCAAAAGAGGATCGTGGCGGCGATCATCTCACGAGAGCCGTGATGTCATCCAGCGGCAAGTGTGCGACGGAGCGGGCGGCGCTTTACCCTCCCCCTCCAGGGAGGGTAAGAGCGCAACTCGCTCACCGGCAACAATTGCTGATTAACTTCGCAGTCAGAATGTTTCGGCCAAAATCGGCACGTTCGAATGGACGGGCGCCGCTCGCGCGGAACGTACGCCTCACCTGTAACTGCGTTCTAGCTCGCCGGGCTCTCGGGCGACGCGCTGCCGGGCCGCTCCGCGCGTTCGCGCTGCAGCACCTCGCGCGCGTACTCGATGATCTTCTGCTTGTTTGCCGTTTCGCGGACGGCGAAAAACACGCGGTTGAGTTCCAGGCCGAGCACGCTGTTGAGGGCGATGTCCTCGTCTTCCATCGTGATTTTCCCGCTTCAGACGCCATAGGTGTAACTTGACGTCACTTCCTCCACAAGTAGATTAAATCTGCGGTGCAGACGAAGGCCGGTAAACTACGGAAGCAGCGAATTGAGGCAGCTCCCAAATACGTGCTATACCGACGGCGAGGCTCAGGAAACGCACCGATGTCCGCCGTAGACGCCGTAGATTATGGCCGGGAAGCGCTCGACTTCATCGAAGGCCTGGGGACCTATCGCAAGGTACCTGACGCCATGAATGCGCTTGAGGCGGCGTTCGGTCGCTTCGGCTTCGAGACCATCATCGTGACGGGGTTGCCGAATCCCGATCAGCGGTTCGCGCAGATGGTGCTTGCCAAGCGCTGGCCGGCAGGATGGTTCAATCTCTACACCCAGAACAATTACGACCGCGTCGACCCCGTCGTGCGGCTGTGCCGGCAATCGGTCAATCCGTTCGAATGGGCGGAAGCGCCTTATGATGCCGAGCTCGAGCCGGACGCGGCCGAGGTGATGAACCGTGCCACCGATTTTCGCATGTCGCGCGGCTTCATCGTGCCGATCCACGGGCTCACCGGCTACGAGGCGGCGGTGTCGCTCGGCGGCGTCCATCTCGACCTCAATCCCCGCAGCAAGCCGGCGTTGCACCTGATGGCAATGTATGGCTTCGACCATATTCGCCGCCTGCTCGATCCGGCGCCGCATCTCTCGACGCGTCTCACCCCGCGCGAGCGCGAGGTGATCGCCTGGGCCTCGCAGGGCAAGTCGGCCTGGGAAATCGGCGAGATCCTGCACATCACGCAGCGTACCGCCGAAGAGCATCTTGCAACCGCCGCGCGCAAGCTCGGTGCCGTCAACCGTACGCATGCGGTTGCACTGGCGATTCGCAACAAGATCATCAATCCCTAAGCGACGTACTGGGAAATTTCCCAATATCGAACCTGCCTCTTTTCGCGGAGGCTGCCCCTCATTCAGGCTGAATGGGGGTTTTCATGATTCACGCAATTTCTTCGGTCAATCGCCACCTTTACGAAGACGTACTCGAACAGCACTTCCGACTACGCCACGACATCTTCGTCGAGGAGCGGCACTGGGAAACTCTGCGCCGGCCTGATTGCCGCGAGGTCGATTCCTACGACGACGAGGACACCGTCTATCTGCTCGCGCTGGAAGGCCGGCGCGTCGTCGGCGGTCACCGGCTCTACCCCACCACCAAGCCCTCGATGATGAGTGAGGTCTTCCCGCATCTGGCATCGGTTCGCGGTTGCCCTGCGAATCCGCTGGTCTGGGAATGGTCGCGCTACTTCGTCGTGCGCGATCGCCGCGACGGCGCTCTCAACCTGCAACTGATGGCGGCGGTGCAGGAGTTCTGCCTCAATCAGGGCATCGCGCAGGTCAGCGCGATCATGGAGACGTGGTGGCTGCCGCGCTTCCATGAGGCCGGCTTCGTCGTGACGCCGCTCGGTCTGCCTGCGCTGGTGGAGAACGCCTGGACCATGGCGGCGACCATCGACATTCGCCGCGAGACCCTCGATGCCCTGCATGATCGCATCGGCATGGATTCGATCGTACAACAGGACGGCCCGCGTCTGGACGCCGTCGCCCGTGCCAACCTCTGCGGCCTTGCTGCCGCGCAACGAAAGAGCGCCTGAGATGTCGAACATGATGCGGGACAGCCAGATCATGGCGCAGACCAAGGACGAGAATCTCGGCTACATGTCCGACATGGCGCTCGAGCTGGCGCAGATGGCGGAAGACACCGGATTGGCAACGCTCGCCTATCTGTTCCGGATGGCGGCGCTGGAAGCCTCGACGGCCGACAGCGTGCTGGCCGAGCCGGATGATCTTCCCCGGCAGATGACGTCGCACTAGACGCCTTCTCCTACTTCCGTCGACCTTCGCGCCCTCTCCCAGGCTTGCCTGGGGGAGGGCGATCGTTTGGGTGCGGCAGGTTGACCCATGCTGCGCGGCAGCCTTCTTGCAGGGCCAATTTCGATCGCATGCACCGGCATGCAACAAAGTGCATGTCTGGTGTTGAATCGCTCTTGCCTCGGAACGATACTGCCATTACCCATTTTCCGCCTTGAAGAGGCAGGGGGAGCTCTTTCACTGATGGCGACCGTGTTCGAACTTCGGCGCGACACCGCGTGCGCCTGAAAGAGTTTTGATGCTGCTCGTCGTCGAACAATTCTTGAACGGATTGCAGTTCGGTCTGCTTCTGTTCCTGCTCGCCGCCGGCCTGACGCTGGTGTTCGGGATCATGGATCTCGTCAACCTCGCGCACGGCTCGCTCTACATGATGGGCGCCTATTTCGCCGCGACTTTTGCGGCCTGGACCGGCAGCTTCCTGCTTGGTGCGCTGATGGCGCTCGGCGCGACTTTGGTGCTCGGCATCGTGCTGGAGATGACGGCGCTGCGGCATCTCTACGGCCGCGACCATCTCGACCACGTGCTCGCGACCTTCGGCCTGATCCTGTTCTTCAATGAAGCCGTGCGGCTGATCTGGGGGCCGGCCGGGCTTGCGCTGCCGCTGCCGGCCTGGCTCACGGTGCCGGTGCCGATCCTGCCCGGCATCCACTATCCCGCTTATCGTCTCGCCATCATCGTGGTGGCGCTGCTGGTCGCGCTGCTGCTCTATCTCGGCGTGATGCGCACCCGCATCGGCATGCTGATCCGGGCCGGCGCCTCCAACCGCGAGATGATCGGCGCGCTCGGCATCAACATCAAGCTGCTCTACACGCTGGTGTTCGGCCTGGGCGCGGCGCTCGCCGGCCTCGCCGGCCTGATGCAGGCGCCGATCCTCACCGTGCAGATCGGCATGGGCGAGAACATCCTGATCCTCGCCTTCGTCATCATCGTGATCGGCGGCATCGGCTCGATCCGCGGCGCGTTCCTCGCCGCGATTTTCGTAGGCATGATCGACACGCTCGGCCGCGCCTTCCTGCCCAACCTGTTGCGGCAGGTGCTGAGCGGCGCCGCCGCCTCCACCGCCGCGCCCGCGCTGTCGTCCATGCTGATCTATCTGCTGATGGCGATCGTGCTGGTGGTGCGGCCGGAGGGGCTGTTTCCGGCCAGCCGTCGATGAAGGCTTTCACTGTGAGCAAGGCCGTGACGGCCCTGATGCTGGCGGGCCTCGTGCTGCTGCCGCTCTATTCGCAGCTGTCCGGCAACATCTTCATCCTGACGCTGTTTACCCGCATCGTCATCCTGGCGCTGGCGGCCGCGAGCCTCAACCTCATCATGGGCTTTGGCGGCATGATGAGCTTCGGCCACGCCGCCTATCTCGGCATCGGCGGCTACGCGGTCGGCATGCTCGCGCAGGAAGGCGTCGGCTCCGGCTTCATCCAGTTCCCGGTCGCGCTCGCGGCTTCCGCGATCTATGCGCTGGTGATCGGCGCGCTCTCGCTTCGTACGCGTGGCGTCTACTTCATCATGATCACGCTGGCGTTTGCGCAGATGGCCTATTACGTCGCCTCGGGCCTCGCACGTTACGGCGGCGATGACGGTCTCACCGTCTACAAGCGCAGCGACTTCTCCGGCCTGATCAACCTGTCGAACCGCACGCAGTTCTATTATCTCTGCCTCGCCTGCCTGTTCGCCGTGATCGTCCTGATCTGGCGCATCGTCAATTCGCGCTTCGGCCTCGTCTTGCAGGGGCTGCGCTCCAACGAGCAGCGCATGCAGGCGATCGGCTTTCCGGCAAAACGCTACCAGCTCGTCTGCTTCGTCATCTCAGGCACGATGTGCGGCCTTGCCGGCGCGCTGCTTGCCAACAACACCGATTTCGTCAGCCCGGCCGTGATGTACTGGACCCGCTCCGGTGACCTCATGGTGATGGTGATCCTGGGGGGCATGGGCACGCTGTTCGGCCCGGTGATGGGCGCGGTGGTGTTTTTGCTGCTGGAAGAATTCCTGTCGCAGATCACCGAATACTGGGCGCTGATCATGGGCCCGCTGTTGCTGCTGATCGTGCTGTTCGGCCGCGGCGGCATCATGGGCCTGCTCGGGAGGCTCAATCGTGGCTGAACCGCTGCTCCGCGTCGAAAAGCTGGTGCGCCGCTTCGGCGGCATCGTTGCGACGGACAACGTCTCGCTCGACGTCGCGGCCGGCGAGCTGCACGCCATCATCGGCCCGAACGGTGCCGGCAAGACCACGCTGATCAGCCAGCTCACCGGGCACCTCGAACCGCATTCCGGCAGCGTCTCGCTGGCGGGGCGCGACATCACCTATCTGCCGGCCTATCGCCGCTGCGCGCTGGGGCTCGCCCGTTCGTTCCAGATCACCTCGCTGCTGCTCGACTTCACTGCCGCCGACAATGTCGCGCTGGCGGCGCAGGCGCATGCAGGCCACTCGTTCCGCTTCTTCGCCAACGCGCGCAAGGAAAAGGGCTTGCGCGATTCCGCGCATGCCGCCCTCGACCGCGTCGGCCTGTTGCACCGCGCCGACGTCGTGGTGTCCAGGCTCAGCCATGGCGAGCGGCGCGAGCTCGAGCTTGCGGTTGCGCTCGCCAGCAAGCCGAAATTGCTGTTGCTCGACGAGCCGATGGCGGGCCTCGGCGTCACTGAGTCCCAGCGCATGGTGAGACTGCTCCAGGAGCTGCGCAAGGAGGTCTCGATCGTGCTGGTCGAGCACGATATGCCGGCGGTGTTCGCGCTCGCCGACCGCATCTCGGTGCTGGTCTATGGCCGCGTCATCGCTTCGGGCGATCCGGCCGCGATCCGCGCCAACGAGGACGTCAAACGCGCCTATCTCGGCGACCAGCACGTGGTGACGCACCATGTCTGAAACGGTGATGGCTGACACGCTGCTCGACGTCGACGGCATCGAGACCTGCTACGGCCTCTCCCAGGTGCTGTTCGGCCTGTCGCTGTCGATCAAGGCGGGCGAGATGGTCTCGCTGATGGGCCGCAACGGCATGGGCAAGACCACGACCATCCGCTCCATCATGGGCCTCACTCCGGCGCGCGCCGGAACGATCCGCTTCGCCGGCGCAGAAGTCCGGCAGCTGCCGTCCTACAGAATTGCAAAACTCGGGGTCGGCCTCGTCCCCGAGGGGCGCCAGATCTTCCCGAACCTCACGGTGCGCGAAAATCTGGTCGCGGCCGCAGCCGATCGCTTCGGCAGCAGCAATCCCTGGACGCTCGCCGCGATCTACGTGATGTTTCCGCGCCTCGCCGAGCGTGCCGCCAACATGGGCAACCAGCTCTCTGGCGGCGAGCAGCAGATGCTCGCGATCGGCCGCGCGCTGATGACCAACCCAAAACTGCTGATCCTCGACGAAGCGACCGAAGGCCTCGCCCCGCTGATCCGCGAAGAAATCTGGAACTGCCTGTCGCTGCTCAAGAGCCGGGGACAGTCGATCCTGGTCGTCGACAAGAACGTCGATCACCTCGCCCGCATCTGCGACCGCCACTACATCATCGAGCGCGGCAAGACGGTGTGGAGCGGCACGTCCGTCGAGCTGATGGCGGAGCCGGATCTCCAGCACAAATATCTGGGCATCTGACGCGCTCCTGGATCTGGTTGCCGTATCGTCCGTGCGGGATCGCCGCGCGCGCAGAACCGCGTCGAGGACGTCAGTTTCGAAGCTCTCCAAACTGCGCGCAGAGGTCTTGAGTGCGCCGCCGCCAGCCGCCAATGTCGCGGCGTAGCGGATTCGATGCAGGACTTTTACAATCAAATTGCCGGACGGCCTGACGACGACATCATCGGCTCCGCACAGCGAGGCGCTGCGACAGCGCCTCAATGGCTGGATTTCCCGGGCTGTGTGTTCATCAGAGGTGAGTTTCGCGCCGATCCCGATCGGCCCGCGATCGTAGCGCCGGGCTTGTTCATCTCCGTCGCACTCGATGAAGGCGCAGGCCGCGGCATTCTGACGCGCGCAACCGGCGAAAGGCAGATGACGGCGATTGCCGTGCGCGAATCCCTTTCCGTGGGAGGCTCGGTTCGCTGCGGCGAACGTCCTGCGATCGGCCTGGCGCTTCCCCAAGCCTCGATCGACGGGCTTGGACTCGGCGACGAGGTTCGGGCGCTGTTCAAGACCGACGCGTTGGGCACGGCCATCGTCCGTCTCCCGGCGTCTCCGCGTGTGCACGCCCTCGCGGCAGAAATGTTCTCGCCACCGGTGGCCGGAAACGCGACGCAATTGCTGCTGTCGGCGCATGCCGCCGAGATCGTGGTCCACGCCTTGTCCGGCGAGCGCGGGATCGCGCTCGATCCTGCGGCCGACCTCCAGCGGGTGCGGTTGCAATCGGTCAAGGCGCGCATGGATGCCGATCTCGCTTATCCCTGGAGCATCGACGAGCTGGCGCGGAATGCGGGGCTGAGCCGCCGGTCCTTCAACCAGAAATTCCAGATGGCGTATGGCGAGAGCGCGATCGACTATTTGCGGGCTCGCCGGCTCGATGCCGCACGTGACTTGCTGATTCATCAACGCTTGTCGGTCACCGAGGCGGCCTTTCGGGTCGGCTATGCCCATCCGGCCAATTTCGCGACGGCGTTCCGCAGGCACTTCGGCTATTCGCCGAGCCGCTGTCAGTGAACTTGAACGCCTCCACGTGCGATCAAAGGTGATTTGCGCGCGCGCAAAGGCGGCGTGCGCCTCGATCTGGTTACTCCCGGGTTGTTCGAACACGGAACTCGGGGAAGACAATGACGCGCAACGACGGGCGGACGCTCGGCTGGGAACGGATGGCGAGAACCGGTCTGAGAGCGGCCGGCCTGGGAATAGTCCTGCATGCAGCGCCGTCGGTCGCACAGACCTCCGGGACCAATTCGACGCCGACGGCGGCGACATTGCCTCCCGTCACGGTGGAGGCACCGATCCAGGCGCGTCCGCGTACCCAGCCCGCTCAGCGAGCTTCGCAGTCGTCGCGCGGCCGCGTCGCGACGCAACGCAATGCCAGGCCCGCGCCAGCCGGAAATCCGGGTGTGCGCGAGGCCGGTGCCGGTCGCGCCAACGCGTCGAGCGAGAGCAGCTATGTTGCAGACAGCAGCTCGGCGGGTACCAAGACCAACACGCCCTTGCTCGAGACGCCGCAGTCGATCTCGGTCGTCACGCGCAAGGAACTCAATGATCGTGCCGTCCAATCGCTGACAGAGGCGGTTGGCTATGAACCCGGCGTCCGCATCGATGCGTCCGGCTTCGATCCGCGGTTCGACGCCATCGCGATCCGCGGCTTCGACATCACCTATAACGGCGTTTATCTTGACGGCCTACGGCTCGTCGGAGCCGGTCTCAGCGTGTTCAAGACCGAGCCTTATGGGGTCGACAGCATCACCGTGGTCCGTGGACCGAGTTCGGCCCTCTATGGCCTCGGCTCCCCCGGCGGACTGATCGACCTGTCGAGCAAGCTGCCGACCAGCCAGCCGTTTCACGAGGTGCAAACGGTGTTCGGCGACCGCGATCGCATTCAGGGCAATTTCGACCTGTCGGGCCCGGTCGATGCCAACGGTCAATTTTCGTATCGGCTGGCCGGCGTGGTGCGCGACGCGGACGTGTTCGTGCCGGGCGGCAAGGACAATCGGACCTACATCGCTCCCGCCGTGACCTGGAAGCCGGATCAATCGACCACCCTCACGATTCTCGGGTCCTATCAGAAGTCGAAGACGCCCGGATCGATGTTCACCTATTCCACGGGCACCGGCACCACCACGGACATCTTTACGGGCAGTCCGTCCTACAATTCGCTCGATCAGGAGCAGGGACGTGTGGGCTACCTGTTCGAGCATGCGTTCAACAACGACGTGACCGTCCGCCAGAAATTCCGCTACGTCGATGTCGATGCGGTCACCCGTTATGTCGGCTTTCTCGGCGCTCCCGTGGGCAATGTCGTCTCGCGCTACACCGGCTACGTCCACGACACGCTGCAATCGGCCATCATGGACAACCAGGTCGAGGCCAGGCTATCGACCGGACCCGTGCAGCACACACTCCTGGTCGGCACCGACTACACCTCGTCGAAGTTCAACGACAAGCAGGGATTCGGCTTCGGCGTCTCCGATCTCAACCTGGCGACGCCGGTCTACGCGCCGGAATCCATTCCCGATCCCGCGATCTCATCCTCGACGGCCCAGCGGCAAACCCAGTCCGGGGTGTATGTTCAGGACCAGGCCAGGCTCGATCACTGGATCCTGACATTGAGCGGCCGCAGCGACTGGGTCAGCACCACGGGTGAGGATCTGTTCGCGCTGACCCGGCAGACGCAGTCCGATCAGGCCTATAGCGGGCGAGCCGGGTTGACCTATGTGTTCGATTCCGGCGTTGCGCCTTACGTCGCCTATTCGACCTCGTTCTTTCCCAATCTCGGCGTCGATCCGTCGGGCGCGTTCTTCAAGCCGACCACCGGCAAGCAGACTGAAGTCGGTGTGAAGTACCAGCCGCAGGGCACGAGGAGCTTCATTACCGCGGCGGTGTTCGATTTGACCCAGGACGGCGGCCTGGTCACGACGGGGACGGGCGTGACGGTCCAGCGTGGCGAGATTCAAAGCCGCGGCTTCGAGTTGCAGGCGCTTGCCAGCCTAGGTGGCGGTTTCGACATCACCTCGTCGTACACCTATCTCGACATGGTGACCAAGCAGGCCGCTGACGACTCGCTGATCGGCAAGTTTCCCTCGGGCAATCCTCCGCACACGGCGACGCTGTGGGCGAACTATGCCCTGCCGCTGGCCGGACCGTTCGCGGGATTGAGCGTCGGTGGCGGCGCGCGTTACATGTCCTGGAGCTACGGCGATGATGCGAACACGTTCAAGAACAGCTCGGTAACCCTGATCGACGCGGCGCTGAAATATGATTTTGGCCAGGCGGCGAAGGAGCTGAGGGGCCTTCAGTTCCAGGTCAATGCCAAGAACCTGTTCAATCTGCACTACACCACGTGCCAGGTCGGTTATTGCTACCGCGGCGCGCCGCTGACCGTCATCGCAACGCTAGGCTATCGCTGGTGAATCAGCTTGCGCATTCGAACCCCGGTTATTCGGTCAATATGCCTTACCCAAATCGCTGGGCGACTAACGCGCCAGGTGGTGCGTGCCGATCTCAACCAAGGTGGTCCGGCAGGACAGGCGGTAGATCAGGCTGAACAACTGAACCCACATGATCGAACTCCGCTGTTGATCATATGCAGGGATACTAGGCCCCGAGTCTTTCCGGCCGTTTTCGAGGGACAGGGAAAATGGCTTCGTCGGCGGGCGCCGTGATGTCGTCGGAACAGGCCGGACGAAGTCGCCTCACGCGGGCGTGAGACGTATCTCGGTCAAAACACCTCGAAATATTCGCGGTGCTCCCAGTCGGTCACCTCTGACAGGAAGCGGTCGATCTCGGCATTCTTGATGTGGGTGTAGTAGTCGACGAACTCAGGCCCGAACTTCTCGCGGAAGAACGGATCGTCCTTCAGCGCGGCGACCGCATCGCGCAAGCTTTTCGGCAACGGCGGCGCCTTGGTCTCGTAGGGCGTGTCGGCGGACGGGCCGGGGTCGAGCTTGCGGTCGACGCCGTCGAGGCCCGAGAGAATCTGGGAGGCCATGTAGAGATAGGGATTGGCGGCGGGCTCGCCGATCCGGTTCTCCAGGCGCGTTGCGGCATCATTGGCGCCGCCGAGCACGCGGATCATCACGCCGCGATTGTCGCGGCCCCAGATCGCGCGGTCCGGCGCCAGCGAATAGGAACGGTAGCGCTTGTAGCCGTTGATGGTCGGCGTGGTGAACACGGTCGAGGCGCGGGCGTGGTCGAGCAGGCCGGCAAGGTACGCCCGGCCGAACGCGCTGAGCGGCTCGCTGCCGTCCTTCGCCATGAACTGATTTTCGCCGGACGCGCGCGAGACGATCGACTGATGCAAATGCCAGCCGCTCGCGAACACGTTCGGCAGTTTCGGCCGGCACATGAAGGTGGCGTGATAGCCGTGGCGGCGCGCGATCTGCTTCACGGCAGAGCGGAACAGCACCATGTTGTCAGCGGGCTCCAGCCCCCTCTTCGGTGCGAAGGTGAATTCGCACTGGCTCGGCCCGAACTCGACCTCGACCGAGCGCAAGGGCAGTCCGAGCGCGACGATATCGCGGCGCAGGATCTCCAGCACCGGCTCCATCTGATCGAAGCGCTGCTCGGTGAGGTATTGATAGCCGTGGCTGAGCAGACTCACCGACGGCGGCGTGCCGGGCTGGCCGGCATCCTCGGGGCGCATATGCGCGTCGTCGAGCTTGAAAATGTGGAATTCAACCTCGAGGCCGGCGACGAAATCGTGGCCGCGGCCGCTGAGATCATCGAGCACCTTGCGGTACAGGCCGCGGGTCGCGAACGGTACGGGACGGCCGTCGCCAAAATGGAGATCGCAGAGCACCCAGCCCGTCGCGGGCGCCCATGGCAGCACGCGGAACGTGGTAGGGTCGGCGACCATCAACACGTCGGCCGCGCCCTCCATCTCCTTCATGCCGAATCCGCCGCCTGACGTAAACACCGGAAACACCGTGCGGTGCGAGGTATCCTTGGCGAGCATGGTCGTGGTGATGGAGCAGCCACTCTCCAGCGAGGCGATCGCCTCGGCGGCGATGATGGTCTTGCCGCGCAAAATGCCGTGCTGGTCCGGGAAGGCGAGGCGGATGACCTCGAGGTTCTTTTCCTCGACGATGCGGCGCAGGCGGGCTGCGGCGTCCCTCTGCTCATCCGACCACAGCGCATGACGCGCGACGAAAGTCACTGCTATCTCTCCTTGATACTCGGTCCGAGCATAGCCCACGCTGTCACCGTCCGCCTTGTGCGCGTTGCGCACTGGGGCGGACGATCCAGTACTCCAGAGGCGGTAACGTATCCACGAGAGGCCGCGGCGTACTGGATGCCCCGCCTTCGCGGGGCATGACAGCGGAGTATGTGGCGCCCGCCGCTGATTGACGGCATTATCACTCCGCCGCCGTCAGCCGATGCACGTTGTCGGCGATCTCCTTCGGCACCGGCGCGGCCCAAGGTGCGCCGCGGCGGCGCTTGACGTCGACCTCCATCCAGTAGAGCTCCCAACCCTGGGTCGGCCCAATGCCGTCCATGGTGGCCGGTCCCTGGATGCTGCGCGCCCTGCTCTCGTCCAGGAACAGCATCGGCTTCTCGCCGCCGCCGACCTTCTCGATCTCCTGCCGCAGCAGGCGGCGGTACTGCACGATCGCCTTGTCGCTCGAGCCGAGATGCTCCTTGGTGCGGTCCTGGATCGCGCCCATGGATTCCACCGCCCACTGGTCGTGGACGTTGATGTCGGTGCCCATGCCGGTATAGGTCGCGGTCGCCTGCTCGTGCGGATCGAAGCCGTAATCGTTGCCGCTGTTCTTGCGCGATTTGTAGTCGGGCAGCTCATAGAGCTCGAGCCGCTGATCGCGCATCTTCTGCTTGTCGACCGCGTTGGTGTAGCTGGTGAAGATCGCGTACCAGTAGCAGTTCTCGTCGTCGACCGGCACGTGCCACTGCGTGATCGTCATTTCCGTGCTCATGGGGATGACGAAGCCGTGCGGGAAGAGCTGGTTGGTGACGCGCACATGAGTGCGCTCCTCGTCGATCTCGCGCAGCGCGATCAGCCGCAGGCCATATTCGGTGTGCTCGACATTGATGATCGGACGGTCGTATTCGCGCAGGATCTTTGTCATCGGCAGATCAGAGCCGGCGGAGGCGCCGCGGAACTGCTTGCCGTAAGCCGTCGACGTATCCTCGTCCTCGAAGAAGCGGTGCAGATAGGAGGCGTGTGCGGGATCGATGCCGACCTCGAGGGCCTGAAGCCAGTTGCAGGCCATGTGGCCCTTGAACGCAAAAGTGTGCGTGCCGGGCGCGACAAAGCAGTCGAGCTCCGGAAATGCCGGCGGCTCACCCTCGCCGAGATAAGCCCACAGGATGCCGCTCTTCTCGACCACGGGATAGGAACGCTGGCGAATGTTCTGGCAGAGTTTTGAATCCTTCGGCTCGGCCGGCGTCTCGATGCACTGGCCAGTGGCGTCGAACAGCCAGCCATGGAAGGCGCAGCGCAGGCCGCCATGTTCGAGACGTCCGAAGGCGAGGTCGGCGCCGCGATGGGCGCAGTGACGGTCGATCAGGCCGTAGCGTCCGCTCTCGTCGCGGAACAGCACCAGGTTCTCGCCGAGCAGTTTGACGGGGCGGATCGGGCGCGCGCCCTCCAGCTCGTCGACCAGCGCCGCCGGCTGCCAGTAGCTCCGCATCAGCTTGCCGCAGGGGTCCTTCGGACCGGTACGGGTGATCAGGTCGTTCTGCTCCTGGCTCATCATGGCGGCTGCGTCCTTTGTCGGAGAGGCGTTTGTTCGCCTATTGAACGAATGGGCGAATTATGCCATGCATTAGTCCGGCGGCAAGCAATATTTTGCAGGATGTTCCCGGACCTATGCCCAAGCTGAAGCGCAGCGAAAACGACGAGCGGGCGACGGATTTCGTCGAGAGCCTCGATCGCGGCCTGCGCCTGCTGCAATGTTTCGGCACGACCACCGGTCCGATGACGCTGAGCGATCTCGCCCGCGCCGCAGAGCTGCCGCGCGCCACCGCCCGGCGCATGCTGTTCACGCTTCAGCGCGGCGGCTTCGTCGCCGGCGACGGCAAGCTGTTCTCGCTGACGCCGCACGTGCTGACGCTCGCGGCGTCCTACCTGCGCTCCAGCCAGCTCGTCGCCGTGCTTCAGCCGGTGCTCGATCGCGTCGCCACGGCAGCTCAGGAAATCTCCTCGCTCGCGGTGCTCGACGGCGACGACGTCGTGTTTGTCGCGCGCAGCAGCCCGGCGCGGATGTTTTCGGGTGGGCTCGAGATCGGCTACCGGCTGCCGGCGTTCTGCACCTCGGTCGGCCGCGCCATGCTCGGGCAGTTCGATGATGCAGCGCTTGCCGCACGCCTGAAGACAATGAAGCGCGAGATGTTGACGCCGCAGACGGTGACGGATCCCAAGGCGCTGCTCGCCAGCATCACAGCCGATCGCGACCAGGGCTATTCGCTGGTCGATCGCGAGGCAGAGCCGCATTTCCGCTCGATCTCGGTTCCAGTGCGCCGCTACGACGGCGTGATCGTCGCCGCCATCAACATGGGCGCCCATGTCGATCGCGTGCCGGCAGGGGAGCTGGTTGACCGGTTGCTCCCGCTGCTCCGCGAAGGCGCGGAGTCCGTGCGGTCGCAGCTGTTATAGCAACGATCGTTGGCGCCGCGCGTCCGCGGGCCTATAATCTCGTCAAGCAAGACAACAGGGAGGACGCCATGAAACACACCATGGTTCCCAGTGATCGCGTGGAGCACGTCTGCGTCTACGGGCGCGACGGCGCGAAGCTCGGTTCGATCGAGCGGCTGATGCTCGACAAGGTGACCGGCACGGTCGCCTACGCCGTGATCAGGACCGGCGGGCTGCTCGGCACGCACCACCATTATCCTGTGCAGTGGGGCGCGCTGAAATACGATCCTGCGCGGCAGGCTTTTCGTGTCGAGGTGACGCAGGACGAACTCGCCAGCGGACCGTGCGAGTTCGACGGCGACGAATTCGACTGGGGCGATCGTTCGCGGCCCTACGCGCACCCGAATTATTGGTCGATCTGACGGCGCGATCGCGGCAGGCGTCGCGCGCTGAGCCGCCTCACTTGGTCGCGGTGCGCCGACGCGCTCGCTGTGTCAAAAGGCAAAAATGCCGCATGACACACCTCTCATCGCCACCATCGTCGTCGGACTGGGACTAGCTTTCGTACTCGGAACTATAGCGCAGCGGTTCCGCATTCCGCCGCTTGTCGGCTACCTGCTCGCCGGCGTTGCCGTCGGCCCGTTCACGCCGGGCTTCGTCGCCGACCAGGCGCTTGCGACTGAGCTCGCCGAGCTCGGCGTTATCTTGCTGATGTTCGGCGTCGGCCTGCATTTTTCGCTCCAGGATCTGCTGAGCGTCCGCAACATCGCCGTTCCCGGCGCCGTCGTTCAAATCGCCGTTGCGACGCTGATGGGGCTCGGCCTTGCATGGCTGATGGGCTGGAGCGTGGGTGCGGGACTCGTGTTCGGACTGGCGTTGTCGGTCGCAAGCACTGTTGTTCTGCTCCGCGCGCTCCAGGAGCGGCGCCTGATGGAGACCGATCGCGGCCGCATCGCGGTCGGCTGGCTCATCGTCGAGGACCTCGCGATGGTGCTCGTGCTGGTGCTGTTCCCGGCGATCGCAAGCCTTCAGGGCGCCAGCGGCGACAAGCCAGCCTTCGAGCCGCTGGCTGCGCAGGCCGGCTTCGGGCTTGCCGGCATCGTGATGCTGACCCTGGCCAAGATCATCGTGTTCATCGGGCTGATGCTGGTGGTCGGGCGCCGGGTGATTCCCTGGATCCTGCACTACATCGCGCATACCGGCTCGCGCGAATTGTTCCGTCTTGGCGTGCTTGCGATCGCGTTGTGCATCGCGTTCGGTGCGACGAAGCTGTTCGATGTCTCGCTGGCGCTGGGCGCGTTCTTCGCCGGCATGATGCTGCGGGAATCGCCGCTCAGCGCGCGCGCCGCGCAGGAATCGCTGCCGCTGCGCGATGCCTTCGCGGTGCTGTTCTTCGTCTCGGTCGGCATGATGTTCGATCCGATGAGCGTGGTCCGCGAGCCCTGGCCGCTGCTCGCGACGCTGGCGATCATCATGCTCGGCAAATCACTCGCGGCGTTCCTGATCGTGGCGCTGTTCCGGCATCCGGTCGCGACCGCGCTGACGATCTCGGCGAGCCTGTCGCAGATCGGCGAGTTCTCGTTCATCCTGGCCGAGCTCGGCGTCGCCTCGCAGATCCTTCCCAGCGACGGTCGCGACCTGATCATGGCCGGCGCGATCCTCTCCATCATGCTCAACCCGCTGATGTTCGCGGCCGCCACCTGGCTCGCGCCGCGTCTCGACCCGCGCCGGGATTCACCGCAGGCCGCGGCCGCCGTGCCCGAACCGATCCGCACCACGGACCTGACCGACCACACGATCGTGATCGGCTATGGCCGCGTCGGCGCGCTCGTCGGCGATGCCCTGAAGCAGCGGCAATTGCCGTTCCTTGTCGCCGAGGTCGGCGAGAATGCGCTGGCGAAGCTTAAGCAGGGCGGCATCGAGACCGTCATGGGCAATGCCGCGCAGCCCGAAATTCTCGGCGCCACCAATCCGTCACGGGCGCGGCATCTCGTGATCGCGATCCCCGAGGCGTTCGAGGCGGGGCAGATCGTGCAGCAGGCGCGCGCGGCCAATCCGGACATCCGCATCATCGCGCGGGCGCATGCGGATGCCGAGGTCGATCATTTGAAGGGGCTGGGGGCGGATGTGGTCATCATGGGCGAGCGGGAGATCGCGCGCGGCATGATCGAGGAGCTGGAGAGGAGATATCCGGATGCTGCCCAGCAAGATCCCCGAGCGCTCGCGGTCGGTTCGGTCGTTTGACCTGATCACGCCACAGGGCCGGACCTACCGCTTCCCGCCGCCGACATTGTCGCAGCGGTTGTTCCGGTTGCTGTTCGCGCATGCGGAGACGGTGGCGATTTCGGCGGCGATCCTGGCGTTGATTTATGTGGCGGGCTTTGCCGCCGAAGCACTCGACCGTTCGGTGTTCGACGCGTGCAACGATCGGGTGGGATTGCGCAGGGTGGGTTAGCCTCGGCGTCGTGAGATGTGCCGTCGCGCCGTCGAGCACACTGCGCTCCCTCCCCTCTTGCAGGGGAGGGAACAGAGCGCGTGCTCAGTGAGAGGACTGCCCCGAAATCTCACCGCCCCTCCGCCTCGCGCTCCATGTCACGGCCCGACAGGTCCTCGCCCTGCATGTTGGCATAGTCCCTCGCCATCTCGCGCATCAGGAACTTGGCCGGCACGTCGTGATAGGTGCCGCGGTCGTTGACATATTGCATATAGGCGCGGCCCTCGCCGTCGAAGGGATGCAGCAGCGCGTCGGTGTGTCCGTCGAAATCGAGCGGGGCCACGCCGACCTTGGCGCAGAGCGTGTCGTTGAAGGTCGGCGTCGCCTTGCGCCAGGCGCCGTCGACATGCACTTCCGTGAAGCCGTGCCAGGTGAAGATGTCGGTGCCCATGCTCGCGCGCAGCTTCTCGGTGGTGAGATGGTTCTTCACATCCGCAAAGCCGACCCGGGCGGGAATGCCGTGGACGCGGCAGGCGGCGGCATAGAGCGAGGCCTTGCCGACGCAATAGCCTTGCCCCGCGGCAAGCACGCTCGATGCACGAAACGTGTCGGCGACGCGCATGCTGACGTAAGGGTTGTAGCGGATGCCGTCGCGCACCGCCTTGTAGAGCACACTCGCCTTCTCGCGGGCGCTGGCGTCCGCGTGCACGGCGGCCTCGGCGAATTGCCGCACGGCGGGATGATCGCTGTCGATGTACTCGCCGGGATCGGTATAGAGGCGGCGTATCGTGTCGGGCAGGGGTGCTGTCATGCGTCAAGCTTAGCAGGCAGCCTCCGCGCGACTCAAATTCGTTCGTTGCAAGCCGCCTATGCCGCACGCGACACTACCCGGTCACCACTTGCGTTGAGACGTTGCCGCTTTCGAAAGCGGCAATGCTGCGTTACGCTTACCGGAGCCGACGCCCTTAATGTGGTCCTTGGGGAGTCAGAGCGTGCTGAAATGGTGTGCCCATTGCCAGCAATTCATCGGCGAGATGCGGCCGTACGCCGACTTCAGCATCACGCACGGGCTGTGCCGGAAATGCTCGGGTGAACAGCCCGATTTGCTCAGCGGCGATGAATATGCCCATGCGGTCGCGCTGCGGGACATCTTTCAGGCGCTGTTTGCCGCGGGTCGCAGGAGCGATTTCGACGCGGCCGGGCCGCTGGTCGACAACGCCATCGCCGTCCATTGCCGGCCGGTCGACATTCTCATCGGCATGATCGCGCCGATGCTCTACGAGATCGGCAACGCCTGGGAGCGCGGCACGCTCACCGTCGCTGGCGAGCACGAATTCACCGCCTTCGCCGAGCGGGTAGTCGATCTTGTCGAGGCCAAGATGAGGCAGGCCTGGTCGCAGCCGGCGCGGCATGCAGGCGACGGCTGCTATCTCCTGATGAACGCGCCGGGCAATATCCACGTGGTGGGCATTCGCATCCTCGGCCTCTGGCTGCAAAACCAGGGATGGCGGACGCGCCATGTCGACGATCTCACCGTTCTCGATGTCCTGTCCGAGCCGGCGATCGCGGGTGAGCCCAAGACGCTGCTCGTTTCGATCGCCCTACGCGAGCAGTGCGACGCCGTCGCGTCGCTCATCGAGCGCGTGCAAGCATTGCCGGCGCCCAGCCGTCCAAACATTTTCCTCGGCGGCTACGCCGTGAAAACCCACCTGGTGCCGCGGATCCCCGGAGTGAAGCTTGCCGCCGACATCAGCGGCACTCGGCCTCGACTGAACGCGGCTAGCTGCGGTTGCGCATCCAGTCGGCCAGGCCCGATATCGCGCGATCGAGATCCTGCCGCGCGGCGCTGTCTGTCACCGTCTCCTCCATCGCACCGCGCATGCAGAGCAGCCACGCATCGCGCTCGGCATCGCCGATGGCAAAGCCGATATGCCGCTGCCGCAGCCGCGGATGGCCCTTCTCGGGAGTATAGAGCTTTGGGCCGCCGGTCCATTCGGTGAGATAGCGCTTCAGCACGTCCCTGATCAGGCCGAGATCATCCGCATGCATGGCGCGGATCATCTGCGCCTCCGGCAGCGTGTCCATGCGGTCGTAGAAGCGGTCGACGAGGGCATCGATCGTGGTGCTGCCGCCGATCCGCTCGAACATGGAGGTGGTGACGTCGCTGGTGGTCATTCATCAAGTCCTGGTGTGTGCTGTCTGGCCCTTCATATCGTTCTCTTTCGAGAAACGAAAAGGGACGCAAGGCGCAGCCGCACGCGCGGATAAACTTACAGCGCCACGCTGCGCAGGCCGAAACTTCGCGCCTCGTTCTGCAGCACCGGCCGCACCGCATCGATGAGGCGCGCGGCGGCGGCATCGACGCTGAGCCCTGCCGTATCCACCACCGCCGTCGCGCGCGAATACAGCGGTTCGCGGCTCAGCAGGATGTTGCGCAGCTCGGCCATTGCGGAGCGGTCGTCCGCCATCGGGCGCAGGTCACCCTGGCGGCGCACGCGGGCCATGTGCTCCTCGGGCTCGGCCTTCAGCCAGATCGTGTAGAACGACGACAGGATCTGGTCGAAGGTCAACGGCTCCGACACGATGCCGCCGCCGGTCGCCAGCACCATCAGCTCGTTGCGCGCGAGCAGCTGTTGCAGCGCTGCCTGCTCCATGCGGCGAAAGCCTTCCTGGCCGTAGAGCGCGATGATCTCGGCGACCGAGAGCCCGTTCTGCTGCTCGACCTCCTTGTTGAGCTCGACGAAGCTCCAGCCGACCTTCTTCGCCAAAATCTTGCCGAGCGTGGATTTGCCGGCGCCGCGCAGGCCGATCAGCGCGATGCCGCAGAACGGCGCGCGCCGCGGCGCCGACGCGCTGCCGCCGGCGAGAACGTCCTTGGCCTGAGCGATTTGCGCCGGCGTCGCCTTGCGCAGGAGATCGCGAAACATCTGCCAGTCCGGCGTCGGGTCGGCCGAGGGAAGCAGGTCTTCCAGATGCGCACCCATCGCGTCGGAGACGCGGCGCAGCAGCACGATCGAGACATTGCCCTTGCCGCTCTCGAGCTGCGCGATGTAGCGCTCCGAAATTCCCGATACCTTGGCGAGCACCTTGCGCGACATGCCGCGCAGCGCGCGCATGGTGCGCACGCGCTGGCCGAGCTGTTCGAGAAATCGGGATTCGGCGTCGGGACTGTCGGTCATGGACTGCAGATCATGGGCCTTCTTGAGAGGGTGTCCTGCGGCGCGTTTTAATGAAACATAGTGCCTGCCGGCATTGACAGCAAGCCGCCGCGGTGTCTTTCTATGAATTATAATTCTAAATTCGGGGGAGAAGTCCGTGAGCGAGGGATCCTATAACGCGGTGACCTGGCTGCTCGACCGCAACGTCGAGGACGGCAGGGGCGGCAAGCTCGTCTTCGACGACACCGTCTCGCGGCTCACCTATGGCGAGCTCCAGCGCGAGACCCGGCGCGCTGCCAACATGCTGCGCCGGCTCGGCGTCCGCCGCGAGGAGCGCGTGGCGATGATCATGCTGGACACGGTCGATTTTCCGATCGTGTTCCTGGGCGCGATCCGCGCCGGCATCGTGCCGGTGCCGCTGAACACGCTGCTGACCGCGGACCAATACGCCTACATCCTCTCAGATTGCCGCGCGCGCGTGCTGTTCGTCTCCGAGGCGCTCTACCCCGTTATCAAGGACGTCGTGGGCCGCATGCCGGATCTCGAGCACGTCGTGGTCTCCGGCGCCAAGCAGAACGGTCACAAGCAGCTTGCTGAAGAGCTCGCTGATGAGAGCGACCAGTTCACTACCGCTGCGACGCATCCGGACGAGCCGGCGTTCTGGCTCTATTCGTCCGGCTCGACCGGCATGCCCAAGGGGGTGCGCCATCTGCATTCGAACATGCAGGCGACCGCCGACACCTATGCGAGCCAGGTGCTTGGTATTCGCGAGAGCGACGTCTGCCTGTCTGCGGCAAAACTGTTCTTCGCCTATGGCCTCGGCAATGCGCTGACGTTTCCGATGTCGGTCGGCGCCACCGTGGTGCTGAACAGCGAGCGCCCGACGCCGGCGCGCATGTTCGACCTGATGAACAGGTACAATCCCTCGATCTTCTACGGCGTGCCGACATTGTTCGCGGCGATGCTCAACGACGAGACGATGAAGGCCGAGCGCGGCGGCAAGTCGCTCCGCATCTGCACCTCGGCCGGCGAGGCGCTGCCGGAATCCGTCGGCAACAGCTGGAAGGCGCGCTTCGGCGTCGACATCCTCGACGGCGTCGGCTCGACTGAGCTGCTGCACATCTTCCTGTCGAACGCGCCCGGCGACATCAAATACGGCTCCTCCGGCAAGCCGGTGCCGGGCTATGCGGTGCGGCTCGTCAACGAGGCCGGCCAGGATGTCGCCGACGGCGAGGTCGGCGAACTCCTGGTCGATGCGCCCTCCGCCGGCGAGGGCTACTGGAACCAGCGCCACAAGAGCCGCCGCACCTTTGAAGGCCCCTGGACCCGCACCGGCGACAAATATGTCCGCGACGCCGAAGGCCGCTACACCTTCTGCGGCCGCGCCGACGACATGTTCAAGGTCTCCGGCATCTGGGTCTCGCCGTTTGAGGTCGAGAGCGCGCTGATCACGCATCCCGCCGTGCTCGAAGCCGCCGTCGTGCCGGAAGCCGATCCGGAAGGCCTGCTGAAGCCGAAGGCCTTCGTCGTGCTACGCCCCGGCGCGGCGACGGCGGACTTGCAGGAGATGCTGAAGGAGCACGTCAAGCAGAAGATCGGCCCGTGGAAATATCCGCGCTGGATCGACGTGGTGGAGTCGCTGCCGAAGACGGCGACGGGGAAGATCCAGCGGTTCAAATTGCGCGAAGGCGCAAATTGAGCGTGACTGTGTGGCGTATGACTCGCGCTGTCGCGGCGAACTCCACTGCGCTCCCTCCCCCGCAAGGGGGAGGGAACGACTGAGATCGCGGAAGCATCTTGTCCGATCGCTGAAAGAAGAATGCACATGACCAACCTCACCCCCACCGGCTTCCTCAGCATCGGCAGCGCCAGCCTCGAATACAAATGGCTTGCCCCGCAGGACGCCGATGCACCGACCATTGTCATGCTGCACGAAGGCCTCGGCTCCGTCGGCCTGTGGGGCGACTTGCCCGAGAAGCTGCAGCAAGCCACCGGCGCCGGCATCTTCGTCTATTCGCGCGCGGGCTACGGCCAGTCGAGTCCGGTCACGCTGCCGCGGCCGCTCGATTACATGCAGCGCGAGGCGCTGGATGTGCTGCCGAAGATCCTCGACGCGATTTCCTTCAAGCGCGGCCTCCTGCTCGGCCATTCCGACGGCGCCTCGATCGCGACGATCTATGCCGGTGCGCATCAGGATCACCGCTTGAACGGCCTCGTGCTGATGGCGCCGCATTTCATCGTCGAGGACATCTCGGTGAAATCCATCGCGGCGATCAAGTCGACCTTCGAGACCACCGACCTCAAGGCAAAGCTGGCGCGCTGGCACAAGGATGTCGACAATGCCTTCTATGGCTGGAACCGCGCCTGGCTCGATCCGAAATTCCGCGACTGGGACATCTCGGAATATCTCGCCTACATCCGCGTTCCCATCCTGGTCGTGCAGGGCAAGGACGACCAATATGGGACACTGCGACAGGTCGATATTGCGCAGGAAGAGTGTTATTGTCCGGTAGATTTGAAAATTATTTCAGACGCGGGACATTCCCCGCATCGTGAAGCGCCGGGGGCGACGCTTGACGCGATTGAGCAATTTGCAAGAGCGGCCCTGCGCGACGATCAGGGACTTCAAGGACGCGCCGCATGATCCTGCGGAGGCACATGTATGAATGTGCCTTCGGATGCGAGCGGCCCGTTGCCGTGGCCGCGATGGGCCTATGTGCCGGGCGAGACCGGCGGGGTCGACGCGGACTACGAGACGCTTGATTTGGCCAAGGCGCTGGTGCCCCCGGCGTTCCGCGGCTACGTGCCGGCGCGCCATCCGGCGCTGCGCTACGGGCTCGCGCTCAACGACCGCGGCTATTTCTGGGAATCGCAGGAGGTGCTGGAAGCGGTCTGGGCCGCAGCCCCGCAAGGCGGCCGCGAGCGCATTCTGCTGCGCGCCTGCATTCACATCGCCAATGCCAATTTGCGACTGCGCATGCAGCGGCTGCATTCGGCCGCACGCCTGTTCGGCGACGCGCAGGCAGAGTTGCGGGCGCTGAACTCGCGCAAGGCGGCCGCGGGCGGCGACGGCTTTGTCGAGAGCTTCCCCATTCCGGCGCTGACGGCTCTGCTCCAGGCCAAGCTGGGCCGTCCCCAGCTCTCCAAGGCGGACTGGATCACCCTCGGCGCCATTGTGCGGTCTCGATAGGCCTCATGAAACAAAGTGCATGCAGCAACCGTTAAGGGCTAGACGCGTTCGAAAAGATGCACTATTGTGCATCTAACGCTACAACCAAAACGCATAATCAAGCTCAAGGGTGGCCCATGGCCGGGGAAGATCGGCGCCTCGCAGGCGGCGCGACATTCATCGATTTCCAGACCGAACCGTCCCGCTACAAGCACTGGAAGCTCGCGGTCGATGGCGACGTCGCCACCCTGACCATGGATGTCGACGAGAATGGCGGCCTGTTCGAGGGCTATCTGCTCAAGCTCAACTCCTACGATCTCGGGGTCGACATCGAGCTGGCGGACGTCGTCCAGCGGCTGCGCTTCGAGCACCCCGAGGTGAAGGTCGTGGTGATGCGTTCGGCCAAGAACCGCGTGTTCTGCGCCGGCGCCAACATCCGCATGCTCGCGGGCTCGACCCATGCCCATAAGGTGAACTTCTGCAAATTCACCAACGAGACCCGCAACGGCATGGAAGACTCGTCGGAGAATTCCGGCCAGCGCTTCATCACGGTGGTGAACGGCTCGGCCGCCGGCGGCGGTTATGAGCTGGCGCTCGCGACCGACCACATCATCCTCGCCGATGACGGCTCGTCGGCCGTTGCTCTGCCGGAAGTGCCGCTGCTCGCGGTGCTGCCGGGCACCGGCGGCCTCACCCGCGTCGTCGACAAGCGCAAGGTGCGCCGCGACCACGCCGATTTCTTCTGCACCATCGAGGAAGGCGTGAAGGGCAAGCGCGCCGTGCAGTGGCGTCTCGTCGACGAGATCGCGCCGAACTCGAAGCTCGAGGCCAAGATCGCCGAGCGCGCCAAGGAGTTCGCAGGCCAATCGAAGCGCAAGGGCAGCGGCAAGGGCATCGCGTTGACGCCGCTCAAGCGGGTCATCGACGAGACCAGCATCCGCTACGGTTTTGTCAGCGTCGACATCGATCGTACGGCGCGCATCGCCACCATCTCGATCAAGGCGCCCGAGGCCGCGCCGCCGGCCGACATCGATGCCATGATGGCGCAGGGGCCTTCGTTCTGGCCGCTCCAGGTCGCGCGCGAGCTCGACGACGCCATCCTGCATCTGCGCATCAACGAGCTCGATATCGCGATGCTCGTCTTCAAGAGCCATGGCGACCGCGCCCATGTGCTGGCATCCGATGCCTTCCTCGAAGCCAACAAGGCGCACTGGCTGGTCAACGAAATCAGGCACTACTGGAAGCGCGTGCTGAAGCGCATCGACGTCACCTCGCGCACGCTGGTGACGCTGGTCGAGCCCGGCTCCTGCTTTGCCGGCACGCTCGCCGAGCTCGTCTTCGCCGCCGACCGCTCCTACATGCTGATCGGCACGCGCCAGGGCGACAACCGTCCACCGCCGTCGATCGAACTCTCCGCGATGAATTTCGGTCCGTATCCGATGAGCCACGGCCTGACCCGGCTGGAATCGCGCTTCCAGGCCGATCCGTCCGACGTCGAGCGTGCGGAAGCCACCATGGGCACCGCGCTCGACGCCGAGCAGGCGGAAGAACTCGGCCTCGTCACCTTCGCGCTCGACGACATCGATTGGGACGATGAGGTCCGTGTGTTCCTGGAGGAGCGCGCCAGCTTCTCGCCCGACAGCCTCACCGGTATGGAAGCCAGCCTGCGCTTCGTCGGCCCCGAGACGATGGAATCGAAAATCTTCGCGCGCCTCACCGCATGGCAGAACTGGATATTCCAGCGCCCGAACGCGGTCGGCGAGGAAGGCGCACTGCGCCGCTACGGCAGCGGCCAGAAGCCGAAATTCGATATGACGCGGGTGTAGCCACTCGCGTGTCCCGGGCGCGGCGCAGCACGAAGTGATGCGACGCAGAACCGGAACTCACAGGACCAAAGAATAGGTCCCGGCTCAGCAGTGCAGCACTTCGCGCCGCACTGCGTCCGGGACACGAGACAGATCAAGGAGCACGGCCATGAACATGAACATCATGAACGTCGACTACTCGACCAAGATTCCGAACAACGTGAATCTCGCCGAAGACCGCCAGGTGCTCAAAGCCCTGGAAGGCTGGCATCCCGGCTACATGGACTGGTGGAGCGACATGGGCCCCGAGGGTTTCCAGGAGTCGCTCGTCTACTTGCGCACCGCCTATTCCGTCGATCCGCGCGGCTGGGCCAAGTTCGACTACGTCCGCATGCCCGAATATCGCTGGGGTATCCTGCTTGCGCCGCAGGAAGAAAACCGCGTCGTGCCGTTCGGCGAGCATTATGGCGAGCCGGCCTGGCAGGAAGTCCCCGGTGAATATCGCGCCATGCTGCGCCGCCTGATCGTGATCCAGGGCGACACCGAGCCGGCTTCCGTCGAGCAGCAGCGCCATCTCGGCAAGACCGCGCCCTCGCTCTACGACATGCGCAACCTGTTCCAGGTCAACGTCGAGGAAGGCCGCCATCTCTGGGCGATGGTCTACCTGCTCCAGAAGTACTTTGGCCGTGACGGCCGCGAGGAAGCGGATGACTTGCTGCGCCGCCGCTCGGGCGATGCCGATGCGCCGCGCATGCTGGGTGCCTTCAACGAGGCGACGCCGGACTGGCTGTCCTTCTTCATGTTCACCTACTTCACCGACCGCGACGGCAAGATGCAGCTGCACTCGCTCGCGCAGTCGGGCTTCGATCCCCTGTCGCGCACCTGCCGTTTCATGCTGACGGAAGAAGCGCACCACATGTTCGTCGGCGAGACCGGCATCACCCGCGTCGTGCAGCGCACCTGTGACGCGATGCGCGAAGCCGGCATCACCGATCCCACCGACATCGCAAAGGTTCGTGCGCTCGGCGTGATCGACCTGCCGACGATCCAGAAGAAGTTGAACCTGCACTATACGCTGTCGCTCGACCTGTTCGGCTCGGAAGTATCGACCAACGCGGCCAACGCCTTCAACACCGGAATCAAGGGCCGTTATCACGAGACCCAGATCGACGACGATCACCAGCTCAAGAACTCGACCTATCCGGTGCTCAAGCTCATCAACGGCGAGATCAAGCTGGTCGACGAGCCGGCGCTGACCGCGCTCAACATGCGCCTGCGCGATGATTACAGCCAGGATTGCGTCAAGGGCATGCTGCGCTGGAATAAGGTGATCTCCACCGCCGGCTACGATTTCAAGCTGACGCTGCCGAACGTCGCCTTCCACCGCCACATCGGCGAGTTCAAGGACGTGCATGCCACGCCCGACGGCATTTTGATCGATGATGCCACCTGGGCCAAGCGCAGGGACGATTGGCTGCCCTCGACCGCCGACGGCGACTTCATCACCTCGCTGATGCAGCCCGTCACCGAGACCGGCAAGTTCGCCTCCTGGATCTCGCCGCCGAAGGTCGGCATCGACAACAAGCCCGGCGATTTCGAGTACGTGAAGATCGAGTCGTAAGCGGGACGAACGCTCGCGCCACACGAATGCTGTCATCACCCGCCTTGTGCGCAATTGCGCACTGGAGCGGGTGATCCAGTATTCCAGAGACGGCTGTGCTTTAGCCGAGAGGCCGCGGCGTACTGGATGCCCCGGTCAAGCCGGGGCATGACAGTGGGGTGTGAGGCGAGGGCCTACCCCGCGATCTCCAGCCCGGCATTCGCATACACCACGCCGCCATCCACCGCGATGGTGTTGCCGACCACGTAATCACCCGCGCGCGAGGCGAGGTAGATCGCCACACCGGCCATGTCCTCATCGGTTCCGATACGCCGCGCCGGAATGCGCTTGGCGACCTCGTCCGCATGGTCGCGCGCGGCGCGGTTCATGTCGGACTTGAACGCGCCCGGCGCGATCGCGGTGACGTTGATGTTGTCCTTGATCAGCTTCGTCGCCATGCGCCGCGTCAGATGGATCACGGCGGCCTTGCTGGCGGCGTAGGAATAGGTCTCGCTCGGATTGACGAAGATGCCGTCGACCGAGGCGATGTTGATCACCTTGGCCGGCCGCTCGTGCGACGCCGCCGCGCGCAGCGGCTTTGCCAGCGCCTTGGTCAGGAAGAACAGCGACTTGACGTTGAGGTCCATCACCTTGTCCCAGCCGCTCTCCGGGAATTCGTCGAACTCCGCGCCCCAGGCCGCACCCGCATTGTTGACGAGGATGTCGAGCTTCGGCTCCAGCTTGATGATTTCGGAGGCCAGCCTGTCGCAGCCTTCGATGGTCGAGATATCGATCGGCAGCGCGATGCATTCGCCGTCATATTGGGTGGAGAGCTCTTTCGCCGTCGCCTCGCACGGCCCGGCCTTGCGCGCGGTGATGTAGACCTTCGCCGCGCCTTGCGCGAGGAAGCCCGCCGCGATCATCTTGCCGATGCCACGCGACCCGCCGGTCACGAGCGCGACACGGCCTTTGAGCGAGAACAGATCGTTGAACATGGTGCCTCCCTTGGTTGGCGACGTTTTGAGCGCGGCGGAGAGGGGAGTCAATCTCCGCCGTCGCTCTTACGGAGCGGTTCTCAGGATGAGGTCTGAGTGATGGATCAGGCCGCGGCGATCCGGCGAAAGCCGTTCCACATCGCGGTCGCGGCGCCAGAGGTCAGCACCGGCAGAATTCGCGCGTCCTGGTAATTGCCGTTGAGCGAGACGCGCGGCAGCGCGGTCATGTGGCCGGCATTTTCTGCGAACAGCATGCCGGGCCGGGTCGTCACCGCGGTCTTGAAGCCGGCCGATGCGGCGAGAGCGAATTCGCGTTCGCCCGCCGCTTCGCGGTCGCCATAGGGGTAGGCGAAGTGCAGCACGGTACGGCCCAGCGCCTGCTCGATCCGCGCGCGGCTTACCGCCATCTCCTGTGCGGCGATCCCCTCGTTCTGCCTGGCGAGATTGCAATGGCTGATGGTGTGCGCGCCGATCGTGACCAGCGGATCGGCGGCAAATGCCTTCACCTCGTCCCAGGACAGGCACAGGCTGCGGCACAGCGCGGCCATGTCGACGTCGTATCTGGCGCAGAGCGCCTCGATCTCGCGCTTGAGATCATGTTCGCCCGGTAGCGCGCGCAGCCAATCGTGCAGGCGGTCGAACGCCATTTGTTTTGCAGCGGGGGTCGTTGCGTCCAGCCGCAGCGCGGAATTGCCGATCTGGATGTCGATCTGTTCGGTCTTGGCGATGACGGTTTCCAGCGCGGTCCACCACAGACGTCCGGTGCCCTCGGCAAACTCGCTCGCGACATAGACGGCCAAGGGCGCGTCAAATTCGCGCAGAACCGGCAGCGCGAATTCGAGATTGTCGCGGTACCCGTCGTCGAGGGTGAAGGCGGCGAAGGGGCGGGTGAACCGGCCCTGCACCAGCCGCTCATGCAGCTCGTCCATGCTGACGATGTCGATCCCGCGCGAGCGCAAATGGCTCAGCGTGGCGCGCAGGAAATCGGGGGTGACTTCGAGGTGCCGGTTCGGCTGGAACGCGGCCTCGCGGGCCGGCCGCACGTGGTGCAGCATGAAAATGGCGCCGACGCCCGACAAGAGCGGGCGCAACAGGTGGTGCGCCCCGCTGAAATAGAGTGCCCCGAGCCCGGCGCGGATGACGTTGTTTCGGAGTTGTTTCATGACCGGCTGGCGAACTCTGGCATTCCACTTTCAACTTACGGAAGAACCCTTGAAGAAAAAGTTATTCCAATTGTCGACGCATGGCCTTCGGAAGGGCATCATTTCCGGTTTGACAGCCCGCCAAGGGTTTGTTTTGTCTCCGGTTCCAGAGTTCGGGTCGTTGAATGCAGAAGCTTTTCAGGTGGGCCAGCAAATGGTGGCCAGGGCTGATCCCCCTGGCCGTCATGTGGGGATTTGCGGCCTGGAATAATACCTTGCCGGTCGAGGCGGACCTGTCCGCCCGCAGCTCGGCGGCGCTCAAGGAGACCGTTCTGGACAAGACCCGGATCGCGGTGGACGGCCGGGACGTTAGCTTGGCCGCGGACGCCTTTTCCGAGGAGGGGCGCCGCGATGCCGTGATGGCGGTCGAGCTCGTTCCGGGCGTGCGTCTGGTCGACGACCGGACCCGCCTTGTTCCCGAAGCAACGCCCTTCGTCTGGAATGCCGAGCGTGACGTGGTGCGGGTGACGCTGTCCGGCTCCGCGCCCCTGCCATCGATGAAGGCGCGCCTGACCGAGGCCGCGCGCAAGGAGGTCAGCGGGACCGAGGTCGCCGATCAGATGGGCCTCGCGCGCGGCGCGCCGCCGCGGTTCGAGGCGGCCGCGATGCTGCTGCTCGACCAGATCGGCAAGCTCAAGGACGGCAAGATCACGATATCAGACACCAAGGTCAATCTGTCGGGCATGGCGCGCGACCTCGGCGGCCGTGAGGCGATCGCGGCCGCGCTCAAGAACCTGCCCGAGGGCTTTTCGGTCGCCGCCAACGATGTCAAGGCGCCGCCCTACATCTTCCAGGCCTACAAGGATCCGGTCGCCGCGACCGTGACGCTGACCGGCTACGTGCCCGACAACAGCGTGCACGCGGCCATTGCAACGAGTGCCTCGCGAAAATTCTTCACCGAAAAGGTCGTCGACAATCTCAAGGCCAGCGTCGGCGCACCCGGCTCCTTCAACACTGCCGTGGTTGCAGCGCTCGGCGCGTTGTCGCGGCTGTCGACCGGTACGCTCGTGGTGTCCGATCGCGAAGTGAAGCTGTCGGGCGATGCGCTCTACGAGGGGGCCGCCAACGACATCCGCGCAGGCCTCGGCAAGGACTTCCCGAAGAACTGGCAGTACAAGCCGGAGATTACGGTGAAGCCCGCCGCGGGCCCGGTCGATGGGACGGTCTGCCAGCAATTGTTCTCGGAGCTCCTGAACAAGGGCAAGATCCGCTTCGCAACGAAACGCGCCGACATCGACCCGGATTCCGCCGGTATTCTCGACCACCTGATCGAGACGGCGCTGCGCTGCCCCACCACCAATATCGAGGTGGCCGGCCACACCGATGCCGACGGTGAGGACTCCTTCAACCAGGCTCTCTCGGAGAAGCGTGCGCAGGCTGTGATCGACTATCTGGTCAAGGCCGGGCTGCCGGCCACCCGCTTCACTCCGGTCGGCTATGGCGCGACGCAGCCCCTCGCCGGCAATGACACCGACGAAGGCAAGGCGCAGAACCGCCGCATCGAATTTCTGGTGAGGTGACGATGCCCTATCTCGTCTCGTTCCATCTGGGCTGGCTGATCGGCTCGCTGCTGCTGGGCTTTTGCATGGGCTGGATCTCGGTGGTCCAGCGCGGCAACGGCACTTCGAAGGTGGCCGCGCGCTGGCTCGCCTTGCTTGCCGTCGCCCTGGTCGCAGCCTCCTTCACACATGCGGTGCCCGGCCGCTTCGGCTATTGGCTCGATCTCGGGCTGGTCATGTTCGCCTGCTACCTCGTCGGCTGCACCATCGGCGCCTGGCTGCGCGACAGGGTGGTCTCGCGGAGCCAGCCGGCGGCCTGAGCCCTTGGGCTCGGTGAAAGATCGACAGTCGCCGCCGCGACGCACCGGAAAGTTTGGTTCGGGTGATTTGGGTGAGGCGGCCATCGCTCTCTCGCTCCCTCCCCCTTGCGGGGAGGGTCGAGGAGAGGGTACCTTTCGATCCAACCTTGCGATAACGGCCTGATCGGCAAGCAAATTGCCGAACGATCAGAATGCACTTGACTTTAATACGTACGTGCATATTGTTTTTCTCATGCCAAAGCCCTCACTCAAAGACGCCATCCTCGATGCCGGCCTGAAGGTCATGTTCAGGACCGGCTATCACGGCACCAGCGTGCGCGACGTCACCGCTGCGGCAGGCGCGCCGCAGGGGTCCTTCACCAACCATTTTCGCTCCAAAGAGGTGTTCGCCTCCGAGGTGCTCGACCGCTACTTCGAGACCACGAGGGGACTGGTCGCGGAAGCGCTCGACGACACCTCGCTGACCCCGCGCGCGCGGCTGCGCCGCTATCTCGACATCATCACCGGCCGGCTCGAGGCCGACGGCTATGGCCGCGGCTGCCTGATCGGTGATCTCAGCCTGGAGGCGTCAGCCAGCAGCGAAATGCTGCGCGCGCGTCTCGCCGAAATCTTCGCCGAATGGCGCGCGCCGTTCGCCGCCTGCATCAGGGACGCCCAGACGTGCCGCGAGATCGCATCCGAATTCGCGCCCGAAGAGCTTGCCGATTTCCTGCTCGCGTCCTGGCAAGGCGCGATCCTGCGCATGAAGGTCGACCGCAATCCCAACGCCCTCGAACGTTTCAAGACCATCGCCTTTCAAACCGTCTTCAGGGAGCTGACATGAGCAAGCCAACTGGAATCGAGATTCTCCAAGCGTCTGTGCTGGGAAGCACGATGGCCTATCGCGAGGGGGGAGATCGCGATGCGCCCGCTGCCCTGTTCCTGCACGGCAACCCGACGTCGTCGCATATCTGGCGCAACATTCTGCCGCTTGTAGCGCCGGTCGCACATTGCATCGCGCCCGATCTCGTCGGCTTCGGCCAATCCGGCAAGCCCGACATCGGCTATCGCTTCGTCGACCACGTCCGCTATCTCGATGCATTCATCGAACAGCGCGGCATTAAATCGGCCTATCTTGTCGCGCAGGACTGGGGCACCGCGCTCGCGTTCCATCTCGCCGCGCGCCGGCCGGATTTCGTGCGCGGCCTTGCCTTCATGGAGTTCATCCGCCCGATGCCGACCTGGCAGGACTTTCACCACACCGAGGTCGCGGAGGAGCAGGACCACGCCGAGGCGGCGAGGGCGGCGTTCCGCAAATTCAGGACGCCGGGCGAGGGCGAAGCGATGATCCTCGAGGCGAACGCGTTCGTCGAGCGCGTGCTGCCCGGTGGCATCGTCCGCAAGCTCGGCGAGGACGAGCTGGCGCCTTACCGTGCGCCATTCCCCACGCCGGAGAGCCGCCGGCCCGTTCTCGCCTTCCCCCGCGAACTGCCGATCGCAGGCGAGCCTGCCGACGTCTACGAGACGCTCCAATCCGCGCATGCCGCGCTCGCTGCATCGTCCTATCCGAAGCTGTTGTTCTCGGGCACGCCCGGTGCGCTCGTCGCGCCCGAATTCGCCGAGCGGTTCGCAGCCTCGCTGAAGCACTGCGCATTGGTCCGCCTCGGACCCGGCCTGCACTTCCTCCAGGAGGATCACCCCGAGGCGATCGGCCGCTCCGTCGCAGGCTGGATCGCCGGCATCGAAGCCGTGCGCCAGCAGCGCGCTGCCTGAAGGCGGGCGAGATGGCTGATGTGACCATCATCTATTGCCGCCCCTGCGGCTACGAGAAGCGCGCCAAGGACGCCGCTGCTGCGCTGCGGCAGCATCTGACGCTGGAGCCGTCTCTCGTGCCCGCCAAGGGTGGGATCTTCCAGGTCAAGGTCGGCGACAGGATCGTAGCCAGCCGCAGCAAGGGCCACTTTCCCGGTACCGACGAAATCGTAGCCGCCGTTACTTCCGCGTGGCGCTGATCCGGGACGGAATCGGACCGCCTCCGAGGCCGCGGCCTTTCGGCCCACCTGAAATCCCTGAACAACAGCGCCAGTCACCCCTCTTTCACCAGGCGGGGTCGGCCCATAGATTGACGTCGGCTTAAGTCGTGACGGAACATTGTGCGGTCGAAATCATCAAAACTTCATGGCGACTGCGCAGGATTGCCATGGAGATTCGCGTCAGTCTTGCCGCCGAAAGCGCCAATCCGTGCATCAGGAGCTCGCAACCCTGCCTAAAATATTGAAGGCACGAGTATTTGTTCGAATTGCTGAATTCCACTCCGCCGCAAAACGCGCTAGTGGAAGGGCATGGGGCATGCGCGATGCCGGAGCCGGCGGCAAGGGTTCGTTGAATGCCTGTGCGTCGTCCGCCTGTCCGCCGGCCACCCCGGCCGCTGAAGCGTTGTTCGAGGTCTAGATGCTGGAAGCCATACGCAGGGCGATGACGTTTCTGCGCCAGAAGCAAGTCCTGCATAAGCTTGGAGTTGTGATCAGCGTCGCGGTCATCGGCATCGCTTGCTATGTGCTCTACCACATGCTGCGGGGCATCGACGTCAACGAGGTCCTCGAAGCGATCAAGAGCACCGAGCCGAGCCAGATTGCGATGGCTGCGCTGTTCGTGGCCGCGGGCTATTTCACCCTGACCTTCTACGATCTGTTCGCGGTGCGCGCGATTGGCCACACCCATGTGCCCTACCGCATCAATGCGCTCGCCGCCTTCACCAGCTATTCGATCGGCCACAATGTCGGCGCCAGCGTCTTCACCGGCGGCGCGGTGCGCTACCGCATCTATTCGGCCTATGGCCTGAACGCGATCGACGTCGCAAAGATCTGCTTTCTCGCCGGCCTGACCTTCTGGCTCGGCAATGCCGCGGTGCTCGGCCTCGGCATCTCCTACCATCCGGAAGCCGCAGCCTCGATCGACCAGCTTCCGCCCTGGCTGAACCGGATGCTGGCGATGATGATCATCGTGGGGCTGGTCGCCTATGTGGTCTGGGTCTGGACCCAGCCGCGGGTGGTCGGCCGCGGGCCCTGGACCGTGGTGCTGCCGGGCGGCCCGCTGACGCTGCTCCAGATCGCCATCGGCATCATCGATCTCGGCTTCTGTGCGCTCGCGATGTACGTGCTGGTCCCGGACGAGCCCAATCTCGGCTTCGTCGTGGTGGCGGTGATCTTCGTCTCGGCGACGCTGCTCGGTTTCGCCAGCCACTCGCCGGGCGGGCTCGGCGTGTTCGATGCCGCCATGCTGGTCGGCCTCTGGCAGATGGATCGCGAGGAACTGCTGGGTGGCATGCTCCTGTTCCGCGTCCTCTATTATCTCTCCCCCTTCGTCATATCTGTAATCTTGCTGACGTTTCGCGAGGTTATAATCGGCGCTCGATCGAAGCGCTTGCAGCAGGCGGCGCTCAAGCTCGACCCCGGCCCGGCGCGTGAAGCCGCCTATGTGAGAGAGCGCAGCGACAGCGGCGCCTGACCGGCGCATCCCCTTAGGAGAAGCCCGCCCCGATGGCGATCGACGCCCCATCTTCTCCCTCGGCGCAGCCCTGGTCCGACCGGCTGCGGCACTCGACCGTTATCCTGATCGCCGCGGCGCTGGCGCTGTCGGTGGTGGTCTCGCTCGGCGAATTGTCGGTGATGCGGGCGGCGACGGTGTTCCTCTGCATCGCGGCCGCGGCGCTGATCCCCTGGCGGCTGCACGACAATGCCGCCTCGCGCGACGACACCCGCCGCGTCAACCCGGTCGAGAGCGCGGCGGTGGCCGCGGTCGTCGCTGGCATGCCGGAT
Organism: Bradyrhizobium japonicum USDA 6; assembly: GCF_000284375.1. Taxonomy (NCBI): domain Bacteria; kingdom Pseudomonadati; phylum Pseudomonadota; class Alphaproteobacteria; order Hyphomicrobiales; family Nitrobacteraceae; genus Bradyrhizobium; species Bradyrhizobium japonicum. The sequence goes on from NC_017249.1 coordinate 1,197,636, forward strand.
CCGGCCGTGCTGCTCGACCGCGCCGGGCGCGTCATCCATCTCAATGCCGCCGCCGCCCAGCTGGCGCCGGCGCTGCGCAAGAACGAGCTCGCCCAGTTCGCGCTGCGCTCGCCGGAGATCATCACCGCGCTGCGTGAATCGATCGCCACCACCGAGCCGCGGCGCGCGACCTATCTCGACCATGTCCCGGTCGATCGCTGGATGGAGCTGATCATCACGCCGGTGCCGGTGCCGACCTCCTTCGGCGGCGCCGACAAATGCATGCTGATGACCTTCCACGACCAGACGCCGCTGCGCCGGGTCGAGGAGATGCGCGCGGACTTCGTCGCCAATGCCAGCCACGAGCTGCGCACGCCGCTTGCCGCGCTGTCGGGCTTCATCGACACGCTCCAGGGCCAGGCCAAGGACGATCCCAAGGCGCGCGAGCGGTTCCTCGGCATCATGCACAACCAGGCGACCCGGATGGCGCGCCTGATCGACGATCTGCTCTCGCTGTCGCGGGTCGAGCTGTCGGCCCATGTGCGGCCCGACACCCTGGTCGACCTGCTGCCGATCATCTTCCAGGTCGCCGACGGGCTCGAGCCGCTGGCGCGGGAGCGCCAGGTCGAGGTCGAAACCCATCTGCCCGAAACGCCCGTGATGATCGCGGGCGACCGCGAGGAATTGCTCCGCCTGTTCGAGAACCTGATCGAGAACGCGCTCAAATACGGGGCGTCGGGCGGACGTGTCATCGTGTCGCTGGCCGCGGCAGCAGCCACTGATGGAACTCAGGAAATCCGGGTCATGGTCCGCGATTTCGGCCCCGGCATCGCGCCCGAGCACCTGCCGCGACTGACCGAGCGGTTCTACCGGGTCGACGTCGGCGACAGCCGCTCGCAGGGCGGGACGGGGCTCGGATTATCGCTGGTGAAACATATTCTTAACCGCCATCGCGGCCGGCTTTTGATCGAGAGCGTGCCCAAGCAGGGCGCCGTTTTCACGGCCTGTTTTCCCCAGGCGAAGACGGCGGCTTCAACCTGATATTCAAGCGATTTCAATTGCTTGGATGTGTCATCCAGCTGTCACGAAACCTTCGTAAAAGCACAGCCGACCGCTCCTAAAGGGGCGGCACGGGGAGCGCGATCGGGCGCGGATGGCGCTTCGCTCCCCTGTATGGAGACCACCATGAATTTCATCAAAACGATCGTCGCTGCCGGCTTGGTCGCCGCATCGGCGACGGCGGCCTTTGCTGCCGACATTACGGGTGCCGGTGCGACGTTCCCGTTCCCGATCTATTCCAAGTGGGCCGACGCCTACAAGAAGGAGACCGGCAACGGTCTGAACTACCAGTCGATCGGCTCCGGCGGCGGCATCAAGCAGATCCAGGCCAAGACCGTGACCTTCGGCGCCAGCGACGCGCCGCTCAAGGCCGAGCAGCTCGAGAAGGACGGCCTCGTCCAGTGGCCGATGGTGATGGGCGCCATCGTTCCGGTCGTCAACATCGAGGGCGTGAAGCCCGGCGAGCTGGTGTTCGATGGCGAGACCCTGGCAAGCATCTATCTCGGCAAGATTACCAAGTGGGACGACGCCGCGATCAAGAAGCTCAATCCGAACGTGAAGCTGCCGTCGGACGCGATCACCGTGGTCCGCCGCTCGGATGGTTCGGGCACCACCTTCAACTTCACCAACTATCTGTCCAAGGCCAGCGCGGACTGGAAGAGCAAGGTCGGCGAGGGCACCGCGGTCGAGTGGCCGGTCGGCGTCGGCGCCAAGGGCAACGAAGGCGTGTCGGGCAACATCAGCCAGACCAAGAACTCGATCGGCTACGTCGAGTACGCCTATGCCAAGCAGAACAAGCTGACCTACACCGGTCTCGTCAACAAGGCCGGCAAGCCGGTGCAGCCGACCGTCGAAGCCTTCCAGGCCGCCGCGTCCAACGCCGACTGGGCCAAGGCTCCCGGCTACTACGTCATCCTGACCGACCAGCCCGGCGACAAGTCCTGGCCGATCACGGCGGCGACCTTCATCCTCATGCACAAGGATGCCACCGACAAGGCAGCCTCGCAGGAAGCCATCAAGTTCTTCCGCTGGGCCTTCAAGAGCGGCGGCAAGGCGGCTGAAGAACTCGACTACATCCCGATGCCGGACCCGGTCGTCCAGCTGATCGAGAAGACCTGGGCTGCCGAGATCAAGAGCTAAGCGCTCTTGTCCCGGACTGGGCGCCGGGATCTCACAAGACCTCCGCTCCGGATCGGCCTCGCGCCGCATCCGGAGCGTAAGACCAACAACAAGACCGACAACAAGCGTATATCAAACGGGCACAGGGGATCGGCGTGGCAGAGATGGCCGTTCAGAGCGATGTAATCGACGACGCCGGACCTTATGA